>DAOTWD010000095.1:0-54125 GCA_034435975.1 Chloroflexaceae bacterium | reverse complement strand
TCTCGCTCGATAGCGATCACAACGCGGCCATCACCATTCTCAACCGGGGCGGACAGCTCCGTTGGTCGTTACGCTCGCCAGAAGGCGGGTTGGGCCAAGAAGCCGCGCGGCTTTAGCCCCTGCGGAGTGTCACAATACCCGATCTCCCGACGCAGTTGTTACAGATGAGGAACGCGAAGCGAGGAACGAGAGGAGAGAAGCGAGGAACGAGAGGGGAGAAGCCTCTATCCTCACGCCTCGCCCCCGCGCCCCGGAGGGACGCGCTACAGATGATCACGACGATCGCGACCGCTTCAACGCTTACTCCGTCCGCAACGCCTGGATCGGGTTCAGCCGCGCCGCCCGCAACGCGGGGAAGAAGCCGAAGATAACGCCGATGCTGGTGGCGATCGCTGTAGCAAGGATGATGGCGTTCAGTGAGACCACCGCCCGTGAACCTTCGGCACGGAAAACATTTTCCAAAACGAAGGTACCCATGAAGGACAGGCCATAGCCCAGAGCCACGCCCAGCATGCCGCCCAGGAAGCACAACACCAGCGCCTCGATCAGGAACTGCTGCAAAATATCCCACTGCCGTGCCCCCACTGCCTTGCGCAGGCCAATCTCCCGTGTGCGTTGCGTCACGCTGACCAGCATGATGTTCATAATTCCGATTCCGCCCACCAGCAGCGAAATGCCTGCAATCGTACCCAGGAAGGCGTTTAGACCCACAATCACCGCCTGTGCTGTCGCTGCATCTTCTTCGGGATTCTCAATGCGGAAATCATTGGTCTGATAGCGTAGGCGATGACGTTCGCGTAGCAGCGCCGTCACCTGCGCAATCGCTGCCTCAACCTGGTCGGCGCTGCGGGCCTGAACGGTGATCTGGCTAACATCGACCCGCCGCGACAACTGGTTGCGAAACAGGCGGCTGCTGGCGGTCTGATAGGGCACATAGATCGTCTCGCCGGGACGGTTAAAGTCGCTCGACACCTGGCTAGGCCGAGTGGTAATCACGCCCGTGACCTCGAAGCTGATGCCGCCGATAGTCAGGCGTTGGCCGACGGCGCGGGCCATATCGCCATACAGCGTCTCGGCCACCTCATAGCCAATCACCGCTACCCGCGCCCGGCTACGCTCTTCGTCGTCGTCGTAGAAGCGTCCGAGCGCCAGTTCGTGGCTGGCGATGGTGAAGTGGCCGGGCGTAATGCCCTTGATGGGATAGAAGTACCGTTCACGGCCAGCACTGACAATCGCGTTGGCATTATATTCCACCGCCACCGCCCGCACTGCTGGCGCAACTCCTGGTCGCATCATCGCTGCCGCATCGTCTGCCGTCAGGCGTGGAGCCAGTATCTCATCGGTATCCGTGCTGTCAACCTGGGGCAGAATATAGAAGACGCCAATGCCCAGGCGGTAGAACTCGTTCTGAAAATAGTTGGACAGCCCGTTGCCAATCGCCAGCATGCCCACCACTGCGCCCACGCCGATAATAATGCCGAGCATGGTCAGCAATGCCCGCGCCTTGTTGCTCATCAATGCAGTCCAGGCAATGCGAAAAGCTTCAAAGATGCTCATGCTGCTTTCTTTCTGTTTGTGACACGATGCGTCTTCACGTCTGCGTGCGTCCTGAACGACTGAAGTCGTTACTACATGCCGCACGTCTGCGCGTCACGTCCGTGCGTCTTCCCGTCCGTACGTCTTCCCGTCCGTGCGTCCTCGCGCCTTCGCGTCCTCGCGTCCTCGCGTCCTCGCGTTCGCACGTTGGAACGTTCGCACGTTCGCACGTTTAGGATGCTTTTGCGTTAAACATAGAGCAATCCTCCAAGAGTCGTGAAAAACAGGAGTCCCGGCTTTAGCCGGGCCGGGACGCTCGTTGACCATTGGGATAGGATTGCTATAGTCCGCTGTCCAGGACTACTCATAGCGTAGCGCCTCGATCGGGTTGAGCCGTGCCGCCTGGAGCGCGGGGAAGAAGCCAAACGCCAGGCCAATCGCAGCGGAGATGACCGTTGCCAGCAGGATTGCCTCTGCTGTCACTGTGGCCCGCGCTCCCTCCGCCTGGAACAGGCCCACCAGTACAAAGGTGCCAATAAACGACAACCCGTAGCCCAGCAGAATGCCGAACGCGCCACCTACCAGACAGAGCGTGATCGCCTCAATCAAAAACTGCTGCAAAATATCCCACCGCCGGGCACCGACTGCCTTGCGCAGGCCGATCTCGCGTGTGCGCTCGGTTACGCTGACCAGCATCATGTTCATAATGCCAATCCCACCCACCAGCAGCGAGATGCCGGCCACCATTCCCAGGAAGGCGTTAAAGCCGCCCACGACCGCGCCGATAGTGGCCGTAATCTGATCCAGGCTGATAATCGTGAAGTCGTTGTCCTGATAGGTCAGGCGGTGCCGTTCGCGCAGTAGCAGCGTCACCTGGCGGATCGCCTCATCGACCTGGTCGCGCTCGCGGGCCTGTACGGTGATACTATGAACATCAACGCGGGAAGAAACCTGGTTGCGGAACAGGCGACTGCGCCCGGTCTGATAGGGCACAAACACCGAGCGGTTGGGATTGCCACCCGGCCCGCCGCCGCTCTGCTCCGGGACGATGATGCCAATTACCTCAAACCGCACGCCATTGATCGTAATCCGTTCGCCCACGGCGCTGGTCGTATATCCAAACAACTGCTCGGCTACTTCGGGGCCAATCACCGCCACTCGTGCTTGGTTGCGCTCATCCTCCTCGGTGTAGTACCGTCCGGCACGCAGCGTATTCGCCATAATCGAGAAGTGACCCGGCGTCACTGCCCGCACCGCATAGCTCTGACGCTCGCCAGCCGCGCTGACAGTGGCATTGATGCTGTACTCCGCCACCACGGTCTTGACCGCAGGCGCAGCACCGGACTGCAGAATGGCTGCCGCGTCGGCGGCGGTGAGTTGCGCCGATTGTTGTATATCCACGCGGCGGGTGTCTACAAACGGGCCGACATAGAAGACCCCGACGCCAAAGTTGCTGAACTGCTGGTCGAGGAAGGCCTGAAAGCCCGCGCCGATCGCCAGCATACCGATCACCGCTCCGACACCGATGATAATGCCGAGCATGGTCAGTAGCGAGCGCAGTTTATTGGCCCGCAGCGCCGTAAATGCAACCCGTATGGCCTCAAAAATACTCATAGGCTTTCCTGTTACAGGACTTGCTAACACGGCGTGCCTGAAGGCGCAGGCGACCCACACAATGCCCGCCTGCGCGGGCTGACCAGGCCACGCAGGTGGCTCTGGCACCCGTTGCCGAAGCGGTTACGCCCTCGGCAACGGGCACGTTCGAATGTGCTAACGTTCCAGCATCTCAATAGAGAACTGCGCTACCACCTCATCGCTCTCGATCATCCCATCGCGCACACTGATCACCCGCCGGGCGTGGCGGGCAATCTCCGGTTCGTGCGTCACTAGAATGACTGTGATGCCCTGCTCTTGATTGAGGCGCTCAAAAATGTCCATAATCTCCTCGCCTGTGCGTGAGTCCAGAGCACCGGTTGGCTCATCGGCCAGAATAATGCGTGGATTGTTGACCAGCGCGCGTGCAATCGCCACCCGCTGCTGCTGTCCACCTGATAACTCGTTCGGCTTATGATACAGCCGTTCACCCATGCCCACCGCCTCCAGTGCTGCCCGCGCCCGTTGTTGGCGCTGGCCGTTCCCGCTATACAACAGCGGCAACTCGACATTGCGCAGGGCTGTGGTGCGCTGGAGCAGCATATACTGCTGGAACACAAAGCCGATCTTCTGGTTGCGGATCGCCGCCAGTTGATTGTCGTTTAATCGCCCGACATCGACACCATCAAGCAGATATACCCCGCCACTGGGCTGATCCAGGCAACCAATAATGTTCATCAGCGTACTCTTGCCGCTCCCGGAAGGCCCCATAATCGCCACCATTTCGCCCTCGGCGATCGTGAGCGAGACGCCGCGCAATGCCTGTACCGTGAGATCACCCATCTTGTAGGACTTGAACAGATCGCGCACTTCGATTACAGCACTCATCGCCACCTCATCCGCCAAAGGGATTGAACGTCGTAACCACGTCCTGCACCAGCACCTCATCGCCTGGTTCGAGACCACTGACGATTTCCACAAACTCGCGGTCACTCAGGCCGAGTTGCACCGCGCGCCGTTCGCTGGCGGGAAGATTGGGCTGTGGCGGCGGGCCGTCGGCTGGAAGCAGCACAAAACTCTGGCCGGCTTCAGACTGCACGGCCCGGCGTGGTACGATCACCACATCTTCCTTGCGCAACGTCACAATCTCCACCACTGCCGTCATCCCCGCTCGCACGGGCGCGTCACCCGCATCAAGCGCCACCGTCACCTCATAGGTCGTTGTGCCCTGATCGCTCTTATCGGCGGTGGGCGCAATATCGGTAACGGTACCGGCCACGTCGCTTTCGGGCAGTGCATCGAGAATAACCCGCACCTGCTGCTCGATGTCAACCTGAGCAATATCCAGTTCATCAATCGGCACCTTGACCTGCAGGTGCTGCACATCGGCAATAATGATCGCCGCGTTGCTGCTGCTGCCCGAAGGCGTGTCACTGCGTTCCCCAACGCGCAGGTTGACACGGGTCACCGTGGCCGCAAATGGCGCGGTCAGTGTGGCCCGCTCCAGATCACGCTGCGCCTCCTTGACCGCAATCTCAGCGCGGGCAATAGCGGCCTCGGCACGGGCAAATTCACTGGCCTGCGGGTCGGCCAGCAATTTCTCCAGTTGCATCTGGGCCTCGGTGACACTGGCCTGCTCGGCTGCCAGAGTGCTACTGCGGCGGGCACCGGTCAGTTCGGCCAGTTTCGCCTGGGCGCGTTGTACGTCGGCACGCGCATCGGCCAGATCTTCGGGGCGTGAACCGGATAGCACATCGTCCAGTTTTGCCTGGGCATCACGCAGGCTGGCTTCATTCTGCTGCAGCGTGGTTATTTCCGCCGTGCGGGCTTCCTCATATGCAATTCGCCGCTGCTCCAGAACTGTCTCGGCATCCTGGATCGCTCGTAGCGCAGCGACTTCTTTGTCCTTATCTGCCTGCGGCAACTCACGATTGAGGCGACGCAACGCTTGCTCTTGCTCGCGATTATCCCAATAGATCTGGCTATACTCGTCCTGCCGGTTGCGCACCTCGTTAGCCGCTGTCTCCATATCCAGGCGCGCCCGCTCCTTGGCCGCAGCCAGCTGGCTACGCGCTTCGGCCAGGGTGGCCTCGGCACGTTGCACGGCAGTCTCGGCCTCAACGCGATCCTTTGTCTCCGGGCCGCTCGCCAGTCGCTCCAGTCGTGCCTGCGCTCGCTCCAGATCGGCGCGGGCAGCGGCAATATCGGCCTCGGTGACACTGCTGGCGGTCTGCTGATACTGGCTCTGGGCACGGGCGATACGCGCCTGAGCCTCGGCGATCTCCTGCGGTGTTGCTCCTTCCAGCAGCGCCTGATAGTCGGCCCGTTGCTGGAGCAGGTCGGCCTGCGCCTTCTCCAGGCTCAGTTGCAAATCGGTCGTATCAATCCGCGCCAGCGGCTGATCGGGTGTGACGTGATCACCCGCCTTGACCAGCACCTCTGTCACCGTACCATGCACCTCAAAATTGAGTTGCGCCTGGGTGACTGGCTCGACATCGCCAGTAGCATCAACGGTCGCTTCAAGCGTACCCTGCGTAGCGGTGACAAGCTGCCAGCCAGGCGGGAGATCTGTTGTGTCGGCAGCAATGTGGCGCTGCCAGATCGCGCCCCCCACTGCCAACGCCACAATCAACAGCAGACTCGCACCGATCAGTAGCGCACATCCGATGCGTCGGCGGGGTGATTTTGTCGTCGTCATAATGGTTGTTCCTTACACAATACGGTACAGGCGGTGTCCCAACGCTCCCGGCTTCAGCCGGGCTATCCCTCCGACCAGGCTTCAGCCGGGACTCCAGGTTACCATTGATACAGGTCTACTATATTATCTGCGAGGCGGGTAACAGACGTTGTTACCAGTTGAACCCTGCACTGATCTTTTCTTTAGCAGGACGTACATGGTCGCTTGAACTAGACGTCTTTTGCGCCTGCGGCCGCGGGGTTCGTCGAAGCGTTGAAGCATTGAAGCGCTCAAGCGCTCGAACATTCCCCTGCTTGAATGCTCAGACCGCTCCCCCGCTTTGAAGGAGCGCTCTGCCGAAGGCGAAAAGACGAGTTGACCATGCAACCGCGTAAGTCCTATTTAGTATCTCATCATACGACGGAAAAGGGCATCAGGCAGTTGCAGGATTTTGGGAGTCCACTCTGGCTGATGATCAGCCACCAGACGCTCAAAATCTGCTCAGACTTTCGACTGAGGTGTGACCCCAACTTTAGAATGAGGAACGTTTATATCATGAGTTAATAGCTATAATCCAGAAAAGATGGTATCATGTCCACGGAAAATCCAGAATCGCAAGTATCTGAACAGGAAGATATGATAGGCAAACCTCATCCGGATTATAACCCGCTCATCCGCCGCCGTACGCCCTGCCATAGTCGTCGTCCATACTGGAATATCTTGCACTGGCGCTCTGTACAGGCCAGTCACCTGCGCATTGCGCTGCTGCGCACGCCCGTGATCCTTATGCTGGCGGTATGCCTGAGTGTAGTCGCCAGTCTGCTGCTCGTGAGTCGCGCGTATCAGAATCGCATCTTGCCCAATGTCACCATTCGCGGGATCGATGTCGGTCAGTTAGCACCAGCCAGGGCCCATGCAATACTGGCACAGCACCATGCCGATTTCCTGGCACAGCCAGTCACCTTTGTGCTGGGCGAGCATACCTGGACGCCAACACCGGAACAGCTAGGTATCATGCTTGACCTGGATGACGCGATCTCGCGAGCCGCCGTCACCGGGCACGGCCTCGATCCACTGACTGGCATCCACATCGGGTGGGCTATCTGGCGCGGCGGCTTTGAAGTTCCGCTGCATCTGCGGGTTGACCAGCGGCAGCTTCAGGAATACCTGCTGGATGTGGCACGCACGGTTGATACCCCACCTCACGATGCGGCGCTGATGGTGAGCGAAGGCCGGATTTACTATGCCGCCGCGCAGACGGGCCGCCAGTTGTTGGTAGATGATACCATTCAGGACGTGATAGCCGCACTCCAGACGTTGCAACCACAGACGATCCCCTTGCGCACGCGCCTGCTCCATCCAGTGGTAACCGATATGCACGCCACCGTAGCCGAACAACAACTCCGGCAGTTGCTCCAATCGCCCGTAACCCTGACAGCAGGTGAGCGCACCTGGATATGGACGCCGGAAAAGATTGGCTCACTGGTGCGCCTCAGCCTCGTGCCTGATCCCAATGGGCCAGGCGAGCAGGTAGTGGCCAGCCTGGATCAGCGACGATTGCGGCGCTGGTTGGAGCAATTGGGAGAAGAAGTGTATGTTGCACCGGTTGAACCCCGCCTGCGCTTTGCCACCAGCGGGTTGCAGATTATCCGCGAGGGTAGCGATGGTGTTCGACTGGACGTTGATCAGGCGGTGGAGCAACTGATGACCGGGTTGTGGCACGATGAGCGCACGCTGAAGTTGCCGGTGCAAGTAATCCAACCCCAGGTACGACCAGAGACGCTGGCGAGCCTGGGAATTGTGGAACTGGTGGCCCAGGGCAAAAGTAGTTTCCTCAACTCCGAGCCATACCGCATCACCAATATCATCGCCGGGGCGCGACGCATGGACGGAGTACTGATTGCGCCTGGCAGCGAGTTCTCGTTCAATCGTACCATCGGTGCAATCAATACCGCGAATGGCTTTACCCGTGGCTATGCGATTGTGAATGGGCGCACACAGCTAGAGTGGGGCGGCGGTGTGTGCCAGGTCTCAACGACGGTGTTCCGGGCGGCATTCTGGGCAGGTGTGCCGATTACCGAACGGAACCAGCACACTTTTCGCATTACCTGGTATGAAAAGTTTGAGCCGATTGGGATGGATGCGGCGATCTTTACCGGCCCGGGGGGCTACGATGTGCGCTTTGTGAATGACACCGGGCACTGGTTGCTTATGGAAGCCTATGCCGATACGACGAATGAGGTATTAACGATTAATCTCTACGGCACCCGACCTGACCGTGAAGTCATTCAGTCCCCACCGCAGGTCACGTATCCCGGTGGTGGGTATACGAATGTCAACATCGGCCGCACGGTGCGCCGCTCCGATGGCACGGTGATCTCCCAGGACAACTTCTTTAGCCGCTTCCGTCCGTGGTAGGAGCGTCGGAGCGTTCGAGCGTTGAAGCGTTGGAGCGCAAAGCGCAAAGCGTTCGAGCGTTGGAGCGCAGCGGTGTCCCCCATCGGAGCGCGAGCAGGGCGATCGTCGTGCCCCCGACCATCTGGCCCGCTGCGCATGCCCTCGCCGCCGCCGCGTCGGAGAGGGCGACCCCGTGCTGCGCCCACCGCCACCGAGCGTTGGAGCGCAGCGGTGTCCCCCGTCGGGGCGCAGCACGGGCGGCGGTCGTGCCCCCGACCATCTGGCCCGCTGTGCATGCCCCCGCCGCCACGATGGGGAGGGCGACCCCGTGCTGCGCCCACCGCCACCGTCACCGAGCGTTGGAGCGCAAAGCGCAAAGCGTTGGAGCGTTGGAGCGGGGGAGCGTTCGAGTGTTCGAGCGTTCGAGTGATGGGCAACGAATAACCGCAGAGGCCATGCCCCCTTCCATGTCATGCTGACCCTTCGGCTCCGCTCAGGGTAAACGACGGAAGCATCTCGCTGTATTGCAATGTCAAATCAGCACGATCGTTCGCATTCGCTCACGATGATATAGTGTTGTAGGGTGGTTCGCTGCGTGGGGCAGGGCTGTGCCCCGCTCCACCGCTTCCATCTTCTCTCCTCGTATTCTCTATAAGTCCTCTATACCAACATTCATTGCAACGGGTTGCTGTCAGCTCCCCCGCCCGGCGGCTGAAGCTGCGGGCGACCATCGGCGAAGCCAGCCTGCGCTGGCTCCCAGACGTATCCTGCACCATCACGGTGGTCAACCACGAGTACCACCGATCTTGCCCGCACTATTCCCCCGTGTTATACTTGTATCCAGAATGGTAACAATAACATCCTGATAATCCGACTGAGCTAGAGCAAGCCTCTACCGCAACGAAATATTGGATTTCCAGGCGCAATCCCTGAATCCGGTGTTTCACGGCAGGTTTAGAATTGCTATTGCGCTGTTGTGTGAACAGAATACGCGTATTGCTGACGGGAGAGGTACGTACCTCTCCCACATTCATGTCTCATCAAATCGGTTCAACGACGCTGTTCCACCGGTTACGTCAACCTGTATACGAACAGGAGTTACGCTATGAAAGCGGTCGTTATGGCGGGCGGAGAAGGAACACGCCTCCGCCCACTCACGATTAATCGCCCCAAACCCATGGTTTCTCTGGCCGATCGGCCGGTCATGCATCATATCATAGAGCTTCTCAAGCTACACGGCATTACCGATATTGTAATCACGGTTCAATATCTGGCAAATATTATCCAGGATTATTATGGTGATGGCAGCAACTATGGTGTAACCATTACCTATTCCCTCGAAGAAGTACCGTTAGGAACGGCTGGTAGTGTAAAAAATGCCGAGCATTTACTGCAAGAACCGTTTCTGGTTATCTCCGGTGACTCACTGACCGATTTCAATCTCACCCAGATCATTGATGCCCATCTCAACACCAGAGCGACGGTGACCATAACCTTGACTCGTGTGCCGAATCCGCTCGACTACGGGGTGATTATTACTGATGAACAGGGGAATGTGCGGCAGTTTTTGGAAAAACCAAGCTGGGGCGAAGTTTTTTCGGATACGGTCAATACCGGTATTTATGTTCTCAATCCCGACGTTTTTGCCTATATTGAAAGAAACAAAGTCGTTGACTGGTCAAAAGATGTCTTTCCATGCATGCTCAAACATGAAGAGAAACTGATGGGCCATATTGCCCATGGGTATTGGACCGATGTGGGAACAATTGAGGAATATATTCGCGCAACCGGTGATTACCTGGCGGGCAAGGTCAACCTCCCCCGTGTTGGCCAGCATATCGGCGGCGGCATATGGGTCGAGCGCGATGTCGAAATCGCGCCCGATGCGCAATTGCACGGGCCGATCTTCCTTGGACATGGGGCCAAGATTAAAGATGGTGTGATTATTCATGGACCGTCGGTCATTCGCGATTACACGATTATAGATAGTCGTGCCAATATTGACCGCTCGATCATCTGGCGCAATTCCTATATCGGCGAGCGGGCCGAACTGCGCGGCGTGATCGTGTTGCGGCAGTGCACCATTCGCAATCGCGCCGTGTTGTTTGAGGGTGTGGTGGTAGGTGATGGGGTGCAAATTGGCAGTGGGGCAGTGATCCAGCCCAATGTAAAGATCTGGCCCAGCAAGGAGGTAGACGAGGGGGCCACTGTCACCAACAGTATTATCTGGGGCAGCCAGGGCCGGCGTGTTCTCTTTGGACGCCACGGTATCACCGGCCTGGTCAATGTAGAGATTACCCCTGAGTTTTGTGCCCGGATCGGTGCTGCCTATGGTGCCACGCTACCCCGTGGTTCGGTGGTGACGATCAATCGTGACGCACACTACACGCCGCGCATGCTTAAGCGGGCGTTGATTGCAGGCTTGCCCTCGGCCGGGGTGAATGTGGTTGACCTGCGCACAATGCCCATCCCTGTCGCCCGCTACTTTACGCACGCCAGCGGTGCGGCCGGTGGCATTCACGTGCGCCTGTCTCCTGCTGATACACGGGTGGTGGACATTAAGTTCTTTGATCAGTCTGGACTAGACATTAGTAGCAGTGTGGAACGTAAGATTGAACACACCTTCTTTCGTGAAGATTATCGCCGAGTTTATCTGGACGAAATCGGGCGGATTGTCTATGGTAACGACGTTGAAAAAACGTACATTGATGCTTTCCTGAATGCGTTGAGTCCCGATGCGCTGGAGCGTATGACCCGCGATTTTAGCCTGGTGATAGATTACGCCAATGCCAGCGCCAGCGGTATTCTCTCGGCTATTTTGCGCCGCTTGCATGTGGATGTCATCGAGTTGAATGCAAATCTCGATGAGCGGCGGTTGATCCAGACTGTCACCCAGTTTGAGGAGGGCATGCAACGCTTGATGAAAATCACGCCGGTCGTAAACGCCAATCTGGGGGTGCGTATTGACAGCGGCGGCGAGAAGATTTTCCTGATTGATGACACGGGGCGCCGTCTACCGGGTATTCAGTCGCTGGCGGCAGTGACGGCACTGGTACTACAAGCGCATGGTGGCGGTACGGTGGCAGTGCCGGTGACGGCTCCACGTGCTTTTGAAGAACTGGCTGAACGCTATGGTGGTACTATTATTCGTACCCGGGCCACCCTTGGTGCTTTGATGCAGACGGCCTCTGAACGACCGGATCTGCTGTTGCTCGGTGATGGTACTGGTAATTACATCTTTCCATCTTTTTATCCCATTGCCGATGGTATGTTTGCTATCATTAAAATTATGGAGTTGCTCATTCTGAATGCGATTAGCCTCAGCGACATGGTGCGCAAGCTGCCGATTTATCACCTGAAACAAACGAAGGTACCCTGTCGTTGGGAACACAAGGGCAAGGTGATGCGTATTCTGAACCAGCAATACCAGGAACGTCAGCTCGATCAGGTTGATGGCATCAAGATTGACCTGGGCGGTGAGTGGGTTCTTATCCTGCCGGATCCCGATGGCCCGTTTTTCCATGTGATTGCCGAGGGAACCAGCGAGGATCAGGCCCACGTGTTAACCGAGAAATATGCTGGCCTGGTTGCCGGGTTACAGTGAGCCGGGCGAGCCTGACACCAGGCTTTCTATAGTTTGTACAATATAAACTTGACAAAATTGTTGCATGTAGCTACAATCGTGCTGGTCATTTTGTTCTCTTTTTAGACAAGGTTTCAGATGTTCCATGTTGACATAATCTATGAAGGAACGACTCTCCTCAATGCTACACCGTCCCGGCAAAGAAAGTCGTTACTCTCATACTCCAGCGGGACATCCTCTGGGTAGGAAGGCGCGGTGCCGGCGAGAAGTGAGGGAAGAGGAGAGAGGGTTCTCTCCTTTCGTTCCCCACTTCTCAGTTCTCGCTCGGCCCCCGCACTCCGTCGGAAATGAAGTCTCGTTGTCGTGTTATGTTGCCCAACCGTAAAGTATCGACGAATCTTGTCTTAGTGCATGAAAGGCGTTTCCTATGACTGTTGAGCGGCCAGAAGCATTTGATTTCCTGGGGCCAAAGACGTTAATCGGGCCAGAGTTAAAAGTTGGCGATACCGCACCGGATTTTACGTTGTTGAATGCGAAACTAAAACCTGTTCGTAAAAGTGATCTGGCAGGAAAGCCCATGTTGATCAGTGTTGTTCCTTCGTTAGATACAAGTGTATGTAGTAAACAGACGGTGCGGTTTAACCAGGCGGCGGCCACGCTTGGCGAGCGAGTCCACTTCATCACCGTCAGTGCCGATCTGCCGTTCGCTCAGGCTCGTTGGTGTGGGGCGAATGACGTCACATCAGTGCAAACGCTCTCGGATCACCGTGATATGAGTTTCGGCGATGCCTATGGTACGCACATTAAGGAAGCGCGCGTTGAGAGCCGGGCGGTCTTTGTGGTTGATGCAGACGGGATTATTCGGTATGCGGAGTATGTACCGACTGCCGGGCAGGAGCCGAACTACGACGCGGCACTGGATGTGTTGCAGCAATTGCTGGGCTAGTTTTATTTGACCCGAGGTACGCGGTAGCTTGCATCGCATGCCTTTTTCGCCTGCGGACGCGGGGAAGAGACTCTCGTTTGGCTGCCAATTTTCGCCTTCGGCGAAAATTGGCAGCCAAAAAAAGAAAAGTACCGCTCTGCCGAAGGCGAAACCCATGTGATGATGAGCCACTGCGTACCTCGTATCATGTGAGGTAACAGGAGCGCAGTGATTGCTGTGCGGATGCAGGATCATTCCTGCGCTGCTGCCTGTTGTGCTATGAACGCTGCCCCTTGCCCACCCGGGTGTTGATCGGTACACCAGCCTGGCACAGCGGGCACTCCGCCGCATCCCACGACTCCAGCGGTACATTGACCAGCGCGATCAAGTCGGGCACGTCCAGCGCTGAAGCGGTTAATCCGCCACGATTGCACAGCGCTCCCAGGCCAACCACAGTGCCGCCCGTCACCTGTACTGCCTGCACCACCTGGCGTGCTGACCCGCCCGTCGTCAGTACATCCTCCACCACCAGCACGCGCTGCCCGGCCAGCAGATCGGCATAGCCGCGCCGGAACACGCGCCGCCGCTCGGCCCCGGCTCCCTCTTCCTCGGCATAGACCGCCAGTACGGGCCGGCCAGTCAATGCCTGCAAATGATGCGCCACCCACTGAGCCATAATGACGCCGCCGATCGTGGGGCCAGCCACCACCGCCACCTCAGCGGCGCGAAATCGGGCCGCAATGCTGGCACAGATTTGACTCGTCGCTTCCGTGTGTGGATAGAGGGCATCCTTGTTGACATAACTACTACCATGGCGACCGGAGGTGTAGACGATATGGCTGTTGGTGATTAGCGCGTTGACCCGTTCGAGAATCGCCAGAATGTCGGCTTCATGCAGCGGATCAACCGCTGACGATACTGGCTCAGATCGAAGCATGACAAAATTCCTTTGCTTGACAGTGCCCATGGCACATGCTATAATCCCAGAAGCTATACATGGGCGCATAGCTCAGCTGGTTAGAGCGCGATCCTGATAAGATCGAGGTCCCTGGTTCGAGTCCAGGTGCGCCCACCACGGTCTATCATACCGGACAGTCGGGAGTGCGTACAGTCAGCCACGCTACTCACTGCCTTTTTTTTATTGACCAGCAACCACCACCAGGGGCGATAGCTCAGTTGGGAGAGCACCTGCTTTGCACGCAGGGGGTCAGGGGTTCGAATCCCCTTCGCTCCACCATTTTCTGAATAAGTCGGAACACATTACTGCATAACTCAGGGTATAATTCCTGCGTTGCCGCGGCAGTGATGCCCTGCCACATCCAGCGAAAATCCTATGCCTTGCCAGGCAACGATGGCACTGCACGGTCGTTCGTTGCGGGGCAAGGCGTGTGTTGCCTGCATTGTGGGCTATGTTCCCATTGGCATCCATTGAGTGCAATGCGGACACCCGCGATCATTGCCTCACATTGCCGCACCATGTCCATCCATAGCGGGTAATGGAGGAATGCGGGCAATGCAATCCATCCGACCCGTGCAAGGTTCCCGGTAAACGAATAGGCACCAGAATTCGTTGGCGGAGGCCGTAGTGAAGCAACAAGACACCCCGACATTCGTGGTCGCATGGGTGGCCCTCTGCATGGATAGCTCTGTCCTACTCCGCCTCCATCAGCACGCGCAACGTTTCGGCGGCACAACGCTCCCAGCGAAACGCCGCAGCCCGTGCCAGGCCGCGGCGGCGGAGTTCGTCACGGAGCGCCGCATCGGTGACCAGTCGGGCCAGCGCTGCCGCCAGCGCTGCCGTGTTCAGCGGGTCAACCAGCAGTGCCGCATCACCGGCCACCTCTGGCAACGAAGAGGTCGTACTGGTCAAAACCGGTGTACCGCAGGCCATCGCCTCGAGTACAGGCATGCCAAAGCCTTCATACAGCGAGGGAAAGACAAACGCCAGCGCCGCGCTCAACAGGGCCGGGAGATCGGCATCGGCCACATAGCCAGGAAAACGCACCAGCGTGGTGAGATCCAGTTCGGCAACGCGGCGCTCGATCTCGCTCGTCAACCAGCCTGGCTTGCCAGCGATAACCAGTTGCGGGCATTGCGTATATCCCAGCCAGTCACGGCAACACTGTGCAAACGCCTCGATCAGGCGTAGCAGGTTTTTACGAGGCTGAATTGTACCTACGTAGAGGAAATAGGGTGCACGAATGCCATAGCGTGTGAGTATGGTACGTATCGTGGAACCGCATGTGACCGGCTGAAACTGCGATGTGACACCGTGATAAACCACACTGATCTTTTCGGGAACCACACCACAGTGCCGGATCAGATCGCGGCAGGTGGCCTGTGAGATAGCGATGACGCGCCAGGCGGCACGGGCGCTCCAGCGTGTGGTCAGACGTAACTCCAGGCGGCGGGCGGCGGTGTGTGCTGCGGGGAATGCCAAATAGCCCAGATCGTGGATGGTGACGACACTTCGCGGCGGATGCACGAGGGGCAACACATGCGCCGGGACAAATAGGACATCGGGCGGGTGCCAGCGCATTTCGAGGCTCAGACGGGCATGCGTCCACAGCCGGGGGCAGGGGATAGAGCGCAAGGCCATATTCGGGCCGAGCAGCGGCAGTATAGGGGGCAAACCGTTGCAGTAGAGGGTATAGCGCCGTACACGATCCAGTCGTGCCAGAGCCGCGATCAGGTCATAGCTGTAGCGTTCGGTGCCGGTACGAGCCGTTACCGCGAGGCGACTCGCATCAATGCCAATATGCATAGGACAGGGATAACGCTGTGACGTTCTCCGTCGCCTGAAGGCGACGGCTTCTCAGCCAACGCACGGCACAACCGCCCACATTACCGGCTGACCGCTCCACCCAGGCGGGGTTGGGAAAGCCAACATCACAATCAGTCAGAGAACAATTGTACGGCATCGTGGTGTTGCTGTTTAGTATCTCCTCTCTTTGGAGGAGGGGCGTATTCCGCTGTCACCTTCAGGCGACAGTCGGCTATTATGGAGGCGACGGCGGGATTTGAACCCGCGCATGGCGGTTTTGCAGACCGCTGCCTTGCCACTTGGCTACGTCGCCACCCTGACCAGCCAATTGTAGCATACTGGCTGGTTGCTGGCAAGTGGCCGTTCGAGGGTGCGTGGTGGGCTGGTCAGGGCCGTAACGCGAACGCGCTGTTGCCATCTCCAACACGCAGTGCTGCTTTAATTGAGATCATCACCGCTGAGACTGTCGCGCAAAATGTCCAAATTTTCAAGCGCAAGGCCCGTGCCGATGGCAACACAGTTGGCGGGCTGATCGGCCACGTAGCAAGGCACACCCGTCACCTGAGTCAGGAGTTCATTGATACGGCGGAGCATCGCCCCTCCCCCTGTCATCAACATGCCCTTGTCGATAATATCACTGGATAGCTCGGGCGGTGTTTCGACCAGCACGGCCCGCACGGCATTCACAATCGCCTCCAGAGGTTCCTGGATAGCTTCCGTAATCTCGTTCGAGTCAACTTCGATCGTGCGTGGTAAGCCAGCCACTTGATCGCGCCCACGCACCTGCATCGTCATAGGGCGCTCAAACGGCAACGCCGAGCCAATTTCAATTTTGACACTTTCGGCGGTACGCTCGCCGACTAATACATTGTATTTGCGCTTGATATAGGCGGCAATAGCTTCATCAAACTTGTTGCCACCCACTCGTACCGAACTACTGACGACAATATCGTTCAGCGAAATCACCGCGACTTCGGTGGTACCACCGCCAATATCGACGATTAAATTCCCGGAGGGCTGCGCGACGGGGATGTTGGCACCAATGGCTGCCGCCAGTGGCTCGCGAATCAGCCAGGCATGGCGTGCCCCGGCTGCCAGTGCAGCATCACGCACGGCTCGCATCTCAACGCTGGTAACACCGGCCGGAATACAGATCATAACCTCCGGCTTGCTCACATGAATGCGGCCAGTTGCACGCCCGATAAAATACTTCAGCATCGCCTCAGTCACGACATAATCGGCAATCACACCATTGCGTAGTGGGCGCACAATCTCGATACTCTCCGGCTCACGTCCAAGCATCGCCAGCGCTTCGGCACCAACGGCTCTCACCCGACTGGTTCGGGTGGAGATAGCCACCACCGATGGTTCTGAAACAACGATCCCCTTGCCCTTCACATAGACCAGCACATTCGCTGTCCCCAAATCAATGCCAATTTGCCGCGCCATATTTCCCTCAAATCCGTACCTACTACTGCCGACGTATCTTCCGCAACTGAGCAACACGTAGCCGTACCATGGCACGGCGCAGTTCAGCCTCGGCCAGCGCCATATCCTGGTCACTCTGCCGCTGACGCAGACGTTCCTCGGCCTGCACACGCGCTCGTTCCGCACGTACCTCATCAATCTCATCTGCACGCTCAACGGTGTCGGCCAGTATCGTAACACGATTCGACAAGACCTGCATAAAGCCCCCGAAGAGCGCAAAGGGAGTGCGTTCGTTGCCTTTAATAATGTCCAGTTCCCCAATATCCAGAACTGTTAGCAGCGGTGCATGCCGGGGCAGAATACCAACCCGTCCATCTCTGGTCGGTACATTCAATTGATCAACCTCATCTGACAGTACCACACGTTCAGCGGTGACGATCTCTAGATGCAAGGGCATTGTTGTACCTCTTCCTTATACCAATCGTTTCTCTTGCTCGCAACCATTGCTGATTGTACCAGTGTCCCCGTTCTGAGAAGCGGTTGCCCGCAGGGGTGTGGGAGCCTGCGGCTCCAGGAACTCTTCCTTTGAGGCCATGGTAGCGGCAAAGCTGTTACCATGGCCTGAACAGGTGACGCCGAGGGGAGGCGTGGAGAGGAGGCCACTCCATTTGAACGGGAACCCAGGCGTATTCCTCTGTCATGTGCCCGCCGCAGTGACCACAACTGTATGCTCCCTATGCCGCCTGTTTCGCCTCAAACTCGGCGATGACATCGTCGAGTCCCCCCTGCATAAAGAAGTACTGCTCAGGAATATGATCGACCTCACCGGCGAGTAGCCGCGCAAAACTCTTCACCGTTTCGCTAATCGGGACATACTTGCCGGGACGGCCGGTAAATTGCTGAGCAACTGTGAATGGCTGGCTAAAGAAGCGCTCAATTTTGCGGGCGCGCTGCACCGTTAGCTTGTCCTCATCGCCCAACTCTTCCATGCCCAGGATGGCGATAATGTCTTGCAAGTCCTTGTAACGCTGCAAGATGCGCTTGACTTCCTGGGCCACTCGGTAATGCTCATCACCCACGATGAGCGGATCCAGGATGCGGCTGGTTGACGTCAGCGGATCGACAGCCGGGTAGATGCCCTTATCAGAAATGCTGCGTTCCAGTGTAATCGTGGCATCGAGGTGGGCAAACGTCGTGGCCGGAGCCGGGTCAGTGTAGTCATCGGCGGGCACATACACTGCCTGCATGGACGTAATCGAGCCGCGTCGGGTTGACGTAATGCGCTCCTGTAACTCGCCCATTTCGGTTCCCAGGGTTGGTTGATAGCCTACCTGCGAAGGCATACGGCCCAGCAGCGATGAGACCTCGGAACCAGCCTGCACAAAGCGGAAGATATTGTCGATAAACAACAACACGTCGCGCCCTTCATCGCGGAAATACTCAGCCATTGTCAGTGCGGTCAGCGCCACCCGCAAGCGAGCGCCGGGTGGCTCGTTCATTTGCCCAAACACCATGACGGTTTTGTCAAGCACCGTGGTGTGCTCATCGATCCGTGCTTCACGCATTTCGCGGATCAGGTCATTGCCTTCACGTGAACGCTCTCCAACCCCCGCAAACACCGAGAAACCGGACTGTTCTTTGGCAATGTTGGCGATCAACTCCTGAATAACCACTGTCTTGCCCACGCCAGCTCCACCAAAGATGGCCGTTTTGCCACCACGGGTAAAGGGTGCCACCAGGTCAATCACTTTGATCCCGGTCTCAAACACTTGCGTCTGAGTATCCTGCTCTTCAAACGAAGGTGGCTCGTGGTGAATCGGGCGCGTCTCAACCACATTTATGCCCCCCGCCTCATCGATCGGATCGCCCAGGACATTGAAGACACGCCCTAGTGTCGGCTGTCCGACCGGTACGGCAATCGGCTTGCCGGTATCGATGACCTTCAACCCGCGCCGTAAGCCGTCAGTGGTACTCATCGCCACTGCTTTGGCTTCCTCTTCATTCAAATGCTGCTGCACTTCACAAACAAGGCGCGATCCATTATCAAGAGGGATCTCAATCGCATTATATAATTTCGGCACCATACCGCTGGGAAAGCGCACATTAACCACGACCCCAATGATTTCGGTAATTTCCCCCGTTGCACCAGCCATACTCACCTCTCTCTTGTGAACGATAGACAATCATGCATACTATGCTCACCCATCGTCAGCACTGTTCAATAGATTATCGCTCAGCCAGAGCCACGGCCCCGCTGGCAATTTCGCTGACCTCGTTGGTAATACTGGTCTGACGTGCTTTGTTGAAGGAGAGGGTCAGGTCATGCACCAGTTCCTTTGAATTATCGGTAGCATTGCGCATCGCCATCATACGAGCGCTGTGTTCACTGGCAATACTCTCCAGTAAGGCCTGATAGATCTGCACTTCAACATAACGTGGCAGTAATTCCGCCAGGACTTCCTCCTGGTCTGGTTCATAGGTATAGTCTACCCGCCGCTCCGCCTGCGCATCCACAGGCGGTTCAATCGGCAGCAGCCGCCGTAGCGCCGCTCGTTGTACCAGAGTATTGACAAACTCGCTATACAACAGATAGACCTCGTCATAATGACCCATACGAAACCCGGAAATCACCTCGGTTGTCACCCCCAGAATCTCTTGCAAGCGGGGTGAGTCGCCCAACTGGGTAACCTCTGCGACCAGCGTCTGCCTGTTACGCACCACAAAATCACGTCCCTTTTTGCCCATAGCGACGATGCTTACGTCATGGTGTTGCTCGCGCTGCTCCAGAAGAAACCGGATCATCCGGCGTAGTATATTCGATACCAGGCTTCCACACAGGCCGCGATCCGGAGTAATGACAATCAGCGCCACTTTTTGCACGGGACTGCGCGCTTCCAGCAGGGTACCGCGCCGTGCACTCCCGACCATACGTGCCATCAACTCGACCATCACATCCCGCAGGCGATCAGCATAGGGGCGTGTCGCCAACACATTGCGTTGTGCCCGCCGCATCTTGGAGGCCGAGACCATTTCCATAGCACGTGTAATCTGGGCGACATTCTTTGCTGAGCGAATACGCCGACGAATCTCTCGGGTTTTAGACATAGTGTACTCCTTACTATAGCCCCCAATACCTGCCTATTGCGGTGGAGCGTCAGCCGCCATCAGGCGTTCCAGAGCCTGGCGATAGGCTGCAAAGGTGCGATCATCGAACAGCACAAAGCGCACCAGCTTCAGATCAGTATGCTGGCGTAGATAGGCGCTGACTGTGGTCAGCGCTACTTCAGCCGCTGCATCGACTGGATACCCATAGGCACCCGTGCTGATCGAGGGAAACGCAATGCTACGCAGGCCGTATTGTGATGCCAATGCAAGACTATGCTGATAGGCACTGGATAACAAGGCTGCGGCTTGCTCTTTCTCACCATCGTGCTGATAGATTGGCCCGACGGCATGAATGACATAGCGTGCCATAAGATTACCGGCACCGGTGATACGCGCCTCACCGGTGGGGCAGCCACCGATGCGCTGACATTCGGCAAGAATGGATGGCCCACCCGCACGATGGATAGCACCATCCACACCCCCGCCACCCAGTAACCTGCTATTGGCCGCATTAACAATCGCATCTGTCGTCTGGAGGGTGATATCACCCTGTACCAGTTCCAGATCAGTCTGATGAACGGTAACTCGCATCATTGCCTGACTATGCACTATAGGTACTGGTTTGATTAAATTCCTTGATCGCGGTTTCCAGCGCCTCTTTCAGTTCCGGTGTCGGAAATGCGCGATCCAGCCGGCTCTCGTAGATCCGTTTGCGCAGATCCGGATGAACGGTCTTGAGGAACTGCAAGAAGTCATCACGCCAGGGCACGACATCCTCAACGGCGACGGCTTCGAGGAAGCCGTTTGTGGCGGCGTACAAAACGGCAACCTGATCTTCTATATCCATCGGTTGATACTGTGGCTGGCGTAACACCTGTTGTAATCGTTGCCCTCGATCAATCTGCGCTCTGGTTGCCGGGTCAAGATCGCTGGCAAACTGGGCAAACGCAGCAAGATCACGGAACTGCGCCAGTTCCAACTTTAAGCGCCCGGCCACATTGCGCATGGCCCGTGTCTGTGCTGCACTCCCCACGCGGCTCACGCTCGTCCCCACGTTGAGCGCGGGGCGCTGCCCGGCGTTGAAGAGATCCGACTCAAGATAGATCTGCCCATCAGTAATTGAAATCACGTTGGTCGGAATATAGGCGGACACGTCATTCGCCTGGGTCTCGATAATCGGCAATGCAGTGAGTGAACCGCCACCATAGGTTTCATTCAAGCGGGCGGCGCGTTCCAGCAAGCGCGAGTGCAGGTAGAATACGTCACCGGGATAGGCTTCGCGTCCCGGTGGGCGACGCAGGAGCAGCGAAACCTGGCGATAGGCCGTGGCGTGCTTAGACAGATCGTCATACACAATCAACGCATCACGGACGGTCTCCCCCTGCAGTTCAACCCCACTCTCCATAATTTCTTCGCCCATTGCACACCCGGCATAAGGGGCGATATACTGGAGCGCCGCCGGCTCAGAGGCCGAAGCCGAGACGACGATCGTATGCTCCATTGCGCCATACGCTTCCAGCGTCGCCACGATCTGCGCAACCTGGGCCCGGCGCTGGCCGATTGCCACATAGATACAGACAACCCCTTTGCCTTTTTGATTGATAATCGTATCAATGGCGACGGCGGTTTTGCCTGTTTGCCGGTCGCCAATAATCAACTCACGTTGCCCTCGACCAATCGGAATGAGGCCATCGATCACCATAATTCCAGTCTGGATCGGTGTATCGACGGGCTGGCGCGTAATAACACCAGGCGCAATACGATCAATCGGTCGCGATTTGTTGGTTGCGATCGCCCCCTTACCGTCAATTGGTTGGCCCAGTGGATTGATCACCCGCCCGATCAATGCTTGACCGACAGGCACCGCAATCACCCGCCCGGTTGAATTGACCTGATCGCCGGCCTCAATCTGGAGATGGTTCCCCAAAATGATACAACCGACCGAGGTTTTTTCAAGATTCAGGGCAATGCCATAAATCGGCTCCTGCCGCCCGGCTTTGACGGGAAATTCCAGCAATTCGGACGCCATGACCTGATCCAGGCCACTAATACGAGCGACACCGTCGCCCACACTCAGTACCGTCCCCACATTGACCTGGCGGGGGTGGAAGTCTACACCACTGATAATACTCTGCTTCAAACGGCTTATTAAATCATCAGATACGACGGTCATACTATCCTCCGTATACCAGGAACAATAAACGGCCAGATCAGGCGCTTACCGTTCACAGTTTCGATTACCGGGGGTGCCACGCACGAAAACGGCGGGTCAGGATCAACCCCGTGCACGAGGCTAACCACCCGCCGGATCTGGCATGGAGAGGTAGACACACGCATGCGTGTCGGCCTTTATTGTGCATCCGCCACTAGCCAGCCTGTGCGATGTATGCAGACAACGAGTAGACAGAGACACATACCAGATTCCCATTCTGACGTTGCCCACGCTATTGCATAACGCTTAACTGGCTAACATATCGCGTTGAATAGCGCTGAGACGCACTCGCAAACTGTTGTCCAGCACTTGATCACCAACGCGGATAATTAACCCCCCAATCAGCGACTCATCCACCATAAAATCAATATGGAGCGGGCTATTGTACCGCCGGTGTAGTGCATCAGTAATATGCTGCTGCTGTGCCGTACTGAGCGGCACCGCACTGATGACCTCGGCCTCGAGCACATCACGATCAGCGGCTGACCCACTATAATCAGCAAACGCCTCAATGATAGCGGGTAATTGATCCAGCTTATCTTCCTGGGCCAGCGTCATCAGGAAATTTCGTATTTCGGGCGCGGCCCCATCCGGTAAAGCGGATCTAATCCGCTGTGCCAGATCCGGCTCATCATCAGGTATCCCCACCAGCTTTGGGGCGGCCGTGCGCAGTTGTTTGAGTACCGTACTGATGAGCGCTTCATACAGCGCACGGGCGAATGTTTGTGCATCAGATGTTGTCACCATCATCTCCGCTGCTAACCTATACCAATCACATTAATTTTGCCGATTCAACGCGGCCAGAGACTCCGCAATCAATTGATCATGGCCCTGCGCGGATAACTCGGACTGTAACACGCGACTGGCGGTCAATGTCACCAGTTCCGCCAGTTGATCCTTCACCTCACGCAATAGTTGATCACGCTCCTGGAGCGCCTGCTCGCGCGCATCACGGCGAATACGATCCGCATCTTGTCGAGCCTGCGCAATGATCTCTGCTTCTTGCGCCCGAGCCCGCTCCTGTGCCTGAGACAGAATACTGGCCGCTTCTTGTCGTGCCCGGGCTATCTCGGCATCGTAATCGCGTTTAGCATTTGCCAATTGCTGTTGAACCTGATCCGCCTCTCGCAGACTCTGCTCAATGCGCTCGGTGCGCTCCCGAAGCATGTTAAGAACTGGCTTGTAGAGCAGATACGAGAGAGCAGCCACGACCACGCCAAAGTTGATCAACTGCGTGAGGAACAGATTAACATTCAGCCCTAATTCGCCCATGAAACCTCCCCGTCTTTTGCATACAGCGCCTACTACAATACGCCAAAACCGATCAGGAACGAAATCACGAGACCAAAAATCGCCAACGCTTCAGTAAAGGCAATCCCGATAAACATGTAGGTAACAACGGTGTTCTGTGTCTCCGGGTTACGCCCGATGGCCTGCAATGCCCCGGACACAATAATCCCAATCCCAATCCCCGGTCCAATAGCTGCTAGACCGATTGCGAGCGCTGTTCCAATCAGACGAAGACCTGCATCTGTCATGGCTTCCATTAACGATGTTCCTCCATAAAATGCAATACCTCTGCACGCAAGGCTTCGCTTCCGGCCACCCTGCCACCCGGTAGTCTGACCAGAAGCATGGTTGTTTATTCGTTCTAGTGTGTATCCTTGACAGACGGGATCGTCTGTCTATATCCAGGCACCTCTATTGCCTGGGCTGTTCGTCTTGCAGGAAGGGGCTACCCTTCGAGGGAATGGCCATGCTTATTAATGCGCTGCACCCGGCTGGCCTTCGTGATGCTCTTCTGCATGGCCTGTAGTCGCTACCGTAATGAAGGCCATGGTCAGCACTGCAAAGATAAAGGCCTGAATGAAGCTCACGAACAACTCAAACACATAGAGTGGCATTGGTAAGAAGAGTGGGATCAGGAACGCAAGTACCACCAGCACAACTTCACCGGCAAAGATGTTGCCAAAGAGACGAAACATAAAGGCGGGCAACTTCACCAGTTCGCCGATAAACTCAAAAATACCAACGACCGACATAATCCCATTGGTATTAAAAAATTTTTTCAGATATCCTCGGCCCAACGCTTTGAAGCCCTGATATTCAATATAGACCCAGGCCAGAGTTGCCAGCGCCAGGGTGAAGTTCAAGTCTGCACTGGGTGTTCGAAAGAGCGGCACCAGTACCGTCCCAGCCGGACAGGTATTATACGGGTTCGCATGCGCGGCACCTTCTTCAGCGGTGCTGGCATAGAGTGGCAGGGCAGCGCCTGGCTCACGTGTTGCCAGGCGACCTGTCAGCGCCGTGCCATGCGATTCATGATGGTATTCCTGACATACACCAATCGAACCAACACCGGGTATCAAGCCCAGGAGGTTGGCAAACAGGACATAAAAGAAGATCGTAGCCACCAGGGGGAACGCCCGGGCCACATAGTCGCGATTAATGGTTGCGAAGAGGTTATACAGCGCTTCGACTACCATTTCAAGCGCATTTTGGAGACCGCGCGGCACCATCTGCATATTGCGTGTGGCTGCAAAGGCCAACCCGATCAGCAGGACATCCGCAATCAGCATAATGGTAAACGAGTTCACAAACGGAAAAAAAGGATTATCAGGACTGCCGATCAAGAAAAACAGGGGTTCAGCCTTGACCTCGACGTGAGGTTCTCCCGTAGGGAGGCAAACCATACTGGCAATTGCCACGCTTAGCACGACAAGACCAAGAAAAATATTACGGTTCCGCGGTGTCAACGTCATACCTCCTTATACCTCCTCACTCTCCAGGCACGGTCTCACGGCCTGATCCTGCCAGCACATATCAGAGCAGCGGCTACTGCACGGGGAATCTAGTTGCAGCAGGTGTCCACAATACGCAAGCGTGATCCGTGAATAGTTATGCCGCTTTCATTGTTCATGGTTTCACAAATACACCATACTCTGAAGCACAAAAAGGCAACCTATCACCACTGAGAGGTTGACTCTATTGCAAGCGTACCAGGTTCGCGGCGGAGTATAGCATAGCTATGCGCTGAGTGCAAATCACCGCAACGCATCGTGGAGTTCACGAATCGCACGCTTGGTCGATATCCAGACGGTTCCAATTTTGGAAGTCGCCACTTTTTTATTAAAAACCAGAACCAGCAAAAAGCGCTGTGATAGATCAAAACAGTAGAGGTCGTAATTCACTCCTTCGTGGATGTACAGGGTTGTGGGATCGGACTCCCCCAGTTGACGGGCTACCTCGCCTGTGGTCGAGAAACTGGTGGAGAGCAGCGGCAGCAAAATCATTGTTGGTAAGCTATGGGAGCTCCCTACTTCAACCAGCACCATTCCGGCCATATCGGTCAACATAATGCACTGAGTGCCGAGATCCTGGGCCAGGCGGCTCATAATTGTTTGGATATGTGACAGGTTATCGGCTGTCACCACCAGTGTGCCACGATTACGGGACGAATGAAATGGAGATGGCGATGTGTTGGCGGATGCTGCGGGCGCGACGTTGGTTGGAGATGCAGCGGGTACCGTCGGTGCGGCTTCCATCGGTGGTACAAACGGGCGAGTACGGGTCATACTGCGTGTGCTGATACGACTGGCGCGTGTCGAAACTGACGATGGAGCCGGACGAGGACGGGCGCGTGGCGGTGGTTCCGGTGCCGGTGCCGACGGCTCCGGTGTCAGGTGCGATTCTGGTACCAGTTCTGGCTTAAGCTCTGGTTCGGGTGGCGGCGCGGCGGCTGTATGTCCACCCAGTTCATGAACTGAGGCAATCGCCTCGCGCAATGCGGCATGCAACTCTTCGGTTGAAATTGGTGCATGCAAAAAGTTATAGACTCCGCACTCTTCAGCCTGTTTCTGAGCGACTGGATCAGGCTCGTTGCTATACAGCAGCATCCGGGTGGGGACATCAAACCCCGGCAGAATTTCGGCCAGTTCCAATCCACTCATTTCGGGTAATTTCAAGTCCGCAATGATCGCTTCTGGTGGTGCCGAACGCACCTCCCACAGTGCATCGTTGACCGAATCCAAGACCTTGACTTCAATATCATCCCCAAGTTGTCCAGGTAAAGCGCGTAGCGCTTCGGTTTCTCCAGCAATTACCAGGAGTCGGTGAGCCATTGCTTTTCTCACTTCTCACATCTGCTATGTAATAAAGAATCCTAAGTATTTGACAGAACGTCCACAGTCACCTGAAGAGATTGACTGTAAAGCTTTCGTGTAGGTGCAAGAGCATGCGCATCTGTATGATCCTTCTGATACCTTTGCATGTGCCAATCTTACCCCTGGATGTGGCGCAGGAGAGTTGACACCCGATATAGCGTGCATATAGTGTTGCAATTGTTATGAACGTACCGCCCGATAGGGCAGAGCAAATGAGAAGGTGCTGCCATGATCTTCGACACTCTCAACCCAGACAATACCGTTTTGTAACGCAATCAATTCACGTACAATGGATAACCCAAGCCCGGTACCACCCTGCTGGCGCGTAAGCGAATCGGCAACCTGGTAGAACCGCTCAAAGATACGTTGTTGTTCCTGCTTAGGAATACCGATGCCCGTATCGATAACATGGATTACAAACCACTTCGCGCTGTTGGCCTTTTCGAGAACACCGGCGATATTGTCGGGTGAGACAGCCTTACGATGAGACACCTCTCGTAGCTGTGCATCTGACCATAATGTCAGGATAATACGAATCTGCCCACCATCGGGCGTAAATTTAATCGCATTCGAGATCAAGTTCCCAAGTATCAGGAGGAGCTTCTCACGATCAGTCTGACAAATAATCGGGTCAGGTGGGAGATCAAGAAGCAATTGGTGGGAACGTTCCTGTGCAGCCAGTTGCATCCGCTCCACTGCCTGGGTCACTAACACCTGTAGCTCACAGTCATCCATATTGAGTGGAACTTCACGGAGTTCCAGATGCCGCAGACTGACCATATCATCAATGATATGTTTGATCTGTTGCGCACTATCAAGAACCCGCTGGGCATATTCGCGCTGATCATCGTGGCTTTGATCCCGTACCATCATCGCATACCCCAGCACAATCGAGAGCGGTGTACGCAATTCGTGTGATGCAATCGCAATAAATTCACTTTTTAGGCGATCAAGCTCTTGCAACTGTTGATATGCTGCCTGTAATTTACTATAGAGATGGGCATTGTGCAACGCGGTTCCAGCATGATTGGCCAGCAGGGCTATCATTTCTTGTGTACCAGGCCGTAACATCTCCGGTCGGTCATCGCATAACAGCAGTACTCCGATCACATCGCCATGGGCACGTAACGGCATAGACAGCCCACGCCTGATCTGCTGGTTCCCACTGGCGCACAGGGCATCGGGCGAGTCGATGAGCATGGGGGCCCGATTGCTATAGGTAGTGTGGGCGATCATATAGCCCGGTTGTAGCAATTTCCATGTATCATCAGCCGCGTGGGCCAGGTGAAGCTGCTGCTTATCATCTTCACACAACAGCAGATAGCCGGTCTGGCAGCCAGTCTGGCGTAACGTGATGTGCAGAATAATCTGACTCAGGTGGAGTTGATCCAGGGTCGCATTAATTGCCTCACTGCTCTGCAGCAGTTGTTCAACGGCCCGCAGGCGTAAGCTATCTTGTAAGAGTACTCGCTTGTGCAACGCGCCATCAATTGCCAGACGCAGTTCTGCTAACTCAAACGGCTTGGAGATAAAATCCGTCACTCCGCGTTGTACTGCTTGCCGTAGATGATCATTGGAGGGATGTCCGGTCATAATAATGATAGCAATGGTTGGATCAATCTCTCGCGCACGTTCGGCCAGTTCCAGGCCGCTAATCATAGGCATCTTAATATCCGCCAGCAGCAGATCGAACGAACCGCCCGTCTTGAGTTGTTGCAGTGCAAACAGCGCATCAGTGGTTGACACCACATGGTATGGGCCATTCTGAAGCATACGGGTACATACATCACAAATGTTTTCCTCGTCATCGACGATCAAAATATGTGATGGGGTATCATTATGATGATCATACTCTCGAAAGGTTGTCTGCGTCGTAATGATTGGAAATCGACCCATGCTATACTCTGCCCAGAGTCTACGTTCCGTAGGATGCCTTTAGGTCAGAACCTCAAGGTTGGCACGTGGCACCCAGAACGGTATTCCGTTATCCTGCACTACTTCAACCGCTGCAGTACGCACACCAGATCGGATACGGCGCGGTGTGGTTGGCACCGCCTGCACCTGCGCAATCTGCCCTAGATGCGCAGCATCCAATAGACGCACGGTCGATCCCGGCTGGAGCGGTGGACGTGGCGCGTCCATCTGTACTTCGGCACTGTGCATCGAGGGTATGATGATCCGTGGGCGGCGAAGTGGCATACGGAGACAGGTGACACCTTCGATCAATGCTTCCTGCAAATCGTGAGCGCTCAACAGATCAAAAATAGGCTGAGCCATCGGGTGTATCCCAAATCCTTCGGTCACCACCAGGGTCAACCCGAAATCTGGCACCTGGTGCCGATCGGGCATATACCAGCTCTGCCCACCCGTATGCCAATAATGGACACCTGACCATTCAAGGAACGCTCGTAGCTCACGTTCTTCAATACCACCAACGATAATACCATAGACGTTTTCTTTAACGGCACGCCGTAACGCCCCGGCCGTAATACCGGCACCACCGATCAAGATCGCGTAGGCATTGCGTGAGTCGATCCGATGCTCGTCAGTAATTACCTCAGACGGATCGGTCACAAATAATTGCAACACGGCCCATTGCGTTTTGCCCAGACCAAAGACTCCATAGACCTGCGCAGCCGGGGTTTCAATGAGTACCCCTTCGTGGGGGAACACCTCCATCACGATCCCGCGTATTGCCGAGTATAATTCATATTCGATGGGATCTGGGACGATCGTCACATAGCCTGTTTCGTGATCAAGCGCGGTTATCATCCCACTGACGGGCATATAACACACCCGCCCTCCCAGGCGATTGGCACGAGCCAGAACCTCACCCTGCGCCAGCCTGTTGCCACGTTCCAGGCGCATAGCTCGCTCTACCTGTGCAGGAGGAATACCAAGTGTCTGAGCCATATTAATAACCTGCGGTGGCATGGTCACGAATGCCGTCGCAATCTTACTCTCTGGCTCAACCCGTTCGCCTACCCGCACCAGGATATTCCCGGGTTGTGGCAGTCGGCGCTCAATCCGGGCCATTGCATTGGGGATAAGGGGTGGTGTACCCTCAGGGTTGTACATATATATACTCCGAAGATTGCCGAAACCTATGCGCTATTATAGCACAACCCATGATCTTTAGCCATGCTAGGACAGATAGTAACTGCTCACTGAAGATACAAAGCTATGGCTGGTATAATATTCTTACCGAATTGCCTTCCGGGATCTGGCTGGCAGTATCGTTGCCTGGCATACTAATCTGGGGTTGCTGTTGTATGCAGCGATTTCACGCCTTTCTTCGTTTGCAACCTTGTCGTAGGCAAATAAACAGAGAGACAGGCGGTTCTCCTACCTGGTTCTATCTGGTACAGCAGCGCTCAAGCATTCTCTGAAAACTGGTATAATTGACCACGTGAGTAAAAGGTGGTTCTATGTCAAACACTTTCTGTTGACACTGATCATCCTCGTGACCTGTGGGCTGGCACCACGATCAGAGTCAGGGCTGCGTACAGTCAAGTTTACGCGGATAGTCGATCTGAGTCATGGGATCCAGCATGATATGCCACATCTACCCGGCAGTGCGCTCACAGAGATTACGCCTGCTGATCAGGAGAACCGCACGTATATTGCCCAACTGGGTGCGCCAAATGGTACATGGCTGTCGATCATCAGCGTTGCAGGTATGGCACCGTTAACAGTGGCGCAACTGGCACCATATGAGTTACTCACCGAGGTCGTTGTGCTGGATGTACGTGATTATGCTCAGGATAACAGTGCGTATCGCTTAGGTACGAGCGATATTATCGCCTGGGAGCAACAGCATGGTTCTATTCCCGCCGATGTACTGGTATTGCTGGCAACCGGGTGGGATATGCGCTGGACTACGCCCGCCGATTATCTGCACCTGGATGCCTTTCAGAATATACAGGTGCCTGGAGTGAACGCGGCAGCGATGGACTTGCTGTTCAGGCAGCGTCAGGTACGCGGAATCGGCCTGGATCTCCCGGCAACACAGGTTGTCCTTGTGCCGGATGTCCTGTCAGCTATGACGACCAGGCCATACTGGTTACTCCTGGAAAACCTGACGAATGTGGAGCAGTTGCCGCCAACTGGGGCAACACTGACGATCAGTGTGCTGAAGATAGAAGGTAGTGCACATAGCCCGGCGCGGGTACTGGCTCTGGTGCCATAGCACGACCGTTGCAGGTGTGGTTCCCCGCCGGCCTGGTACTCTCACCGAGCGGCACGGCGCCCGACTCCGCGGGCTTAACACATAACAGGAGCAGGTTCTTTTCGTGCTATCAGCATATCATGTGTGGATCAGGAATATACAGAGTGCAAAGGGTATGGATATGCCACCGGTTGAACATTCACAACCCAGACACCCGTTCGCTGAGCTATGCTATCGGGTGAGACAATTTCGGGCGGCGATCCAGGCCGAGGTGCAGACCGAGGAGTGGCAACTGGTAGCGCAGGTACTCACAGCCACAGAGTATCGCCTGTTCCTGGATATGCCACGCTATGATCAGCGACACTGCCTGGATGTCTATACCACCCTGATCAGGGCCGGGTGTAGCGATCCGCACCTGCTACGGGCGGCGCTGATTCACGATTGTGGCAAGGTCGATGATAATGGGCGCGGGTTACCGCTGTTCTGGTATACGCTGGTGACCATGCTCAACAAGGTGGCACCAGGGCTGTATAGAACCGCAGCAGCCAGTGGACGTGGCCCGTTGCGCCCGTTCCGCCTTTATGCCGAGCATGCCTGGCGCGGAGCGCAGATGGCGGCCCGCGCCGGCAGTCCCGCTGAGATGGTCGCAATTATTCGCCATTATCATGATGTGGCCCCAACCGGTCAGGCCGCACTATTGCAGTGGGCTGATCAGCAGCATTAGTGTATTCTATGGGGATGCGATGTACCGGGTGACCTTACTATTGCAGTGGGCTGATCAGCAGCATTAGTGTATTCTATGGGGATGCGATGTACCGGGTGACCTTACCAACGTTTGAAGGGCCTGTTGATCTGCTCTTGCGGCTGATCGAACATGCCAAACTTGACATAACGCAGATCGCGCTGGCCCAGATTGCGGATCAGTATCTGGCGCATGTACGTTCACTGGCAACCCCCGAACCACGTGCGCTGGCTGAATTCGTGGCACTGGCGGCGCGCTTGTTGTTGATTAAATCGCGCACGCTGCTTCCGCCCCCCCTTCGGGCCGAGGCACCTGAGACCCGTCCACTTGCAGATGATGCCGAAGCCCTGACGCGCCAGCTCCGCGAGTATCAGCGCTACAAGCAGGCAGCACACTGGCTTCAGGAAAGACAGACCCAGGGACGACAAACGTTCTTGCGCACGGCGGTTCCATCCCTGCCGGTGCTGCCCGCAGGTGCCTGTCACGATACACTGCAATACTCGCTGGGCGAATTAGCAGCTGCCTGGGAACAACGCAGGCAACTGCTGCAAACGGCGACGGCTGCCAGTCCATTGCCACTATCGCCTCGCCTGACCGTAGCCGAGGTGGTAGAGCACATTCGGGATCGTCTGGGTCGGCAGGTCTGGGTTAGCTTTGATGACGTGCTGGCATTGACCTGGACTCGACAAGAAATTGTCGTTTCTTTCTGGGCTGTCCTGGAGTTGTTAAAGCGCCATGTCATTATGGTCGAGCAGGAAGTGCTGTTTGGCCCGATGCGCATTAGCCGCGGTATAGCCTGGAATACAGGCCAGAGTGGCGGGTTAGATGGATTCGGATAGCCTGAATAGTCTGGATCGGTCAACTTGCGCTGACTGAAAGGTATGATGACCTCCCATTTGGAACCACACAATTACATACATGAACCATATCTCCCGACGACGGATCTTACCCACAGCCTGCCACTGGGTGATCTCCTGGCACTCGGCCCGCACTTGCACGCCGATATTTCACCGGAGGAGTTGTTGTATGAGGTGGCTGAAACCTTGCATCGCTTTGTCGCCAGCCCTCAGGTATATGTGCGTCTGCGCAATCCAGACACCGATGTACTCGAGGCAGTGGCTTTCGTGGGTGTACCGGAACATATGCAGGCTCACCTGCGCGCCACACCGGTTGCCCCTGGTTTTTACCAGTCGCTGCTGCAACCAGCCTTTCGTATCAGTGAGTCCTTTCTGATCCCGGCCCACCAGCATGCGGTATGCGAACCACAACTGCCCGTTACACCTGCCGGTACAGAGATGAAACAGGCCATCTCTGGCAGTCACCCGAACCAGGCCGATATGCTTCTGCTACCCCTGCGTAGTCGCAGCGAACGGCTGATGGGGGTGATTTATCTTGTGGTTCCGGCATCAGCGCCACCATTTACGTTGACCAACATTCAGGTGCTGGAGGCCTTTGTACGGCAGGCTGCGCTGGCGCTCGAGAATGTGCGTCTGGCCGAGCGGGGTGCCCGTCTGTTAGCGAAGGAGCAACTGTTGGCAGAACTGGGGCGTGAGGTGAGTGCCACGCTGGACCTTGATTGCATTCTCGAACGAGCAATTGCCTGCCTGGAGGTAACCTTTCAGAGTGGTTCGATTGCACTCCTCACGGCAGAGGACAATCTGTATATCGCGGCTGCGGTTCGGCCAGTGGAGGCAACGATCCGTATAACATACATTCACCGTGGCCAGGGGATTATCGGCTGTGTGGCGCATCATGGGCGATCCTATTTCTCTAATGCCCTGGATGCTGAGGATCATAGGCATGTGCTGCATTATGCTACCGATATGGAACTTGCGCTGTGTGGCCGACCACCACAGGCGCGTTCGTACATTGCGGTTCCTCTGCTCAGTGGAGGTAAGGTGATTGGTACAATTCAAGTTGGCCACAGCCAGCGTGATGCGTTTTCATATGAAGATGTTGATCTACTGGAGGCCATCGCCGCCCAGATCAGTGGCCCGATCAACAGTGCTTTGCTCTATCAGGAATCACAACGTCTGGCACAGCAAGTGCAGCGACGGGCTGATCAATTGATTGTCCTCAATCTGGTGGCCCGGGCTGCCACGGCCACAATGAATATGAACCAGATGTTGAACGAGGTGACACACCAGATCCAGCATGGCTTTGGCTATAGCCATGTCGAACTCTATCTGGTAGAGGAAGCGACCAACGAGCTTGTCCGCTATGCCCAATCCGGGCGTCATCCTTCAGCAGTCGTTGAGTACCGGCAGCACATGCATCTGGGTATTCTGGGCCGTACCTATCGTACAGCCCGGACGCAGCGTATTGACGATGTGCTGCTTGATCCAGAATATATAGCGGTAGATCGGCCCCATACGCGGGCTGAGTTGTGTGTCCCGATCATTGTGGGCGAACGCGTGCTGGGCCTGTTGAACCTGGAGTCGGAGCAAGTGGCTGCATTTACGGCTGAAGACGTGGGGGTGCTGCATACCGCCGCCGATGTGCTGGCCGGGGCGATTGAGAATATCCGTCTATATCATCGCTCGCAAGAAATGGCGGTGCTCGAAGAGCGTAATCGGCTGGCACGTGAGTTGCATGACAGTGTCACCCAACAACTGTTTAGCATGACCCTGACAGCACAGGCGATACAGGCGCATATGCAGAAGAACCCGCAGCGCGCATTTGCCCAGCTTAAGCGGCTCCAGGAAACGGCGGCGGCAGCGCTGGCCGAGATGCGGGCGCTGATCTTCCAATTGCGACCACCAGCGCTGAGTGATCAAGGATTGGTGACCGCACTACAGCGACATATTGCAGGGTTGAGTCGCCGCGAGGGATTGCAGATTGAGTTACGCACCGCTGGTGATGAACGGTTGGCTCGTGGGATGGAACAGGAGTTATATCGCATTGTCCAGGAGGCCCTGAACAATGTGATCAAACATGCCCGGGCCAGCAGCGTCAAAATAGCCCTGGATTTTCGGATCGATCAGATCCAGATGCGTATCACGGATGATGGTCAGGGCTTTGATGTCAACGATATGCGAGCATGCGAGGGGCAACATCTAGGATTGATCAGCATGCGTGAACGTACGATTGAACTGGGGGGCGTGATGGAAGTACGCTCGGCCATCGACCAGGGGACAGAGATAATCGTCACGATAGTGCATCATCGGCAATAGCAGGAGGTGGTGGTGATGGATCTGATCAACGTGCTGCTGGTGGATGACCATCAGGTGGTACGTCAGGGATTGCGTGATTTTCTCGAGTTACAGGATGATATTGATGTAGTGGGGGAGGCGGGCAGCGGCGAGGAGGGAGTACAACTGGCGCGAGAACTCTTGCCCGATGTGGTGTTGATGGATCTGGTCATGCCCGGTATCGACGGTGTCGAAGCCACGCGGCAGTTAAAGGAGGCCAGCCCCAGCACACGCGTGATTGTCCTCACCAGTTTTGCCGATGATAACAAGGTTTTTCCAGCGATCAAGGCTGGCGCGATCTCCTATTTGCTGAAAGATGTGTCACCTGAAGATCTCGCGCATGCCATTCGTGCTGCGCAACGGAACGAAGCCGTGCTCCACCCGGACGTGGCAGCCAGGTTGATGCAGGAATTTAGTGCGCCCCGCCCCAGCGAGACCCAGATCGATCAGCTCACCGAGCGTGAAATGGATGTGTTGCGCTTGATTGCCCGCGGCAAGAGCAACAAGGAGATTGCCGACCGGCTGGTGATTAGTGAGAAGACCGTCAAGACCCATGTCAGCAACATTTTGAGCAAGTTACACCTGGCGGATCGTACACAGGCGGCAATCTATGCGTTGCGCCAGCGTCTGGTGCCAATGGATCTGGATGAAGGGTAGAGGAGAGCAGCGTATGGGGCGCATGACCCTGTTGGGTGTAGGCACGGGAGTGCCGGATGTTGATCGTGATCATACGCATATGGTCTGGGAAGGAGCCGCCGGGCCAGTGCTGATCGATGCAGGTGGGAGTACCTATCAGCGATTACTACGGGCGGGCGTTGATCCCCAGCAGCTACAGGGGGTTATTCTCACCCACAGCCACACCGACCATATTAATGGCCTGTTTGCGCTGGTGTTTAGCATGTATCTGGCAGGACGACGGGAGACACTACCAGTGTATGGTCTGGAGCCAACACTGGCCCTGGTGCAACGCATTCTCGATGCCTTCCAGCTTGAGCAGTATGCCATCCCAATCACGTGGCATCCGATTCAAGCCGGAGATGTGCTGTCAGTACCTGGTGACCCAGACTGGATCATCCGTACGGCAGCTGGCGATCACAGTCGGCCCTGCCTGGCAGTACGGTTCGAGGCCTGTCAACAGGCACAGGCACTTACGTATTCAGCGGATACCGCGCCCTGCCAGCAGATCGTCGATCTGGCACGAGGATCTGCGATTCTGATCCACGAGGCGACGACCGCCGAGCCGTTTCCAGGGCACACGACGCCGCAGCAGGCTGGTGAAATCGCAGTGGCCGCGCAGGTGGATCATCTGGTGCTGGTACATTTTAGTCCACGGTGGACAATGAGCGAGACCGAGACGCTGGCAGCAGTACGTGCGGGTGGTTTTGCAGGCCGAGTTGAGATTGGTCAGGAGTATCAAGTGCTGGAACTTGAACAGGCAGGGTCAGTTTGACCGTACCCCCATTTACACCATCAACACCAGACACATCCAGTACTGCCCTGGCTGCCCGGTCACACTCGTTCCCGCGCTGGTTACGCATTGTGCTGACGGTGCTGGTCGGACTCCTGGCACTGGCAGGGATGGGCTATGCTTTTGGGCAACTGCTGGCGCCGCTACGACCATTGCGGATTGAGACAGATCGGATCGAAGGTGTCCCGCTGACCATTTTTCTTGATGCCGCCGTTGCACCAGGCCCGACGGTCATTATTGCGCATGGGTTCTCCGGCTCACAGCAACTGATGTTTCCCTTTGCAGTGGCACTGGCACGCAATGGCTATACAGCGGTGACATTTGATTTTCCCGGTCATGGGCAAAACACGACGCCATTGCAAGGCAGTATTCTTGAGCGGGAGCAGCGGTATGCGCAACTGACGGCAACTCTCGATCAGGTGATCAACCATGTGCGTAGACGCCAGATCGGTAATGGGGAATTTGCCTTGCTAGGACACTCGATGGGCAGTGAGGCCGTGCTACGCTATGCCCAGATACACCCGGATAGGGTTGAGGCTGTGGTGGCTATTTCGACGGGCTATAGTGCGATAACTCCGAGCAATCCACCCAACGTGCTGCTGTTGACCGGGCAGCTTGAGTTTGCCCTCCGGCAATTTGCGATCGAGATTGTGGAACAGGTGGCGATCGGGCCAGGACAGGCAGGTGTTACCTATGGTGATTTCCGTGAGGGAACAGCACGGCGAGCCGTGTTTGTGCCCTGGGTGGAACACATCGGGGTGTTGTTCAGTCCGGTCGGCCAGCGTGAGACACTGGCCTGGCTTGATAGCAGTTCTGGTCGTTCTTTGACAACCGATCCCTATCTCGATTATCGCGTGCTGTGGTTAGTATTGTTCTATCTGGCAGCATTTGTGTTCTTCTGGCCGTTGTCAGCGGGCTTCCGACGCCTGTCACCCACATCTGTCCAACCAGTCGCATATGTTCAGGTACGGTGGGTATGGTGGATCAGTCTGGCTGTCTTACCAGCCGTGATGACACCAATAATCCTGTGGCTGGTGCAAGAGAACGGCACTTTGCCGGTTGATCAGTTGTTGCCCATCCTGGTCGGTGGGCCACTGGCGCTACACTTCACGCTCTACGGTTTGCTGACCGCGCTGGGGGTATGGCTGCGCTGGTTCATCACCGTGCGTATGCGGCGACCTGAGCCGGCACAGTCATCATTAGGTACAGTTCCTCCACCGCAGGATGTACCCCAGAAGGTGACGATGGGGATACAAGCGCTCCGTCAGCACCCGATCGCGGTGCTGGCACTGACGTTGCTCGTGATCGGCTATGTTTTCTTGACCTTTGGAGTGCCAGCCCAGTTATTTCTTTTGAATTACTTCCCACCGCTGCGGCGTGTCGGGATTGCATTCGTGATCTTTGTGGCGATGCTACCTTATTTCCTGGCCGATGAGTATCTGACACGTGGCGGCGGTACACCGCATGGTGCCTATGCGATAACCAAGATCTGCTTTATCCTGTCACTGGTACTGGCACTTATTCTTGATCCGTCGCTCTTCTTTCTCGTCATTGTAGCCCCATTGTTTATCCTGTATTTTATGGTGTATGGTCTGTTCAGCCGCCGTGTGTATCAGCGGACGGGAGTGATGCTGATCGGTGCGGTAGCCAATGCGTTTATCTTTGCCTGGATCATCGCGGCCATCTTCCCGCTGATGCGGTAAGCGGCTGGTAGGTTGGCAGGCGGCAGGAGACACAGCCTGTGAGAGGGAACATGGTTCATTATGTGCGACATAGGATCTGATATGTTGCACATAATACAATAAGAAGCAGGTTTACCATGGGATGCGTTGCGGGCACCCCTTGTGGGTGCCCGTACAATCTACCATGGCATGATCATTGTATCAATTGTATCAATTGTATCAATGCAAGGCGCTACGAGACGACGAACACAACGTACACGAGCGATAGCGATATGCTGCCTGCGACAAACCCATACCTGGCTCAAGCCGGGCCTCCTGTCGCGCTCGAATCAACCGATTCTAATTCTAACGGCGCATGCTCCGCAATTGCTCAAACAGATCTCGTTCCCGCGCAGAGAGGTTAGTAGGGAGTAACGCCTGAACAGTAACATACAAATCACCGCGCTGTTGAGGCGAACGAAGTGAGGGCATCCCCTGGCCATTGAGCCGAAAGACCCGCCCGTTCGGAGTACCAGATGGAATATGTAACGTTAACTTCTTGCCATCCAGCGTCTGCACCTGTATCTCACCGCCTAACAGCAGTGTATACAGATCGACCTGAACATCTGTTTTGAGGTCGTTCCCCTCACGCTGGAAATGGTCATGGGGTAATATATGGACAGTGAGGATCAAGTCACCGCGACTACCGCCACCTATACCCAGACCACCTTCGCCGGCTATTCGCACCCGGGTACCGTTATCCGCGCCAGCCGGTATCCTGGCGGTAATCGTCCGTGAGCTACCATCCGGGCTGGTTGCCTGGATGCGTCGCTGTGTGCCGCTAAACGCTTCTTCCAGTGTTATGTCAACAGTACGCTCAACATCCTGCCCCTCCATGCGCATGTTGAAACCACCACCGGCAGACCGTTGGGCACCAGGCATACCACCGCCAAACAGGGTCTCAAAAATATCGCTAAAGTCAATAGTGCCACTGCCACTACCGCCATATGCACTCCAATCGAAGCCGCGACCGCCGCCCGCCTGCTCATAGCGGTTCCAATCGCGCCCAAACCGATCATATTTCGCCCGTTTTTCCTTATCCGAAAGCACTTCATAAGCTTCATTGATTTCCTTAAAGCGCGTTTCGGCCTGTTTATCGCCGGGATTGATGTCGGGATGATACTGTCGTGCCAGCTTGCGATAGGCATGCTTAATTTCCTGCTCACTGGCACCACGATCAACCCCCAGTATCCGATAATAATCTTTATATTCCATTGTCCGCCAGCTCCTCAACTATGCTGTATCTTGCTGTATCTAGCGTAGAACGTGCCGCCCCGGTTGTCAAGTTCGAGTGTGGCAACGTTTGACTCCTGGTTTGTCCTTGCGATGTTACGCGCTGCACCATGGCTCAGAGAAACCGCGGTATCTGGAGGCGCCCGTAGCGGGGAGTGGTCACCTGGCTTGCTTGACGGGCGAGGCAACCCTTTCGAGTGCGGGTTTTTGGGGGTACAGGGTCGATTTTGCCGCATCAGGGCAGAAAAAAAGGAGTGACGACACAGGAGATCTTTTGCTGTATTGCAACACGATATAACACAAAAACCTGCATGTGTAAGGACAGGGTTGGTACGAAGTCTACACGTGAGAGATAGCGACAGCGGTCACTCCAGAGATAACCAGGGTATATAGAATCTGGTGAAACTGAGGACAGCACCGGCGCAGGAGATAATCACACCATCCAAACCTGGCCCTGCCGTGTGGCAGAGCCTGCGGTCGAACAGTCACAGCACCTTGATCGACCCGATGTTAGACAACGAGTGCCTGTGGTTCCCAGGCCGATTGTCGGCGGAAGGGAGCATAAGCCGCCAGATCACGGATAGAGCGATGAAGAACATCACGTTCCAGCGGATCGTTATAGTTACGCACCAGTTGCCGAATGGGTTCGATATACTCCGGTCGAGGAACAAAGGCATAACGCACATCGCCCCTGGCAGAACCATGGCGTACACGCAGCACACCATCCTCTGCCAATTCTTGTAATGCCTGGGTTACACTCCATATGTCGCGGCACGAACGCTCGGACATTCTGGCCGGAGTTACCTCCAGTTGTGGATTCTCATAGAAAATCAGCAACAACTGCAGCTTCGTCGGTGTATCAATGGCTTTTTCCAGCAAAAGTTGAACGGTTGGGTCAATCATCGACCTAGTCTCCTTCTTCGAGATTCCCTGTGTTCCCACCGAGCTAAAGGTCGCTTTCAAACTTGAATGCTGCCTCGTAGCACGGAGGCTTCCTCCTGCAGTCAGGGGCGGAGCCGATGTCATAACCCTTGAGTTGCTCGTGGATGTTAGGGACGACTCTTGAATTATATCAAAAATTATTCACATATCGAGTAGTTGTGGTGATTATACAACAAAATGACGTTCTCTGCTACTTTTTTCTATCAATTCCTGGTCTGTGTACAAAAACGATATAGTATTCTTCTGACGATCGCACATTTTGCGTTAGAGTGGTCTGCAATCGTGTTCTCATACTCCAACGGGCCATCCCCTGGGTAGGAAGGCGTGGTCGTGGTGTGGCTTTAACCCGCCAAAACCACCGTAGAACCATGCGCCGGGGCCTCCGGTCTCCGCACCCGGCTGCGGTGAAGTCTCGGGGCCATATAAGAAAGCTGAGGTACCTGGCAAGTGCTGATAGTGTGTCACGCCACACCTTGCCGGAGGAAATTCACTATGGTACTATCAACAAACGGACATCTGGTTTGCAAGGATTAGCAGCAATCACTTCAACACCAGGTGAACTGGTGGCTTGAGCTTTACGTAACCCTATTTACTTACTACACCGAGACTTCATCTCGGCCAGGGTGTGGGAACCACAGGCCATCACGCAGGTTCCCTTTCTGATGCAGCGTGTGCGGAGCCGCACCGCACTTCCTTATCCAAAAAATGGCTCGCGGTAGTAGGATAACTTGAGAATAGGAGTATTTTCGTGCCAAAGATCAAAGTAGGTATACTCGGTGCAACCGGTACGGTTGGGCAACGGTTTGTTCAGCTTTTGCAGGATCATCCCTGGTTTGAGATTGGTGCGCTGACCGGCAGTGAACGCACTGCGGGCCGCACCTATGGTGAGTCGTGTCGCTGGGTACTCGACTGCGATATGCCGGCGGTGGTGCGTCATATGCCGATTCACGGTAGCGATGCAGATCTCGATACGCCGCTGGTCTTCTCGGCACTGCCGAGCAACGTCGCCGGATCAGTTGAAGAACGACTGGCAGCCGCAGGCCATATCGTCTGTTCCAACGCCGCGAATCATCGTATGGCCGATGATGTGCCACTCTTAGTGCCCGAGGTCAATCCTGATCATCTCGGCCTGATCGAGATCCAGCGCAAGCAGCGTGGCTGGAATGGTGCGATTGTCACCAACCCAAACTGTACCTCCACACCGCTGGTCATGGCCCTGCATCCACTCCATCAGGCCTTTGGGGTGAGCAAAGTGCTGGTCGTGAGCATGCAAGCGCTTTCTGGTGCAGGGTATCCGGGGGTACCCAGTTATGATGCTGGCGATAATGTGATTCCGTATATTAGCGGCGAGGAGCCAAAGGTAGAGACCGAACCACAGAAGATACTGGGTCTATTGAATGACCACCGGGTTAAGCCCGCCAGTATTGCAATTTCGGCCCACTGTAATCGCGTGCCGGTATTGGAAGGGCATCTGGAGTGTATCTCTGTTGCACTTGCACAGCAGGCTCGCCTGGAAGATGTAATCGCTACAATGCGCGACTTTCGCGGTCTACCACAGGAACTGCACCTGCCCAGCGCGCCCCATCTCCCGATTATCGTCCGCAATGAACCCGACCGCCCTCAGACCCGGCGCGATCGAGATGCCGAGAATGGTATGGCGACCGTCGTGGGACGAATTCGGCCCTGCTCGTTGCTGATGTACAAATTTGTGGCTCTGGCGCATAATACAATCCGTGGTGCGGCAGGTGGATCGATCCTGAACGCCGAGTTGATGGTCGCTCAAGGGATTATTAAAATTGATGCAGCTTGATGTGCGACGATAAAAAGGGGAGCAATCGATATGCAGGCCAGTGTAACGTGGCAGGGACGGATGTCATTTGTGGGTACTGCCGACAGCGGCTTCACCGTACCGCTGGGCACAACACCAGCTGTTGGCGGCGATAATGATGGATTTCGGCCGCTGGAATTGATGGTGATCAGTCTGGCGGGATGTACAGCCATGGACGTGATCTCAATTCTGCACAAAAAACGGCAGGAAGTCACTGCGTTTGAGGTGCGTGTGCAGGCGGAGCAGGCCGGTGAGCATCCACGTACCTTCACACGTATGCAGATCGAGTACATCTTTACCGGACGCGATCTTAATCCGAAGGCGATTGAGCGGGCGATTGAACTATCCGAGCAGAAGTATTGCCCGGCGCAGAGTATGCTCAGCAAAGCAGTGACGCTGGAACATAGCTACACCATTCACGAGGCGGAGTGAGGGGTTACGGGGTGCGGGGGCCTGCGGCCCCCACGCACGTTCCCAGGGGGGCGGAGGGATGAAGGCGCGCTGAGCCTTCATCCCCAGGGGATGGCTCGTTGGAGTACTACGCTCAAAGTTGATAACGATTATCATAGTGGGGCTGATAGTTGCGCGATTTATGCGCCAGGCATAAGCCGTTAACAAAGTCAGCCCTGGCCCCTCAGCAATTGATCAAAGGCATCGTCGGGCAACTCCGCCAGCGACGTAACCACACAATCCGCCGCATGCGCATCCAGATCGGCATGGGAAGAGCGTACACCGATGGTACGCATCCCAGCACGTTGGGCAGCCTCGATTCCCGCAGGTGCATCCTCGACCACTACACAGCGGGTGGGCGGCACAGCCAGGCGCTCCGCCGCCAGTAGAAAAACGTCCGGCTCGGGTTTGCCCCGATCAACATCTTCCGCCGTAACCAGCGTCGCAAAACACGCTGCCAGATTCAGAACCTCGATGATGGTTTCAACATTCAAGCGCGGTGCCGACGACGCAACCGCCTGGCGCCAACCGGTTGCTTTGAGCCGCAAGAGCCAATCCTCAACACCGGGCAAGAGCGCAATACCGTGAGTATAGATATAGGCGCGATAGCGCGATTCCTTGACAGTGCTAATCCGCTCTACCTCACTGAGGGGCAAATCGGCCCCGAAGAAGCCGCGCAGGATCGCATCATTACGCTTACCAAACGAGGCCAGAAACTGATCATAGGTCAGCGTGAACCCTTCAGCCTCCAGAGCCTCGCGCCAGGCCAGCCAGTGATACTCTCGCGAGTCCAGCAAAGTGCCATCCATGTCCCACAACACCGCCCGCGGCTGTTCTCTTTCCAAAGCGAATCGTCCTCTATCGTGACTGTTACATACCCGCATGCACAACAGCCAGGCGCAAGATCAGTACCAGGCCGACCACAAAAAAAATCAGTGAGAGCATACGCGGGCCATACGTGCGACTCCAGGCTAGTATACCGCCCGACTGTTCTGCTTCTTCACCGTCTTCATCGGTCTTTTTGGCAAACAGCGTCCCAAAGCCACTCCACTCTATAAACCGCCTGACAGGTGATTTAGGACGAGTATCTTCATCATCCCAATCATCATCCCAATCATCATCCCAATCATCCTGCTGATTTCGACCACTCACGTCGGTACTCCTCAAGTAGTTCCAGGATCAGAACCGTGTCAAAGAGTGCGCAGCGTATCGGCGACACGGGTGTACAATAGAATTATACCATTCCTCGACAAGAACATAGCGATGGTCTGGTGGAAGATAACAGAGTGTTTATCTACGCCTGAATGTAGTATCACGCTACTGGCAGGAACAAGCTCATGCGCTAACAAATCTTTTGTGCTATACTGCAAAGGGAAAGGTGAAGTGAAAGCTACAATGGACGCATAAGGAGCAGACGTATGGTCGAGCGTATTTGTCCGCAGTGTCAACACGGGAATCCGCTAGATAATCGTTTTTGCGGGCGTTGTGGAGCATCGCTGGAGCGGAATGAACTCACTTCCCGCCCAGAGATGGGCCTGGTACCGACAAGGTTAGCGCTACCAGCACAATTGAAACATGTTGGTCAGGCTATGGCAGTGAGCCTGGCCGCCCTGGCGGCTGAAGCCGGGTTTGCCTGGCTGCGCCGCCGCGTTGACCATGTTGGCCTGCCCTCGCTCGCACATCTCTCCAAACTGACGGCGCTGATACCCCGGTCGCAACCTGAGGCTGAGGTGGTGAAGCCACCCCCTGATCCAGTCAACAGCGTGGTGACAATTGTGAGCCAGCGTGTGGTTGAAATCTGGGATCGTGATGGACTGATGCGCCACACCGTTGAGCGCACGATCTGGCGGCGTGAGGGGTAACTGGCTGGGAATTGAGTATCAACGGGCTGCCCTGTTCCAGATAATAGCCGGGAACTACTCACAACGCTCGATCGTTAAAGAGATAGCGCTTATTTGATCACGTCATTTTCGCGGTTCTCAGTATAAGGAATATTTGCATGAGTAACTCGTATGAACAGCTACGCCAGCAGTTGCAACCACTCGGATTGCGGCTCCGATACCGTGATACGCTTTTGCTCGCCAGTCGCACGCTTTGGAGCGGAACGATCGGTTTTGCGCTGGTGTTACTGGCTGGCCGGTTCATCCCTATCCATAATCTGTGGCTCCTGGCTGTTATCCCGTTGATACTCTGGGCGCTGGCAATGATCGGCTATCTGCTCGCACGTCAGCTATCGTTGCAACAGGTTGCACGTCGCATGGACAGCCAGATGGAACTGCGCGAGCGTCTGTCTACGGCGATTGAACTGCATGACCAGGCCAACCATGATCTCCTCAGTCAACTCCAACAGGAAGAAGCAGCCACCGTTGCCCAGCGCCTGCACCCGGGCCAGATACCATTTGAGGTGGATCGGCAACGTCTCCGGGTAAGTATGGTGCCACTGGCACTCGGGCTGGCGCTCCTATGGTTGCCAAACCCGCAAAACACGATCCTGGCTGAGCAGCGGCAGGTACAACAGACACTGGCTCAGGTTGCAGACCAGCTAGAGCAGTTGGCGGAACAGATTGCCCAGAATCAGGAATTGACAGCAGAGGAGCGGGCCTTGCTTGAGCAGCAACTGGCCGAACTCCAGGAGCGTCTACGGCAAAATGCAGGCAACCGTGAGGAGGCGCTGGCCGATCTCTCGGCAACCGAGGCACGGTTACAACAGCAACTCGATCCGCAGACCGATGCGCGGCAGGCGGCCCTGGAGCAAATGGCGCGTAATTTAGAAAGCCTGTCTGGGCGCCGGCCAGCTGCACGCCCGGATCTGAATCAGGCCAGGCAACAGCTTGAGCGACTGGCGCAAGAATTGGATACGATGAACGAGGCTGAACGTGAGGCACTGGCAGAACAACTGGCACAGCAGGCCGGCCAACTGGCAGCGAGTGATCCACGAACGGCGCAGAGTCTATCACAGGCGGCGCAAGCACTACGTAATGGCGATATAGAGCAGGCCGCTGCGCAGTTACAGCAAGCGGCCCAGGATGTCCGTAATGCGCAGAGCCAGCTGGCTGACCAGCGGGCAGTGCAGGAATCTCTGGCCCAGATTCAGGAGGGTCGGCAGCACGTGGCCCGATCCGGTCAGCAGAGCCAGTCCGGGCAGTCCGGTCAGCAGAGCCAGTCCGGGCAGTCCGGTCAGCAGAGCCAGTCCGGGCAGTCCGGTCAGCAGAGCCAGTCCGGGCAGTCCGGGCACCAGGGCCAGTCCGGGCAATCGGGACAAACCGGCAGTGGCGGTTCACAGGCTGATCATCTCGGCCAGGGTCAGAGTGGTACCAGTGCCCAGGTTGACCCCAATCGTCCTGGTCGAAATGGAAGCGGAGCAGGCAGGGAACGGAGCGATCTGGTTTATCAACCGTACAATCCATCTACGCAAACAGGTGAGCGTGATTTTATCCAGGGTCAGCAAGGTGAGGGAGGACAGACACAACAGCGTGAAGGCGAACAGGCGCTGCCAGGCGCGGTCAACCCATCGCTGGTACCCTACGAGCAGATTTTCCCTGAATATGCTCGTTCGGCCAGTGAAGCCCTTGATCGGGGCTATATTCCGCCCCATCTCAAAGAGTACGTGCGTGACTACTTTTCACAACTGGAGCCAGGAAACGCTCCATAGTCTGATACAAGGGAGAGTGATATGACGATACCACCCCAACGTGAGCCTCAAGAGCGGGCATCGGCCACACTGCGTATGAATCCCGATGAGTTTCGGCAGTATGCACACATTATTGAGGCCGAGGTTGGACAGATTATTGTGGGCCAGCGTGACCTGATTCGCCAGACGGTGATTACCCTGCTGGCTGGTGGGAATGCTTTGCTCGAAGGTGTGCCGGGATTAGCCAAGACCACGCTGGTACGCACGCTGGCAGACGTGATTGACTGTAGCTTTAGCCGCATTCAGTTTACGCCTGATCTGATGCCAGCTGATATTATTGGTACCACGCTGATCAGCGAGGATGAGCAAGGACGCAAGGTCTTTCGGTTTGAGCCAGGGCCAATCTTTACCAATCTGTTGCTGGCTGATGAGATTAACCGTGCCACACCGAAAACGCAGAGCGCCTTGCTAGAGGCGATGCAGGAGCATACGGTGACTGTCGCCAAGACGGTGCATCGGCTACGGTCACCTTTCTTTGTGCTGGCAACTCAGAACCCGCTCGAAATGGAGGGAACCTACCCATTGCCCGAAGCGCAGCTGGATCGGTTCTTCTTCAAGATTATCGTCACGTTTCCAACCACCGCCGAACTGGTGGAGATTGCCAATCGCACCACCAGTGCCCGCACACCGCAGATCCGCAAGGTTGCCAGTGGAGACATCATCACACAGATGCAGGCCCTGGCTCGTACGGTACCGATTGCCAGCCATGTGCTGGCCTATGCAGCGCGGCTGATCACTGCCACGCATCCAGAAAGCAAGGAGTCGCCAGCGATAACCAAGCAATACATTCGCTATGGTGCCTCCCCGCGAGGTATGCAGGCGCTGATCCTGGCGAGCAAAATCATGGCCCTGCTCGATGGGCGCTATAATGTGGCCTTCACTGACCTGAAAGCCGCAGCTTTGCCAGCCTTGCGCCACCGCTGCGTTCTCAACTTCGAGGCTCAGGCCGAGGGGATGAACCCGGATGAGGTGGTGCAGGGTATCATTGAGTCGGTGAAAACCGAATAACAATTATGTCAAGTTAACCCGATGACCGAACCTTTATTTGACTCGGTTTTTCTACGCAAATTAGATCAGCTGTCACTCTTGACGCGGCGGGCGATGACGGGTGAGATGCAAGGCGAACGCCGTAGTCCACGTCGAGGTGCCTCGGTGGAGTTTGCCGATTTTCGCCCCTATACAACAGGCGATGATTTTCGGCAGATCGACTGGAATCTGTATGCACGTATGGATCGCATTTTCCTCAAACTGTTTGTGGCCGAAGAAGAACTAACGATCCATCTCTTGCTCGATAGTAGCAGCTCAATGGATTGGGGGACACCCAACAAGTTTGCCTATGCCCGCCGGTTGGGAGGCGCGCTTAGCTACATTGCGCTGAGCAGCCTGGATCGAGTAACAGTGACGGCATTGAGCACAGGGCGCATGCAGCAGTTGCCAGGAGTGCGCGGTAAGCGCGGGGCAATACCGCTCTTTCTGTTTTTGCAAAAAGCAACGGCAGGTGGCAAGGGCAATCTGGGTGCGGCCTGCCAGCGCTATATTCAAACCGCCCGCACCACCGGGCCATTGCTGCTTTGCTCGGATCTGCTCGATCCAGGCTGGAAGGATGCCTTGCACACACTTGCATCACGCTCTTTTGAGATTACGCTGCTCCACATCCTTGCTCCCCAGGAAATCGATCCCCAGATGGAGGGCGATTTCCGGCTGATCGATAGTGAAGGTGGAGTATCAGTCGAGATTACGGCTGACCTGGATACACTGCGGCACTATCATGAGCACTTGGCGACATGGCGTGCTGAAGTCGAGAGCTTTTGCAGCGGTCGTGGGATTACCTATCTCTTTGCGGATACCGGCGTGCCGGTTGAGGATTTTGTGCTGTCGCAGATGCGCAAGCGCGGCACGCTGCGTTAGTGATCGGGACACAGATGGTACCGATTCCTCCAACGAGATTTTTGACGGTAGAGGAATACAGAGTGAGTCAGAGGCTACGGTATGGTGTTCCCGCTATGATCGACGACTGCATTCATGATGCGGTGGGGTGGTACGATGATGTTTCGTGTACGCCTGCTCAAACCATCAAAAAGAACGGTGATTACCTACCAGGGCTGGCTGCTGCAGCGCACAATGACGTCGATACTGTTGCATGCCCGCTGGGAACGCCCACTCACCAATCTGGGATGTGTGGTCTTTGCTCCAGGGGATCATCTCTACGAGCATTTCTACAGCGACCGCTGGTACAACGTGTATGAGCTATGCACCCCCGATGGCACGCGCAAGGGCTGGTATTGTAACGTGACCCGCCCGGCGATTTTCGGTGAACAAACGGTTGAGTCTGAGGATCTTGAACTCGACCTGTTCATCGCGCCGAACTGTCAGCAGATGCAACTGCTGGACGAAGCGGAGTATGCCGCCCGTGGGTTTGCGGTTAACGATCCGGCGCTCCATGAGGCAGTGCAAGCCGCACTGGCAGAATTACGGCAACTGGCGTGTCAGGGTGCAGGGCCGTTTGCTGATGAGGCGATAAGACGCGAGACATGAGGTGTTGTTTGCATAGAGCAATCCTCAATCAATTGTGAAGATCGGAGTCTGGGCCTTTGCCTGGATCGTGTTCCGTACAGGCTTCAGTCTGGAATCCAGTTTACGAGGAATACGTTATGTCATTATTGGCACCCCTGGCCCTGATCGGGGCTGCTATCGTCGGGCCAATCATTGTCGCCATGTACCTGCTCAAGTTGCGCCGCGAAGAACGCACCGTCTCTTCGACATTTCTGTGGCAGCGGATGGTACATGATGTAGAGGCCAACGCACCCTGGCAAAAGTTACGGCGCAATATATTGCTGTTATTGCAGTTGCTGCTGATGCTCCTGCTGGTGCTGGCACTGGCACGGCCCTTCTTCCTGACGCAGGGCATTGCCGGGCGCAACCTGATTGTGATTATTGACCGCTCGGCCAGCATGGGCGCGGTTGATGTGGTGCCCAATCGGCTGGAGGCGGCGAAAGTCGAGGCGCTGCGACTGATCGAGCAACTTCCCGATGGCGGGAGGGCGACGATCATTGCCATTGGCGGGCAAATGGAGGTGCCGGCGGCTTCGACGACCGATCAGCGCGAGCTACGCAACGCGATCAATGGCATTACGTTGCGCAACAGCGGCGACAGCGACCTGACGCAAGCGCTGACGCTGGCATCGGCGCTGGCAGCGCGGGAGGAGCAGAGCGAGGTGGCGATCATCTCCGACGGTAATGTCACGGTGCCGGAAGACGTGACGGTGCCCGCCACTGTGCGTTATTTCCCGATCGGGCGCAGAGATGACAACGTGGCGATCAGTGCACTGGCGTTGCAGCCCGCCGCCGCCGGGCAGACACTGTTTGCCCAGGCGACGAATCATGGCAGCACGAGCGTCACGCGGCGGATGGACATCTACCTCGATGGAGCACTTTTCAATGCCTACAACCTGAGCATCGATCCGGGGCGAGAGCAGAGCATTATTGCCGACATACCGCCCCAGGTGCAAGTGGTCGAGGCACGCCTGAATGAGGGCGATGCCCTGCCCACCGATGATCGTGCCTGGGCTGTCAGTCGGGTGGGCGATCAGACGAATGTGCGGGTGATCGGGCCGGGCAACCGCTTCCTCGAAACCGGTCTGGCGCTGCTGCCGGGGGTGCAGATGACGCTGGTGCCAACGACGACGGCGACATTTACGCAGACGGCGGCGCAGGTGCCGCTGACGATTATTGATGGTGTGGCCCCGACAATATTGCCGCCGGGGAATCTCTTCTTTATTGCGCCTCCGCAGAGTACCGCGTATTTCTCGGTGACAGGTACGCTGGAGTTTCCGTCCGTGCGCCCGGTGTTTGGCGACGAGCCGCTGTTGCGCAGTGTCAGTGTCAGCGAGGTCAGTGTTCTCAAGGCAGCCCGAATTGCGCCGGGGAACTGGGCGCGGGTGGTGATCGACAGCGATGGGGCACCGCTGCTAGTGGCCGGCGAACGCGATGGGCGGCGCATCGTGGTGCTGGCGTTTGACCTGCATCAGTCCGATCTGCCGCTCCAGGTGGCCTTTCCGTTGCTGCTCTCGAACATCGTGAGCTATCTCTCGCCCGGCACCGGGGCGCAGGCGGCGCAGCTCGTGCCAGGGCAACCGCTGGTGGTGCCGATTGATGAGGCCGTTACCGAGGTGCGCGTGATCCGGCCCGACGATCGCCAGGTCAGCTCGCGCAACAACGATCAGATCCAGCTCCAGGGCAACCAGGTGGTGTATGCCGATACCGGCGAACTGGGGGTGTATACGCTTGAGGTCTATCACAATAACCAGCTTGAATTACGCCAGCGCTATGCGGTCAACCTGTTTACCGCTGGCGAGTCACAGATCAAACCCCAGGAGCGCCTGGCGGTGACGCAGACCAGCGGGCTACAGGCGGCGGCGATGCGCGAGCGCGTGGGACGGCAGGAGATCTGGCGCTGGCTGGCGGCGCTGGCACTGCTCGTGCTAGTGGTGGAGTGGCTGGTCTATCAGCGCAATGGGATTACTTACCTGCGCGAGCGCTGGCGTCAGCACGGTCGTGCAAAAGGGGCAGCTAGCGTGCGCTAAGTAGCAACACGCACGCCAGGGATCAATCGTTCGCAGCTCCAGAGATCTCCTTTTTACCTTTCAGAAGCCTGGACTCCGATGTCCAGTTGGTATAAGCGTACTATAAGCACATATGCATGGCATTTGATCAACTCCTGAACGACCTGGCGCAGGTGCCGGTAGCCGCCGATGCGACGAACCAGTATGCGGACAATGGTGTGGCCGGGAATGCCGTGCGCCGCGCCAATCTGCGGCGGGCGCTGGAGCAGGCGCACGACCGGCAACCCCGGTTGCTGCTCGTGGGCGAAGCACCGGGCTATCTCGGCGCACGACGCACAGGCATCCCGTTTACCAGCGAGCGCATTATGTTAAGTGGAATCGATCCACCGGGGTTGTTTGGTGCGGCACGCGGGTTTGTACTGGCGACCGACGATGGGCGCATCTCTGCCGAGCAAACGGCGACGATTGTCTGGCGCGAGATCGCACAGTTGGGCGTCATCACCGTAGGCTGGAACGCCTTCCCCTTTCACCCGCATCGCCGCGACAATCCGCACAGTAACCGCAAACCACGGGCGGACGAGGTCGTCTTGGGTTTGCCCTTCCTGGCGCGTGTCTGTGTGATATTTCCGGCGGCGCTGGTCGTCGCAATGGGCAACACCGCTGATCAGGCGCTGACGCGGCTGGGGGTGCCGCATCACAAGGTGCGGCATCCGGCGCAGGGCGGAGCACGACAGTTTGCTGCCGGCCTGCGGGCGGTGGTCGAGACTGGCTGATAATGCGCTCGCATATTGGCAACAGGTATGTTGAAACGCCGCCGTCCGTCCCGCCGCAAGGTACGGGCGCAGCACGGGCCACCCCCACCGCCGCCCTCCGTCCCGCCACCGCGTACGGGCGCAGCACGGACCACCCCCACCGCCGCCATCCGTCCCGCCACCGCAACCAGCGCCGCGCCAGCTAATGGGTGGCCGCCCCCGTGCTGCGCCCCGACCAGGGCCACCCCCACCGCGTACGGGCGCAGCACGGGCCACCGCCCCACCGCCGTCCTCCGTCCCGCCGCAGGGTAGGGGCGCAGCACGGGCCACCGCCCCACCGCCGCCCTCCGTCCCGCCGCAAGGTACGGGCGCAGCACGGGCCACCGCCCCACCGCCGCCATCCGTCCCGCCACCGCAACCAGCGCCGCGCCAGCTAATGGGTGGTCGCCCCCGTGCTGCGCCCCGACCGGTCACCGCCACCGCGTACGGGCCGTTCAATCAAGTTCGCAGAGCCTCTTATGACCACACCACAAAGAAGTACCTATCACAGAAATTGTCAAGAGATACTGCCTGTTCCACTCGCAGTTCTTCTTGTAGGAGTGCTTTCACTATGTTACAATGGAATTATACGGATGGGTCGTATGACTGAGGAAAGAGATCGTCAATGGAACAGACACCAATCGAGAGTCGTCCAGCGATCAAATATGACGTCATTGTTCAAGATGATGGACGTATCCTATTATACGTTCCTTTTTCTCCGGGAAAACGCGTCACGGTTTTTGTAGTCGAAGAACAAACTGTCGACGACCCTTTTGATGATTTACTCCACGCTGCACACACAAGCACTGATTTTTGGGACAATCCGTATGATGATGAGGATTGGAATGCCGCCTGATCAAGGAACGATTCTGCTCATTCCCGTGCCCTTTACCGATTTGTCTGCAACAAAGCGTTGACCGGTCATCGTCATCTCAAGTACGCACTATCACCAACAGACCACCGATATGATTGTTGTAGCGATGACCTCTAATCCAACGGTCACGCCCTACACCTGTACTATTACGAATGAACACCTCCATGCAGGGCGTTTAAATCGCCCAGGGATCGTTCGTGCAGACAAAATTTATACCTTGTCTCAATCACTTACTGTTCGTGTCTTTGGAAAAGTAAACACAGAAATATTGGAACGTATACAATCGCTCGTTGAATTAGCTACGTGAATAGATGCGTAATTAACAGGAGTTACGCGGTGGGGGATGGACGGAGCAACAATGGCGGGTCAGCCGTCCACGAATAGGGCCACGAATGCACGAATAGGCTGTACCATCGTCAGCAGATGATCGAGATTGCCTGGGTCGCTCACCATTATGGGCGCTCACCGCGTAACTCGTGTAATTAAGAGATTATCGCATCTGGGAGCGTGGGCTGGCCTTGGTACCGCAATGACGGCGACTCACCCCCGCCGCTCACACCTGCCACAAAATCGCCAGGATCACCGCTACCAGGCCGGCGGTACCGAGCAAGAAGACCAGGTGCGCCATGCGTAACAAGCTTGCCTTCCGGCGCAACAGGCGTTGATAGGCCTGCTGCATCTCAGTCAGGTTGTCCTGTTGATAGCTGGTACGACGGGGCAACACCACCAGCATGGCCGCCAGCAGGGACGCAAAAAACGCGCCCATGCTCAGCGTCCCGGCCCACTGCACCACCGGGGGTTGCAAATAGGCGGGCTGGCTGCTCAAGGCCAGCACTGCAAACAGGACGCCATACAGCCCAGTGACAAGCTGGCTCAGCGTCTGTGCGCTGGCCTCCAGCCGCTCGATATTGCGGCGCTCCTGGCGCTCGAACCATTCGCGCAACTCGCGTTCGGCGTCTGTTTCCGGGCCAAGTACGGGCATGGCGGGCCTTATCCTTTCTGGCGCGGCACAGCCACACGGATACGCTGGTCACAACCGGCTGGATTTTTGCAGCGCAGGGTATAGATGACCTCGTTGTCACCACGATAGATCGCCTGCTGCCCGCGCTGTCGGATTTCGGCGTGCGTCCAGATATTGGTGTAGCCACATTTCGGACAGGTGTAACGCTCGGTCGCATCGGTCTCACTCATCGCTATCTCCGGTAAACATCAGGCTTATCAGGTTCTGGTAGGGTTCGGGCAGTGCGGCTGGATCGACCATGGCCCCCTGGAGCCAGCCCGCCACACAGCGCAACGCATCCGCAGCGGCCAGCCAGGGCGACCCGGCGGACTCACCAGCGGCGGCCTGACTGGCGGCGTGCTCCAGTTCGTGCGCCCGGCGGCTGCGTTCGGCAGTGGTGAGGCCGGGCTGTTGCAACAACTGGACGCCCTGCTGCAAGAGGGGCACCACCTGCGCCAGCACCCGCAGTTCGGCCTGCTGTTCTGGCGGCAGGCTGTTCAGCATGGTTGCCAGCGCCATGGTTGCTGCGTCCTCGTTCGCAACCGCGGGTGGCGGCGCGGGCTGCCTGCTGACGTGCTGCTCCATGCTGTCCAGCGCCTGCGCCAGTTGCGTGGGCAGCGCGGCCTGCAGCCGGTCGGACTGGGCGGCCATCCCCGGCTCGTCGCGCAGGCGCAATCGCAGCAGTGCCAGCAAATCGTTGGCTTTGGCGATGGGCAGCGGACGGGCGGCGCGCAGGTGCGCCAGTTCGCTCGCCAGTTCCTCGCGCTGTACGCCACTGCCAGTGCGCATCGCCTCGACATAGCGATTGCAGGCCAGGTTAAGCAGCGCGGCAAACTGCTCGGCATCGCGCCCACCGTCGCGCCATTCTGCCACCAGGCCAGCCAACGCAAGCGCTGGCGCACCAGCAGCCCGCTGGCATAGCTCTTCCAGCTTGGCGCGGTCACTTTCAAGATCCGGGTGGCCGGTGCGCTCGTCCAGCGCCACCACCTCTTCCAGCAGCGGCACGGCGGCGGCAAAGTCCTGCTGACCGGCATGGAACATTGCCAGGTTGTAGAGCGCAATGCTAAGGTTGACCAGATGC
>DAOTWD010000094.1:0-1539 GCA_034435975.1 Chloroflexaceae bacterium | reverse complement strand
TATCCCCCACACCCGGGTAGATCACCCACGTGTTCCTCAGCCGTGCGCCACGCAGCCCACCGAAGCGCGCTGCGTACGACTTGCATGCATTAGGCACGCCGCCAGCGTTCATCCTGAGCCAGGATCAAACTCTGCGTGAATATTAAAGATAAGTTCCATCCTACTACCGTAAAATGGATGCCCCTATGGAGGCCATGCATGATGGTTTTCAGTATGCAACTGGTAAGGTACGGGCGATTCGTGGCCACAAAAAAACCAGGTGATTCAGAGTGTGTAACCCCGGATCTGCCTGGCGACGTTTCCAGGTCAAGCCTGGCGCGTTTCGCAAAAGCGTGGCACTCACGAACCGGATTGGGATGATCTACGGCTTAACTACCGTGAGATCCCATCGACGTATAATACGCCGATCCTGGTGTATTTGTGATACGGGACGAACCAGCATCAAAAATTACTCAACCGCCCCGCTTGGACGCGGAACGATTTAACCAGGTGAGAGATAGTATAGCAAACCGAAGCAAACCTGTCAAGACCCTTTTTGCCGAGGGACGTGATTCTCACAGAGATCGGATACGCATCACGGGAGGTATGAGGTATAATGCCATCGGCTTGACATTGATGAGCATTATGGGGTGCGATGACGATTAAGGAGGATAACAGTATGTCCTGCTCATCTTCACCGACGCTGCCCGAACGCTATCGCGGTGCGCTGCTCGGCCTGGCCACAGGTGATGCGGTTGGCACGACATTGGAGTTTAAATCACCGGGATCATTTACACCAATCACCGATATGGTCGGCGGCGGGCCATTTCATCTGCAACCAGGTGAGTGGACGGACGACACCACGATGGCGCTCTGCCTGGCGGAGAGTCTGGTCGAACGACAAGGCTTTGATGCCCACGATCAAATGGAACGCTATGTTGCGTGGATGCGTCACGGTAAGTTCAGTGTCAAAGGCTATTGCTTTGACATCGGCAATACGACTGCGGGAGCGTTGCACCGCTTCGAGCAGACAAGGAATCCGTATGCGGGGTCAACCGATAGTCATACGGCGGGGAACGGGTCAATCATGCGCCTGGCACCAGTGGCTCTGATGTATGCCCAGTATCCGCCAATCGCTATCGCGCGTTGTGCCGATAGTTCGCGCACAACTCATGGTGCGACCACGGCAGTCGATGCCTGTCGCTATCTGAGTGCACTGCTGGTTGGTGTGCTGAATAGTGCCACCAGGGAAGAGGTTCTGGCACCGCACTACAGTCCAGTACCAGGATATTGGGCGGCGCATCCGTTGCATCCCGAAATCGATGCGATTGCGCAAGGTTCGTTCAAAGTCCGTCAACCACCGCAGATACGGGGTACGGGCTATGTTGTGCAGTCATTATGGCGCAGTCGCCTGGCGCTGTATGACACGCTGACGGGACTGGCGGATCGATTACTGGTGTTGGCGCAGAACATACAGCGCGAGGCGTGATGCGACGAGGCGGGGAGGCGCGGATGCGTGCGGCGTGATGCGACGAGGCGGGGAGGCGCGGATGCGTGCGG
>DAOTWD010000093.1:0-13182 GCA_034435975.1 Chloroflexaceae bacterium | reverse complement strand
GTAGTAGCGCTCCAGCGCAGGGATGAGGCCCGCCTGGGCAAACGAGGATTTGCCGCTGCCGCTGGCCCCGGTGATAAACAGGAGTACCCGTTGTTCGCCAGGTGTGGTGAGCTTTTCCACGGCAACAGCAATCATTCGTTTGTGCCCGGCATACCGCTCGCGTTCGGCGTAGGTGAACGCGGCCAGGCCCAGGTAGGGATTTTCCAGGCCATGCACGTCGTAGGGATCGGCAATGGCGTGGGCATGAGCCAGCGCCTCCAGCAACTGCTCGAGCCGCTGCCTAATCTCCGCCAGGCCGCTGACGACCGTGCCGTGTTGATCGTCCAGCTTACTCATCACTTCGCCGTGCTGACTCTGCATTGTCTTGAGCAGCACCACAAAACTGGTCTGCTGGCGCTGCTCAATCCGCCCGGTGGCCTGCACCATTGCGGCCATCTGGGTACTCCAGTCACCCAGGACTGACGCATTTTCTGGCTTCAGGAGCAGATCCAGTCGCTCCAGGATCTGCTCCTGGGCTTGCTTGATCTCCGCCTGGCCGATGTGTAATTGCGCCACACCATCGCGCAAGCCTTCGAGCAGCAGGCGGTTGAAGGCCCGCCAGGCAGCGGTGTACTGCTCAGATTTGAGGCACTCATCCAGGTGAATCAGCGTGCGTGGCAGCAGGTGGTCGCGCAGGTGAGCGCGCAGGCGTTCGGCCTCGGTATTATCGGCCAGCAGCGGGTCAATCTTCAGGTCAGGCCGATCCTTGATCTTTTGCATCTCGTCGCAGATATAGGCAAAGAAGGCATGCGCCAGGGCCTGCGGAGTAGCACTGGCGATGTAGCGATAGCGTTGCTCCGGGCTGGCTGCGTCGTCCGGCGCGGGACTGCTGACGACCTGGGTCGTTTTCGGTTGCAAATAGCCGTAGACACTGGCATGGGCATCGTCCAGCGGCGGCACGAGTGGCAGCAGGTGTTCTTCTTTGATCGCTCGACCCAGGTGCCACAGGCACCGGCAGAGTTGGTGATCGAGCGTGTCGTCCCTCGGAAAGTAGGGCGCAGCAGCGGGGTCACCGGGACTGAAGTCGCCTTTGGGCCAGTAGACCATCTTCTGCGGCACATCGCGGTCTTTTTCCCAGGCGGCAGGAAAACAGCCGCGACCGCCCAGATCGTAGAGCGCTTCATAGATCGCGTCGCGGAACGCCTGCTGCAAATCGTGGTTAATACGCTGCGTGTCGTCAGAACCGAGGTTCTCGACAGCCTTTTGGATGCCCTTTTGGATGCCGTCGCTGAGCAGATTGCCGCCGGCGTTGGCTATCAGGTCTTCGATGCCGATTCCCACCGTGCCTTTGAGGGTCGCGTTCAGGGTTGCGGCGATTGTCCCCAGAAAGACCAGGCCTTCGAGAATGCCAACCATGGGTGATCTCCGGGTGGTACGAAACGGGTAAAAATAGCTATGGGTATTATACGTTTGTTGGTACGAATTGGCAATGAACTGCTGGCACAACAGCACCGGGCGGTGCTACCGGCGCATGGGCGGGCGCGGTGTTCACCCCGGATGTATCCCACAGTATCCCACACTATCCCACACCTTTTTCACTACCAGATCGAATCGAACGAATGTTTGTGTATTTCAGCGTGGTAAACCGGTGGGCAGGTCAGGGTAAACGCCAGCGAGAACATATGTTTGCAGAACACACCGGAAGATCAGGCGCATTAGCAGGCCGCCCGGCGGAGCACCACCGTCACCTCGCTGCGGTTGTGGAAGAGCTGCCGCGCCCCAACCACGGTGTAGGCCCGGGTCAACACCTGGTGGGCCTGCCGATAGACCGCCGCGCCGTGTGCCTGCGGCAGCTTGAGCGTCATGATTGCCGGCCCGCCGGGGCGCAAGCATGCCGCTGCCCGCACCATCAGCCGCGCCGAGTCGCGTGCATCCATACGCATATCGTTCACCAGCACGTCAACCAGCGTGGTGCTGTGGGCAATATAGTCTGCGGCATATCTCCGCCAGTGTTGCACCTGCGGCAGCCGCAACACCCGTGCATCCAGATCGGCCGGATCGACCGCCACAACCGCCAGTCCCGCCTGCGCCAGGATGCGCGTCCAGCCACCCGGCGCGGCCCCAAGATCGAGCGCATGCCCCTGGCCCGGCAACGTCAGCTTCCAGACCGCCAGCGCTTCCAGCAACTTGAACTCGGCACGACTGACTTGATCGGGCATACGCGCAAAACGATGCTCACCGCCGGGCCAGTCGCTCAGGCAGCGTGCTGCCGGCCACAGCCCGATGTAGGCCTGAGTCGGCGCACAATAGACGGACAGAATAAGCTGCGGGTGGCGCACATCTTCCGCGCCGTAGCGTGCCAGCAGCGCCCGCAGCGGTTCGGCCACGGCATAGCGCGTGTAGGGCGGCGCGGCCTGCCGACTAAGCCGCACCTGGACGGCATAGGGTGCGCCGAGGTCACCGGATTGATCCGCCGGCATAGCCGGGAGCGCATCGCGTACTGCCGCCGTCAGCGTCGCTATATCCGCCATCTGGCCGCTCAACGGAAGCACCAGGTCAGCCGGGGCCAGGTGGCGCACAAACACGGGCGGGTATGCCGCCAGCGCGTCGGCCAGCGCCGGCGGATCGGGCGTGGATAGCAAAGCGACGCCGGCATCCAGCCAGGTCGTCAGCGTGACCGGCCAGGATTGCCGGCGTAGCTCATCCAGCGCGACGCTGGCTGCTTCAGGTGCACAGGTGGCAATCAGGTGTGACATAGCGGTATAATGATACTAGCATCAACATAACTGGAGCAAGGGCCACACGTATGAATCATCAGCCTGTTCCGCTACCGCTCCTGGTAAGCGCGGCGATTGGTACGGTGGGCGGGGCACTGGGGATCGCCTGGTATGCGAGCAACCAGATCAACCCTACTCCCCGTCGCACCTATTTGCAAGATTATACCTTCACGCCCTGGGAACTGGGCGTACCCTATGAGCGGATTACGCTGCATACCCCGGATGGTCTCAAGCTGTGCGGCTGGTGGCTGCCCCAACCCGCAGCACAAAGCGTCGTGATCGGCTGTCACGGTCATATTGGTGGCAAGCACGACCTGCTCGGCATTGGCACCGGCCTGTGGCGTGCCGGGCATAACGTGCTGTTGTTCGACTTTCGCGGGCGCGGTGAGTCCGATCCCTGGCCCAACACGCTGGTCAGCCGCGAGGTTGACGATCTGTTAACCGCGATCGCGTTTGTCCAGCAGCGCTTGCCCGGCGGACGCATCGGTGTGATCGGCTTTTCTATGGGGGCGGCTGTGACCATTCTGGCCGCCGCGCAACAGCCGGATGTGCTGGCGGTTGTTGCGGATAGCTCCTTCACCAGTGCGCGTGACCTGATTGGCGAGCATATGCGCCAGATCCTGCGTGTTCCGCCCGGCACGCTGGTGGCGCTGACCGATGTGTTGAACGAACGCCGTCACGGCTACCGTCTCAGTCAGGTGCGACCGATTGATGCGATCCGCCAGATTGCGCCCCGCCCGGTGTTAATTATCCATGGGGGCGGCGATACGCTGATTCGACCTGCACATGCACACCGGCTTTTTGCCGCTGCCTGCCAGCCGAAGGAACTCTGGATATGTCCCGATTGTGAACATTGTGGGGCCTATTTTGCCGATCGTCATCGCTATGTTGCGCGAGTGGCCGCTTTTTTTGGCCGCCATTTATGCCCATGATCTTTGATATTTTGACCCTGTTCCCGGCGATGTTCAGCGGGCCATTGTCCGAAAGCATTCTCAAGCGGGCGCAGCAGGCGGGCGTGATCAGCGTGCGCCTGCACAACATTCGGGATTACGCCACCGACCGCCATCGCACCACCGACGACACACCCTATGGTGGTGGGGCGGGCATGGTGATGAAAGCTGAACCCCTGGCTGCCGCTATTCGGGACGTACAGACCCGTGACGAACGGCTGACCTCGCCCCCACCCGTCATCCTGATGAGTCCCGACGGCCAGCCTTTTACTCAGGCAGTCGCCGCCGAACTGGCCCAGGAGCGACGGCTGGTGCTGGTGTGTGGCCGCTACGAAGGCGTTGATGAGCGTCTACGCAGGCAGTATATCACGCGGGAGTTGAGCATCGGCGACTATGTACTGACCGGCGGCGAGCTGGCGGCCATGGTCGTGGTTGATGTAGTGGCGCGGCTGGTTCCCGGCGTCCTTGATGCCGAATCGATCATCGAAGAGAGTCATAGCGATGGGCTGTTAGAATACCCACACTACACGCGGCCAGCCGTATGGGAAGGGCAGGCCGTGCCGGCCATCTTACTCTCAGGGCACCATGGCGAAGTTGCGCGCTGGCGGCGGCAGCAACGGCTCCAACGGACGCTGGAACGTCGTCCAGATCTATTGGCTCGGAGCGCACAGCAGGGGCTATTGACCGCCGCTGACCTGGCATTTTTGGCAACGCTCGGCTGGCAACCCGCTACTCCGTAGCTGTGGCGTCCGTTCCGAGAGAAGTAAGCTGCGCCCGCTTGACCTCTTCGGCCTGCTGGCGAAAAGCGTCGGAAAGCGCTGCGATCACCTGTAGCTCACGCTGCTCCAGATCCGTAATGCGTGCAATATGACTGTGTTGCACCCCTTCGAGGCGGCTTACACTACGGCTCAGGCGTTGTTCTAACTCCCGCACCCAGCTATCAATGCGCTCAATCCAGGAAGTAAGCTGCCGCAAATGACGGTCGTCAGTCTCTTGCAATATCGAGAGGCGCTCATCCGCCTGATGGCGCAGATCCTCCAGCCGTTCCTGGTTCATCATAAACCGCTCGGTTGAGATCCGCTCAACCCGCTTAATCTCCACATTAATATCCGGCAGCTTATTCGCCACCTCTGCGATCTGCGCGGGTAGTGTTTCTGCAAACAGGTCAACCCGATGATGCACTTCATCAATGCGTGCCAGGCGGGCATCAAACTCATCAAACCAGGTACGCATATCCGCAGCAGCTTGCTGGCCTTCAACGATCTGCCGTCGCAGGTTTTGTTTTTCGATCTGCAATTCATCGCTCACGCGGCGCGCTTCCTGAAAGGCTACAGCATCCGCTTCCCGGAGATGATCCAGTTGTGACGCCAGTTGCCGATGCCGATCTTCATTTTCTTTGATCTGCGACTGCAGATCCAGTATTTTTTGTTCCGTATCCTCGATACGTGAAAACCAGGGAAAAATCTGATCACGATCCTGGCGGCGAGCCTCTGCCAGTTGATGGATCTGCGACTGCATTTCGCGCAGGGGCTTGATTCCTTCTTCAATCTTAACCAGGGCACCCGCAATCTCCTTGCGTAAGCCAATCACATCGCGCCGCGAAATCTCAACCGACAGGGTAATTTCCTCAGTATGGCGTTCAAAGAGGCTTTGCACCTGTACAATGGCGGCCTCTGTCTTACGTATCTGCTCCATGGCCCAGTTATATTTATTGGTTTGATCCTTGATCATGCGGCGCAGTTCATCAACCTGCCCTTGAAGATAAATCAACTGCGATTGCTCGTGGGTACGCAGGCGTTCCTCTTCATATTTTGCGGTTAGATCAGGAGTGGTCATGAATAAGCTCCTCTCAAACACAATATACATAGACCGGCGCCGGTCGGGTTCGTCAGGCTAATGCTGCCAGCGCTGCTGGTAAGTCAATCGCACCCGTATACAACGCTCGCCCGATAATCACGGCTTCGACGCCGGTCGTTGCCAGACGCCGGACGTGATCAACATGCGACACGCCACCACTGGCAATAATTGCCGGGCCAGCGGGGTGCACCAGATTCGCAGTGGCTGCGAAGTCTGGCTCTGTCAGCGTGCCATCACGCGCAATATCGGTATAAATGATCCGTTGAACTCCCATACGAGTCATCTGGGCCACCAGATCGGAAGCTTGAAAGTGGGCCAGGGTTGTCCACCCGGTAATCGCCACCTGCCCATTCTGGGCATCAACCCCGACGATGATTTGATCACCGAACCGGGCTACCAGCCGCTCTACCAGGGAGGGATTGTGCACCGCAACCGTACCGAGAATTACCCGTGCTACCCCCAGCGCGAGCGCAGCCGCAATATCGGCCTCATCGCGTAGCCCACCACCAAGTTGAACCGGGACATCAACGGCACGTACAATCGTCAAGACCGTGTCCGTATTAACGGGACGACCAGACCGGGCACCATCCAGATCGACCACGTGGAGGCGTGTTGCTCCCTGGGCAACCCATTGCCGAGCCACTGCCACCGGATCATCGCTATAAATCGTGGCCTGCTCAAAGTCACCCTGATATAGACGGACACACTTGCCATCCTTTAAGTCAATAGCGGGAATAATTTCCATGAGCATATCCAGCATCGTTCATCAAGAGAGCAAGGAGTATGCCTCTATGCGGAACGACACATTGTTACAAAATTACGTAAGAGTTGCAACCCGCAGTGCCCACTCTTTTCAGGATGAAACTGCACTGCGGCCAGACTATTGCGGATCACCACTGATGGAAACCACAGGCCATAGTCGGTGGTGCCGGCCACCGGTGTGTGATCAACCAGGTTACAGTAAAAGGAATGGACAAAATAAAAATGACTGCCGCTGGGAATATCCGCAAAAAGTGGATGCGACGTATAGGTGTCGGTATAACACACCTGATTCCAGCCAATCTGGGGTACCTTCTGGCCACCAGGCAAGCGTTGCACCACACCGGGTAGTACATTCAAGCACTGATGCCGCCCAAACTCTTCACTCTCGCTACACAGCACCTGCATGCCAACACAAATGCCCAGAAACGGCCGCCCACTGGCAATCACTTGCGGCAGGATCTGGGCGATGCCCAATCGTTCAAGACTGTGCATCGTATCCTGGGTAGCGCCGACGCCCGGTAATACGATGGACGGGGCGGCCTGCACCACCGTCGGGTCATCGGTTATTTCCAGTTGTGCGCCAACATGTCTAAGCGCACGCACGACGTTGGGCAGATTCCCTGCGCCATAATTAATCACTGCAATGGTCATAACAACTCATTACGCTTCAGTAGCTGAACGATGTGCGGACACAAAGAGGGGATGACGACCCAATAACTGGGCAATAACCCCACTCACATCTGGAGCGGGGGCTGTAATCACCCCTAACGGATCTTTGCCCGGATCGCGCCCTAGTAACACGCGCAATGCAGCCACCACACAGGCACCGAGGGCCTCCAGGTTATACCCCCCTTCTAACACCAGGATCAGGCGGCCCGCACACAATTCGGCTGCGCTCTCATACAACATACGCGTCAATTGCGCATAGCCTGCAACTGAAAGAACCATCGGGCCGATAGGGTCGCTCCAGTGCGCGTCGTATCCAGCCGAGACGAGGATCAGCTGAGGGCGCCAGTGGCGCAAGGCGGGTACGATCACTCGTTCAAAGACCTGGATATACCCCTTATCGCCCACACCCACAGGTAATGGCACATTCAGCGTCGTACCGCTGCCCGGCCCGGCCCCGATATCAGTCGCCGGGCCGGTTCCGGGATAACACGGCCAGGCATGGGTTGAGCAAAACAATACACGCGGCTCCTGATAAAAGATATCCTGGGTGCCATTGCCATGATGAACATCATAGTCAACAATGGCGACCCGTTCCAGGCCAAACTGATCGAGTGCATAGCGGGCAGCGATGGCAATATTGTTGAGCAAACAAAACCCCATGGCCTGATTGGCCGTCGCATGATGACCAGGTGGACGAGCTAGTGAAAATGCATTCTGGCATTCACCGCCCATCACCGCTTCTACGGCACGCAACGCCGCGCCGGCGGACAAGGTTGCCACCTCCCATGACGATTCATTCATATAGGTATCTGGGTCAAGACTGCCACCACCGTGGGTACCAAAACGCTCGATCGACTGCAAAAAGGCGGGGGTGTGAATTGCAGTTAACTCGGTTAGCCGGGCCACACGTGGCGCAATAAGTAATACGTCATCCCGGAGTTCACTCGCATCAAGCGCCTTGTCGATTGCAAATAAGCGTTCGGCACGCTCGACATGGCCTGGATAGGTGTGTGCAGCATACCGCTCATCCGTGAGAATAGCTGTTGTCATCATTGTGCGCCTACTACTCACTGCCCAACTATCGGGACATCGTTGGGAGATCAAGTCACAAACGTATCGCTCAAAGACCTTATGTCCTATTGTACCGCAGGTTGCCGTAATACGCACATAGAGCGATACAATGCGCAGCGCATCCATGGCAGCAGGTTGCGCTCAAGCAGATTGCGCTGGATTGTGGCTCCTGGGTGCCCATCATTGTGGCTCCAGGGCCAGACAATAGGCCTGAAAAGGATCCAGGGTCAGGCGCAATCGCTGTAATTCGATCCTACGCCAGGTCGATCGCCCGTCTTCTTGCCATATGACCCCGGTTAACAACTCGCGTAGACGATACGTGGTGGCGTCTAACTGCCACTGATCAACTGGCAGGCTTAACGTCACAGTTTGTTTATAGGGACTGACATTCAGCAACCCGATCACATAGGTCGTATCAAGTGTGCGCACTACCGCGAACACCTGGGGGGAGTCGCACCACACGACATTGTAGAGTACATCACCATACCGTAACACCGGATAGTCACGGCGCACTCGGAATAAGGTCGTCAATATTCGTTCTTCGCCCTGTTCCTGTCCAGCCCATAGTGCCGGAATAAAGCCACACAATACCATTCCCGTTAAGAGCATACGGCTGATGCGTGAGCCACGTAACCCGTCAACAAGCGGATTGACATCGCAGGTATCGTGTTTTTCAGTAAAGCAGATGCGGGTCATCCCTGGTGGTAGGATGTGCATATAGTCCGACAGGTAGGTACCCAGTTCTGCGGGTGAGATACGGTTGAGCGCCAGATGCACAAACATATGATGGACGAGATAATCATAGCACGCATCGTGCAGTTCGGTATACAGCGGCCCGGCCAGTCCACACAGGAGCGCAGAGGAGCTTTTGATCTGGCGCATATTCTGTCGCAACCGGCGCAAGAGCGGCAGCAGACCCAGGTTGGCAGCACTGGCATGATGTGCAGGATTCCCTGTCCAGTTCAGAGTGGTACTGGCGGGTGCAATGATGCGAAAGCCATCGATGTCGTAGCGTTGAACCTGGGTTAAGGCCCAGTTGTGCAAGTAGTCCTGGAGTTCCGTGTTCTTCCAATCGAAGCTATAGTAGTCCATAAACCGCAACGGTGTCCCGGGGCACTGCGTGGTCGAAAAGTCGCCCGTCTCATCTTTAATGAACCAGTCCGGATGTTCTAGTACATAGCGTGAACCGGCTGCACACCCCTGTACCGCGAAGTCAATCAGTACTCGCATCTGTAGGTTATGCGCCGTTGTCACCAGATCACAGAGATCGTCTGCCGTGCCCAGCATAGGATCAAGTACATCTAGATCGCGGATGGCATAGGGACTGCCCGACGCACTCCAATTCCCATCCCATAGCCGCCGACCGGGATTGGCAAAGCTCCAGATGGGGAGTAAAACCAGGGTGTTTATGCCCAGCGTTGCCAACCGAGGCAATTCCCGGGCCAGTTCGACAAATCCACCGTGTAACGCCGGATGGGTTTCATAAATGACCGCGTCTTTCACCCATGCGGCCTGATCATCGGGTGCGCGTACTCCTATCAGTTCCCAGGTTTGCTGAAAGGTTTTGCGCGCTTCGATCCAGGGTTCGGGACGCAAGAGCAGATATTGTGTCCCGCCGGTTAATCGCTCTTCTGGTGCTAACCATCCGGCCAGGCCCACTTCGTGCCCAATTGAGACGGTGGGCGTTGATAAAGGTGGATCACCTGGTGTGCCATCCATAAACGGTACTGCAGACTCGACATCCGAAAAATACCAGCACAGCAATGTTTCCGGTGAACTGGTATCGGTTTGCCCATCGGTATGTAGCGCCAGCAGACCGGGTCCATAAGATGGTGCTGGCTCAAATACGCGTCCTTGGTTCAAGCCCGGTGTAAAGAAGCGTCGTGGACGGACATCATGCCGTTGTTCGGCAGCAATATCAAGTGCCACGTGAGGGCGCACACTATTGCCGGGTGACTCGAAATAACATGGCTCGCGCTCCCCAACGCGGACGTGCGGGATCAGCATCCGCAAGCCATAGATTCGGATGTGCTGGGTATCCACATTCTGGATCGATATTCGACGTGCCACCAGGTCATCCGTAATCCGATAGCAGTCATACAGTTTGAGTAATCCCAGGCCAATACTGATGGTCATCTCAATTGCGCCATCGTGTTCCTGGCATTGATGTGTCAGATAGCGCGCAAAGAACCGGGAGGACAGCCATCGATCTGGCCCGTTCAGCGCCACATCGACCGCAGTTTGTGGTGGGCCATATCTCATGATGCCAGATGCGGTGAGTCGCCGCAATCCCTGTAATGCCCCATCCTCACGTGACCACACCAGTTCCAGGACTGCTGTGCGGACAGTGATCAGTCGCAGGGTCTCTTGTAACGTAAAAACGGACACGTTCAGTTTTGTCTCAACCTGTGCATTCGGTAACACATACATACAGAATCTGGTTACAGTAACGTCACGCAAAAGCGGGAACAGTATCGTAGGGCCAATCTGGCGCTATGCTGATCGCGTGGGCCTTATTATAAACCACTCAACCGGTTGATGTGCCAATTATACCACTGTGAACCATGGTTTTGATTGATTCACAGACCCCGTGATTGCACCGCAATGGTCTTCCCGTATTTCTTGCTGCTGATAGGAATTTGAGAACGCCGTATAATCTCTTTCACCGTGCGCTCCAATAGCGCCATCCGTCCTGGTTTCAGGTTGCAGATAGAGAACCTTTGTGCTATAATAGAGATGAAACTGCTTATACCGTTTCGACTTGAACCTTCCGCATGTTCTTGTGCTGAGCACCGGTGACACGGTCGCGCATACACCACGTCTTTTTCGCCTACGGCCGCGTGGAAGGGACTCTTTTTTTCAATTTGAAAAAAAGAAGATCCCCTACCGCTCTGCCGCAGGCGAAAAGGCACGTTGATCAGACCGCCGCGTCCGTTCTTGCATAAAAAAAAGGAGAAGACGAACCAGAGGATGCGGAAGATCCAGGTCAAATTGGTATTCCTCCTGCAATAAGCAGGCCGGATGACAGAGAGAACAAACGTTGGGACGAAGTATAACCATCAGTCGGAGTAGCATCCATAGCATCCTATGGATGATCGTACCGGTATGTACCAGACAGGAGACCCTCCATGACTACACCACGTGATGAGGAACGCTCTATTACGCGCACCTATCGTGCTGCCATTCGCCTCGGTGAGGATTTTATCACGCTGGAAGAGAGTATTACCTTGCCGCTTGATGCCGGCGATGAGGACATACAGCAAGCCGTAGCCCTAGGCTGGCGCATCTATCAGGCACAACGCGAGGCGCTGGACAACCAGGTAGCCCTTGTGCGCGAGACGCAACAGCCTCCAGCAAGCCCGGTTGTTGTCCGTGATCCTGATGCACCGGCGAGCGAAAAACAACGCCACTATATTGCTGCCTTGCAGGAAGATCTTCATTGGACAGGGGAGCAACTGGCAACCTTTGCCTATGATCAAGGCGTCGAGATAGTAAACATGACGAAAGGGCAGGCATCGAGTTTTATTGATAAACTCAAGAAACTGGCTGAAGAACGCTCGCTTTATCCAGACGGTAATCGTACTACAACTGCACGAGCAGACGCTGAAGTATCGCTGATTACGGAGCGCCAGCTTCATGCTTTGATCAAACTGGCTCAGGAGCACGGTGTTGATCTCGATACTGAAACCCAGAAACTCTTTGGGGCACCGGCGAATGCGATCACCAGCGCCCAGGCTGCTTCGTTGCTCAAGGAATGGCAACGACAGGAGCGCAGTATCCGGCGCACAAGCAGTGACTCGGTGCCGTAGTTTGTCAACAAAACGGGATATCGATTTCGACTAATCTGATTGTCCTACCAGAAGGCGGTGTTGATGTTGTTACACAACGACAACATCAGCGCCGCCTCTTTCTTGTTGTATGTCTCCCTATCACTATCGGACGCAAGGTTGACGATCCCACGATCAACTCTCAGAAATCCGGTTGGCTCGTCGGGCGTCGGGTTAGATTTCGCCTGCGTGATGTGCACATGGAACTGCCCATCACGTTATACCAATTCAGCGCCGCCAACCTTCCATCTCTGGTCGTGTAGGTGACGGCGCTGGAACTCACCCAGGAGCAATTGGCCAATATCTATCGAATGCCCGTGCAAGCGCACACTCAAGCGGGATAAAGCAGAAAGTTCCTCTCACGGCAAAAGCTCGTGGGAGGAGCACCTGAAGGCAAGCACTCTATGACTTTTCGCTGGCATCCGGTAGGCTTTCGACCGGTTCTTATGGCTTTTCCTCTGATTCTGACCGTTTGTCTCGCGGCTCAGGTTGTTCACCTGATTGAACCGGTTTCTCACCACGGTCAGATTTGTCATCCGGTGTAATGATAGTATCAGGCCAATCGTCCGACTCAAAGATCTGAGTCGGTGTTGCGGTTGGCGTTGGGCTGGCCAGTGGTGTATCACTCACATACTCAACCATATAACGTGGTTCACCACGTATGAGCGTGATGGGTAATGGCTTAACCGTATAACAAGCCGTTATGTATGGGCCGGTCTCGCTGTATGTTTCAAGAACCCCGTTGCCAGCATCAATAATGACATCAACTTGCTGGTTGCAAATGACCGTTGCATTCGAGTCTACAAGCTCAAGTTCGCCACTGATAACCAGACTCACACTCTCTTGAGAGGCCAGTTCCACCAGCCCTGTCCAGGAAATGGGATTACCCGCTATTCCGCCTGCTTGACTACAACTTCCAAAGCCAGCACCATCGGGTTCGAGATTGCAATCGCTCATCAAGAACCCTTCAGGAGGGTACTCTATGATCTCGTTGAGATAGATAAATGGTACATTCAAGTTGTTGTTCGTTATCAGGATAGTGTATACGATAGAACCACCAGAACCAGAATCAGGGGCTACGCTTTTAGTGAGCGATGCGATTTCAGGTGGTACAACACTGGTCGGTGTCTCGGTCGGTGTCTCGGTCGGTGTCTCGGTCGGTGTCTCGGTCGGTGTCTCGGTCGGTGTCTCGGTCGGTGTCTCGGTCGGTGTCTCGGTTGGTGTCTCGGTCGGTGTCTCGGTCGGTGTTCCTGTGGGGGTGCTGGTGGGCAGGGCGGTGGGAGTGCTGGT
>DAOTWD010000092.1:0-20462 GCA_034435975.1 Chloroflexaceae bacterium | reverse complement strand
GGCGTGCCCTTACCACATTGCCCCCCCCGTTCCCACGGTTTGGTTTTGGTGGTCGTGCGTTTAATCTTAATCCGATGCTCTGTGAGCGGATGCCTGGCACGTTCCTGGGTAAAAATGCGCAGGAAGCAATTGACACGATTTCTGATTTGCTGAATGGTAATCGTTAACAGGGATTGGCCCAGGAATATCCCGGATGTTCCTGGCTGGTATATTAGGCGAAGATCACATAAGTTATGCAGTCGTTCAAACAAGACATCTGTTTTTCCTTCAGCAGCGTGGTACCGGTTCTGGTGTTCTGGCTCACTTTTCGTCTCGTCGCAGGCAAAAAGTTGGCAGGAAGCATTTTTGCCGCTCTGTTGAAGGCAAAAACGCTTCCTGGATGATCCACTGCGTAACTCGTGGTAACTCGTGGAAGATAAACCGTTCAAGTCTTTCCTTGCCTATCTCTGTGCAACACAGGATAGGCGCAAATTTGTATGGTATGCTTTACCTATACCGGGTTCAACACTCGTCTGTACTGACATCGGCACGGTTGTATTGACACCGGTACGCTATGCATTAACTCGCTTATGTATCCGCTCAATTGCGACCCAGAGCGTATAATGCGCTGCTGCCAGCCGAGAGGCGCTGCTGGTCGTTAGCGATGTTTCTGTGCGACCTATGGATCTGGCGCAGGAACGAAAAAAGTCGCAGTATCCGGTTTGTTTGACACTTAATCAATATTTTATGATTATTTGCCAGATTGTGCTGCATGTCGTATTATTTTCACAATACATGAATCCTGGACGTATCCTGCGCATACCTGTATTCCAACGCATTTCAGAGCCTGTCTCGAAAGGGGTGGGTGTGAGGGCGTAGCCCTCCAGACCCTCCTTCCATACCCGTTGCTATGTTGCGGGCAGAATATGCGGGGTAAAGCCATGCATACTGCCCATTTTCAGTCAGCTTCTCGGGTCACCGACAGGTGCCAGATCCAGGATAGCACGACAAGAGACAGGCCCGTCCCAAGCGACTCCCTGTTTAATTTCCAGCCAATCACTATGACGGGTACGACTGAAAGCTTAGTAAGGAGAACAGTGTGCCCTTAACAACGCTTCATCCACTGGCACTCTCATTACCGACTGGTACCGAGCCAATCGCGCAACCATTGCCCGCCGAAGAGCAACTGGCCCTGATCTTTCGTCTCGCCGACAGAACAACTCCACGACATAATATAGCGGACGAGTGGCCGCCACATATTCTGGCATCCCTGAGCGATGCCTATCAAACCTGTCAGCGGAGTATTCGGCACCACTCCAAAAGTTTCTTTTTCAGCACCCGATTTTTACCTCTGCCCAAACGCCAGGGAGTACATGCGCTGTATGCTTTCTGCCGTGCTACGGATGATACGGTCGATCTGGCCTATGGTGATCCCGCCTGCGCCCTGGCTGAATGGATCCGTCAGGTGCAGTCTCCCATTCCACCACTGCACAATCCGATTCTGCTGGCCTGGTACGATACCCGTCTGAAGTTTCAACTGCCCGACACCCTGATCAATGAATTACTGGCCGGCGTGGCTATGGATCTCACGATCAATCGCTATGCAACCTTTGCTGACCTGTGGCTGTATTGCTACCGTGTAGCTTCGGTAGTCGGGTTGTTAAGTATGGGCATTATCGGGTCTGCTCCTGGTGCTGAACCGTATGCGATCAAACTGGGGGTGGCGCTGCAATTGACCAATATCCTGCGTGACGTGGGCGAGGATGCGCGCCGGGGGCGAGTCTATCTACCACAGGAAGACCTGGAGCGGTTTGGTCTGAGTGCCGAGGATATTCTGGCCGGTTGTCAGGATGAGCGGGTCGTGGCGCTGCTCAAGTTTGAGATTGACCGCGCCCGGCGACTCTATGCCGAAAGCTGGGATGGTATTGCACTGTTATCTCCCGACAGCCGCCTGGCTGTCGGGGCGGCTGCCTGGATTTATCGCGGTATCCTTGACAAGATTATCGCAAATCGTTACGATGTATATACAAAGCGAGCCCATGTACCGTTGCGCGAAAAGCTGTGGGCCATTCCCGCTATCTGGCGTGCGATTCGTCGTCTTGAACGGCAACGTACGGGTACTGCTCAAACCATTGCAATCGCCGATCGTAGTGAACATCCCAATTAGCAACAGGACGTATGCGGCAGGGTATCGTCTACGGCTGGCGGCAGTTACCATTGTGGGTCTTCGTGTTGAATGGCACTCAGGCTGGATGTGCAGCCGGTCTCTTTTTCTCCTATTCACTCTGGCCGGGTCTCTGGCTCCGTACACTGTAGAAAGTAACATGTCTATGATCCGCCGCTTTCTGGCTCTGCTTATACTGATCTGTACCCTGACGAGTTGCGGGGTATTACGGGATATTCCTTTCGCCCAGAATCTGGTATCAACGCCCTCGCCTCAATCCCAACCAGGCGTTGCACCGACTGATCAACCAGCGACCACTCCGGTGACAATGCCTACAACCAGGCCTCGGTCGTCAGTGACGCCGTTGCCCACTATCCCGCCCTTACCGACAATTGCCACCGATTTGAGTACAGCCATCAGTGACCGCGATCGGCTACTGGTTGAACTCTATGAGCGGGCCAACCCGGCCGTGGTGCGGATTGAAATTATTAACAGAACTGCTGCAAACTTACCAGAGGATCATCCACTGCTTCCGCTCCGACCTGGTGTACCGTTCTCCCAGGGATCTGGCTTTCTATTCAATGATCAGGGTTATATTGTCACCAATCAGCATGTCATTGAAAACGCCCGCGATCTCGTGGTTAACTTCTTTGATGGCAGTACCACGACTGCACAGTTGATAGGCAGTGATCCGGGTAGTGATCTGGCGGTGATCAAAGTCGATGAGCTGCCGCCGAACGTGGCACCGTTGCCACTGGGCGACTCGCGTGAGGTGCGGGTAGGCCAGACAGCGATTGCGATTGGCAATCCGTTTGGCTTGCAAAACACACTGACAGTGGGGGTGGTCAGTGGGCTGGGGCGTAGCCTGAGTGGGCCACAGACGATCCGCGGCACGTTTAGCATTCCCAACGTGATTCAGACCGACGCGGCGATCAATCCGGGCAATTCGGGGGGGCCGCTGCTCAATGTGCGCGGCGAGGTGATCGGTGTGAATACAGCGATTCGCAGTGACGATGGCAGCTTTGCGGGTGTGGGGTATGCCGTTCCATCCAGCGCGGTGGCGCGCATTGTACCCGTTTTGATCGCTGAGGGCCGCTACAGCCATCCCTGGGTTGGCGTGAGCATGACCCCCATTGATCCATTGCTCGCACGCGAGTTTGAACTCCCGGTCAACCGGGGTGTTATTGTGGTCGATGTTCAGTCGGATAGCCCGGCCGCTCGTGCTGGCCTGCGTGCTGGCAACAGGCAGGTGGAGTACAATGGCTTTCCGTTGACTCTGGGCGGGGATATTATTACGGCGATCAATGACCAGCCGGTGCATCGGAGCGAAGATCTGATCAGCTATCTGGCGCTCGAAACCTCGGTGGGGGATACGATTACACTCACGGTTGTGCGCAATGGTGAGGAAACCCAGGTGCCGGTCACGCTGGCCGCCCGGCCCTGAACGCGCTGAGAAGCGCTGAAGCGCAAAGCAGTCTGAGTGGACAGCGTCTTCAGATGACAGGTGACAGATGCGCAGACTCGTTCGTGAGGCGTGATGCGTCTTTAGGGAACAGGGGACAGGATCGGGCACCTGTTCCCTATCTGGTGGGGAGCGGAAAGCGCAAAACAGAGGAGTTTTGAGACGTGAAGTCTTTTGGAGTGAAAAGGATACGCGCAAAGCGAGAAAGAGCTACCTGTTTTCCGCTTTGCGCTCAGACCGCTTTGCGGTTTCCGCTTGAAAGCTCCCTATGTTCAGCGTTGAGCAGTGGCCTCGCCCGCCCGAAACCCGGCCTCAAGCGCTCGCCGGTTCAAATCCTTAAAGGTGATTGGGACGCTCTCCAGCGTTGCGGCAATGATCGCCTCACGTGACACCGGGCGTGCAATTGCCACGAGTGCACCGAGCATCACAATGTTCGTTACAATCGTGTTGCCCAGATCTTCGGCAATCTGTGTTGCCCGCACCTGATATACCGAACGGTCAATCGCAGCATCAGGGATCAGATCTGGCTCGATGATCACGATCCCATCTTGTTTTACACTACCCTTATACTTGTTCAACGCCTCCTGCGACATGGCGACCAGCACATCGGCGGCAATGACGCCAGGATAGCCAATGCGTTGCCGGGAGATCACCACTTCGGCTCTGGCCGCACCACCGCGTGCTTCCGGGCCATACGACTGAGTCTGCGTGGCGATCATATTATCAAATACGGTGGCGGCTTTGCCCAGAATAACCGCAGCAGTGATCACTCCTTGCCCACCAAATCCACAGATCCGAATTTCCTGGCGCATGCTACCGCTCCATCTTACTTACAATTTCACTCGGTCGACCAGTGCCTGCCACTGATCGGAAAATGTCTCCCGTTCAATATCCTGAAAAACGCCGATCGGCATCTTATCACGCAGCGCCGCCCGTTCGGTATCGGTACCGAAGCGTTCGATCCGCTCATATTCTTCCTTGAGGACGACGTGGTCGCGGTACCACTGCCAGTGTCGCTCCAGATTTTTCAGGTTATTGTGGCGACCATAGGCGGTGGGGCAGGGCGACAACATTTCGATCAGGGCGAAGCCACGTTTAGTAATACCCTGCTGGATGGACTTGATCGGCTGATAGGGATAGGTGACGGGCCAGCGGGCCACATAGGAGGCACCCAGCGCCTGTGCCACTGCACATACATCCAGCGGATGTTCTATATTCCCATAGGGTGTCGTGGTAGTGATACCGCCGATCGGTGTGGTAGGTGCGGCCTGGCCACCAGTCATGCCATAGGTGAAGTTATTGATCAAAATAACGGTCAAATCTATGTTGCGCCGAATCGCATGCAAAAAGTGATTGCCACCAATGCCTGATCCGTCGCCATCGCCGGTAAACACTATTACGTGCAGATCGGGTCGCGCTGCTTTGACTCCCGTGGCAAAAGCTAGGGCACGGCCATGGGTCGTATGCAAGGCGTCAGCATGAATATAGCCCGGTAGTCGTGACGAACACCCGATGCCAGATACAAACACTGTGCGATCAAGATCCATATCCAGTTCATCCATCGCCCAGAGCGTATAGTTCAAGACATTCCCAATGCCACATCCATCACAAAAAATGGTGGGAAACATCTCGTGGCGCAGATATTTCTGGCGCAGTTCTTCGGCTTTCTTCATCATTTTTACCTCGCAGCAGTGATTGCCAATGTCTCCAAAGCAGCGGTAATTTCGGCTGGCAGGTGGAGTTCTCCGCCAATTTTTGGCAGGAATGACACCACACAGCGCCCGGCCACAGCCTCACGGATGGGATGCACCATCTGGCCCAGGTTCATTTCCGGCACCAGGATGGCCCTGACCCGGCTGGCCCAGCGCGCTACCACCTCGTCAGCAAAGGGCCAGATGGTGATCAGGCGCAGCATGCCCGCCCGTATCCCCCGGCGACGTGCCTCCGCGACGGCATCGTGGCACGCGCCGGCGGTCAGTCCATAGGTGATCACCGCCAGATCGCAATCATCGGCATAGAGTTCTTCATAGGCTATAATCTCGGCTTGGTTGGTGATAATTTTGGCCACCAGCCGCTGTACTAGGTGCTGGTGGATCTGCGGGCTGGTGGTGCGCGGCAACCCCTGTTCATTGTGGGTGAGACCGGTGACGTAGGTACGGTAGCCGGTACCAAATGGCGCAAATGGCGGCACCAGACTGCCGTTGGTCTGAAATGCCTGATAGTCGTGTGGGGACTGGCTGGTGATGACGCGATCCACAATCTCAAACTCATCGTCTTCGGGAATTACCACGCGCTCGCGCATATGCCCCAGTTCGCCATCGAGAAACAGCAAGACCGGCGTGCGGAATTTTTCTGCAAGGTTGAAGGAGGTGATTGTCAATTCAAGCGCTTCCTGCACTGAGGAGGGGCAGAGCATAATGATCTCGTGATCGCCGTGGGTGCCCCAGCGGGCCTGCATCATGTCGCCATACGCGCCCAGTGTCGGTTGACCGGTGGATGGCCCTGAACGCTGCACATTTACGACCACACATGGCGTCTCGGTCATAATGGCATAGCCGAGGTTCTCCTGCATGAGCGAGAAACCCGGCCCGGAGGTTGAGGTCATCGCCTTCGCGCCAGTCCAGCTCGCTCCGATAATCGCACCCATGCTGGCGATCTCATCTTCCATCTGGATATAACAGCCACCAATGCGAGGAAGAATCTGCGCCATCGTTTCGGCCACCTCGGTGGCGGGCGTAATCGGATAGCCAGCAAAGAACGTGCAGCCAGCCAGGGCGGCACCATAGGCACAGGCGTCATCGCCGTGGATGAACTGCACTTTGGGGCCAAGCGCCTTGCGTATCAAACTTCGATCGGGTGTCATTATCTACCTCATCCTAACTCCTAAGCGGAAAGCAGTCTGAGCGTTGGAGCGTTGGAGCGTTCGAGCATTCGAGCATTCGAGCGCTCAGGCTGCTTTGCGCTTCAACGCTTCAACGCTTAACCCGCGTTGCATGCTGCACTGGCAACCGTCACCGCGAAATCAGGGCAGATCAGTTCGCATAGGCGACAGCTATTACACCGATCAGGAACTCCCAGTTCTGGGGGATGTATTCCGCGCTGGTTCAGATGCGCGGCTGGCTGCAGCGCTTTGACCGGGCAGAACAGGATACAGAGGTTGCAGCCCTTACACCAGGTTTCATCAATCGTTACCACGGCCATACCGTTTTCTCCCCATGTTACAGCGGTATATCAAGATAGCGCTCCAGCGCCTCACGTCCTCGATAATCGGGCAGGAGGCGGGGCGCAGTGCGATCCCTATCCACGCCGGCCGCACGCAGCATCTGCTCATAGGCATCAATGTGGGCCAGGGTCAAATTGCCAGGCGTTGTTTGCCGCGCATACGCCGCCGCAGCTATTCCTGCCCGCTTGCCAAACACATTGAAGTCGAGGAGCGAATTGCCCATCAGCCGATTCTTGCCGTGTATGCCGCCCATCACCTCGCCGGCCACAAACAGACCCGGTACGGTCGTCGCGCCATGCGCATCGGCTACAATCCCGCCATTCTGGTAGTGCAGGGTGGGAAAGACCAGGATTGGATCGCGGGTCATATCGATCCCAAAGCGTTGATACATACGGAACATGGCCGGTAGTGCAGTCTGTATCGTGCCTGGCCCGTGCAATATATCAACCATCGGGGCATCCAGCCAGATGCCCCGCATGCCCAGCGGGGTTGTGATACCCAGTTCGCGCTCATAGCATTCCCGGATAAACGCCGAAGCTTCAACGTCACGCGGTTCTAAAGGGAAGACAAACATATCCCCGTTGCGGTTCACCGGCTGGGCACCCAGGCCTCTGACCTTCTCGGTAATCAGCAGCCCCGCCATTTGCGCCGGGAACGCAGCCCCGGTGGGATGATACTGGATCGCATCGAGATCAGTCAGGTGCGCACCCACGCGGTAGGCCAGCACCAGACCATCGGCAGTGGCACCATAGTGGTTGGTGGTGGGGTATTGCTGCATATGCAACCGACCTAATCCGCCTGTTGCCAGAATGGTGGCATGGGCCTTGACGATGCGGTAGCGCCTGGTCTCCAGGTTGAGTAAGACTGCCCCGGCCACATGACTGTGATCATCCATCAGCAACTCGATGGCGGGGGCAAATTCGATCACCGGGATGGCACGGTTCCGGGCTTCATCGCGGATGACACGCATGATTTCCAGGCCGGTATAGTCTCTGGCGGAATGCATGCGGTTGCGCGAGGTACCACCACCAGGATGCACCACGAAGTTCCCCTCAGCATCCTTGTCATACATAACGCCCAGACTCTCGTGCCACTGAATGATACCCGGAGCATCCATTACCAGTGCCTGAACCAGTTCGGGGCGATTGGTGAAGTGTCCACCGCCCATAGCATCAAGATAGTGCATCACCGGCGAGTCGGTCGGGCGATCAGCCGCCTGGATGCCGCCCTGGGCCATCGTCGAGTTCGAGTCGCCATGACGCAGCTTCGTGGCAATCAGGATGCGCTGTGGATCAATGCCCGCCTCGACCGACCACAGTGCAGCGACTGTGCCTGCACCGCCCCCGCCAATAATCAGAACATCGACCTCATAGTCTACTCGTGACACATCCAGGTGAGATGGAATAAGTGGACGAGCTTCGAGCAGATCGGCTAACTCATGGTTGATGAACATGCCCTGGCTGGGGCCAAACGCGAGGGGCCGTTTCTGATCCTCTTTGAAATCGGGATGAAAGTGGGTGAGCAAGACCTTCCGCTCATCCAGGCTCATCGCCGGGAAGGTCGCATACAGGCGTGCCGGGCGAGTCTGTTCAACCTTAACGATACTCTCGCGCATATAGGCCGGATAACCGTTGATGAGTTCCATCTTCATGCTCCCGTACTCAAAATTGCTTGTGGGTCATCCTGGAAGTCGACCGGATCAACGGGAGAACCCCACTGCCGTACTGCATTATGTTCATCATTCTGCCCAACCACCGGTTCAAATACCCGCTGTTCATAGCGTACTTTCAAGTCCTCCAGCGATAGATGCATAAGTGTCGTCATCTCATCCTGGTAGGCTCCCGCCGCCAGTTCGCTGACGCGGTCGGCCAGGTGCTGGGAGCGGGGCAGGATGTACTTGCCATAGATTCGCCGTGCAAGTTGACCTACTGGATAGTGTTTGATGTCAGAGGGGCAACGACTGGAGCAGATTCCACACGAGATGCAATCAAAGGATAATTCGGCCGTTCGCTGAATATCGCCACGCAGTGCGGCCTGGATATAATCCATCACCTGAATGCCCTGGGGACAGGCGCGGGTGCAGGTGTTACAGGCGACGCAGCCGGCAATCTCCGGGTAGTATTGCAAGATAATGTTGGGCGTGGGCTGTAATGCGTCCATGACGTAGCGCTTCCTGGCGACCGGCACAAATGGCACCTGTACCAGGCACATCTGGTCTTCGACCAGGGTCTGGCATGCCAGGGCGGTATAGAGCTTATGACTCTCACCTTTATGATAGATGGTCGGGCAGGCACCACAGAACCCTGCACGGCAGCCAGAACCACGCACCAGTTTATAGCCAGCATACTCAATCGCGGCCATAATGGTCAGACCAGAGGGCACCTGGTAGTTTTTGCCCATAAATTGCATGGTGATCAAGTCTGGTTGGGGTGTGGTCATACTCGTTCTCCTTCTAAAGGCACACTGTGCTGATGTTGCAGCAGTGGGAACGGGTCAATATGGTGTGCGTCCAGGCCCAGCGTTTCCCAGGGTAGACCGAAGGCCAGGCCAATGAGCTGCGTATAGTACAGAACCGGGAGGCGTTGCCCTCCGTCCGTAGGGCGGGGCTGGTGCGTGTCTAGATTAAAGTGACACAGCGGGCACGAGAGGACAATGATGTCGGCACCCTGCAACTGTGCTCGCGCCGCAATCTTCGTCACCTGCCCGGCCACAATCGCATCCCGGTTGACAACATGGTACGAACCGCAACAGCAGGTCTGAATGGGATCATCAACCACGGTGGCCCCCAGTGCCTGCATCAAGTCGCGGAGAATAGAAGGAGTTTCGGCATCATCAATGCCGACTGCGCGTGGCCGGAGCAACTTGCAGCCGTAGTAGGGAAACACGGTCAGTCCCTTCAACGGGCATATTACCCGGCGCTTGATGGCCTGAAAGCCAATGCGATCGCGGAGGATCTGCAAAAGGTGCAACACGTCCACTTGCCCACCATACGTCTGGTCATCAGCGATGAACCCATTGATCGCCTCGCCCTTGTCTGGTTGCCGCTGTACCAGCAGATTGGCCTGAGCGAGCGTGTTGTAGCACATATCACACAGGGTCACGAGCTCGGTTCCGCCCTGCTGTTGCAGGCGTGTCAACACGCGGATCGGCGCGACGTGGCGGATGAGATTATCCGTCGCCAGCGAATGCACCACCCCGCAGCAATTCCACTGCTCCATCTCCCTGGACTGCACATCCAGAGCGTGCAATACCGCCAGCGCCGAGGTCTCATATTGCCGGGCAGACGTCTTGATGGTACAGCCTGGATAGTAATCAATGTGCATCACATTCACCCCGTATTCTTGCGAAAATTCGCCACAAGTGCCATCGGCGGCACCGCTCCCAGTACCTCGGGCGGCAGATGCGCAATCTGCACATGGTCAATATTGCGGCGCAACTGCACCTGGCGGAGCGCCTCCATCACCTTTGCCATATTGATGTCACGCGGGCAGCGTTCGGCGCAGAGATAACAGGAGGCACATATCCAGATACTCTTGCTCGTCAGCACATCGTTGATCCCCATGGTCAGATGTCGGATAATCTGTTCAGGCAAGAGATCCATCTCGCCGGCAAACGGACACCCGGCAGAACAGGTGCCACATTGATAACAGGTAAACAGGTTCTGACCGCTCAACTCTTCCACTTTATGCAACAACTCATTCGGTTGCTCACGGGCGGTAATCTTGATCATCCGACTCATCCTTCTGGATCATTCTCGGCAAACATGCTCAACGGTGGCGTGTCAGTCACCGCGCAACCGGCGGTATAGCCAAACAACTCGAATGCATCCTTTTCAACCTTCTTGAAGATCAGGTTCAGCGGAATGTCTACTGGACAGACGCGTTCGCACTCATAGCAGCCAGTACAGCGCCCCAGCATGTGATAGGCACGCATGAGATGGAAGGCAAACACGCTCTCACGCTTCCGCTGCTTGCGCTTCAGGTCGCCGCGTGCCAGGGTAATGGTGCATTCTTTGCAAAAGCATAGCGGGCAGACCGTCTGACAGGCATAACACAGCGTACACTTGCTCAGTTGCTCCATCCAGAAGGCAAAGCGGTTCGTCACATCCTGTTGCTCCAGCGCAGCGACATCGGCAAAGCGGTTCTGTGGGAATGATGCGCGCTGCACATTGGGAGCCTCCAGGAGTTCGTCATAGATGGCTGGCAACGGTGTTGTGCAAGTCTGGCACTTTCCAACCAGGAGATCGGCCCGATCTCGGGTGATCACCGATTGCCCGGCGACCAGCACCACCTGATCTGCCTGGATGGTCATGGTGCTAATGCTGGCTACCGGGCATTCCTCGGCCACCTTTGCGGCGTCCAGAATACCGGTACATGGCACCCCGATGATATAGAGGTTCTCACGTTTAAGCTGGTGTAACTTCAACAACTCGATCAGCGAGCGCGCATCACAGGCTTTGACCAGGATGCCAACCTTATGCGCGGCATATTTGGGTAACGTGGTTACCAGATTATTGACACACCCCAGATTCCAGATCAATTTGTCCACTGACGTCGCGTCCTGCACCACATAGGGGGTAATACGGAGCGGATTAGACCCCTGTTTATAGCCCAGAAAGAGATCAACGCTCCCTTCGGTCAAGAGGTAGCGCACTCGTTCCTGTAACTGTGCGGTTATCGAATCGGTTGTTCCCATTGCGTTCTATCCTTCCGAGTGCAAAGCGCAAAACATCGCTCTCTTCTGGTTCGCTGCCTATGGTAGCTTCAGCTGCACCGTGTTACCCTCTGGTTTTTTGAGCCTCCTGTGTTTCGCCTGGCGCTGAAAACGTGAGCGGGCCAAGATCTCGGATTTCCGCTGTCATCGCGGTCACAATGTCCGCAAAGCGGGCACCTTCCGCCGCTGAAACCCATGAGAGCTTGAGCCGCCGCTGATCGATGCCAAAGAAGTCTAGCAGGCGTCTCAGAGCGACAAAACGGCGGCGGGTATAGTAGTTTCCGGTGGCATAGTGACAATCACCGGGATGGCACCCGGAGACCAGCACGCCGTCAGCACCGTGTTCAAACGCCTTGACCACAAACAAGGGATTGACGCGGCCACTACACATAACCCGCACCACGCGAATGTTGACCGGGTACTGCATGCGGCTGACACCGGCCATATCTGCGCCCGCATAGGAACACCAGCTACAGAGAAAACCTGTTATTTTCGGCTGAAAAGTATCGTCCATTGTTGCTCATCTCATCTTCAGTAGGGAACAGGGGACAGGGCATAAGGTATAGGGGCAGAAACCTGTTACCTGTCACCAGATAATGCGCGGCCACGAGTACAGAAACCTGTTACCTATCCCCTGTCACCTATTCCCATGCGGATTCGATCATTGCCAGCAGTTGCTGGTCGGTAAAGTTGCGTTGCTGGATCGCGCCGGACGGACAGGCAGCCACACAGGTGCCACAGCCTTTACACAGCACATCCGTAATAGTCGCAGCCTGCTGAAAGGTATCCAGCATCACTGCGCCATAGGGACATAGCGTGACACAGACGCCACAACCGGAACAGCGTGCTGGATCAATCTCGGCGATGATCGGGGCCACGCTCACCTTTTCGCGCATAATGGGGATGGCGGCCCGCGATGCGGCACCCTCGGCCTGCGCTATCGTATCGGGAATGGGTTTGGGATAGTGTGCTGCGCCACAGAGGTAAACGCCATCGGTTGCACAATCGAGCGGGCGGATCTTCATATGCGCCTCGGAGAAAAAGTTTTGCGGGTTGGCAGCAATCTTCAGCATATGCTTCAGCCGGGCGGTCGTGGCATCACCTTGAGTCGCAGCGGTTAATATCAGTAAGTCGGCTTCGATCTCGATCTCGTGCTGCAACAGCGCGTCAAATACAGTGACAAAGATCGCCGTGCCGCGTACATTGACCACCGGCAGCCGATCAGCGGTGTAGCGGATGAGGCCGGGTCTGACGGTTGCTTGCATCCGGGCGAAATATTCTTCCTCGTGCTTGCCAGCCATACGCAGATCCTGGTAGAGCAGGAACTGGCGTGCGCCAGGTACGGCCTGCTGCAACAGGCGTGCGTTTTTAACCGCCACGCCACACCCGATGCGGCAGCACCCCGGATTCGTATCGTCCATCGAGCCAGCGCAGTTGATCATCACCACCGTGCGCGGTTGCCCGACCGTGTCCGCCTTCAGCCGCTGCTCCAAATCGAGCTGGGTGATGATCTGCGGATGTTGACCGTAGCCGTAGCGGCCGGTGAGATCTACTTCCTGGAAGCCGGTGGCCACAATAATTGACCCGACGCTGATCCGGTCAACCATGCCGGTTGTGAGTGATCGCAGTTCGGCCTGGAAGTTGCCTACATAGCCATCAACGGCCTGGAGATCGGTTTGCAGAAAGACCTGGATCTGGCGGTGCTGCTCAACCGCCTGCCGTAACGGATCGAGCACCGTGCTGGCAGGAACATCGGTCGGTGCCAGCATGTACAGCTGGTTGAGTTTGCCGCCGAGTGCCGGCTCGCGTTCGACCAGATAGGTGTCAATACCCATATCGGCCAGTGTCAGCGCGGCCTGCATACCCGCCACGCCGCCGCCAATCACCAGGCAACTGCGGGTGACACCGATCTCTCTGATGGGCAGTGGTCGCAGATGATAGGATTTCGCCACCGCCATGCGTACGAGATCTTTCGATTTCTCGGTCGCCAGGGCTGGATGATCGGAGTGAACCCACGAACACTGATTACGGATGTTCGCCATTTCAAACAGGTTCTGGTTCAGACCTGCTTCCTGACACGTCTGCTGAAACACGCGGCCATGGGTGATCGGGGAGCAGGCGGCCACAACCACGCGATTCAGGTTATGCTGCTCAATCGCATCCTTGATGCGTCGTTGGGCGTCTTCGGAGCAGGCAAACAGGTAATCGGCGGCAACCACGACATCGGGCAACGTCCGGGCATAGTCGGTTATGGAAGGGACATCAACATAGCCGCCAATATTCTTGCCGCAACTGCACACAAAGACGCCGGTGCGGGCCAGGCCGTCCAGTATATCTTTTTCAGGAGTGAGCGGGGGGTCTATCGAGCGCGGGCGCTGGTGGATGGGAATAACCGCGCACCCGGCAGCGCCACTGGCCTGGGCCACTGAGTCGGGAATATCGGTCGGCCCCTGTGCCCCGCCAGCCAGAAACACACCAGTGCGGGTAGACTGCAGCGGATTGCGCAAGGCATCCTGCGGTTGAAAGAAGCCGTACTCGTCAACCGCAATTCCCAACACCTGCCCCAATCGGGCATTGTCGGGCGCTGGCACCACGGCCGTGGAGAGTACCAGCAGATCGAAGACTTCTTCATGCACCGTGCCGGTGCGGGTGTTTTCATACACGAGGGTGAGGCTCTGATCGGGATTTTCATACACACTGGCGGGGCGGCTCCGAATATAGCGCACGCCGCGAGCCTCGGCGCGGCGATAGTATTGCTGAAAATCTTTACCATAGGCCCGCAGATCTATATAGAAGATGGCGGTCTGAATGTCTGGATTGCTGTCAAGTGTCGTTACTGCTTCCTTGGTGGCATACATACAGCAAATCCGGGAGCAATAGGGTGAACCGTGTTGGGTGCTGCGCGAGCCAACACACTGGATCCAGGCCACCCGTGCGGGCTTCTGGCGGTCGGAGGGGCGCACGATCTTGCCCCCGGTCGGCCCGGAAGCTGACAGCAGGCGCTCGTATTGCAGTGCCGTCATGACATTCGGATAGCGCCCATAGCCATACTCTTTGCGCAGTTCGGTCGGCTCCAGCACATCAAAGCCCGTGGCAACAATGATGCTGCCAACGTTTACCTGCACCTCGTGCGATGTTTGCAAGAACGAGATCGCGCCTGCGGTACAGACCCGGTCGCAGGCACCACATCCGACGCAATGGGCATAGTCAATCGTGTAGACGGCAGGTACGGCCTGTGGGAACTGGAGATAGACTCCCTTGCGCTGTGAGAGATTGGCATTGAAGGCATCGGGTACCTCAACCGGGCACACACGGGCGCAATCACCGCAGCCGGTACACCTGTCGGGATCAACATAGCCAGCGTACTTCCAGATCGACACCTGGAAGTTCCCTTCAGTGCCAGACACCTGCTGTACCTGAGCATAGGTCAGCAAGGTGATGCTCGGATGGCGTGCGATGTCTACCATGCGGGGGGCGGCAATACAGATGGAGCAGTCGTTGGTAGGAAAGGTCTTATCTAGCTTGACCATGGTGCCACCAATGCTGGCCTGCTTATCAACAATGACGACCTTGTAGCCTTTGTCGGCCAGATCAAGGGCCGATTGCATACCGCTAATCCCCGCACCGATAATCAGGACATCGTATGAACTTCGCTGCATACGTGCAACCTCTCTTCAAGTGAACGTCAGTGGCAATCGTTGCTCGTGCGAGATCGGCCGAGCTACCCTGTTCTGGTTATGCAAAAGCCACCAAGTGGCCGCGATGCGGCATCACTTCGTGGCTGCTGTGCCTGTCTATTGCTATGGCGGCTCTCGTGCCTGTTGCGGCTATTATACGGTATGACTGAAGCTTTTTTGGGTGGATTCTTCGTAACCTACGGCACATAATTCATAATTTTAACATTGTTCTCAGTGCCAGGAAGGGACGGGGTGAGCCACGTGGTGGCGGTATTGGTGGCGATCTGAGCCAGGGTCAATGCACGGAGAAGACACAGACAAACCGGTGGTACCATGACCTGTATGAATGATGGCGATTGAGTGGATTGTGCAGCGGAGGGGGATACACTTGAATGGGCTCACGTGCCAACGCCGAGCCTCGGTGCCAGGAACACCAGCAACTGGCGGAACAGTATATTTTTGCCAATTGCCAAAAGTGCAATCCGTACGTATGATAGAATCAAAGTTGTGCTATGACGACAACGAGACATTCCCTGGGTAAGGAGGCTCGGTGCGGCTTTGTTCCTCCAGAATCACCCTGCCGAGATGAGGTCTCATTGTCGTGCTATCTGTGGGGATATAGCCTTCCTCCATCCGTTGTGAAGAATCGACGTCTCGGCTTGAACCGGATAATCTTCTGTGCCGGCTTGAGCCGGAATGCCCATTGACAATAGCGCCCGTTGACAATTGGGATCAATGAGCTTTATTCCATGCTCGAAAGGAAACCTATGACTGCGGTAAAAACAGCCCGGCAACGTCAACCTCTCATATCCTGGCTAGATAGAATCCAGCAGCGGATTGCCCATGTCTATGATACGCTCTATAGCACCCGCAATCGTGAGAAGATTGAGCGTTTCATTATTTATCTGGCCGTTATTGGCTTTCTCGTTCACCTGTTTGGTATTTTTCTGGGACGTAATGTACCGGCACTGGCACCGATGGGTGACGTTTTTGGCACGTTTTATCTATCTGCGATCTACACACCGTTCAGCTTTATTTTGTTCTACGAGGTATTGATCCTGGTTCTCTCGATTCCCGAGTCAACCACTCTGGCATTGGCCACCCAGTTCGAGATTATTTCGTTAATTATTCTGCGGAACGTGTTCAAAGATCTGGCCAGATTTGAGAATTTAGAACAGATTGCCCAGCAGACGGATATTTTTGTGAATATTCTGTGGAAAATGGGGGGGGGACTATTGCTATTCCTGATGGTGACTATCTTTCATCATATCAGTCACCATCGCACGCATCAGGAACAGGAAATGGGCCTTCCATCACCAGGGTTGCAGCGCTTTGTCGAGCGCAAAAAGATTATCGCGCTGATTATCAGTATATTGCTTGTTGCCATGGAAATCGTGAGTATCGCCACGTGGGGTTTTAGTAGTTATCTCGTGGTATTTGCCGGGGTTGCGCCGGAGACGATCTCGATTGATAAGTTTTATGTTAATCTGTTTACCATTTTGATCTTCACTGATGTGTTAATCCTGATGCTGTCGCTGTTACAATGCAACCACTACCATCTGGTGATCCGCAATGCGGGCTTTGTGATTGCGACGATCCTGCTGCGCATCTCGCTGGCAGCCGCCAGGCCCTACGATATTATACTGGCCCTGGTTGCAGCCGTGTTTGCCATTTTGATGCTGGTGATTTATAAGTACAGTGCCCAGATCAAGGCTTCGCATACGGCTCCATGGATTGATCACTAGTGGTCAGCCACATTGAAGGCACGGTGCAGGTCGCCGTATCTTTGACCATCCCGGTGGTCAACCACGTAGGACGACAACGGGATGGTTGGCAGGTTGAAACGTTGGGATGCTGAACCGCACCAGGGTGAGGACGTTCTCACGCTTCCATCTACCGAGCTTTACACCATGGGTTGCGATGATTATTGCTGATCTAAAAACTGTAACAGCGCTTGCTCGGTCGTCTCGGCCAGGCCGATGCGGGTATCGGCTGCCCCATAGTAGATGGCAATACGACCATCGGGATGCCTGACCCAGCCGTTGCAAAAGATCACGTTCGCAAAGAAGCCTTTCCGCTCCCAGACGGTGGTGGGCCTGAGCAGCGGTGTTTTGCTGCGCTTCAGCACCCGGCGCGGGTCGTCTCGATCAAGCAAAGCCAGAAACAGCGAGTAACTCTCATCATAGGCACAACCGTGGTAGAGCAGTAACCAGCCCGCATCTGTTTTGAGCGGCTGTGGGCCAGCTCCGATCTTCTTTTGATCGCCATACATGGCGCTGGGCCGCAACAGGCATCGATGGTTGCCCCAGTGCAACAAATCTGGTGACTCGGCGTACCAGATCGCGGGCTGGCTGAAGCCCTCGGCCAGTGGCCGGTGCAATGCCACATAATGCCCGCCTATTTTTTCTGGAAAGAGACAGGTGTTTTTATTCTGTGGAGGCAGGATCATGCCGTGGCGTTGCACCTGCACAAAATCGTGAGTGGTGGCCAGGCACACCCCAAACCCATCGGCAGAAACACCGGTATAGGTGATATAGAAGGTGTCATCAATCTGGGTAATCCGGCAATCTTCGACGCCAAACGCCTCATCTGGCGTGGCTGGAAAGAGAAAGGGGTGCGGGTCAAACTGAAAATGCACGCCATCGGTGCTACGTGCCACACGCAAGTGGCTGATCGAGGTGAGCAAAATCTGCCCATCCACCACCACGAGGCGCGGGTCAGACAGATCGAGGCGGTGCGCGCCGTCCTTTTGCCAGGCCAGCACGTCCAGGCGCGGCCCATCAGCATCAAAGCGCATAATCGGTGCTTTGACCCACCCGGCTGTCGGGGTACACATTTCCGCGATCCGCACCAGCAAAATCGTTTCGTTGTGCAACTGGCAGGCACCCGGATTAAACACCCCGATCACCTGCAATTCGGGTGCCGACGGTTGCACCGCATCAAGATCAAGCAATGGATTGGCAGCATGGCGCTGCACCACCGGAAAAAATGGAGAAGTCATAGAGCATCCTTAACTCGGGCCATATGCCAGCATTTCGCTCAACAACTCATCCAGGTTAACCGTGGCAAAACTACTGGCATAATCGGCCATCGCATAGGGAATAATCAGTTCGTTTCCATATATCTGCCCGCCGCAGCTATACACCACATTGGGCACATATCCTTCGCGCTCATTCTCATCGGGACTCAACAACGGCTCCTTCAAGCGCCCGATCACCCGCGTAGGGTCGTGGCGATCAAGCAAAAAAGCGCCGATCGCATACTTGCGCATCGGGCCAACCCCATGGGTCAATACCAGCCAGCCAGCCTCAGTCTCTATGGGTGAGCCACAGTTCCCAATCTGCACAAACTCCCAGGGAAAGGTCGGTTTGAGCAGGATCTGCTTGGTATGCCAGAAGTGAATATGATCGGAAAACATCAGATACAGATTCTCGTTATCCTGGCGGGAGATCATCACATACAGGCCGTTCATTTTGCGCGGGAACAACGCCATGCCTTTATTCTGTACTGCCGGGCCATTCAAGGTGTTGATCTTGAAATGCAAGAAATCTCGCGTCTCAAGCAACTGGGGGAACACCACGCGCCCATCATACGCCGCATAGGTGGCATAGTAGGTAATCTGCCCATCATCGTGCTGAAACTGCACAAACCGCGCATCTTCAATCCCATTCATTTCGATCGGGCTATAGGGAAAAATAATCCGTTCGGAGAGATGCTGTTCCGCAGCGTAGACCAGTTCGTAGTTCGCCTGAGCCAGAGAGAGAATGCCCCTGGCTGTGGTCTCATTCTGCCCATTGCGGTTGCGTCCCTGCCGCAGCATATGTCGGATCGAGGATTCGAGTTCGGTCAGGGTAAACGAGTCGTCCATACCGTCCAGAATCGTGATCGCAAAGTCATTCATCAAGCCCAGCTCAAAGAGTTTCTGCTCGAAGAGCGACTTCTCATACGAAGGATTGGGGAAGAGCTGCGGCGGTGTTACAAAGCGGGTGGGATAGTCCAGGACTATCGTTTTGTCCGCATGTACGGTACCGGAGCGAAACGTGATCGATGAGATATGCCCTTCGCCTGTGGCACGCAAGCTGAGGATAAAGCGGCGACTGCCTTCGGGCAAGCCAGACTGGTCGGGATGCCAGACCATGGATGGATTGAACAGCGCGGCGGATTCCAGCGAATACTCCTGGGTAAAGTAGGAGCCGATCAGTAACTTGCGTTCCGGGCTGATCTGCTGGTCGGTGATCATATACTGACGCACCTGCTCGAACCGCAGCAAAAAAAAGTCCTGGAGCTTTTGATGCCGCGCCCCAAACTCCAGTAGAACCTCCTCCAGTTCGTGTTGTACCTCTGCTTCCGATAGAGCGGTCACGCGGGCGATAATCTTGAGAATACGCTCCTCACTCATCGGGCTGAAGGCCCGGAAGAACACGCGCCGATGGTCGGGCTTGATGATGATCTCTGTTCGTTTTGCTTTCATAACCTCACAACAATCTGTAATGATCTGCTATGACTACACGGGTTCAGCTACCACCGGGACACGAAGGCCATCATTGGGGAAATTGTAATGAAAAATGATGCCACGTCAAGAGATATGTTCCAGGGCCGGGTGGGCCAGCACTGCGGGGATCTGCGGCACGGGGCGCAGGCGGCGCGCTGGAGGCGTGCCCCAGGGGGGCACGCAACGATAGAGGCGTGCGGGGAGCGGCAGTGCGCCTGGGTGCGCGTCTGGAGCGCGAACGGTAGTCTGGGTGCGCGTCCCTCCGGGGCGCGGGTGCGGGCGTGGGGACGGCGTCTCCGCGTGCAGTACATCCGGCACGGCCCGGAGCGTGCTCCTCTGGGGCGCGAATGGTAGCCGTGCCCTACGGCAGGCAGGGCGCACAGTCCGTGGACGGCGTCTCCGCGTGCAGTACACCCGGCACGGCCACTCCTAAAAAAAGAAACACGAAAGAGACACACGCGGGATAGGGTAGCAATGCTACTCTATTTTCTATTTTCTATTCTCTATTTTCTAACACGAGGCAATGCGGGCCATGTTCCCATTGGTATGCATCGGGTGCATGACGGGCACCTACAAGAAGTGCCCCCACGCTGAGGAACAGGCGTGCTCTACACTTTGTGACACTCCGCAGGGGCTAAAGCCGCGCGGCTTCTTGGCCCAACCCGCCTTCTGGCGAGCGTAACGACCAACGGAGCTGTCCGCCCCGGTTGAGAATGGTGATGGCCGCGTTGTAATCGCTATCGAGCGAGAGG
>DAOTWD010000091.1:0-2034 GCA_034435975.1 Chloroflexaceae bacterium | reverse complement strand
GGAACGTTCGCCTGCCGGGGTTGCGGGGGCCCGAATTTCCCCACTCCCCCATCGGAACGAGGACAAACGTCACAGCAGTATCGAGTGAGTCTCCGATTGCGTTCATCGCGTCCGAAAGCGATAAAGCGTAACACGATGAAACAAATCGGAATAACCTTATAATAAAGCGTATATGCCATCCGACGTGCGCACAGCGTTTACCAGGCTGGAAACGATGTTAGAGCCGCACGTGCGCCGCTGTTGTCAGCCGCGTGATGCTGACCTGTTTCAGATCCGCCTGGAGCGCTACTTTGCGGATTTTTTCTGCCGCTGATGCAGATCCATGATGAGCATCCTGAGTTTACGCACCATTTCGCCCTGCTTGACAACCAGATGGTCAAGGCCTACGCTGCCCGCCCAGAATCGCTGCGCTTGCTTGATATCGAGCGTGAGTTGATGCCCGACTGGTTTCAGCGCGAAACCATGACCGGCTATATCTACTACACAGACCTGTTTGCAAGCACACTGGCCGGTGTGCGCGAACGGATCGACTATCTGCGCGAACTGGGTATCACCTATCTGCATCTTATGCCGCTGCTCTAGCCCCGTCCTGCGCCCAACGATGGCGGGTATGCCGTCGCAGACTATCGCACCGTTGACCCGGCACTGGGCACGATGCCTGAACTGGCAGTACTGGCGGAGAAAATGCATGCGCAGGGCATGAGCCTGTGTATTGGCCTGATACTCAACCACACCGCCTGTGAGCATACCTGGGCACAACAGGCAATCGCTGGCGACCCGACCTATCTGGCCTACTACCACATATTTGATGATCGCACGCTCCCCGATGCCTGTGGGACGACATTACGCGAGGTTTTTCCCACTTTTGCGCCCGGTAACTTTACATGGTATCCTGAGATTGCTGGCACCGGCAAATGGGTCTGGACAAAGTTTCATGATTTTCAGTGGGATCTCAACTATAGGAACCCGGCTGTTTTTCGAGAAATGGCCGATATTATGTTTTATCTGGCAAATCACGGTGTAGACATCTTGCGCCTCGATGCGGTACCCTTTATGTGGAAACGCATGGGCACCAGTTGTGAGAACCAGCCCGAAGTACATCTTCTCTTACAGACATTTCGCAGCATCATGCGCGTGATCGCACCAGCAGTCATTTTCAAAGCTGAGGCGATTGTGCCGCCCGACAAACTCATTCCCTATCTGGGCACGGACAGGGCCGCTGGCAAAGAATGTGAAATTGCCTATAACAATCAACTGATGGTGCTACTGTGGAGTACGCTGGCTACCCATAAAGTACAACTGCTAACGCATGTGCTACATACGATGCCCGCGCCACCCGCCGGTACGACCTGGATTACCTATGTGCGCTGCCACGACGATATTGGCTGGGCGATTACTGACGAGCATGCGACCGCTGTGGACGAAAATGCCTTTCTGCATCGCCAGTTTCTCAACAACTCCTATAGCGGCGCGTATCCGGGCACCTTCGCCCGTGGGGATCTGTTCCAGTGCAACCCTGCTACCCGTGATGCACGCATCAGCGGCACAACCGCCGCGCTGGCTGGCCTGGAGCAGGCTCTGGCGACCGATGACCAGACTGCGCTCGACCTGGCGGTGCGGCGCATTTTGCTATTGCACAGCATCATCCTGGCCTATGGCGGTATTCCGCTGATCTATATGGGCGATGAGTTGGGTCTGTTAAATGACTTTTCATTCTGTAGCGATCCGCTGAAGGTCAACGACAACCGCTGGATGCATCGGCCACCAATGAACTGGCAGCAAGCAGAGCAACGCCACCATCCCACCAGCGTTGTCGGGCGTATCTACAGTGGCCTCCAGCGTATGATTGCTCTGCGTGCCGCGACTCCTGCGTTCCACAGCGCCAGCAGCACCCAGCCGATGTGGGCCGATAATCCGCATGTGTTTGCATTCTACCGCCAGCACCCGTGTGGACGAGTGCTGATCCTGGCAAACTTTCACGAATACGAACAGACGGTCGCCGCCGATATCATGTGGCATAGCGGTCTGCGCGGG
>DAOTWD010000090.1:0-4604 GCA_034435975.1 Chloroflexaceae bacterium | reverse complement strand
GCCTCCGCCAGTGCTACTTCGTCCTGCGGTGGCACGATCAAGCCATTGACGCCATCCTGTACCACCTCGTGCAAGCCGCCAACGCGGGTGGTAATTACTGGCTTGCCGAAGCCAAACGCCAGTTGCACCACCGCACTCTGCGTAGCCGAAATATAGGGCAGCACCACCACATCGGCCAGATCAAAATAGGACTGCAACTCTTCATTGGGCACATAACGATTAACGATCGTTATCGCCTGCTCAACGCCAAACTCCTGTGCATAACGCTCGTAATAGTGCGGATGTGTCCAGAACTCACCGACCACCAGCAGTCGCACCTCAACCTGTTTGCGTATGAGTGGCAACGCCTGAATAAGATACTCCAGACCTTTGTATGGTCGTACAAACCCGAAGAATAGCAGCGTTGGCGGTCGTTCGTTTGACCCGTCCTGCTGGTTCTGCATCTGTGGTGTGAGCGCATTGCTCTGGTGCGCCAGTTCGGCATAGGTGGGGAGATGTGCTTTCACAACCTTCGCATTTGGCAGCAGCGCCAGCAGGCGGTAGCGATCCTGCTCACTATGCACAATGAACGCATCCCCCCGGCGCAGAACCGTCATTGCCAGGCGGCGGTCAAGTGTACCACCACCGTCGTGAGGTACCACATTGTGGCAGATATAGATGATACGGATGCTGGTGTTATGCTTAATCCAGCGCGAAATCATTGTCAGGCACGGCGTCCAGTAGGGTACCCACCACTGCAACAGCAGCACATCGGGCGCATCGGCGCGTACCTTACGATAGAGTTGCCACCAGGTGAGTGGGTTAACCGGATCAAGGATATACTCGCAATCAACCCGTAGCGGCTCCTCGCTAGGATCGCGATCGGTTTTGCCAGGGAAGAGCCAGCGTGGATACTGGCGGGTAAACGAGTACAACTGTGCCCAGTGTCCGGCTGCCCGCAAGTGCCTGACCAGCAGCGTGGTATAGTGGGCAATACCGCCACGATAGGGATAGGTTGGGCCAACCACGCAGATTCGCACTAACGTACCCTCCAGATAGTCACACCATCCTGGTTGTAGACCAGTTCATAGAATGTTGATTGTGAAAGTGCGGCCGGGTCAATATATTCACCAGGCGGTGCCGCAGCCGGCCCATCATAGATATAGTCAAAGCCGAACGCTCGCAGCAAAGCGGCAGTTTCCGCTGTGTCGAGCGGCAACTGCTGAATAGCTGCATTCAGTTCAAAGATCGACCGGGCATAACCCGGACTGATACCGGCCTCGCTGCCATACGTCAATGGCGGCAAATTACTCATACGCCCGGTCATAAACGGCAACCACCAGCCACCGTCCGAGCCGGCATAGAGTGTACCTTCGTAGGCAGGAAAACTGTTGACAAGAAACTGCGCATCAGGCGCTGTTTCATGCCTGATCCAGTCCATCGCGGCGGCATCGGCTGGCGTAAAAAGTTGATAGGTAGCTGGTGCAGCGATCTGCTGTTGTTGATTTATTCCCCACCAGCAGATCAGCGCGACCACTATCGTCAGTCCACTCGCTGCCAGGAGCGGTCGAGGTGCATGGATGAGCGCGATCGTGAGCAATCCAGGTACATAACCTGCCAGCGGCGCGAGTACCAGATAGCCAGCAATAACAACCGCAAAATTGGTAATAATGCCCGCCCCTCTCAGGCCGATCAGATACGGGTTCGCCGCCAACCATATCAGCAGCGCCCAGCCGACCAGTACCATTCCTCGCCACTGACGCTGCCAGATGAGCAATATACTCCCGATCAGTGCCAGAGCGATGAGATAGTATGGCGTATGCCATACCGGAAGCGACTCAAAGGTTGGCAAGCTATTCGTCTGCGTAGAACCAATATTGGTTGAGGCAAAGTGACCAGCGATAGCCAGCCATTTGCCAGTGCGTAAGCGCAGCAGCCAGGGCGCGATCAGCAGCAACGTGGCGATGCCGGTGATCAGCCCGACCCCACCCGTGACGATCACCGTGCGCCATGAACGTATTTGCGACAGTAGGACATACAGCGTGTAGGCCAGCACAAAGCAGGCCGCAAAGATACCAACCCGATAATGGGTCAATGCCAGTCCGGCTGTCACCAGCACAGCCAGCAACCCCAGGCGTATCCGGTCATAGCGTCCGGACGTTGCTGCCGTTGGTGTCAGCAGTGCCATCCAGACCACACATACTGCTGGCAATAGGGTTTGTCCGGCTAACTGAGTATAGCGGCCCCAGTTCACATAATAGGCTGGCAGTGGTAGCAGCACCCCCACCAGGAGCGCGGCCCAGAGAGCAGCCGGTGTATGCTGGAATAGACGTCGTGCCAGCAAAAAGACCAGCGGTGCCGCCAGAGCGCTCTGGAGTTGCCCGATGGCTAGCAGACTCCTGGTGACCGGCAGGCCGCTGAGCCAGCTTAACCATGCCACCTGACTATGAAACCCAAAGTGGTAGGTAAAGGTCGCCAGCGGTGCATACGGTTGCCATGAAGAAAACAGACCACCGTTATCAACCAGCAGTTGCGCAATAACGGTATGATGGTAGGAGTCGCCCCACAGACCCACCGGTAAATCGTGGGCAACATACAACCGTACCACGACAGCCATCACGGTAATACTGATCAGTAACAGGTGTGCAGGATTGATTGACCATATATGCGCTGCTGAGTCTGTTGATCGTTCGCCATGCGGCCAGAAGACGACCAGCGCACTGAGAGCAAGATAGACCCAGCAGAGCCAGGTATTCCAGCGCAAGCCGAGCGGTTCACTCAGGAGCAGGAATAACGGCGGGAGAGCGTAGCTGATGCCAATTGCCAGCGGCCAGCGCTCAATGGCCGGGAGCGGTTCGCTCCAGAGCAATCGTAATACTGCCAGTCCTGGCAAGAACGTCATAGCACCGGCTGCTATCAGCACAACGGGCGCGGCGACAATAGCGGTTGTGGCCCATACCAGCAGATGTCCGCCATCCAGCAACAGCCACAACAGCACAAAGACCAGCGCTATCAATGCGTCGGGTTGGTTGATATGCCATTTCAACTTGTGTAGACTGACCTGAATGACGTTGGACATCATCGCTACTATTTCGGACTAAGACATCACCCACTGACGCCGCATTATAAGCGTTGAACGGGTTGCATGTCAATGACCTGGGCCTGACAGGTGATAGGACAAAGGTGATAGAAGAGCGGTTCTGTGGCCTGTTATCTATCACCTGTTACCTGAACACGCCTCACGCTTCCGTGCTGCGCCTATCGTGCAAAGTGGTACAGAGTATGCGATAATAGTAAGGTTATTACAGAACGCTACCGTTATATGGCAAGGGGTACGCGGTGGTATGGTCAAATAGCCTTTTTGCCTTCGGCAGCGTGGAAACCTCGCTTTTTTCCTCCAAATCTTCGACTGCAACCAAAATTTGGAGGAAAAACAGAACAAGTACCGCGTCACTCATGTTATATGAGAAATTACTGTATGTAGCCTATTACGCCTATGCGCTTGTTTCGGCGAAGCCTTGATCTCACTCAGGCCAGTTTTCGTCTTTCAAACGTTGCGGATCTGAATGCCGTCGCACGCCTGTTTCGCGATGGAATGCGCCGCTATTATAACCTCGCGGGCGCAGATCTGGCAGATTTGCTGGCAACCGGACATGCCGGGATCATGTATGCGGGCGATGAAGTATGGGCTGTGGCACTCGTCAGTCATCCAGTCGATCATGTCACCTGGTTGCGGGGTGTTGCTTTGACTGATGGGCTTGAAATCTCGTCCGCAATGAGTATGTTGCTCGCATTGCTGCATACGCGCTTGCGGACGCAAGGCATGCGCTCTATTTTTTATGCCAGCGATGAGACATCGGACGCCTGGTTGCTGCCACACCTGCATGTACAGCAATACGTTCCTGATACCGAAGTGATCGTCTATGAGAAACGCGACCTGGTTATACCCTCCTACGGCAATCAAATCGTCACGGTGCGCATGGCCCAACCTCCTGATCTCTCAGCACTGGTAGCACTCGATCATGCCTGCTTTGAGGCGCAGTGGTCAAAGGAGGACGTGGTACTCCGTACCGCTATTCAGCAAGGGCCGGTATGTATTGTAGCCGAGTTACAGGGCCAGATCGTCGGCTATGCCTATGCCACCAGTCATTTTGGGCATCGCCTGGTACACCTGGTGCGGATTGCCGTTGCTCCGCATTACCAGGGCCAGGCGATCGGGGTGCGCTTGCTGGCGGAGGTGATTGGCTTTGCACAACGTCACCATGCCGCTGCAATTACCTTAAACACCCAGGCGTACAATATCCCGGCACAGCGGATCTATCGCTGGTTTGGCTTTACTACCACTGGCGAACGCCAGGTTATCTTGCGCTGCGATCTGTGAGCAGTTATGTGCTTAACCGTCATTGCAAAAATGGTATAGTGATCACAACCCTACGATACTATTGTGGTTCTATGGTATCGTTGTGGTGATAGACACAGGAGGACACCATGAGCCATGTTATCGCCCCAGAGGTTGTCGCGGGCGTACCGCGCCTGCCGACCCAGGACGAGTTACCCTATGAGGACGGCATTCCGATGGAAACGGCCCGCCACCGCTCGCAGATGAACCTGTTGATTGAGACCTT
>DAOTWD010000089.1:0-28284 GCA_034435975.1 Chloroflexaceae bacterium | reverse complement strand
AGAGGCGGTAGCGGTTGTGTGCCGCGTTGCTCCGCAGCCGCTACCGCCGGTGTACTAGGGAGCAACGCGGAGCACCGGCAATCAGACGAATATTCACGCAGAGGATCCCTATGACCGACCAACCAGCCTGTCCCGTTTGCGAGCGGCCCTATGGCGCGGATGAAGCTATCTGTCCGCGTTGTGGCTGGGAACTGCACGACACCTACAGCCTGGGGCCAATCACGCCCGCCATTCAGGAACAGTATGAGCGCGATCTGGCCGAGGCGCGACATGCATGGCGATTGCGCCGGCGCGATCTCGATCTCGCTTGTATTGTTGACCTGGTATGCGCCCTGGTGACCGCGATCGAACAGCGCCTGCAACGGCTGCATCCCATCTGGCTCTTGCTCATCCTGGGCATCCTCCTGGGCACCGGCGGCTGGGGGTGGATTGTCTATGATCGCCACCAGCGCTATCAGCAGGGCATCGTGGCGATGGAGAACCGGCAGTGGGATACCGCGCGCCAGATGTTTATTCAGCTGGGCGATTTTCGGGATGCCCAGACTCGCCGGCAAGAAGCCACCTATCTGCAAGCGCAGGAACTGATGGCAACCGGTGATCTATCGCAGGCTCGCTATCTCTTCGCCACAATCCCCGGTTATCGGGATAGCCATCAGCTATGGCAGGAGGCTACCTATCGGATAGGGCGTACCGCTCTGGATGCCAACGACTGGGAGACGGCACGACGGGAGTTTGCCCAGATCCTGGACTATGCCGACGCGCTGAGCCACTGGCAGGCAAGCCTGTACCATCTGGCCCTGTTGGCGATTAGCGGCGAGGATTGGCAGCGAGCCGCGGTGCTGGTCAGTACGATCCAGACGCATGTGCGGGCCTATGCCGATGTCCCTGACCTGCTCGCCACCCATCCTGCTCTGGTGCAGGCGCTGGCACAACACCATGCCGCTTCATGGCAAACCGGGACGGTACGTGAAGTGGCCACGCTGCGAGGACATACCTCCAACATTGTCGGCCTGGCTGTTAGCCCCAACGGCCGGTATCTCACTTCGGGCAGTTGGGATGGGAGTATCAGGCGGTGGGATACCACGACGATGACCGCTCGTGTTATCACCGAAAGCTGCACAGGTTCTCTTGCTTTTGCCTTCAGCGCCGATGGGCAGCTTGCAGCGTGTGGTGGTGACGAGGGGATTCAGGTGTGGAACCTGGATCAGGGCACGCTCTGGCGTGAACTGAATCACACGGGTACGGTGCTGAGCCTGGCGTTTCACCCTGATGGGAAACGGCTGGCAGTAGGATCAAGAGAGCGCATTCAACTCTGGAACGTGGCGCAGGGCACGTTACTGCATACGCAGGAGACGCCGATCTGGTTCGGTATCGGGGTGTCTGTGAACACGAGTCTGGCCTTCAGCCCTGATGGAACCTATCTGGTATCCGGTGGTGCCGATCGCACACTCCGTCTCTGGCGTATGAGCGATACGGGTTTTAACGCGGTGGAAACGTCTGGTATTCAGGGACATCAGGACATTATCTGGGGGATCGCTGTTGGCCCGGACGGTCGCTCGATTCTATCTGGCGGGTGGGATCGGCAACTGCGCCTCTGGACTATCAGTGGAACGGAACAGCACAGGGTGCCTTCTGCGCACCAGGATTGGATCTGGAGTGTGACCTTTAGTCCCGATGGAGAAACGATTGCATCGAGTAGTCAAGATGGCACGATTAAACTCTGGCGGGTTGCTAATGGCGAACACATTCAAACGCTCACGGGTGGCCCTACCGTCCCGGTTTTGGCCTTCAGTCCCGATGGCGCGTACCTAGCATCAGGCAGTGGCTCGCTCAAAGTCATCTCAAAACGGCAGCGCCCTGAACCGAGCCTGGATATCTTGCCTGACCTGCTGAACAGGCTAGCCGATACGGTTTTGGGGAAAGATCTTGAGATCCAGGACACCGGGCGCGGCGACAACACGATCCGGCTCTGGCAACCGGAACGTTGATTCGGGATAAAGTGGTACCCTATCAGCACATCTGCCGGAAGGAGGTGCCCAATGATCCGTTTGACAATAGACCTGCTTATCGAAGGCTATCAGCACCTGGTACCTGCGGCAGGGCGGCAAGGCAAACCGGTGACAGTTCTGGCGCAGGAGGAGCCGATAGCAACAGCGACCGAGGCGGTACATCTGCCACAGGAGGGCTGGCAGAAGAACCTACCGAAGCCCGGGAGCCGCTGAGTGAGCGCGACCGCCTGCGTGCGGTGCTTCGTGCCGCCGGCATGGTGATAGAACTCAGTCCAGATGAAAAGCGCCTTGCATCACAATCAACCCTGACGCTGGAGGAGGCCCGCGCCATTCTGGATCGAACGGAAAGCAACCCGTTGAATGAGATCATTCTGGAGATGCGTGGGCCAGAAGAATGCCCACCTTCTCCCTCTAGCTGGTTGGAGTACAGATGTTGATCTCTGGCAGAAAAAGATTGACACCATATCGTCGGGACACCCCTGGGGGATATCCACAATGCCCCGCATTGTCCTGCACTGTGTGCAATGCCGAACCGATCGGTGCCGCGCCATGGGCGGCAATGGGGACATGATCTGCACGACCCCGCTATGTCCACGCCGCGCCTAGGAGGGACGCGATCCGGCATGGCGCTTGACGGCTCCAACGCGCTAACGTGCTAACGTGCCAACATGCTAAGGCCTCGCGCTTGACGAAACCCTGGAACGCGGTACAATCGTCAATCGTACATGCTCAGATTCAGCAACACGAGAGGGCTTATGAGCGACGATCAGCAGTCGACATATTCCGAGTCGCTGCCTTTGCACGATGGGCCACCATTACCACCATCGCTACCACAGCCGCGCTGAAAGGGGTGTGCCCCACACCTGGAACACCCGGTTATGCAGGAGAAAATGTATGATTGAGGAGCAGGAGTTAGCATACGATCCAGACGATCAACCACTGACAACCATACGCCTGGAGGTTGATCGGTCGTCGGCAGCGGCAACTGAGGCCGAATTCCCGCCACCGGCTGAACCGGTTGACCGGCAAGACCAGCCCGATCCGCCCGCGCAATCTACTGCGCAGGGATCTGTGGAACCAGTATCAGCACCACTCGTGACCAGCCCTGGGCGCGGGTGTATCGAACGGAGTCTGACCGTCTTCAGTTCAGTGGTGCTGGCATTGATCGTGATGATTGCGGTAGCATTCTTGCTGGGCTACACGCCCTGGGAACTGGCACTGTTGCGCGAAGAAAATGCGGCGTTGCAGGCACAGGTTGCCGATATGGGACGTAAGAATCGTGAGATGGAGCGCCTGGCCGATGAATTTCGGGCCAGCAATAGCTTGATCGCTACTTTTGCAGCCGATCTGTCGGCCAATCAAACCATGCTCGTAAAAGTGGCGACGGCGCAGGCCGGCAAAGATCGCCTGCAAGATGTGCAGATTGAAGAACTGGAGGCAGGTGCCGAACGTATCAACACCTTTCTGGCCGTTCTGAGTGATATTGCCGGCCAGGCAACCACCAGCAAGGCAGGCATGATAGCCACTGCTACCAGCACTATGACCGCTGAACCAACCAGCCCTGCCCTGAGGGTGACCATGGGGCCAGTCGAGACAGTGATGCGTGAGGTAGAAGCCGATACGCAGAATCCGGGCCGTACCCTGATCGAGCCACCGGCAGCTACACGTACCGCGACACCTACGCCAACAGCGGTAACCACGGGGAATGAGAGATCGCTGTGATGCTGTCCAAACAATCTGTTGCCCTGTTATCGGTTGGCTTCAGCACCCTGCTCGCCGGTACCAAATTCGTGGTGGGCATGATCACGGGCAGTCTGAGTATTCTGGCAGATGCGTTTGACTCGCTGCTGGACGTGTCCTCGACGACGATCACGTTTCTGGTGGTGCGTCTGGCCGATGTGCCACCAGATGAGAATCATCCCTACGGTCATGCCCGCGCCGAGAATCTGGGGGCGCTGGCAGGAGCGGTCTTGCTGCTGGCAACGGCTGGCTGGGTGTTATGGCAGGCAGGGGTGCGTATGGTGGTGCAACCGGCTTTGCCGGAGATAACCCTCTGGTCGTTTGTGATCATGCTGGGTTCGATGGTCATCAATATTGTCCGTATTTATCTGTTGCACGGCGCCGTCACCCGATCGCGTAGCCCGACGTTGCAGGTCAATATTGCTAACTTTACGAATGATATTCTTAGCTCGCTGATCGTTCTCTTGAGCCTGGGCATCATTGTCCTGAGTGAGCGGGTTTCTCTACCACTGTGGTTGACCCACCGGGTGGATGGATTGGGGGCAGCCGTGGTAGCGCTGCTGCTGCTCAACGTAGCCTGGCATATGGGCACCGATGCGGTGCGGGCACTAATGGATGATGTGCCCCACGATTTGAGTCGCCGTCTGACTTATTCAATCGCTGACTTGCCCGATGTGGTGCCGGATAGTGCCCGTGTCCGCTTGCGCTTTGTGGGTGAACAACCGTATGTTGAGGTCAGTGTGGGTACACCACGGGGCCGCTCTTTGGAAGAGGCGCATCAGTTGACGGAGGATGTGGAGCGGGTGGTACGTGCTGAACTGGACAAGGCCGATGTTCTGGTGCATGTTGAGCCAGCGCGTACTCCCGCCGAGCCATATACGACGGCTGTGTATGCGACTGCGCAGTGCCTGGGGCTGCATGTCCATAATCTCGATCTCTATCAACTCGCAGATGGCATCCGGGTGAAGATGGATCTCGAATTACCGGGTGCATTGACGCTGGCTGAGGCACATGCTTATTCTGAACAACTGGAGGCGGCGATCGCGGCTGAACTGCCCGGTCAGACCATGGTGGAAGTGCATCTCGAGCCGCGCCGCGATGACGTGCAGCCAGCGGTGCGCTATGGGCCAATTGCCGACCAGGTATACCGTGCCGTGAGTAGCTTGCCGGATGCCGACTCGGTGATGAAGATCGAGACCCTGTTGACCGAAGGCGGGATTTTTGTCACCTTACGGTGCCAGTTCCCCGGCGCAACCCCGCTCACCGAGGTGCATACACGTATGAGTCGTATTGAACATGATTTGCGCCTGGCTATGCCCGATATTATGCGCATCCAGATTGACCCGGAGCCAGGCGAGCGTGTGCATCTGGATATACTTGATACCTCGCTTCAACATACACCCGATACCGATTCATATGAGAACCGCTGACCGCGAAATGTGTGTCAGGAACGGGGCATATGCAGTGGTCTGGTGAACGGGCCTTTGGGCCGTCGGCAGAGTAAAAAAGGATCCTTCCACGTGTCCACGCGGCCGTAGGTGTCTGTGACACGGGTTACCCGGCCGGTTACAGGCCAGGCGATGATGGCGCACATGTGGGCAGCGAGGCCTGCGCGCCCGTCTGGGTAAGCGGGGCTGCGTATGACGGTGCCGGCCGGGTTACGGGCGGGGATTTGCCAGCACGCGCTGTATCATCGCCAGCAGTGCGGATGTGGTGAATGGTTTTTGCAGAAACCCTGACAGATGAGCGCCCACAAACTGACCGATGACCTGTTCTTCGCTATAGCCACTCATCAGGATGACCGGTATATCCCGGCTCATCGCCCGTAGCGCCCACAAGACTTGCTCACCACTCATTCCAGGCATGGAGAGGTCAAGCAGGACACAATCAATGTCGGCCAGATGGGACTGCAAAGCCGCTAACCCGGTTTGCGAGCTGGTAGCCGTCAACACCGTATGCCCATGATACTCCAGCACACGGGCGATCAGGTTGCCTACTTCCACTTCGTCATCAATGACCAGGATTGACCCGATGACGGTATGCGCAGCGGCTGCAATGAGCGACGTGCTGGTAGGGGGTGCTACGGCGGGGGCCGCAGTGGTACCGGCGATCTCTGCTTGCTGAGGCAGAAACGGCGCATCGGTGGGTGGGAATATCACGGTACACGTGGTGCCCATTCCCACACGGCTCTCAACCTTGATCGCGCCTTGATGACGACGCACAATCCCCAGCACCGCCGGCAATCCCATGCCTCGTCCGGTGAATTTGGTAGTAAAAAAGGGATCAAAGATCCGCGCCAGTGTCTCAGCATCCATGCCACACCCCGTATCCTGCACCTCCAGGTAAACGTAATTACCCTCTGGCACATCCGATGCAAAGGAGCTACCGGCAAGATAGGCGCGATCAACCGATCGCATCCCCGTCGTCACAGACACGATGCCCCCCGGATCGTGAATGGCTTCCGAGGCATTGATCACCAGATTCAGCAGCAACTGACGTATACGAGTCGCATCGGCCAGAATGAGAGGTAATTGGGGCGCCAGTGTATAGTGCAGACGTGCTTTGTGAGTCAGTGACGCTTGCAGCAGCGTCGTCATCTCTTGCACCAGGGTGTTGAGATTGAGCGGTTGTACCTCAACCTGTCCCCGCCCGGCATACGTCAGCATCTGGCCGGTCAGTTCGGCTGCGCGACGGGCCGTGCTGGCAATCGGTTCAATCGCTTTGTACAGCGCTGAACCTTTCGGGGCATCCAGCAGAGCCAGGCTGGCATTGCCCAGAATAACGGCCAGCATGTTGTTGAAGTCATGCGCAATGGCGCCCGCCAATACGCCCAGACTCTCCAGTTTCTGTGTTTCGAGCAATTTGCGTTCAAATGCCCGGCGCTCGCTGATATCACGCAATACCATCACTGCGCCGAGCAGAAGGTTGCGATCATCCTGGATCGGTGCTGTGCTGTTATCAACCTCCAATGTGGTACCATCACGACGCACCAGACTGATATGATTCTGGAGGTGCACCGTTGTTCCGAGATGTAAGACATGGGGAACCGGGTGCGCAATCGGTTCGCCGGTGACCGTGTCAACGAAGCGCACGATCGCGGTTATATCCTGACCGAGCGCCTCGGCCTGCGACCATCCGGTAAGGTGCTCGGCCACCGGGTTGAGAAAAGTGACACGCTGCTCGGTACTGGTGGTGATCACCGCCTCACCAATGCTACGCAGCACGGTTGTCAACCAGCGTTCATTGGCCCGGATGCGCCGATCCACCGCATGCTTGTAGAGTGCAATCTCCAGGGCTACCTGCAGCTCGCGCATGTGAAACGGTTTCAAAATATACCCTGATGGCGCGGTGGTTCTGGCGCGTTGAACCGTGGCCGGATCGGCGTAGGCTGTGATATAAATCACCGGAATATCAAAGCGGGAGTGGATCTGTTCCGCCGTCTGTACACCATCCAGTTCGCCCTGCAATTCAATGTCCATCAGCACAATATCGGGGGGCGTGTGAGCCACAACATGCAACGCCTCTTCGCCAGACATAACGATACCCAGGACTTCATAGCCCAGTGTGTCGAGCTGAAAGCGGAGTTTCTGGGCCACGATCAGTTCATCTTCGACAATCAACACGCGAGTATGCGCCACGGCCTGGCATCCTTTCAACCTGTGAACCGCTCCACCCGCTGCTTTATGGGAAAGGTAATTGTTACCGTCAGACCGTTGTGTGTGTCAAATGTTACCGTGCCGCGCAGTTGTTGTGTCAAAAGCCGCACCAGTTGCAAGCCGAGGGTCGGTGGATTGTCGAGATTTACCCCTGCCGGTAGCCCGACACCATTATCACTGATCTGGAGTACAAACATCGCGCCGGTCTCGAGCCGCCACGTTACCCGTAGTATTCCAGGACGATCATCTGGAAACGCATACTTAAGCGCGTTTGATACGATTTCATTGAGGATCAAGCCGCATGGAATAGCCGTATCGAGCGTGATAAAGATCGGTGCCAGATCAAGATCCAGCGTCACGGCGCTGCTAACCGCATATGATCGGAGCAGATAATCGAGCAGATGCTGCAGGTACACGCTGCTGTCAACTTCGGCCATGTTGTTCGATTGATAGAGCGTTTCGTGTACCAGGGCCATGGTGTGGATGCGATAGTGGAGATTACGCAACACCGACTGGTGTGCCATGTCGGGCATGGTATCAACATGCAGATCGAGCAGGCTGAGGATAACCTGCAAGTTGTTTTTGACACGGTGATGCACCTCCTTGAGCAGGACTTCTTTCTCCTGGAGCATTGCGCGCAACTGTTGCTCGAGTTGCTTGCGCTCGGTAATATCGACACTGGCCCCGACCATGCGATAGGGCTGCGCCTGTGTGTCGCGCAATAGTGTGCCGCGGACGAAGAACCAGCGTACCGCTCCATATCGATCCATCAAGCGACACTCAACGTCCAGGTACGATTGTGAACCGTCCAGGCAGGCCTGAATCGCAGCCTCGATGTGGGCCAGATCTGCGGGATAGACCTGACGAAACCAGGCCCGCGATGTATCGGCGAGATCATCGGCTGCAAAACCAAGCATGGCTTTGAAGTGCGGCTCAACCAGCAACTGGTCAGTCACCGGATTCCAGTCCCAGACTCCCACCCGACCCGCCCGGGTGGCCAGTACATACCGCTCCTGGCTCTCGCGCAGAGCCAGACTGGCCCGTTTATAGTCGCTAATATCGCGCACGGCCACCAGGATGCCGGTAACCCGCTGCTCGGCGGCAGCGAAGATCGGGCTGGCTGAACTCCGTAGCCAGCGGATCGAGCCATCTTTATGGTAGATCCGATATTCGGCTTCATTGGCCTTGCCAGCCCGCAATTGAGTGATGTGATCTTGCCAAATGGCCTGATCTTCGTCCAGCACGATACTCGCCCAATCTCGACTGGTTGGCACTTCGTCGAGAGTATAGCCGGTGATGCGCGTAAAGGCATCGGTCATCCAGTCAACGAGAATGGTTCCATCCGGGTCAACCGATGCTGCATAGACATAGTCAGAGGTCAGTTGCGAAAGCGAGCGATACCGTGCCTCGCTCGTATGCAACGCCATTTCTGCCTGCTTTCGGGCGGTGATGTCGGAGGTTGCGCCCAGAATACGGGTGAGCGCGGGTGCTGACGCATCACGATCAGGACGAACGCGGGTATGCATCCAGCGTAGCCGGCCATCTTTTGTCACCAGGCGAAACTCGCGATCATCAATCTGCCCTGCCTGGAGCCGGGTGATCCCTTCTCGAATAGCCGGGCGATCATCAGGATGAACCTGCAGTGTCCAACCATCGGCAGCAGCCAGTTCGGCGAGCGTATAGCCGGTTATCCGTTCAAACGAATCGGTCACCCATTCCAGGTGAAGGTGACCATCAGGGGTGATCACCCCGCTATACACATAATCCGATGTTAACTCGGAAACAGCACGGTAGCGGGCTTCACTCGCCTGGAGTGCCGCTTCAGCCTGTTTTTGCTCAGTAATGTCCCGCACGGCCCCCAGGATGCGCATGATGCGGTGCGGCGGGGCATTCCAGACAGGATGAGCGGTATCCCGAAACCAGCGTAACCGGCCATCCCTGGTCATCAGGCGATACTCAACCGTATGGGTCTGACCAGTACAGACTGTGGCGAGATGGGCCTGGGCAAGGGCGAGATCGTCCGGGTACACCCTGGCAGACCATCGCTGCCAGGTACGTATCTCATCGGCACGATAGCCGGTGAGATGGGTGAAGGTTGGGGAGACCCACTCCAGTTTTGCCTGGCCGTTGTGATCAACATGGATTGCGTAGATAAAATCCACTGCTCGATCCGACAGCATGCGATAGCGTGCTTCGTTCTCCCATACTACCTGCTGATCGATTTTCCACCTGGTTATATCCTGATGATTGACCATAAGCCAGATCTGACCGGCGTTAACAAAGCGGGTGATCGAGAGCATATACCAGCGCTGTTGTGCTATGCCATACGACAGATATTCGAGTTCAAAGGTTTCGCGCTGCTGAGTTTGCACGGCCTGCAGCCCCTGAGCGACTGCCGATACTTCTGCAACAGGCAAACCAATCACCAGTGGGCTGATGCCTAGATAGTTCTGGCCGAGGCCGACGTCGGCAGCGACAAACCCGTTGGCCGCAACCAGGCGTTGCCAGCGCTGGTTGACGGCGACGATGATGCCCGCAGGGTCAAGCAGTGTAACCGGGTGGGGTATGGCATCCAGGAAGCTCTGGACATTGGGGCTGTGATGCATAGGCACATAGTCATGTACTTTTGCGGTATGGGGAGCATCAGTTTGCATATGTGCTTTCTTTCATGACCACTTCTTACTATGTGTGATTCGGTCTCAGGTTTTATCGTTATTCGGATCAACTCCAAACAGGCGCAACCACTCCTCAACCTCATGGGGAGGTAGTGTTTTTTCTCCTTGCTTGTCATCGTGTACCGTGGCCGGTTGATCCAGAACGTGCAGGCGACGCGCAAATTCCTGGGCAGATAGTACCCGGATACCACAGGCTCGGGCTGTATCAGCGATGGCGCGATCCGATGTAATGACCTGCCACTCATTTTTATGCTGAATCGCCCGAATACGCCGAATAAGATCCGCATCAGCATCACGTGGTGAGGTGCTAAAATGGCATTCGACCCCATACCCGTTCAGTTGTTGCGGATGTCCATACACGCCATGATCAAAAATGACCACAACCCGCCGACCACGCTTGCGCATGGCATATTTGCGTAGCCAGAACACGAGCTGCGCCTCATCATCGCTATCGGCCAGACTCAAATCTGGCATGTGCCCAATCAAATTATGTCCATCAACCAGTAGCGGCATGCCTTTTATTGTACCACTTCATTCCACCTGAGAGTTGCAACAGTCACCACTTTTTATACGTCTCATGGGTACAAACAGTTTCTCCCCGTTCAGGGAGACTTTTACCTGCGGGGCTTGCAGGTGCCTCAGGGCCTCAGGGAAGCCGAGCAACGCATGAGAAGGCACTGCTCCTCCCGGCCACTCTGTTGGGATGGTCATAATACACAGGATGGATTGTGGTTGCTTGAAGCGAGGAGCCTGTCTAAAAAAGGGCGGTTTGATGGGCACAACCCTTCAAAAACGCTGTTTCTGCCGGCCGCGCAGGGGGTAGGGAAGAATATAAGGGGCAAAGCCTCTTCCTCACCCGCTTTTTAGACAACTGCTAAAGATTGCAGGCGAAAAATACAGTGCTATGTCACATTCAGATACCTATCAACAGCCAGTCCATCCAGATGACGCATATTATCGCCGGCAACGCACCCGGCAATCACGGCGGTGGGGTGGGATTCTGCTGGGCATTGGCATCACCTGGCTGATGTTTGAGCTGATCGGACGCAGTGTCCTGTGGGGCATCAATACAGGCATGGTCGAACGTACTCAGACTGTCCAGCAGACCGTATCTGCGAGGGTGGTGCAGATCAAGGTTGCCAACGATCATGTGACTATCGTTCCGAGTGAACACCATGAGATCCAGATCAAAGCCACGAAGCATGCTTCCGGGTGGAATCGCGCAACGGCGGATCGGGCCCTAGACGACTTACGACTCGATGTGCACACGCAGGGGGATACCGCCTCGATCACGATCGTGCGCCCAAAGCCTATGGTCACAGTTGGTCGCGTCCCCTCTATTGACCTGCACATTGCGCTCCCCGCCGATACACACTTCAACATCGAGAGCATCAAAGGCGACCTGAACGTGACGAACGTTACCGGCACCGGCCGCATACAAACCATCAGTGGCGACATTGCGGTGCAGCAGATGCGCGGGGCCTTAACGCTGAAAACAACCAGCGGTAAGATCAACCTGCGCGAACACCAGGGAACAGTGCAGATCGAGACAATCAGTGGTGATGTACAGTTGAGCGACAGTGCAGTGGCGGCGATCACAGCCAGTATGTTTAGCGGTGATTTGAACCTGACAGGCGTCACGGGTTTGCTCCAACTGACAACGATGTCGGGCGATATAACAATTAAGCAGGCTCATAACGCTCAGCTCATCATTGATAGCACCAGCGGTAACATCCAGTTTACCGGTAGTCTGATGGACAACCGGCCCCATCAGGTATCGACCATATCCGGCGATGTAGAGCTGCGCTTGCCGTCCAAGAGCAATCTACGGCTGGACGTGAGCACTTTGAGTGGCGCTATTGCAACAACGCTGGAACTGCGCGACGTTGAGCACGACCGACGCACATTGACCGGCATAGTCGGTATGGGCGGAGCCACGCTATCGATAGATACCACCAGCGGCGATGTGTCAATTAAGACCGAGCGTGCGACCCGCTGACCATCAGCCGCTGACCGGCTTTTATATCGTTCGAGGCACGATACCTTCAACCATTCCTTGTGAATAGTACTACAACGAACCTTCATCTCGGTGGGGATGCGGGCACCCGTTCCCGGTCTGGTGCGGCGCGGCACAGCCACACGACACCAGAAAAGTGATACTGGAGGGCAATGTCACGGCAATCTTCCCGCTCCAGGAGCTGTCTTGTTGTAGGAAACGTGTTTCAATCGCCAATATTTGTGAAATAATATATAGGTTGAGAGAAACTATGCCTATTATGGCTACGATATAACCGTGTAGACCATCAGATTGTGAAGATATGTACAAATGACAGATAGATCATTCCTGAAAGATCAATGAGAGACCAGAATTATTCTTTAGAAAAGGGGTTGCCTATTGACAATATTTTTATATTATGCTACATTATGACAGAAACCTATCAGCACCCGATATTATCTCCGAAAATACTGTTTTTCAACGCGGGCGGGACTGTAAAAATACTGCGCCCCGGGGTATGTATACTAGTTGCCTTATTATTTAAATCGTGTATGCTTACATATAACGATCCTACTACAACGAGACATCTCCTGGTTAGGCAGGCACGGCTTCGCTCCGCCGAACCCACCATGTGCGGCGCGGCTTCGCTCCGCTGAAACCAGCAGAAAGCAACGATGCGCTGGGGCCTGCGGCTCCCGCGCCCCGACCGCGATGAAGTCTCGTTGTCGTACTGCTAGAGAACGTGATCGGCACACATTCCCAGATGTAATGTCCTTTTGAGAACTTACAACAGGAGAGAGAACGTGGCAAAGGTGGTGATTATTGGCGCAGGTCTGGCTGGCCACACTGCAGCTTTGTATCTGGGAGATGCAGCAGGCCGACAGCATACGATTACGGTAGTCAATAAATCGCCAGATTTTCTCTGGTTACCCTCGCTCGTATGGGTAGGGATCGATCGTATGCGCCCCCACGAAGTCGTATTCCCGCTCAAACCCGTCTACAATAAAAAATATGTCAACTTTGTCTGTGGCACAGCGACCGAAATTCATCCCGATCAGCAATATGTGCTGGTCGAAACCAGGAATGGACATAGGGAGTATACCCGGCTTGATTACGATTATCTGATTGTTGCCACCGGGCCGCACCTTGATTTTGCTGCTACCCCAGGGTTGGGGCCGGAGCAGGGCACAACGTTCTCAATCTGTACTACTGAACATGCTATCCATACACGGGATGCCTATCTGGAAGCAGTAGCACGTATGCAACGGGGGGATCGCCAGACATTCGTGATCGGGATGGGCCATGGAACATCTGCCTGTGAAGGGGCCGCCTTTGAGTATATTGCCAATATTCACAAAGATTTGCTGCGCCGTAAAGTGCGCGATAAAGCCGAGCTTATCTATCTGACGAATGAGCCAGCTTTGGGTGATTTTGGCATTCGTGGGACATTTATGCAACGGGGTGGTCAAATGTTGTCGAGCGAGGAGGTGATCGGGGCCCTGATCAAAGAATATAACATCAAGGCCGAAATCCAGAAAGCAGTGACACGAGTTGAGCCAGGGCGGATTTACTGGGAAGATTTTGATGGTCATGAGGGCGAAATATCTTATGACTTCGCAATGCTATTGCCTCGGTTTAGCGGTGTAGGCATTCAATATATTGACCAGCACAATGAAAACATCACCAGCAAGGTGGTCAATCAAAACGGGTTTGTTGTGGTGGATGGTATCTATGGCCTATCTTACGATGAACTGTGCCACACCAGCGATGCCTGGCCCGCAACTTATCAAAGCGCGGCGTATCGCAACATTTTTGCAGCGGGGATTGCGTTTGCACCGCCTGGCCCTATTTCGGTTCCCCATGTGAATCCACGTGGCACGGTGATTACCCCCGCTCCACCGCGAACAGGCATGGTAGCTGGTGTGATCGGGCGCATTGTGGCCCAAAACATCATTGACCTGCTCAACGGGCGACCTATGTCTCATCAGGGGCGCATGTCAGACATGCCAGTGGCCTGTATTGCCTCTATGGGTAACTCGTTATGGAATGGGATGGCCGCTGTAATCCTCGTTCATCCCTTTGTTCCGAATCTGAAGCGCTTTCCGCATACTGGTGGTCGGGATCAGACCATTACGAATATGGAGGTAGGTCTGGCCGGAGCATGGATGAAACGTATGCTCCACTCGATCTTTATTCATAAATTCAAAGGCCAGATTGGCTGGAAACTCATCCCTGAGTAGAGCAAACGGGAGGTTGTTTTACTCAGGAGTTCACCTGGATACGCAGTGACTGTCAGTTCGTTTCTGTGAAATCAATGGGAGGTGGTGTTATGGAAATCACTAATCGCGATCGTTTCTGGATGCATTGCAAGGTCATACAAGTGTGGCGTTTTGCAATGCTCAATCTGAGGATTTTGCGGGCGGCGGCTCATGGTACTCATACGTTCCCCCAATCAGGTTCCGATACCTGCACGGTAGAAGTCAACCCATCGAATGTCATTATGCCGCACTCGCTCGATGATCGGCTCTCAGCCGGTTGACGATATACCCATCGTGGGGGATAATTCAGGTGTTGAAAGCGGAGACAAGACCTTGCGAAGAAAAGGAGTGCGCTCGGTGCAAATGACGGAGCAGCAATCAGCGGATGTACAGGTTATGGGTGATACGCCGCACAGTGCCAGTGAATCGTTACCTGAATCACATCCAGCAGCAGATAGCGCGCCTGTTGAGCCAGATGCTGAACAGGCGCATACGAGGTATGCTATCTCCCCGCAACGGGAGCTTCCTGCTGAAGATGATAAACTACCAATGAGCGGCATCCGTATCATTGATGTTGGTAACTTCCTTGCCGGGCCATATGCGGCTTCAATTCTGAGCGAATTTGGAGCCGAAGTGCTGAAGGTGGAGCATCCAATTTCGGGTGACCCCATGCGGCGCTTTGGGACACCCACCAGGCGCCACGATGCCAGCCTGGCCTGGCTCAGTGAGGGCCGTAACCGTAAGTCGGTCACCATTGATTTGCGTCAGAAAGAAGGGGTTCAGCTTTTCCTGAAACTGATAGCTAAATCGGATGTATTGATTGAGAACTTTCGGCCTGGAACGATGGAAGAATGGGGATTAAGCTGGAAGGAACTGAGTGCGGTCAACCCTGGCCTGGTGATGCTGCGGGTATCCGGTTATGGTCAGACCGGGCCGTATCGCCGGCGTTCGGGGATCGCGCATATTGCCCATGCGTTTGGCGGCCTGTCCTATCTCGCCGGCTTTCCCGGTGAAACGCCCGTGATTCCGAGTACGGCTCCGCTCGGAGACTATATGGCCAGTCTGTATGGGGCGGTCGGCATTATGATCGGCCTGCGCCATCGTGAAAAGACGGGCCGGGGACAGGTGATCGATATCGGTATCTATGAAGCGGTCTTTCGCCAACTGGATGAGATCGCGGCGGCCTATGGGCTGTATGGGAAGATCCGCGAACGGGAAGGATCGGGCAGTTTTGTGGCAGTGCCCCACGGCCATTTTCGCACGGCGGATGATAAGTGGGTGGCAATTGCCTGTACGACCGATAAAATGTTCGAGCGTTTGTCGGAAGCGATGGAACGCCCGGAACTGGCCTCGGCCGGGTTGTATGGCGAGCAGCGTAAACGGCTGGCGGCCCGTGATACCGTCAATCAAATTGTGATCGAGTGGGTTGGCTCGCTGAGTCGCGATGAAGTGCTGGCGCGCTGTCTGGCGAAAGAGGTGCCCGTGGGCAAAGTGAATAGTATTGCCGATATATTTGAGGACGAACATTTCCAGGCACGTGGCAATCTCGAACACGTGCAAGAGGATGGTCTGGGTGAGGTGGTTATTCCCGGCGTTATACCAAAACTTTCGGAAACACCGGGACGCATTACTAATCTTGGTCCCCCGCTGGGCAATGCAACATATGAGATCTTGCGAGAGTTGCTGGAAATATCGGGAGATGAGATCCGGCGGTTGCGACAGCATAAAATAATCTAATGGTTGAGGTACACTATGACCCAAGAGACCAGAGCAGCATTGCCGCTGGCGGGTATCCGGGTAATTGATGTCGCCACAGTGATTGCGGCACCTTACTGCGCCAGCATCCTAGGCGAATTTGGGGCCGATGTACTGAAGGTGGAGCATCCGGTAGGCGGCGATGCTTTGCGTCGCTTCGGAACCCCCACGTCACGGGGAGACACGCTGACCTGGTTGAGTGAAGCGCGCAACAAGCGCTCGGTGACGATCGATCTGCATCGGCCTGAAGGTGTCGAGCTGTTCAAGAAACTTGTCGAGCAGTCAGATGTGGTGTGTGAAAACTTCCGCCCTGGTACACTGGAAAAGTGGGGGCTTGGATGGGAGGTGCTGCACGCGATTAATCCACGTCTGATTATGTTGCGCGTGACAGGTTATGGACAGACTGGCCCCTACAAGGATCGCCCCGGCTTTGCCCGCGTGGCCCATGCTGTTGGTGGCATCGTCTATCTCGCAGGTATGCCCAAAGGAACGCCCGTCACGCCTGGCTCAACGACACTGGGCGATTATCTGACGGGGTTGTACGGTTGTCTGGGAGTATTAATGGCGCTCCGCTACCGTGATCGTACCGGTTGCGGTCAGTATATCGACGCCGCGCTGTATGAGTCCGTATTCCGCTGCACCGATGAGCTGGCTCCGGCCTATAGCATGTATGGTATCGTGCGCGAGCGGCACGGGCCAACCCACAACGACTTTGCCTGCCCCTATGGTCATTTTCCTACGAAAGATGGTAAGTGGGTGGCAATTGCCTGTACGACCGACAAGTTATTTCAACGGCTGGCAAATGCTATGGGACGCCCGGAGTTGGCATCGTTCAGTACCTATGGCGAACAAAAGACACGCCTGGAACATCGCCATGATGTCAACGAGATCGTGCGTGACTGGTGCGGTTCACTAACGCGTGATGAGGTTCTGAACCGCTGTTATGCGGCTGAGGCGCCGGCCGGCCCACTAAACAATATTGCCGATATCTTTGGCGATCGCCAGTTCCATGCCCGTCGCAATATGGTGGCGATTGATGTGGAGGATATTGGAGAGACGATTATGGTTCCTACCCCTATTCCCAAAATGTCAGAAACGCCGGGCGAAATCAGGCATCTGGGGCCACGCCTGGGCGAGCATACCGATGAGGTGCTACGGGAGCTGCTCGGTATGAATGATCAGCAAATTGAAGAACTGCGCCATAAGCACGTTATCTGATGGTACCTGAAGGAGGGAGCGTGGAGGGGATACTCAAGGGCATGCGTGTGGTTGAAGGGTCAGCGTTTGTAGCGGCTCCCCTTGGTGGGATGACTCTGGCTCAGCTCGGGGCTGATGTGATTCGCTTTGATCCGATTGGTGGTGGACTGGACTACAAACGCTGGCCGGTAACACGGGATGGCAAGTATAGCCTGTTCTGGGCTGGCTTGAATAAGGGCAAGCGCTCGATTGCGGTAGACTTTCGCCAGCCTCAGGGTCAGGAATTGCTGACCCGGTTGATCTGTGCGCCTGGTGAGAATGCGGGCCTGTTCAGTACCAACTTTCCGGCGCGAGGCTGGTTGAGCTATGAGACCTTGCGGGCGCAACGCTCGGATCTGATTATGATCAATCTGCTGGGGCGGCGCGATGGTGGCTCTGAAGTCGATTATACCGTTAATCCGCAGCTAGGCCTGCCTTTTATGACGGGGCCGATGAGTTCGCCCGAACCGGTCAACCACGTCTTACCGGCGTGGGACTTTATCGCCGGGCAGATGATTGCGCTGGGCCTTCTGGCAGCCGAACGCCATCGCCGCCTGACAGGAGAGGGGCAACTGGTGAAACTGGCGTTAAAAGATATTGGTCTGGCATTGCTGGGGAGCCTGGGTATGATTGCGGAGGTGATGGTGAACGATACCGATCGGCCAAAGCAGGGCAACTACTTGTATGGAGCGTTTGGTCGTGATTTTGAGACTCTGGACGGCAAGCGGGTCATGGTCGTGGGTCTGACCGATCTGCAGTGGCGCAGCCTGTGCAAGGCTACAGGCCTCACGGAAGCGTTTAACGCCCTGGGGACACGACTGGGCCTGAATATGAACGAGGAGGGTGCGCGATTCCGCGCCCGACGTGAAATTGCCAGTATCCTTGAACCCTGGTTTTATGCCCGCACTATGGCGGAAGTGCAGCAGATCTTTGAAGAAAATCGTGTCACATGGGGTCCCTATCGCACCGTGCGCGAAACGATTGCTTCTGACCCGGACTGTTCGACCGATAATCCGCTGTTCAGTATGCTTGAACAGCCGGGGATCGGCACCTACCTGACTCCCGGTTCGCCCTTTGATTTTAGCCAGTTTGCACGGCAGCCAGCCAGGCCTGCACCGCTGGTTGGCCAGCATACCGATGAGATCCTGCTGGATGTGCTGGGGTTGACCGAGCGGGAAGTGGGGCAACTGCACGATGCGGGGATTGTTGCCGGGCCAGACATATAGCACCTGCCCGCCTTTAAGCGACAGGGGATAGATGGCCTTGACCCTCCCTGTCCTTGTGCGGGGAGGGTTGCAGTATCTTTTGGTTATACTGTCTTTTGAAAACCTGTAGATCGAGGAGGAGTAGACCATGAAGTTGCCGGTTCATTTTTATAAACCGCTGGCGATCGGTGCCCCCCAGCCAATCCACGAGTTACCAGTACGCCCCGAGCGAATGATCCATTTTTTCCCCCCCCACATTGACAAAATCCGCGCCAAGATCCCTGAAATGGCGAAGCAAGTTGATGTTTTGTGCGGGAATCTGGAGGACGCCATTCCGACCGAGGCCAAAGAAGCCGCCCGTGCCGGGTTTATTGAGAGTGCCCGCACCACGGATTTTGGCGATGCTGCGCTCTGGGTGCGGGTGAACAGTTTGAACAGCCCCTGGGTATTGGACGACATGAACGAGATTGTGCAGGCAGTGGGCAACAAGCTCGATGTCATGATGATCCCCAAGGTGGAGGGGCCGTGGGATATTCACTTTGTCGATCAATATCTGGCGCTGCTCGAAGCAAAGTATGAGGTCAAAAAGCCAATTTTGGTGCACGCGCTGCTCGAGACTGCCCAGGGTGTCAAGAACGTGGAAGAGATTGCCGGCGCCAGCCCGCGCATGCATGGGATGAGCCTGGGGCCGGCCGATCTGGCTGCCTCACGTGGGATGAAGACGACCCGTGTCGGTGGTGGGCATCCATTCTATGGGGTGCTGGCTGACCCACAAGAAGGTCAGGAGCAGCGCGCTTTTGCTCAGCAGGATCTGTGGCACTACACCGTGGCGAAAATGGTGGATGCCTGTGTCTCACACGGGATTCGAGCGTTCTATGGGCCGTTTGGCGATCTGAAGGACGAAGCGGCCTGCGAGAGTCAGTTCCGCAACGCTTTCCTGATGGGCTGTACTGGAGCCTGGACCCTGGCACCCAACCAGATTGCGATTGCCAAGCGCGTGTTTAGCCCGGATGTCAACGAGGTGCTGTTTGCCAAACGCATCCTCGAAGCGATGCCCGACGGTACCGGCGTGGCGATGATTGACGGCAAGATGCAGGATGATGCAACCTGGAAACAGGCAAAGGTGATGGTTGATCTGGCGCGACTGGTGGCAAAGAAAGACCCGGAGCTGGCGCAGGCCTATGGTTTCTGAGCAAGCGGGGAGGGCAACATGAGTTCGAAAACGAAGCCGGGTAACTATTTTGAGGATTTTCGGCTGGGCCAGGAGATCGTGCATGCCACACCGCGCACCGTGACCGAGGGTGATGTGGCGCTCTATACGGCACTCTTTGGTTCACGCTTTGCCATCAACTCTTCAAACCCTTTTGCGGTCGAACTGGGCCTGGAACGTGCGCCTATCGATAGTATTCTGGCCTTTCACATTGTTTTTGGCAAAACCGTGGCGGACATTTCGCTGAACGCGATTGCGAACCTGGGGTATGCGGGCGGGCGCTTTGGACAACCGGTCTATCCCGGCGACACGCTATCGACCACGTCCAGCGTGATTGGTCTGCGCCAGAATAAGGATGGCAAGACCGGTGTCGTCTATGTACGTTCGACCGGCGTGAATCAGCGCGGTGAGATGGTGGTTGAATATATACGCTGGGTGATGGTGCGCAAGAACGACCTGAATGCACCCGCGCCGGAGCCGCATATACCTGAACTCCCGGATACGGTGGCGGTAGATGATCTGGTGGTGCCGTATCAGTTGCGTACCGGCGGCTATAACACCGACCTGGCGGGAAGTACGTATCTGTGGGACGACTATACGGTGGGCGAACGCATCGATCACGTGGATGGGATGACGATTGAGGAAGCCGAACATATGCTGGCAACACGCCTGTATCAAAATACAGCGAAGGTGCATTTTAATCAGCATGTTGAGAAAGATGGCCGGTTCGGGCGGCGTATTATCTACGGTGGGCATATCATTAGTCTGGCGCGGGCGCTCTCGTTCAACGGCCTGGCGAATGCGTTGAATGTGGCCGCGATCAACGGCGGCCGGCACACCAATCCGACGTTTGCGGGCGACACGGTCTACGCCTGGTCGGAAATTCTGGATAAGATGGCGCTACCCGGTCGCGCTGACTTTGGTGCGCTGCGCGTGCGCACGGTAGCGACCAAGGATCGCGCATGCACCGATTTCCCCTATCAAGATGCCGAGGGCAAGTATGACCCGGCAGTCATCCTCGATTTTGACTACACGGTGCTGATGCCGCGCCGGGTAGTAGTGTAGGGGCGCAGTAGCGGGGTGCTACTTCAGTGCCGCCGGTCTGCGTCTGCCGCACAATGCAGGGCACTGTGGATGGCCCTTGTGGTCGCCCCTACGATCATTGCCGCGCCATGGGCGGCGCGGCCAGCAATGTCTGGCAATGTTCCGCGGCGCTTGTATTGCCTCTGCGTCCTTGTCTGATGATCTTCTGCGGCGATGCTTGCCTCGTACCTCGCATTGCCCTGTCCTCGGCGGCTCTGGTTGCCCGTGACGTGGACGTGCGGCGCATCATGATGTTGTGTATTTTCGCATACTCTCCGGTTCCCAGCTTCACGTCTCGGACGGGGCGCGACCCAGCACACGCAGCGCCAGCGCTCGCTCCTCGGCCCCGAAGGCGCCTAGCAGCCACAGCGCCAGGGTGTACGTCGGTAGTGCGACCAGCGCCGCCAGCAGCCAGCCCCACGTTCCAGTGACCAGTAGAACACTACCCATCGCCGCTCCCATCAGCACCGCCGCCAGACCGGGCCGCCAGGCCAGTGCCAGCAGCGGCGGTGTTAACCCTTCGCGCCGCAACAGTGGCAGAAAAACCACAAACAGTACCACCTCGGTCAGGATAGTAATACCACTGGCCGCATACAGGCCCAGTTGCGGTTGCAACAGCACATGCGTTGCCGCCGGTATTGCGATCAGATTTGCCACAAGATTACATATCACCGCAATACCAAACGCACGCGTAATGGCTTGCTGGCGATTAACCGCAATCAGCACATATTGCAACAGGCCATTGACAAACGACAGCGGCAAGAACCAGGCCAGAATCGCCAGCACATGCGCTGACAGCGGCAGATACTGGTCGGCACCACGACCGCCGAGCAGCAACACCAGATCGGTCGCCAGCACACTGATACCCATCGCAATCGGAAAAGCCAGCAGCAGCAGCGCCTGCAAGGTGCGATTCTGGGCATGAACCATCCCGGCCCGCTCGCCCGTTGCCCGGCGCGCCAGTACCGGAAAAACGGCAAAGGTAACCACCGGCGGCAGAATCATAGCTATGCTCAGAACTTTGTAGGCAATATCGTACTGGATCACCAGCAGATCGCCCTGCCCGCCGCCAAAAGCCTTGATGATAAACGCATCAAAGCGAAAGAAGACCGCGTTGAGCAGGTTGTTGAGCATCAGGGGAAACGCCAGTGGCACCAGGCTGTAGATCAACGCCCGATCCCAACGCAGGCTGGGGCGAAAGAAGTCACGCAGTTGCAAGCCAAGATAGATCAGTGCAGTGATGCTGGTGACAATCACCGCCGCCCACGAGACGCCCAGAATACCAAAGCCCAGCCACAGTGCTGCAATGCGTGCCAGCATACCCAGCACCGCCGTCACCACCTCAATCAGCGCCGGTACCTCCATGCGTTCGGCAGCATGATAGAGCGCCGTCACTGCGCCGGAATAGGCGCTGGGGAACAGCGTGAGCAACAGTACCCAGATCGCCTGCTGCCCAACTGGCGTGATCGCCTCGCCCACACCCAGCCGCGCCAACAGATCATAGAAGCCGATCAGCACTGCCGCGGCTGGCACCGCGGTCACCAGCACCAGCAGCCAGCGTATACACAGCGTCACGCCAAACAGCCGGGGTGCGGCCTGCGGATCTTGCGCCACCTCCCGCGTCAGCAACACGCCCAGGCCAAACTCGGTGAACGTGCTGAGATATTGCCCCACCAGAATAACCGCCAGAATATAGGGGCCAATATCTGTGCCCGGCAACACGCGGATCAAGATGATAAAAAAGGCCATATCGATCGCCCGCACGATCAGGCGCATCACCAGGGGCACGGAACTATTCTTGAACGCCCGCCGCGCCACATTTTCGGCGTCATCGCGGTAGATGTGTGGCCAGAACACGGCACCCAGGGCAATCAAGACCAGTATGACCGCAACCGCAATCAGGAAAACCGTTGACCTCATCTCCGCGTCACTTCTCCGTCACCACCCAGGCCCGTTGCCCATCGCTGATCAGTTCGACCGTGCCGTGCAGTTGCGGATGATAGACCGCCGCGCCATACAGCGCCCGTTCATACATGCTCAACTCGGCGGGCCGATCTGCTTCATAGGCAGTGGTAAAGATGATCATCTGTGGTTGCCAGCACGCCAGCAGCGGCGTATCTACCTCGCGTTGCCAGGGATAGGCCAGCGCCGTAATCGGGCCAGCATGCTCGATCAACGCCTGATCGCTGGTCGTGCCACCGGCACTATGGAAGACCACGCGCAGCAGACCATAATCTAACTGCAAGACCAGACCAGACTCCTGGCCGTCACCAATAGACAACACCGTCAGTAACGCGCCATCCAGATGCAGTTGATCGCCAGCCTGCGCGAGATGGAGTGGCATACGCTGAGAGTCAATCACGCGCAACCACTCCTGTACCAGGGCAGTTTGTTCCATACCAGGAGGGGCCAGGACAAGATCGGCACGATAGCGAGCCAGTGCTGCCACCTGGCCTGGCAGGCGCTGCCGGTCGTTGTGGGTGAGAACAACCGCTGTCAGGCGACGTTGCCAGAACGGAAGCCGGCGACCTAGATGCATCGCCAGTCCTGCCGGTTTTCGACCGCCGTCAATCAAGACATAGCTCCCCCGTGGCGTCTGGATCAGTGCGGCATCGCCCGGCGTATCTAGAAAGATGACGCGGAGATTGCGATCAGGACGCGCAAACCAGGCCATGCCCGCCAGCAAAACACTCAGTACTAGCAGTGGCAGGCCTGTGCGCCACCAGAGCGGTCGTGATGATGGGTGCGCTGCCTGGGCCATAGGTTAGCCCTGCCGCAGTGCCACGACTTCAATTTCTACCGATGCGCCTCTGGGTAGTGCAGCTACCTGAACTGCCGAACGAGCTGGCGGGTCGTGTGCAAAGAATTCAGCATAGACGGTGTTCATTGCCGCAAAATCTCCTATATCGGTCAGAAAAACCGTCGTTTTGATCACCTGTGCCAGCGAACTACCAGCGGCTTCCAGAATTGCCTGGACGTTCTGCAAAACCTGCCGTGTCTGCACACTGATGTCATCGGCAACAAGTTCACCGGTTGCCGGATCGAGCGGAATCTGCCCGGATACAAAAACCAGCCGGTCAACACCAATCGCCTGCGAGTAGGGGCCAATTGCCTGCGGTGCATCCACTGTATGGATGACTTCGCGGTTCATTGCGATCCTCCTTATCATCCTATCCCATCCGAGAGCGACACAGGGCGCATTATAGCAGCACTGCACTATCTTTGCTATATCTGTGCATATATGTGTTCGATCGAGACCACCGGTCGTAGACGATCAGTATACGGGTGGCCCGAAAACTGCAGACGGTTGTAGTGGTGGCTCCTGGCGCATGTATCCCATTGGAATGGCCTGAGGTGGCAGTAACAATCATCTGTGTGGCATGTCAAGACTGACCGTTCGGGGGTAGCATAAACATGTGTTAGAAGATACTAACAATAAAGTGTAGGTGTGCAAAATATTGACAAATACTGTGATGATGCTATACTGTAAACGTAGACCAGAGATATAGTTAATCGAAATCAGCATTGCATCCCATACCGCAGGTTCCCGTTGTGTACGGGTTTAACCAATTGTGGTTGATTGGTATAAGAATTCTACAGCAGAATAGCACAAACACTCGTGAATGTGGTTGCTGTATTCTTGATACAGCAACCCTATTCGAAACAGTTGGCAAATCCGGGCTTGAGCCTGAACAGAATACGAACGGGTATCAAGCCTGAACTCTCGTTTCATCCCGAATCGTTTGCGTCTGGTATAGCGAGTATGTTGAATCAGGCTGTAGAATACAACGAGTATAAGGAGGTTTTGTTTATGGCTACGACTCAAACGGGTGCTACCAGAGAGAAGATAGAACTAGTACACGTATCCGAGGCCAACATCGGTATCAGCAACGAAAATGTACAGGGTGTTGCTGCTATTCTAAACCGTGTCCTTGCGGATGAACACGTACTTTATATCAAGACCCGCAACTATCACTGGAATGTCACCGGATCGCTCTTTGACACCTTGCACAAGTTGTTCCAGGCGCATTATGAAGAACTGGCCGAGGAGATCGATGAGATTGCCGAGCGGTTGCGGATGATAGGCGTTCCGGCGATCGGTGCGATGAGTGAATTTTTGCAGCACACGACTCTGAGTGAGCAGACTGGTTCCGCCCCCGATGCTATGACTATGGTAGCCAACCTGCTCAGTGACCATGAGGCGATTATTCGCAATTTGCGCCGCGATCTGCGTGCTTGTGACGAGCAGTATGATGATATGGGCTCAAGCGAATTTTTGACCGGGTTGATGCGGAAACACGAGAAGATGGCCTGGTTTCTCCGCTCGTTTCTTGAGGATCACTCCTGATATGTTCGCCAGGATACAGCAACCCTGATCCGCCAACGAGACATCCCCTGGGTAGATAAGCTCGGCATAGCCCGGCTCTACCAAAATCACCTTGAAACGGAATGTGCGTGGGGGCCTGCGGCCCCCACACCCCGCCATGATGAAGTCTCATTGGAGTCTTATGTGGTCTCAGGCGTATTATGCAATATGGCTATCATACTCTGTCATATTCCACAAAACAGTAATAGTATCAAAATACACAAAGACCACGACTCCCCCTTGCGTTCTCTGTTACTAGAATCTATCATCTGTGATGTATTACACAAAGTTTGTACCATAGGACGAGCGTAAAAAGGCTTTTTGTGTGCCTCATTCTACAAATAACCACTTGCCCGTTTATCCCTTTCTTGCCCTAAAAACATTGAGAGTGAATTAATATACAATAAGAATGAAGATCTTTTGCTCCTCTTAAACTGTGAGTTGACTTTTGTTGCAACGCATGCTACATTGTACTTGTCTGGATATATCGAAACGATACAAAACTACTTCACCACAAGGCAATCTCCAATGAGTCGATAACCGTTCAGATGGGGTAGTCAGGAGGGGCATTGTCCCTCTTCGAGTCGCAAGCTTTTGCGGGAGCCTGCAGCCCCACCGACGCAGGTACCATGTGAACGGGTACATGAGGTGAACACACCGGAGTCCAGGTACAGATGGTAGCGTTCCGTCCTGGCTGTAGTCTGAACACCAGTTGGTCATTGGGATAAGATCGCCATAGGCTTCTTTGATGGTAGTAAGCTCTGGTGGATTGGCGATGGTAAGCGGAGACTATCACCGATCCATTGGAACCGTTCCTGGTAGTACCACACAATCGATCTTGACCATGGCGGGACGGCGGTTACAGCGTTATCTATGGCTTAACCGTCTTGTCTTATGGTTAGACAGGCAGGTCAGTGCCTGTGAGCGGTTGGTATATCCATACAATGAAACTCGTCTGTATTATAAATGTGCAAGTTCAGGGAGGTTTGTGCATGGAAGCAGAAATGAAGCTTTTCGTTGAGTCTCTGGAACGGAATCTGACCCCGGAGGATATTGTCAACCTGGAAGCCTGTATCGACTGTAAGCTTTGTGGTGAGGCCTGTGCCTGGTACCTTGGTAGTCAGGATGAGAAACTGCATCCGACTTACAAGACCAACTTTGTGCGCGATATTTATAAGCGGTATTTGACGGTTGAGGGCAAGATTATGGGCCCGCTGGGTCTCATTCCCACTCCTACGGTAGCCGATCTGCGTGAACATATGGAGTATTTCTGGAAGTGTACTTCGTGTGGACGGTGTACTCTTGCCTGTCCCGTTGGATTAAGCACCCGCAGTATTGTCCGTATGGCACGGGCGGCCTACACCGAATCGGGCCTTAGCCGTGAAAATCCTACCATGAATGCCATCATCAACAATCTCGAGCAGAAGCGGCATAGCTTTGGCCTGACGCCCGAGCAGATTATGGCACGGTACAGTCTGTTCCTCTGCTCGCAGAACATCGAAATGGCGGTTGATGTTGAAGGAGCCGATGTCCTCTTTGTCTGCCCTTCAGCCGCCAATACCAAAATCCCCGATTATGCAACCAAGGTGATGGCGATTCTCAACGCGGCTGATATTAGTTACACCGTCTCTTCGCGTTTGCTGGAAACTGGCACCGAGGCCGATCATATCCTGGTGCATCATGAGCTGGCGCGCACAATTCTGGAAGCCTGGGAAGCGGAAGCGGAACGCCTGGGTGTGCAGCAGGTGATGGTGGCCGAGTGTGGCTGTGATACACGCTCTCTCTTTTTTGAGGCGACAGCAATGCTGGGCCGTCCCTTTAAGTTCCCGGTAATCCTGTTTGACCCGCTCATTACCGAGCGAATTAAGGATGGTCGCTTGCCCGTAGATAAGGTGGATACGAAGGTCACTCTACACGATCCTTGTCACTCGACGCGACTGGCAGGGATGGGCGACACCATGCGAGAGTTGCTCGCCTGTGTCACTACCAACTATATTGAGATGACCCCAAACCGCGAACACAACTATTGCTGCAATGGTGGCGCGGGTGGTATGCGGTTACCGGAAAATGCGCCTATGCGACGGCAGGTTTCGAGTATCAAGGCGAATCAGATCAAGAACACCGGAGCCGATTATGTCACTACGCCCTGTGTGGTCTGTATGGTGACCCTGGATGATATTTGTAAGACCTATCAGGTTGGTACCACGGAAGACCGGGCTTCAACGATGCTCTTCGAGATTGTCTATCAGGCAATGTATAAAGCGCTAGAGCGGCGTGGCGAACTGGATCGGATGCGCATGCCCAGGGAACTCAAAAACCGGAGCGACGAATATTTGTGGCATCACAGTTCTTCCGGTAAAGTTACGCAATTGATGCACAGTGAGAAAGCAGCTGCTGTCCTGGCCTGGCTTGAACAGGACGAGGTGGTGCAGCGCTTCTTCAAAGACAACCCCGCCGCGATAGTCAAGTTGGAAACTCTCAAGGCTATGCATGCCAAGGCACAACAGGGTGAACTGCTGGAACGTTGCGCAGGAATGGCGTCCACCAATGGATATGGACATCCGGCTGACAACGAGCTTGTACTCTCTGCAAACAACAGGGAAAAGGTGCCTGTAGTGGTGGCGTGATGAACACCTGAAGGTGGATAGGGGAGAACAGAGTCGTTCGTTCCCTATCCCCTGCATATACTTCACGCCATCTCCGCATCATCTGTAATGCATCCCCTGCGCTCCGGAGGGGCGCACTCCCAGGTTCGCCCGCTTTGTTGCATGCGCCATCATGATGTAGGGCACGGCTCCGGCGTGCCCACGGTCGTGCCGGGTGTACTGCACGCGGAGACGCCACCCACGCCCGCCCCTGCGCTCCGGAGGGGCGCACTCCCAGGTTCGCCCGCTTTGTTGCATGCGCCATCATGATGTAGGGCACGGCTCCGGCGTGCCCACGGTCGTGCCGGGTGTACTGCACGCGGAGATGCCACCCACGCCCGCCCCCAGGTTCGCCCGCTTTGTTGCATGCGCCATCATGATGTAGGGCACGGCTCCGGCGTGCCCACGGTCGTGCCGGGTGTACTGCACGCGGAGACGCCACCCACGCCC
>DAOTWD010000088.1:0-10542 GCA_034435975.1 Chloroflexaceae bacterium | reverse complement strand
AACCGCGAGTGGGGCTGGCAGTGGGTCTTTCCTGCTGACCGGCTGTCGGTCGACCCACGCTCCGGCATCACCCGCCGCCACCACGTAGACGAAAGTGGCCTGCAAAAGGCGGTGCGCCAGGCCGCCAAACAGGCCACTTTCGTCAAACCCTAGACGGAGCGATGCCCCGGCTCTGAAATTTGAAAAAATAATTTGCGGTATAGCGTGCCACTACCATGCATGCGGTTGCATACGGTTTCCTACCTCGGCTCTAGCCGGGACTCCGGTCGGTCGCAACGCAGCCCGGCTGAAGCCGGGACTCCGGTCGGTCGATACTTCCTGCGTCAGCAGGTCACGGGATGGCAGGCTGGTATGATGCACATGTTACCCTGGTCACATTTATTCCGGCTCGGTTGCAATCGCCGGATGTTCCAACACCAGACCATCATCAACAGGTTCACCGTCTGTTGTCAGCGGCAGGCGGTTAATCGCCAGCGTGTCCAGATAGATAATCTGGTCAAGCCGCTGCTGGCGCAGTTGATCACCCCAGGTAACCGGGAGCAGGCCCTTCCAGCGCTCTTGCAAAAAATGGCGCAGCAGCCGATCAGAGCGAATCGGCTCCGTACCACCATGCTCGGCCAGTTGCTCGCGGTTCAGCTCATCCCAGATCGCCACGGCGCGATAGCTGCAAAAGCCACCCTGACACGGCCCCATGCCCAGCCGCGTATCACGCCGGATGTCATCCAGATTGGCCGCCCCGCCCTCTGTGATCGCCTGTAACACCTGGCTGTGGGTCACCAGTTCGCACTCGCAGATAAGCGCCCCATAGCTGTCTTCGGCTTCGGTCTCGGCCAGGCGATGACCGAGCCAGTAGAGATCGTGGGTCATATTAGCCCCGGGCAAAACCGTCTCGTGGGTGCGGCAGGGTTGCGTGTTGCCGAGCCGGGCAGCCAGCACATCAACCGCTTCCTCGGCCATCAGGCGATAGGTCGTCCACTTGCCGCCCACAATCGAGATCAAGCCCTCCACACCATCGCGCTCACGGTGGTCGAGCAGCTTATAGGCACGGCTCATGTCACGGTCATCGCCAACATCCGTATCCTTGTAGAGCGGGCGCACACCGGCCCATGCGCGGAGCGCACGGTAGCGGCTGAAGCCTGGAACCAGTTTTTCGCCCTCCTCCAGCATAAAAGTAATCTCGTCAGGATCAATACGATACACATCGGGATCAGGCACATGCACATCAGTCGTGCCAATGACCGCCACGGTGTGGATCGGTACCAGAATATCGCCGTCGTGGGGCAACTTGCAGCGATTGATCACCGTGTTGACCATGCGGTGGTTCATCGCGACCATCGTGCCCTTGCCTGGAGCGACGGACACGGTCACGCCCGCCAGCGCCGCAATCTTACCCGCCCATGCGCCAGCCGCATTCAGCACATAGGCAGCCTCGATCCGCTTCTGCTCACCTGTCCGCAGATCCTCGACCAGCACACCCACCACATGGTCAGCAGTCCGCAGCACATCAATCACATGGTGGTAATTCAGCACCTGCGCCCCATGTTGCTGGGCAGCATCGGCCACGGCATGCGTTGCCAGGAACGAATCGGCTGCGCCATCATGCACCTCAAACACGCGGCTTATACGCGGGTTGAGCCGTGGCTCGCGTCGGAGCGCTTCTGCCAGCGATACTTCGCGCACAGGTACACCGGTCGCATGACAGCCAGCTACAAAGCGATCGCCATAGGCCGGGTCGTCCCAGGGGGTGATCACAAAAAAGCCGCCAGTATCCTCAATACAGTGTGGCATAATCCGACGCAAAATTCTATTCTCCTGGGCACACTCAACGGCGGACTGGGGATCTTTGACCACATAACGACCACCACTGTGCAGCAGGCCGTGGTAGCGCCCGGTGGTGCCATGCGTGAGATCGCCCTTCTCCACCAGGATAGCACGTATGCCCCGCATTGCCAGGTCGCACAGCGTGCCAGTGCCAGTCGCGCCACCACCAATCACCACCACATCAGTTGCTAACACGTGCATGCTGATTTTGTCCTGGTTGCCGGTTGAGACGGGTGAACGCTCAACCCGACAACGCTACAATACTACTCCACCCAATCGAACGTACGAGTTACGGCCTTCTTCCACAGTTTATAATGCGCTTCACGCTCGGTCGGATCCATCTGCGGTTGCCAGACCTTATCCACCTGCCAGTTCTGGCGCAGATCTTCCAGATTGCTCCAGAAACCGGTCGCCAGCCCGGCCGCATAGGCCGCGCCGAGCGATGTCGTCTCGGCCACCTGTGGGCGGATGACCGGCACACCCAGAGTATCGCTCTGGAACTGCATCAGGGTATTGTTCACCACCATACCGCCATCGACCTTGAGCGACTCGGTCGTAATCCCCGAATCCTGGGTCATCGCATCGGCGACTTCGCGTGTCTGCCAGGCCGTAGCCTCCAGCACTGCTCGCGCCAGATGCCCCTTCTGTACATAGCGTGTCAGCCCGACGATGACCCCACGTGCGTTCGATTTCCAATAGGGCGCAAACAGGCCTGAAAAAGCAGGCACAAAGTAGACTCCGCCATTATCCTGAACGCTATTCGCCAGGGCCTCAATGTCAGCGCTGCTGGTGATCATACCCAGATTGTCACGCAGCCACTGCACCAGTGCGCCAGCAATCGCAATCGACCCTTCCAGGCAGAACACGGTCGGGGCAGCGCCCATTTTATAGGCAACGGTGGTAACCAGACCACTGCGCGACGGCACAATCTCGGTACCGGTGTTGAGCAGAAAGAAGCAGCCGGTGCCATAGGTATTTTTGGCTTCACCTACACGATAACACGTCTGTCCTACCAGCGCGGCTTGCTGATCACCCAGATCGCCCGCAACGGGAATGCCCGCCAGGTCGCCGATTGCCAGGCCATACACCTCGCTGCTAGACCGAATTTCGGGCAGCATCTGACGTGGAATGCCCATAATGCGCAGGATCTCGGCATCCCACTGCTGGGTCTTGAGATCCATCAGCATGGTGCGACTGGCATTGGTGACATCGGTCACATGCACGCCACCCTGCGTGCCACCGGTAAGCTGCCAGATCAAGAAGGTGTCCATATTGCCAAAAATCGCATCACCGCGCTCGGCGGCGGCACGCACCCCGGATACATTGTCCAGAATCCACATGATCTTCGGGCCGGAAAAATAGGTCGCCAGCGGCAGGCCTGTTTGCGCCCGAAAACGATCCTGCCCGCCCTCGTGGGCGAGCTGGTTGCAGATCTGATCGGTGCGTGTATCTTGCCATACAATTGCGTTGTAGTAGGGCTTGCCGGTCGTGCGATCCCAGACGACGGTGGTTTCGCGCTGATTGGTAATCCCGATGGCGGTGATGTCGCCTGGCGCAATATTGCCTTTGCGCAAACCATCGCGGATAACGGTGCGGGTACGCTCCCAGATCTCGTCCGGGCTATGCTCTACCCAGCCAGGTCTGGGGTAGATCTGCGCGTGTTCTTGCTGATCAAAACAGACGACGCGCCCGGCGTGGTCAAAGACCATAAAGCGCGTGCTGGTAGTGCCCTGGTCAATTGCTCCTGCATACGTTGGCATTATGAAGACCTCCCTGTCATCACTATTGCGGGTGTCGGTATAGCAATCCTATAATGAGGAGTGCAGAACCGAAGTCCAGGTTCCGATTGGTATAGGATTGCTCCAGGTATAGAACAATCCGTCACGAGTCGTGAAGTACCTCTTGCCTATGAAGTTGAGGAATATCGTTCGACCCTGGAGTGTAACAGCCATAGCACGCTATAAATCAATTGCCAGCGCCAGCAGTGCTGCCAGGGTACTACCCATCAATGGTGCAACCACCGGAATCCAGGCGTACCCCCAATCTGAATCGCCCTTCCCTGCAATCGGTAAGACCGCATGCGCAATACGTGGGCCAAGATCACGCACCGGGTTAATGGCATAGCCAGTGCTTCCACCCAATGCCAGGCCAATGCCCCAGACCAGGTTAGCGAGGAGATAAGGATAGAGATTGGTAGCCGGGTTCTGATCGGAGCTAGACTGAAACGCACCAGAGATCGAGAAAATAACAAATACCAGGGCAAATGTCCCGATAATTTCACTGATGATATTGGCAAGCGGGTTGCGGATCGCTGGGCCAGTACAGAAGCACGCCAGTTTGGCATCCTGTGCAGTGGTTATACCCCAGTGGGGCAAATAGTTGAGCCATACCAGTGTAGCCCCGATAAAAGCGCCGATTAACTGACCAGCGATATATGTTATTGCATCCCTTATGCTCAATTCACCCCGTACGAGCGACGCAACCGTAACGGCGGGGTTAATGTGCGCATCAGGGCTACCCGTGGCCTGGGCCACAAATACACCGGACATAACCCCAAATGACCAGCCGGCACTAAGAACGATCCAGCCGCTATTCTGAGCTTTTGATTTGTTGAGTAATACCCCGGCCATTGCACCGTTACCAAACATGATCAAGATCATTGTTCCCAGCAACTCTCCCAGTAAGGGGGACATAGGTGGTTCTCCTGTACAGCAAGGGACACTGAAACCACATCAATAGTATTTGTTGATCAATATGTATCTGCTGGTCGTGACACTGAATCGAGCAGGACAAGATGTACTCATTTCAAGCAACCGGAATACTGGCCGATATCTGGACAGGTGTTGATCAGCCTGTTTGCAAAGCCTGCTCTGCCCTGGTTAAGGCGAGCCAGGCCGGTACTGATACTCCGCGTTCGTACCCGGCCAGCCCGATCTTACGCCTGACCAGGAACTGGTGTCAATGCAGAGCGATGGGTGCAATCCTTGAACAGCCTGTAGGCTAGAAACCGCAGAGTTGTGGTATTCGTATGGTACATGCGATCCAGGTTGATTCTACCACAGGTTTATTGGTTTCGCGGAGCAACCGTGAACGCTATCAGGAGATATGTAGCAGCCCAGCCGCAGCAGACGGATAGCCGTGGCACCCTACGGCTACGCCCACTGAGACCACCGGCACGCGCATATGCACACGGCGTGCGGGGACGAGGCGTGTGGCAGGCCACCAGTAGCGTAGGGCACATCTGCCGCGTGACAGCGATTAGGCTGTGGCACCCCACCACTCGGAGAGCCGTCGACCGCATGGCGCGAGACGTGCGGCATACGCTCTGCACCCGTTCGCCAGACCCCGTAGGGGCTGCGATAGACGGTTAGCCGTAGATGTGATGTGGCCACCCGCGGCTGCGCCCCCTACTAGCCAACCGCTTCTGTGGCTGACAGGCGAGACGGTGTGCCTTTGTGCGGGAACCAGTGCTGCGTACTGATACAGATCTTCACCAGCAGCAACATAACTGGCACCTCGATCAACACACCCACGACGGTTGAGAGTGCTGCTCCTGATGTCAGGCCAAACAGCATCACCGCCGTGGCGATGGCTACCTCGAAATGGTTGCTGGCCCCGATCATCGCCGCTGGTGCAGCTTCTTCATACGACAGACCCAGCGCTTTCGCTGCACCATAGCCAATGCCGAAAATCGCCAGCGTCTGGATGATCAGCGGCACAGCAATCATGCCCACGATTAGCGGGGAAGTGAGGATAACGCCTCCCTGGAGCATAAACAGAAAGATCAGTGTCAGCAACAGTGCTACCATCGAAATGGTTCCCATATGTCTAAGGAACACGCCCTCGTACCACTCAATGCCCTTGCGTTTGATCAATTGCGTGCGGCTAATATACCCCACTACGAGAGATACGCCAACATAGAGCATCACGCTCAGAAAAATCGTCAGGAACGGCACAGCCATATCAGATACGCCCAGCAGGAAGTTCCCCAAGGGTGCGTAGAGTAGTAACATGGCCAGCGAGTTGATCGCCACCATCATCAGCGTCAAACCCATCCGCGTCCGCGCCAGATAGCTCCAGACTAGCACCATGGCGGTGCAGGGCGCAATGCCTAGCAGGATCATTCCCGCCATATATTCGCTCGCCATCGTTGGATCGACATAGGGTGCCCAGACAACCCGGAAGAACAACCAGGCAAAGAACACCATGGTAAAGGGCTTGATTGCCCAGTTGATCACTAACGTCAAAATGACAGAGCGCGGTGCCTTGGCGACATTGACCACCTCGCCAAAATCGATCTGTACCATAATCGGATACATCATCGCAAACAACAAGATGGCGACAGGAATGTTCACCTGGGCGATCGCCATGGAGTTTAACCACCTGGCACTCGCTGGGAACAATGACCCCAACGCAATGCCGACCACAATACATAATCCGACCCACAGCGTGAGATAGCGCTGAAAGAAGCTGAGATTATATGCTTTACGCGGTTTCATCGTGTCTGCTCTGGCCGTGTTCATTCAAAAACCTCCTCGATTATATCAAGCGTAAGCCGTGTTCTCTGCGGCCCACATGCCGGTTGCCGCTGCTGCATACGCGACGGATCAAAGAAAGCGCCAAACGTGGCGTTTAATGCCTGCAATGCCGCCTGGTTGACCGAATAGTACACCCATCGTCCATCAACCTGATCCCGTTCCATATCCACCAGTCCCGCCTGACGTAACACGCTTAAGTGATGCGAAATCAGGTTCGGGGCCAACTGCAACTGCTCCCCCAGTTCACAGTTACACTGCACGCCCTGCATCAGCAGGTCGAAGATTTGCAGACGGCGTGGCTCGGCCAGCACTTTCAGCCAGGCCGCCAGTGTCTGCAACTGATCGAATTTCGTTTGCATATCTTCTCTTCCCTGAGATACTTCAACCATGATTGAAGTATAATGCCACAGGCAAGAAAGTCAAGTGAAATTATCACAATTCAACATCATTGTGGTGCGGCTTCACGCCCGCTGGTGGTGCGGTTGAGTGTGTACTGTCAGGCGTCCGTATCGTCAGGTTGACCCTGTTGGGCCAGCACCACTTGATCACGGCCGCGGGTTTTGGCCTGATAGAGAGCGGTATCAGCTACCTTAATGACTTCCTCAATAGTCAGACCATGCATCGGAAAGCTTGCCACACCGATCGAGATCGTTATGGTCGGCAACTGCCGGTCGTTATGCTGAATCTGCAGATCTTTGATACCAGTGCGGAGTTCGTGGGCACGATGGTAGGTATCCTCCAGTGGAGCATCGGGCAGAATAAGAATAAATTCTTCACCACCATAACGACAGGCCACATCGCTCCCACGAATATGCTCTTGCAAAAAGAGTCCCACGGCCTGTAGGACAGCATCGCCACCATCGTGGCCCCAGGTATCGTTGAACGTCTTGAAATGATCAATATCGAGCATCACCACGCCAACCGGATGCTGATAGCGGATAGCGCGTTGCAACTCACGCTTTACTGTCTCTTCCATATAGCGCCGGTTAAACAGGCCCGTTAGCGGGTCGCGGATAGATTGCTCGCGTAGCTGCTGGCGTAGCTGTAGATTTGCCAGCGCGAGGGTCAACTGCTCGACCAGCATCAGTCCTAACCGCTCCAAACGTTTCTGGATCTGGGGCAACCGAATCTGTGCACTACTCAGGCGTAACACCCCCATTTTTTGCTGGTCGGCAATCAGGTGAATACACAGGCATGGATACGACGGCACTCCGGCGATATGCTGACAATCCTGACACACATAGACATTATTGGTACGCTGGTGCCGATGAGGATCAAAGATCTGGCATAACTCGGGATCCAGGGGAGCGGTACCGCTATCCGAGCGCCCCCAACTGGCAACAACTTCAAATACACCACTGTCAGGATTGCGTATATACAGCGTGCCCGTATGCTCCCCAAACAGTCGCTGACCAATCCGCGCCACCAGTTGATACACCTCGAACGCGGTCGTACAGGCCTGGAGCGCCTCACTAAACTCATTCAACAAGGTCAGGTCTCGGTTATGATGCTTTAACTCATTCAGCCAGTGTGCCAGTTTGATATTGGCTCGTTGTAACTCGGCTTCGGCCCGTTTACGCTCTGTAATATCGGTGATAATCGCGATCAAGGCTGTGGGTATACCCTGATCGTTACGGATGGACGTGAGCGACAGATCGCCCCAGAAGGTGCTGCCGTCACTGCGAACGTAACGTTGTTCCATCCGGTAGACCACCAGTTTACCCTGGACAAGCGCCTGCATTGCGTTCCAACTCTGTTCTCGATGCTCGGGATGGGTCACATCCAGGTATGTTGTCTGAGATAATTCTTCAGGGATGACACAGATCATATCCGCCCAACGCTCGTTGAACTGGATATAGCGTCCCAGCATATCGAGCAGCACGACCCCGACCGCAGCATTGTCAAAAATGGCCTGTAACTGTGCCTGGCTGGTCTGCAATGCTACTTCAGCCCGCCTGCGCTCGGTTACATCCCGAAAGCTCCACACCCGGCCCGCAATTGTGTTCCGTACCCGATAGGGAGTGGTATACCCTTCAAGGATGCGACCGTCCTGTAGTTCGATCAGATCATAGCCCTCCATCTCAATCAGATCACACAACTCGGCCACACGCCGAATAAAGCCGTCTTTGTCTTTCACCTGTGATTCGAGCAGGGTAAACCGTTCCTGGTGCATAAAACGCGTTTGCCAGTCATCTGGTAATCGCCACAATTCTACGAAACGGTGATTGAAGGTGACAATGCTGCCATCCTGAGCCACCACCAGCACGCCATCAGCAGTTGACTCAATGGTCGCCTTCTGGCATGCCAATGACTGCTCTAACTCGGTTTCAATCTGTTTGCGCTCCGTAAAGTCGTGTAAGATGCAGCATACGTGCTGGGGGTTGAGCGGGTGGATGAACCCCATAAACCAGTGCGTCCCAGTTGCCGTAGCCAGATGATAGTCAATAGGTATAACCTGCCGAATGGCAAGTGCCTCGCGAATCTTCAGCAGCAACATATCGGCCTGGGGTGCAGGAAATGTATCGTGGAGCGTCTTCTGGTTCAACGGTTGGTTGAGTTGAGCCGGCAGGATTGGATGGGTGGCAAAGATTTCCACATAATGCCCTTCCATGTCAACGACCAGCATGATATCGGATAACTTTGAACATAACGTATGGAGATAGGATGCACGGTGTTCTAAATCAGACACACGCTGTTGCAGGAATCTATTTTCTGCCTGTAATCGTGCCAGAGACACATCTGGGGCAATCACTGTATCATGATTGTTCATCATACATTGTCTTTCCAGATTCTTTTTCGCCCACACCAGGCACCTCATTTTGTCAAAAACACTGAATACTAGCCATAATAGTAGCCATCTATAGCAACTCGTGTTATTTTGTTGTTCTGGACATATACGGTGCTCTCCGCGTTCCATAATGTCAGGGTACCATGCATGCCAGCGATAGGGCAAGCCATGGTATGATGTGTGCTGGTGAAGGAAGATCGAATGGACGTTATGGCCTGTTTAAAGCGATGCTGATGATTTTTGCGTCTCGGCATTTTTCGCTAATACCGACCAGGAGATCAGCAACGAGGTAATTGCTTGTGTTCGTTTATGTTATACCTATACGGTAGCTAATACCAGCTTGTACAACAATAGTACCTTTGTCCTCTGTGAGGTGTCCCGCTTGTCATAATCCAGGCATTGCGTACAGGGTTCATCAGTTGGGACTGCGTTGCTGCACGACTCATGGAGAAAGGCTGTAACGCAGTGTTTGTTAGTTCTTTTGTGCTGATAATTCTAAATGACACGCGGTATGCGGCGGTATGGTCAGTTCGTCTTTTCGCTTGCGGTGGCCTTCCAGCGTTGGAAGCGCTAGAACGTTCTAATGCTGGAAGGTAACGCTCTGCCGAAGGCGAAAACCATCTGGTTATGGACGACCGCGTACCACATGTCAATGACAATGAAAGAGGTGAGATATGAGTACCCCAGACCAGCCGCCGTCGTCTCCATTCGAGTCGCCAAAGGATACGCCGGAGGCACGGGTACGCCGGGGGTGTTTCGGCGTTGCTATTTTGATCGCTGCGATAACCTGGATCTTCATCTTGCAGACGGGTAATCTTGCCTGGAGTTTGCTTCTGATACTGGCAGTCCTGGCGCTCCTCGTGCGGCGGATGGTCTAATGATATTGTATGGAAAACTCAGCTGTATCTTACCTGTCAGGTAACAGGGGTTACGCGGTGGATCACGTTTTTCGGCGCTTGATCTCTTCTCCCGGTCAACGCATGCGAAACGAATATGACCACGAAGGAAGGCCTTAATACACGAAGATGCCGTGACTCTGCGGATGATAGGGTGGGTGTCTGTATGCCACCACGTAACTCGTGTCATATTATATAAGAGTTACACGGTGGAGGATGAATGCTCCGACATAGCAGGTCAGCCATCCACGCATAGCGCCGCGAATCCACGAGTAGGCCGTGCCATCATCGGCAAATGATCGAGGTTGACTGGATCATGCGCCGCTATGGGTGTACACCGTGTCACTCCTAATAAAGGTTCTTTCGATTGATCAGCGGTACCCGTTCTGAGGAACGTTCGCCTGCCGGGGTTGCGGGGGCCCGAATTTCCCCACTCCCCCATCGGAACGAGGACAAACGTCACAGCAGTATCGAGTGAGTCTCCGATTGCGTTCATCGC
>DAOTWD010000087.1:0-3743 GCA_034435975.1 Chloroflexaceae bacterium | reverse complement strand
CGTCAATGAGCGATGGAAGTATCATCATCTTTTTCCTCGTGTAGAGACAGCCTTGACAAAATATGGATTATATCGTACATTTGTTCTATATTCAGTATCACGGGATAAACGCTACTATCCGGTATTGGATCAATCATTAGGTCATCTCAACGAGTCGTGTGTAGAGATGACAGTGAAACCTTGCCGAAACGGTTCGATAGCAGGTGGTAACAGTTGTGAGGCAAGTTCTAGTCCTGCTTGAAATGACACTATTTTAGAGCGTGTTATGCACGTTGTGCCATGAAAGTGACGAACCGATGCACCAACAGGATGGCAAAGGCTAGGAAATGCAACCCGGCCAGCGTCTCCGCCAAGCGTTCATCGTCGCGCGCCAGCCGCCGGAAGCGTGCCATCCAGGCAAAACTGCGTTCGACCACCCAGCGGCGAGGCAGCAACACCAAGCCATGCTTGGCCGTAGGCAGCTTGACCACTTCCAAACGAATCCCATGCGCCTCAGCATTGGCTGCCGGCTGCTCCCCCGTGTAGCCCTGGTCCACAAAGGCGACGTCCACCGACTCTCCCGTCGCCTCTTGAATCTGGGCAGCCAGGGCCGCCACGTGCGCACGGTCGTGTTCGTTGGCTGGCGTGACCACGATGGCCAGCACCTGTCCCAACGGATCGACGGCCAGGTGCACCTGCGAGCCTTTGCGACGCTTGTCCCCATCGTAGCCGGCACGTCCGCCACTTTCTGGGGTCGACTGCAGCGTCCGGCTGTCCAACATCGCCGCGCGCGGGTGCGGCATCCGCCCCTCGATTTCACGGATCAGCATCCGCAGGTCGCGAACCATCTCCGCGAACACCCCTGCCTTCAGCCAGCGCTGCGGTTGCTGAGAGACCGTGGGCCATGGCGGCACATCGTTGGGCATCATGCACCACGGCGCCCCCATACGCACGATGGAGCGCAGGCCATTGAACACCTCGCGCAGAGCGTGTTCCCGTTGTGGAGCATCTTCTTTCATCAGGGTCAGGTAGGGCGCTACAAACGCCTACTCTTCATCGGAAACGTCACTTGGGTAGGCTTTGCGTGTCATACGCTCATCTTACCACACTCAAGGCCAAAAGTGCATAACAGACTCTAGAAAGCGAGGAGGAATGAAGAACACACACACGATCGCACACACGACCGCGCAGATCCGCATCGTCGCTGACAGCCAGGCCGACGCCGAGCGCCTGGGCAGGCGGGGACGGGTGGGACGTTGGACAGAAAGCGAGGAAAAAGGATGAGCGCAGACGATGTCTTTCAGGTTTGGCAGGTTGGATGGACGCGGGACGTGGTGCTGGTGGTGCGAATGTCAGCAGACGAGGAAGATCTGCGCTGGGAACGGTTCCTGGATGCGAACACAGGGGAGCCGTTGACGGTCGAGCAGGTCGAGCAGCGGCGCACCCGGCCGGCTGAGATATAGGAGGCGAGGAGGCACGGCATGGGGAAACGACGGAGGAAAGGCGACGGGTCGATCTTCCAGGCACAAAACGGCACCTGGCGGGGGTATGTGACGCTGTCAGATGGGCGGCGGAAGTATGTCAGTGCTGGGACGCGCAAGGAATGTGCAGACAAGCTGAAAGCACTCCAAGCGACCATCGATCGCGGTGTGGACGTATCACAGCCGGATGTCCTGCTGTCAGACTATCTGCGATACTGGCTTACGGAGATCGTGCAACGGTATCGCAGCGCCAACACGTACGCCATGCGCAGGCAGGCGATAGAGACGAAGATCATCCCATCCATCGGGCACATTCGGCTTGCCAGGCTGTCACAAGAACACTGCCAGACGTTCGTTAATATGTTAGCTGACAGTGGGATGGCACCAGGAACCCTTGCGATTATCAAAGCGACGCTATCGGCAGCACTGATGCACGCGGTGAAGTCGGGACGATTGGAACGGAGTCCCATGCGCTATATCGAAGTACCGAAAAACGACGGCTTCAAGGGCAAAGCCATGACACCAGAAGAGGCAACCCGGTTCCTATCGGCGTGCGAGAAAACGAGGCACAAGCACCTGTTCCGGTTTTTGTTGCTCACGGGTGCCCGGATTGGGGAAGCGTTCGCGCTGCGATGGTCTGACTACAATAGCAGCAAGCAGACGCTCCGGTTAGATGGGAAGACCGGAGCCAGGGACATCGGGCTATCGCCTGAGGTCGTAACCCTGCTGCGGAAACAGCGCATCTACGTCAACGAGATGAGATTAGCCGCTCCCATGTGGAATGACCATGATCTCATCTTTCCCAGTGACACCGGCAGAATGTTGATCCATCAGAATATCCGTGCGACCTTCAAGTCCATGCTCTCACTCGCTGGCGTTGCGCAGGTATTCCGCGTCCACGATCTGAGGCACACCTGCGTTAGCCTGTTATCGCAAGCGAATGTACCACTTAAAACGATTATGGATTTTGTTAGGCACACACAAGCATCAACAACACTGCAAGTCTATGCGCACAGCACAACAGAAGCGCAAGCAGAGGCGCAAGAGGTTTTGAGTACGCTGTATGGGACGTAAACGGGTAAAACGGGCGACACGGTGCAACTGAAGGTGCAAAGGCCGTGGTGGGCACCCATCACGGCCTTTTGTACGGCCTACGGTGCGCGTTTGAGGCTATACGTCGTATATATTGTCTATCATTTCTAAGGAGAACCAGCAGATGCGTAACGTCCATCATTATGCTACCAGTTATCTGGAAAATGTGACCGTCATGATTATTGCGCCCGCACAGACGTTTGAATCGGCCACCGTGGAGTATTGTATTGCCAGCGGCTTTGTCAAAGTGATCATCCCGGACGAGAAGACCCTGATTACCCACATCAGCAATGTGGTGATTGAGGTCGCAGCGTAGCACAACAACGCGACTTTTGTACCACAAAGAATTACAGAGAACGCAGTAATGCGGGCCAACACAGGAGATCTGATACGGTGACTGCTACACCAGCTACTATCGTGCTGGTTGGATTGGAGTCGGTTGGGAAATCCGCCCTGTTTCGGGCGCTCACCGGGCACGCCGTTGGTGATGAGACCAATTTTCGCGGCTCGACGGTTCTGGTGCGTATGGCCGCCCTACCGGGTCGATCCCACTATCTCGTCGATACGCCGGGTATTCGCGTGCAGGATGACGGCGAACCCACGCGCCTGGCTCTGGAACAGGTCGATACCGCTGATACGGTTGTTCTGGTGGTACGCGGGACACATGTGCAGCAAGAAATTGACGTGTTATGGCGTGCATTGGAGGCGCACCTGCCTGGGCGCAAAGCTGTCTTGTGTATTACCTTTGAAGACAAGGCTGCACCAGAGGTACAGCAACTGGTTACAGCCTACACGCAATGTCTGGGTATTCCGGTAACGCTCGTCAATGCCCGTGATCTGCGAACCCATCAGCGACGGGCCTTGCTTCAGGGTATTCAGCGGGCCACACCGCTCCCAGCCAATCCGGTTATCATGCTCATGCCGAGCATCCCGATCATTCAGCCGCAACAGACCATTTTTGAGCGGCGCTGGCTGGGGCCATGGGTGTCAATACTGGTAATACTGCTGCTCTTCGCTGTCCCGGTCTACCTGGCCTATCTCTTTGCAGACTGGTTCCAACCGCTGGTTGATGATGCGCTGATTACCCCTCTGGTGCAATGGCTCGATCCTGTCGCACAAGCCGTGCCGCTGCTGCACTTTCTGCTGGTTGGTGACTATGGCTTGCTTACCCTGGGGTGGTATTCTTTTTTG
>DAOTWD010000086.1:0-13175 GCA_034435975.1 Chloroflexaceae bacterium | reverse complement strand
GTCACCTGTTCCCTGAAAACGCCTTACCTCTCCGTTACCGTATCACCAGCGGCAGATACACTACCTGGCCAGCCTGTGGCAACGGAGTAATGGGCAAGATCCTACCCGAACGCTCGTCTGGCATGTTATTCACTGCTACCACTGGCTCTGTTAGCCGAGGTCTGGCTTCCGACAGGATACTGTACTTCCGGGCCAGCATGTCCTCCTGTGGTGCACCAATTGAAGCGTGGGCCTGGTGCATGCTCCTGGTGCGCAGGTCTGGTGCGTGCTCCTGGTGCGCGGGCCTCTGGCCCGCAAAAAAAAGACGGTATTGGGTGCGTGTATAGCCGTGTACCTCGATCTGATACACACCACTCTCCACATTGTCTACTGATATGATAACCTGCTCATCGATGCTGCCTTCCTGATTACTCACCCATGGCGGTTTGTTTTCATTCGCCGACCAGACATACAGGTCGGCATCGCCACTCAGTACCTCCAGATCAACATGCAATTCCTGGCCCGCCGCTACAACATAGCGATAAATGCGTGTCTCACCAGCTTCGATGGTGTCAATCGGCGTTTCATAGTTAACCAGTTGATGTACCGCACGTACCGAAATATTCTGGGCCTGGTCACGTACACGCACTTGCAGATAGCGCATCCCTGGAAGCGGAACCAGCGACCATGGGTAGCGTGCAGGAGTTGTGGTATAGGGCATCCATCCCGATTGCGCTGCCGGCACCCACTGTTGCGCACCCTGGCTGTAGATATATTCAATGATATGTACCGCCTCCATGCCACTATCATCTGACGCTGAATCACTGGCCCAGATATCTACTATGATGTCGCGGGTGCTTACTGTGGTGTTGCTACTGCCATTGATATCCGTTCGCTCTACACGAGGTGGAACCTGATCTGCATGCGTATCGGCGATCACGATGGTACGACCGACCACGTTGTTCTGCTCATTGCTTTCAGCTACCTCGTCTTTCGGGTCGATAATGGCATAGATAGTGAACATCCCCGATTGAGGGAAAATGATAGTGACTGGTGTAGTACTTTCGATACTGGAGTATGGGTCGAGGAACGGCACGGTTACAGTGCCTAGCAGAGGGCCATCCATAGTATCACTGCGAAACTCCACGGTAACATTCTCCAGTGGCACCTTGCCACCCCTGCGCTGCACCAGCAATCCCAGTTGAACGGACACATTTGCTCGCGGCGGCACAGGATCAAGCCAGAGGTCATTGCTACTGGCAAAGAGATCATCGTAGTCCGCATTATCTGCATCCAACACCGTATACACCGCTGTCTGTTGTGACTCTTTATGGCCGGAGTTCCGCACAATAACCGTGTAAGTATCTGGTGCAAGGCCTGCCGGAACGATGGCCAGCAATGCCGTTTCGTTGATGCGCGTGGTGACAAGTGCCCGGTGACCCAGCCTGACCTGTGCATCCGGAGCAAAGTTCATTCCCTGTACAACCAGTTCCGTACTGCGGTGGTTAAAGCCAAAAGCAGGCATCACCTGCACGATCTGTGGTCTATCTTCCAGGATGCTGGTCGGTGTAACTGTGGGTTGCCCGGGCAGCGGTGTGGCGGTGGGTTGGCCTGGCACCTGTGTGGCCGTTGCGGTGGCGGTGGGTTGGCCTGGCACCTGTGTGGCCGTTGCGGTAGCGGTGGGTTGGCCTGGCACCTGTGTACTGGTCGGTGTGGCTGTCGGCAGCACGGGCACCTGTGTGGCCGTTGCGGTGGCCGTCGGTAGCACGGGCACCTGTGTACTGGTCGGTGTGGCTGTCGGGTTGGATGTACTGCCAGGTTGCCACACGGCCAGGTAGGGTGTGCGCAGGCCGCCCGGATTTGCTTGCAGGGCATTGTGAGTTATCAGGGCGCGAGTAGACTGGTTCTCGCGGTTGAGGTTGATCGCAACCGCGGCCACACCATTGCGCACACTAACGCCGATGGCCGGCGAATTTCCTGCCGAAACACCGCCCCGTGCAAAAGGCGTCCACACAATACGTTGCTGGAACGTAGACGAGACAACCAGGAAAAATGCCTCGCTCCCTTCGTAGCAACCAACGAGTTGCCCGGCCACCTGGCGGTCGTTGCGCTGATCACCACAACAGGCGCTCGATCCTGCCAGGAACAGCCGCCCGGTTTCATCGGCCATCAGTCCATTCACCGTGATCGAATTCCCATTCCCACTGCTCAGGCGCGTTAACAAGGATTGCCCCAGTTCGAGTGCGCCACTGGTCGGGTTGTAGCGCCCATACCAGGTCATAGATATGGAGCCAACCTGAGTCGGGCGGTTGTAGTTGTCGGTTTGAACAGTGCGGTCGCTCGCATTACGCGCAATATCGTCAGGATGCCGTGCAAAGATCGAAGCGCCCGTGCCACCATTGATGCTGCCTGCAAAATAGAGCTTACCGTCGCGCCCAATCGTAATCAGCCGCCCACGGGTGTCCGATCCCAGGTTTGCGCTGGTTACTTCAGAAGCGCTAAAATCATAGCCTGTCCAGGTGGGAGTGCGACTGGCATAGGACCAGGCGCGGATAAAGGCGACTTGCAAGTTAGAGGTTTTCTGGGTATAACCGGTAGCAAATACCTGGCGCGTAGCCGCGTCGAGGGCTATATCGGCCTGCTGGGTGCCGCCTACATGCCAGGTGCCGATCACACTGCCGTCGGCTGCATAGATATGGACAGTGCCACTGACAAGGGCAGCGGTAGTCCCATCGGTGCCAATAGCGCAGCGGCTGGCGCTACCGGGGTTGTCGTTCCACAGTACGGCGCTGGCGGTAGCATTAAGCAGCGCAACCCCAAAGCTGCCGCATACGGCTATGCGTCCCGTGCTATCGACTTCTATGTCAGCCACATCGCTGCCAATTCGCGTTATTGACAGCACCGTGTTACCGGTGCGGTTCAGGCGCACAATAGTACCATTGCCACCACCGGGAAGAACGGTAGCCGCAGGTGTGGCAGGTTGATAGCCAGGCATCGTGCCCGCCAGAACGATGGTACCATCGGGAGCCACATCGACCGCCGTACTCTGATCGGTGTTAGAGCCACCCAGGTAGGTGGCAGCATCTACCGGCAGGTTCAGCGTCGGTTCCAGCGCAGCCACGAGGGGCAACGCCGGCACACCCATGCCAACCAATGCTGCAACAGTAAGCAACGGTACAACAAAAAAGCGCAACCTGTGCGCTTCCATCCAATCAGATCTACAAGATGCATCGCTCATCGAGTACGTTCCTTTCTGCTGTCAGGACGCATACTGAAATGTGATACGAAATCAAATAGTATTACACAAGTATGAGCATAACTGTAAAAGTTTTGATAATTAACCCCTATTCTGATTTAGATTGTACATCCCATATGCAATCATACAATAGGATAAAAGTCCTGATTATACGCCAGTACCGGGGGAGTGACAGCCTTCAGGTGAAGATTTTTTCGGGTGGTGAAAATGCCAGCTCTGCGGCGTCCTGGACAGGCGACGGGCCTACCCCGACCGTAAAAAACCGACACGTGAAAGAAGGCAGCATGGTTGTACGACCCTACTGCAGCGGGCACTCATGGGGGTGCCCTTCCATGCCACATTCCAACACGTTTACAGACCGCTATACTTGGGAGATCTCCACTCCACGCTCACCCTCCGCTCCCTCATACGCCTCGGCCAAGATCTCGATCGGGTGCCGAGTGGTGACGCCAGTGCCGTGGGTGATCTGCCAGCGGCAGGTTTCGCTATCGCACAGCGCCAGATCGCTCTCTGCCGCACGCACAAACGCGAATAGCTCCTGACCTATGTCCATAGCAATCTGATATTTTTCCAGCTTATAGCCATAGGTGCCAGCAATGCCACAGCAGTCAGCATTGCTCTCGATGAGACGTAAGCCGGGCACCAGTTCCAGAATATCGAGCGCCGGACGCCCGATGCGATGCGCACGCAGTTGACAGGGCGGGTGGTAAGGCAACTCGCGCTCAACGGGGTGAAACTCGGTATTCAGTTCCCCACGTTCATACAGCAAGCGCAGAAACTCAAAGATGTCGTAGGTGTTCTCGGCCACGGCGCGCACCTCGGCGCTATGCATGCCCAGCAGTTCCGGCGCTTCCTCCTTGAGCGTGAGCGTGCAACTGGTGCTGGTGCCGACAATCGGGATGCCCTGTTGCACATACGGGAGCAGCTTGCGCACATTGGTAGCGTGATAGCGTTCGCCTGCTTTGAAATCACCATTGGAGAGCAGGGGTAAACCACAGCAGTTTTGCCTGGTTAGAATAACCTCGTAGCCATTGCGTTCTAGCACGGCTACCGCTGCCTGCCCCACATGCGGCTCATAGTAGTTGGTGGCACAGCCGTGGAAGTACACCACACGCTTTGTGGTACCGGGTGTTGTGCCGGCTGACCGACTGGCTCGCTGCCGGAACCAGGAGCGGAAGCTGTAGGTGGAATAGTGCGGCAGCGGCGCGGCGCGGGCAATCCCCAGCACCTTTTCGATAATCCAGCGCAAGGTCGGGCTGGTCAGCGCGGCATTGGCCCACCGTGCCTGCGGGCCACATCCCAGCCAACCCACCAGACCCGAACGCGCAATCAGCCGATTGCGCAGCGGCATGCCCCGTTCGGCGACGATCTGGGCACGGGCGCGGGCGTTCAGTTCCGCTATCTTGACGCCGGTTGGACAAACCTGATTGCACACCCGGCAACCCGAACAGTAGTCTACCGAGTCATCGGGGACTGGTTGGTGTTCGTGGCGAAAGCGTTGCGCCTGTGGCCCGACGTATTTTGGCCCCGGAAAGAGGTCAGTAACGGCGCTGACCGGGCAGGCCACGGTACAGATATTACACTTGATACAGTGATCAAGCGATTGTTCGAGCGAAAGCTCGATATGGTCATGTGTTGTCATAAATAAACCTGGGATAGCAAGACGATACTAATGGTAAATCAAATTCCAGGCTTCAGCCTGGAGGAAGCGTTATCCAGGCTAAATCCTGGAATCTAGATCTTCACAAATGATGTAGGATTGCTCTATTAAAAAACAAAACCAGGCAGAAGGTGCTTCTGTTTACATTTCCGCCCGAACGCAACGACTAAAGTCGTTACTACACGCCGCAAGCCGCTCACCGCCCGAATGCTCCAACGCTTGGAAGATGGGCGGAGCAGCGGCAGACGGATAGCGCGGGACATGAGGTGGCACCCCGCTGCTCCGCCCCTACTTGAACGCCTGGAGGCACCTCTCGCCTCGCAACTCACGTCTCAGGCCCCACGTCTCAGGCCACTCCCCCGCTTCAACGCTCCCCCGCTCAGACCGCTCCCCCGCTTCACCGCTCCAACGCTCCCCCGCTTTACCGCTCCAACGAAGCGAGCATCTGCCCCGCGTGCCAGCCGGTTGCCAGCGCCAGCCCGCTGTAGCAGCGCTCATAGATCGGGTCAGCGTCGGCGAGTAGCGAGCCGGCAACAGCGACATTCCGGTACACCACCTGGCCCTGGGCATCTAGCGGGCGCAAACGTTCGTCGGTGACAACGCCCGCACGAAAGATCGGGTGGCCGTTCTCATGCAAAAACTGGGGCGCAAACCAGGCCGCCCGCGATGTCGGTGCCTTGAGCGGCAGGCCCAGCGCCGTCTCCCACACGGTACCGGTATAGTCAGTGCGGATACCCCCGCCGGCAATACCGCCCGTCGCCAGCAAGAAGCGCTGGCCGCGATGCTCCTGCTGCCGCGCCGCTGCCGTGCTATAGACCGTCATCAACCGATCGCCGTTACCGACAGCACGCACCACCTCCGAGCCGATCTGCATCCGCCCGCCCGCCTGCTCGATGGCAGCTTTGAAGATGTTGAACAAACGCATGCCCGGCACCGAGACGGGCAGTGTCGGGATCTCAAAGATTTGTGCGCCACTGATCGCCTGGAGTTCTTGCACTACAGCGGGGGCGTCTCTTAAGCCCAGCACTGCCGGTAGCCCGATGCGTGTCGCCGTACTTCGCGCCGCCCGTAGCTGCTCACCCACATCCTGGCGAAAGGCTGCGTCGTCGAACAAATCGGCGAAGTTGCGCGTATTGAAATCGAGACGGCGCTTGACTGACGGCAGGTCGAGATACATACCACGCGCTGTGATTCCCTGGTGGCGCAAGTTGGCGGCGATCAGCGCTGGAAAAAAATCGCGCAACTCGCGGAAGCCGGCGATCAGCAGACGCTCGCCAGCCTTGAGTGTACCGGCAGCCATAGTTGTCGGCACGAACGCCGCTGGACGAAGTGCACCGGCAGCCGTCGGTAGCAGCATATTGCGTTCCAGGCTCCCCACGTAGGGATAACCAGCAGTTTCCACGAGAGCGCGAAAGCGATCCAGTGCGGCTTCAATGCCGACTATCCCCACCCGGGCATAGGGATGTTCAGGGTGATCGGCGATTATCTGGGCGACAACTTCGCGTACATTCGCGCCATCAGTGGCACCCCACACATCAACAGTACCACCTGTCCAGTGGGTAGCACCCTGGCCCTTCGCCAGTACCAGTGGGCGTTGACCGGCTTCTGCCAGCGCCAGCGCTCCCATCAGTCCCGCCAGTCCAGCCCCAATCACAATCGTATCACGCATAGTCATATGTATGGAGTAATCTCAGGCCACCTATCAACCCGAGTCCCGGCTTGAGCCGGGACAGTCCGGCCTTGAGCTTCGGTTCTGTCTGACCATTCGATCGAGGTCAACAAGCGGAGATACCGCATGAGAAGGGCGAGCTGCACGGGTTGCAGGTCGTTGACCACCAGTTGATCACCGCCCGTCGCGACGGATGCCAGCTGCTGCGCGTGAGGCGCGCATGCTGGTTCCATCAATGTTCCTCTGCGCCCCATCGATCTGACCATCGGCATCGAGGTCAACGTGGCGCAACTGGAGCATGTGCTCCCACGGGCCGTTGCGCCGCCATCCCACGAAGCGGTCGGAGATCGTTGGCCACGGGCCGGAGCGAGGCGAAGCCTGTCGGGTGAATGCGCATATTATGCGGCAGTTTTGGGATGGCGCTGCTCTCGTTTTTGTAGCCATCGCTTGAAGGACGCCGCACTTTCGCGGTAGACTTTTTGCCAAACAACAATCCCTCCACGCCGATATCCTCATCCAGGTCAGGCCAATGGATGCCATAGCCCGCGCTACTGATCTGAACATTGGCGCGCTCTACCGGCGTGGCATAGACGAGGCGTGGATACCATCCAATGGGTACCGAGATGGTGCGTTTATCTTCCAAATCTACAGACAACGTATCGTCATTGATGATGACATTGACTACTTTAGGAAGCACGAGTGTTACCACCGCAGAAAGCGTCCCATTCATTTCTCAATGTCTCCAGGTTTTCTCTCGTAATTGCTCAATATCGCGTCGTTCTTTGCGGCTGTAACCGTGATTCTCAGCCGGTGAGACAACGGGATCAAGCCAGAATTTCGCACTCTTATTCTCTCAGTCAACGTGCATGTGTCGCGGCTCGCCGCAGTCGTAGGATGAGACATAGAGATAAGAACCGATTCGCAAGGCCGTTGGCATTTTGCTCTTTCAAGATGCTCAATCGCTTGAAATTGGAAAACCTTCTGGCTGGAAACCGATGAGCCGCCCAACGGCAGGTTTTAGCGGCAGCGGCGGGGCAGGCAAGACACCTTTGCCTATGCAAACGGTGTTGGCTGACGTTATGACCTACCAGAACGTTTGCTTTTGAAAGAACTATGCTGGCGCTCGTGGTCTCACTTCTCGCTCGAGACGATTGCCCAAAGAATCAAGCGTTACATCCAAATCATACTCTGCTTGCAAGCCAAGCCAGAATTGTGGAGACGTACCAAAATAGCGCGACAAACGCAAGGCGGTATCTGCTGTAACGCTTCGTGTCCCCAATACAATTTCATTGATACGCCGTGCGTCAACGCCTATATCAATCGCCAAGCGATTCTGGCTCAAATTCATAGGCTTCAGAAATTCTTCCAGTAAAACTTCGCCAGGGTGGACGGGCTTCAATTTATCATTCATTCTTACCTGCCAATCTCGTGATAATCCGTAATCTCTACGTCGTAAGCGTCACTACCTTCCCACTGAAAACATACACGCCACTGGTCATTCATCCGAATACTCCATTGACCTGCGCGACTGCCGCTCAACTTTTCTAGGCGATTAGCAGGCGGCACGCGCAAATCATTGATAGAGATGGCATTATTGATCATGCGCAACTTGCGCAGAGCGACCTGCTGAATATCGGCTGGCAACTTTCGAGCGTGTTGACGCTGATACATTTTCTTGGTTTCATCATCTTTGAAGGTCTTTATCACGCTCTTATTTTATAGCGCAACGCACCCAGTGTCAACCACCTAATTTGCTTTGCACGAAGCCAGTCAACGGCACCGAGTTAGGCCGCTATTCGCTCAAAGAAATTTCCTCAACATTCGTATATAGTTCATGCCAATGATTCTGCCTGATTCTGAACTTTGTTCCATGGTTATGGCCTGTCCGCGCCTCAAAATCTACGAGAACTGCGCCCTCTTCAATACATCTGAGGAAACCACCGAACGAAAAGCCAGACAATACGGACAGTTTCACATACTTGAAGAACTCATGTCCGTGCTCGACTTTTGTATCTACCACCACGTAAAAGCAATTCTTTACCTTTGCTCCTATCTCATATCTCAAATCGTCTAATCCCCGGTATGGCTCGGGATTGAGAGGCCCGAGACCTGTTTGTTGTCTGGCGGATTCTCACCAATCCGCGATCTCGGGATCGTGAAACATCAGCTTGAGATGCATCAAAAACAAAAGGGTTGTCCCACTGCCCACGAAGGGATCCAGGACAAGTTCGCCTTCGTGTGTGAAGAGACTCATGACTCTTTTGGAGAGCGCAATCGGGAATGTTGCCGAATGGATGCTTTTATCACGGATGTCCCTGCCTTCATAAACGAATTGCCAGACACCAAGCTCGCATGTGATCCACTCCTTTGCTGTCAAACAGTTCAGATGATGAGGCGGACAAGAGCAGGTTCTTGTGTAACCAATCGCAATCTTGGAACGATGTTGATGCATACCGGTCATCGGGTTGAGCACGCGGTGCACCTCTTCTTTGGTCAGCACCGTGGGCAGGCGTCTGGGCTTTTTGGCGCGCAGGGCATCGCCGGACAAGATGACGTCTCGCCCCAACACGTTGCGATAGAAAAAGAGCAAGGCCCTGAGAGCTTGATTCTGGGTCGAAGCGGCAACGTTTTTGTCAACGGCCAGGTGCGTGAGAAAGGCCGCGATCTCGGCTGCGCCCATGTCTTGAGAGCATGTCTCTCATGAGAACTGCATCCCAATGGGTCATCCGGGGCACCGGTCAAACGACGCACCATCACCCGGATCGCTGCCAGAGCGACCCATCCTTCCGCAGCGTGCGGATCATCGGGGTCATCACGCACCACCTCCCGATGGAAGGTCAACCAGGCCAACGAGCGTTCCACGACCCAGCGGCGGGGCAGCACCGGGAATCCCTGCTGTCCCGCAGGACGTTGGACGATCGCCACCGCTGTCGGATCGCCGTCCGCGTGCAACCAGGTCGCCAGGTCGCCCCGATAGGTCGGGTCAGCCCAGATTGTGCGCAGCGTGATGCCCCGGCGACGCCCGTCGGCCAGCAATCGTTGGGCTCCGTTGCCATCATAGCCATTGGCCGCATGCACCACGCCCCCCCCCAGCACGCCCACCGTGTCCACCAGCCCATGCCGCGTGCGTCCGGCACGGTGGTTGCCACCGTCGGTGCCGCGTTCCGGGCCACCCACCCGCGTCGTGTTGACGCGCTGGGTATCGAGACATCCCGCACTGGGGTCAGGATGGCGCCCTTCCCCCTGGATGCGCACGAGGCGACGCAGCGTCTCCCGCATCATCGTGCGGATGCCACGTCTGTGCCAGCGATGAACAGAACGACTCACCGTCTGATGGGGCGGAACGTCCTTGGGCAGCACGCGCCATTGAGCCAGTGCGCAGTGTGTACCAGATGGCATTGCGCATCGCGCGCAGGTCAACGCGACGGCGTGGGCCGGATCCCGTCTGGGGCCGGTTCACCAACGGACGAACCAGCTGCCACTCGGCATCGGTCATATCGGTGGCATAGCCCCGGCGTGGGGCGGGGATGACCGAACGGCACCGCCCGACGCAGGGGGAGCCAGCACCTGCTGGAGCATGCCGCGACTCTGCTGCCAGACCTGTTCGACCCATGCACGGATGGACGTTGTCCACATGAACAAGAGCATACCTCTCCCTCCTTGCTGCTTCCACCCTTGTCGCAGAAGGGAGTATACCATGGTTGTGTCATGAGAGACATGCTCTCAAGCTCCAACAGATGCGCCTCACTGCGAAACAGTTCCTGACGCTTCTGCTCGTAGGCATCAACCCCATCCACACCAGGGCGCTTATTGACGGGCGAAAGAAGTTCGATAGCAGTAACAAGTGCCTCGTTGCCAACCGTGCGGATTTCCAGGCGGGTGTAGCGCGTGGGAATGTGCATGGCAGCGGTGACAATCAGCGGCGCAGGCGCAACGGTTGTCGGCGTGCTTGCCATAGCCGGCAGATCCGTTTCGAGGATGCCCACATGTGGCACAACCGCCACACGCACGGGAGTGATCTCCAGGTTTTCAAACGCGACATACGGGGTGATAACAGCCGTATAGTGCGGCTGCAACTGGGCCAGGATTTGATCACACAACACCGTAATTAACCGGTGGTGGACATCCGGCCAGAAGCTAGGAGCTTCGAGATAGGGATTCATACCAGGAAAAGGGAGTTCCATTCTAGCGTTCCTCTCCATAGGTATCATTAATCGTAGGACTTACGCGGTCGCATAGTCAACTCATCTTTTCGCCTTCGGCAGAGTTGTACTTTTTCTGTTTTTGGCCTCCAATTTTCGCCGTAGGCGAAAATTGGAGGCCAAAAGCGAGTCGCTTCCCCGCTGCCGCAGGCGAAAAAGACGTGGTGTTGAAACGACTGCGTACGTCCCGAATCGTTCATAATACAATACCACGTCACGCTCATAAGCGCGTTGAGGCTTTGACCTCGTTCCTACGATCGACACTTACGTCCGCAACCCGCGCTCGCGCAGGTGGGCATCGAGCCAGGCCGCATCATCAGGACTGAGGGCGGGCGGGGGCGGATCGGCGCGGTAGTTTATCCGCCGCTCGTAGCGCGCACGGGCATAGATTTGGCGTAGCGCCGTCGTTAGATCAAGCAGAACGTCGGGGTCAGGCGACAGCAGCGGGATCGGCAGTGTCGGTAGCGGCTCTGTGAGCGCCACCAGCCAGATTTCGGAAACACGCAGGTGGTCGGGGCGATCCCGGTTGACCAGGCAAACGTAGGCGGCGTCTAGCGGCGGATCTTCGACCTCCCAGCCAGGACGCTGTCCACGTCGCAACAGATCAAGCTCAACCAGATGACAGGGCGACAATAACAGGCGTTCACGCTTCTGGCGATACTGTTCCAGCCCGCGCCCACGTTTATTATCCGGTGAAAGTATCTCGATGGCTGTTACGAGAGTACTATCGCTCGTCAGGCAGATCTGTACTGTACGCGAGCGCATGCGTTCGGCGGGCAGTGCAAGCCGCTGGGCGCTGATGACTGGTGTGACTACCGTCGTCGGCGATTGTGGCTCACATTCAAGCACGGCGACATCGCGATAGACATCAATGGCAGCCATGATACCAACTTCGTCAAGTGATGCACGCACTTCAACATCGGCAAAATATTTTGGGCTGAGGCACGTATTCAACAGGGTCATCACCTCTTCGGCAAGATGATGATGAAAACTGGCCCAATATGTAGTATTTTCCAGATAGGGATCCATGCCAGGAAACGGTGGTTCCATTCTAGTGTTCGTCTCCATAGGTATCATCATACCATGCCATGCGCATAAGAGCGTTGGGGCTTTGACCTCGTTCCTACGATCGACACTTACGTCCGCAACCCGCGCTCGCGCAGGTGGGCATCGAGCCAGGCCGCATCATCAGGACTGAGGGCGGGCGGCGGCGGATCAGTACGGTAGTCGACCTGGAGATCGTAGCGGGCGCTGCGATAGATCTGGTGCAACGCAGCACTCAGATCCAGGGACACATCCGGATCAGGATATTGGAGCGGCACGGGAACGGGAGTGATCGGCTGGTGTAATGACAACGGCCAGACATCGATATATGGGCGATTATTAGCACGACTGAGCAAAATGAAATAGGGATTATCGGGCAACCGTTGGGTCAGGCGTAGGCGGTGCCCATGGCGCAACACATCGATTTCAAGGAGGTGAACCTGGCTGTGAAACAATTCTTGACGCTTGCGTTCGTATGCATCGGCACCCTCAGCACCGGAGCGCTTGTTGGCTGGCGACAATAGCTCAATGACCGTCACCAGCGTATCATCACTAGGCACACGGATCTCAAGCCTTGCCAGACGGGTAGCAACCTGCATCTCTACCGTCATGGCCAGTGGTGCCGGCGCGATCACGGCAATGTTCGCCGAACTGTCGCGGTCGCCCCGTTCAAGGATACCGACATTGGGCACAATGGTATGGTGCGTTGGCAGAATCTCTAGAGCTTCGAAGGAGACATACGGAGCGATCACCGCTTTGTAACGTGGGCTAATCTGCTGTTGTAGCTGCTCGCGTATTGCATAGATCAAGCTGTTGTGAACATCGGGCCACAGGCTCGGTCGTTCAAGATAAGGATCCATGCCAGGAAACGGTGGTTCCATCGGGTAACTCCTTTCGACTGGTGTGCTTCATGATACCACACGGCAGTGGACAATGGACGGTGACATGGTGGAATGTTCCCAGGCTATCGGCACAGGACGTTCAGCATTGAGATTTTCTGCCAATTGTGAAGCAGGCAGTAGAGCACGGATACCGTGTGCAGGTGATAAATCGGAGCGACATACCGCTGATAGAACCATCTCTGTATCATACTTGACAGATCAAGCCATTTCGGTTACAAAGCAATATAAGCAAATCCTAAATACTAATATAAGCATACACTTCCTAAAAATAGAACCGTAGCCGTTCAGATGGGGTGGTTTGGAGGGACCGTGCCCCATACGTATCATACGCACTATTACCAGGACATACTCTGGCACTTTACACTCCATGCTGCTATGATGTAGACACAGTCATAAAATGAGGACAGATATACGTGATGTTGCACGAAGAGTATTCTGAAATGGGAACCGTGCATCGTTCATG
>DAOTWD010000085.1:0-2823 GCA_034435975.1 Chloroflexaceae bacterium | reverse complement strand
TGGTCTCTATCTCGTCAATGCGACTGGCCCGTTTATCTTCTGGCTGGGGCTATTCAGCGTCCTGACGGGTTATTTTTATACCGCCGGGCCGTTTGCGCTGGCCTACAATGGCCTGGGTGAAATTGCGGTGTTTATTTTTATGGGGCCGGTGATGGTGGTGGGCACCTACTATGTTCAGGCTCAGACGGTGACGTTTCCGATTATTCTGGCGTCGCTACCGGTGGGGTTTCTCGTGGCTGCCATTTTGCATGCGAATAACTTGCGTGATCTGGAACATGATCGTCTGGTTGGGAAGCGCACGCTGGCAACGATCCTGGGGCGTTCCGGAGCAACCATCGCGTCGTATCTGTTGATTGGTGGCACCTATCTGTCGCTGGCAATCATTGTGTTCCTTGGTATTGCGCCCTGGCTGACGCTGATCACCGTACTGACGCTGCCACTGGCGGTTCGCCTGGTACGGATTGTCGCCAGCGAGAGCGAACCGAAGGCGCTCCAGCCGGTGCTGCGCCAGACAGCGCAACTGCATATGCCGTTCGGGATGTTCCTGGTGGCAGGCTGGGCAACGGCCCGGCTGGTGTTATACCATACGCTCCCCTAACGCCCCAACAGTTGCTGCACCAGCATCTCGATGGTGCCTGGCAAAGCAAACTGGGCATATGGATCATCAGGGATCACATACATCGAGACCATGGTGGCATCGAGCGTATAGCGTTCGATGGAATCGAGCGGCATATGGCGAAAGGCCCAGGCCAGGCTAATCATACGCTCTTCAGGGAGATCGGTCTGCACATAATCACGCAACGCAGTGGTGACTGAAGCGATGCTCTGCAACTGAGCCAGCCCATTCTGCTTGCGCAAACGCTCCAGCACGCCCAGTACGACCGCTTGCTGGCGCTGCATGCGATCAAAGTCGCTATCCATATGCCTCACGCGGCTATATTGCAGCGCCGTCTCGCCATCCATGTGCTGGCGGCCCGGTAGAAAGTGTACCGTGGTGTACCCGTAATCCATGGTGGGGTACGCCGCATCGTACAACTCTTGCTCCACCTCAATCGTAATGCCCCCAATCGCATCTATCGCGCCGATAAAGCCCATAAAATCCATGCGTACCACATAATCAATCGGAATGCCCAGCAGGTTACTCACCGTGGCACGCATGAGGGGAATATTGTCTTGATCGGCAGCATAGGCCCCATAAACCGTGGCGGTATTCATGCGTGCCCAGCCATAGCCCGGTATTTCGACCACCAGGTCACGCGGTAGCGAGAGCAGCGCGATCCGTTGTCGCTGTGGCTCAATGCGTACCACCATGATCGCATCCATGCGTGAGGGAGATGTTTCCCCCGGACGTTGATCGCTCCCCATCAGCAGCACGGTGATGGCGGTATCAACCACCGGCACGTCGTCGCTGTGCCGAATCGTCGTTGTTGGGTGTGGAGTGGTTGCTCTGCGTACCGGGTCTGTGTGTTCAGCGCCATGCAATGGGGCAGCCGTGCCATGCAGCCCATGCGCTGGCGTGGCTGGCAGAGCGGCGTGGCGAACGGCCTGACCCGTGGCCTCAGTCGGTAGTGTCAGTGATGGCAGTACAATCGGCGTAGCCGGGACAATCAATGGGAGCGGAGTCAGAGTTGGCTCCGCTACCATTGGTGTCGATCCGCTCAGAGTGGGACGGTGATCTGCGCGAACCAGTGTGAACGTGGCCGGTGGGCTGGCAGTTGCTCCTGCTGTATCGGTGGGCTGTACCGTAGCGGTCGCTGAGGTGTGCGCCGTGGCGGTCAACGTAGCCGTAGCAGCGGCAACAGTGTCTGCGGTTGTTGTGTACGCTGGCGATCGGGCTATGGCGAATGGTCTGGCAGTTGCTAGCGCCGTGGTTGGCGAGAGAATGGCCGCAGTCGGGAGCGACGGTATCGCTGGCAGGCGCATAGCTCGCAAATTACGATAAATGGTCAGCGCAGAAAAGGCGATATTGCCCAGCACACACAACACAACCAGCCCGCTGACGATCAGTAGTGCCAGGCCGATCTGCTGGCGGGTGGAACTGGCAGGCAATCGGTGCCAGAACGAACGTGATGGGACGACTGGTGGCGACGCTGACTCGGTGAGCAGCGTGATGAGCAACTGTTCATCGGCGCGTGTCAGGTGTGGTGTATGCGCCAGTTTATCAGCCGCTGCCGTTGCTGATGGGGTAACTAACCTTTGAAGTAACCAGTAATCGGCGTTATAGGCCGGGTTTGTGGAACGATCATCGGGCGCGTGTAATTCTGCTGGTGTCCTGGTGGTATCGGACACACCAGAAACGAGATCTTTATTGGGCATACATTGCGTCTCACGACGGTTTATAGGATGTCACTTATACAGGACTCACGCGGTCGCTTCAACATAACGTCTTTTTTATCTGCGGTAGCGTGGAAGTGCTCAAGCGCTCGAATACGCGCCTGCTTGAACGATCAGACCGCTTCCCTGCTTTGAAGTACCGCTCTGCCGAAGGCGAAAATAATCGGTGCATAAACCACCGTGTACGTCCTGTCATAATCTGTGGTATATCATACCATGATCTATGCGCAAGAAACGATCTTGCAGATGACAATTTCACTACTCTTGCACTTTTAACCATTGGAAATTGACAGCATCGCGTCCTCTGCGGTAGAAGGGAGTTGCTCAGACCGCCCTTGACCGAGAGGCACGTGATGCGAGTCCCTATTGTATGCGTAGACCCGCGCCTGCGCCAGTTCGCCAGCGCCTTCGCGGACGCCTTCAGGCGTCCGCAGTTCCGGCACTTCGTGACCGTGCTGGTCGCGCTGCTCCTGTGCCGCGGCCCGCGGA
>DAOTWD010000084.1:0-20432 GCA_034435975.1 Chloroflexaceae bacterium | reverse complement strand
ACCGGCTCCGTGCCCCTGGGCGCTATGATGGGCCGTTCGTCGCCGATGAGCCGCAGCATGTAGCCTTTGACTGCCTCCCCACGATTGCCGTTCCTGTGGCCGACCTGTTTGCCGGTGCGCCAGACACAACGTTGTGATGGGTTGAAATATCTGTATCCTGATCGGGAAGCTGAATGGATAATGCGGTGGCAATTGAGCTGGCTGGCGTCGAGCGAACGTTTATGCTGCACGGACGGGCGATCCGAGCATTGCGCGGTCTCGATATGCAGATCCGGCGCGGTGCGTTCGTGGTACTGATGGGGCCGAGCGGGAGCGGTAAGACCACGCTCCTGAATCTGGTAGGTGGATTGGATCAACCAACGGCTGGCTCAATTACCGTCGAGGGCCAGCGTCTGGATACCCTGAGCGGCGCGGCGCTGGCGGTGCTACGGCGGCAGATTGGCTTTATTTTCCAGAGTTTTGCGCTGATACCGACCGCTTCAGCCTATGAGAATGTCGAACTGGGGCTGCGTCTGGCAGCGAACGTGCCGCGCCGTGAGTGGGATGGGCGCATTCGGCGCTGCCTGGGTGCGGTGGGATTGACGGCCTGGGCCGAGCATCGCCCCTACGAGATGAGCGGTGGGCAGCAACAGCGCGTCGCCATCGCTCGTGCGCTCGCCATTCGCCCACGCCTCATTCTGGCCGATGAGCCGACTGGCGACCTGGATAGCAAGACGGGCGAACACATTCTGTCACTGCTGCGTGCCCTGGTAGATCACGAGGACATGACCCTGCTTATGGCAACGCACGACCCGGCCGCCGCCGCCTTTGCCACTGATGTCTATTATTTGCAGGAAGGGGCGTTAGAAACTGGCTGAATAGAGAAAGTTTGGAGAGTACCGCCCTCCAGGAACACCTTCTTTGCCCGCTGCTGCTATCATAGGGGGATTGCCTCGGTAATAGCTTCAAGGCGGCGTATGCGAGCGATATAAGGCGGAAGATCGGATATGGTTATGCGCTTTGAATGATCTCTAGATATACATACAATGCTATGATTTTACTGTACTATGTATATGCTGGATCTGTGGTATATGAGCGTCCTGATGTCATATCGATCGCACCTCGGCACGAATACGTGCGCCAATTGCCGGTTTTAATGCACTCTCTATGACTAAATCAACACGTACCCCTAATACCTCAGAAAGGTATTGCTCCAGTGAAATATACCTTAATAAGCCCGGTGTGCTACGGAATGACACAAGAATATCAATATCGCTGTCGGTATGTTGCTCATTCCGCACATATGACCCCAAAACGCCAAGTTGTTCTACATCATATTCTTTACGAAGCTGTGGCAAGATGTTCTGTAATCGCTGAATAATGGGTTCAATCGGCGGTGGTTGACCTACAACGTTTGTCATGTAACCCTCGTATGGTTTGGTCTCATAGGGTAGCACACAGAAACATGAAGAGTATACCACACCCTATTGGCGTACGGTGAGTAATGAACACACCAACATACCCAACGGACGTGCCGACCCTTTCACGTGTCGGTTTTTTGCGTACTGGGCAAGGCCCCATGCTTGCTCAGTGCGTCCTGATGTCGGAAATGCTGTCCTGGTCAACTACGGAGGGTTGCCTCTTCATACCGCATCACAATCCGGTTGGGACAAAAAACCTGTACTTGTAACCGTGACCGACCTCCCATGGAATGGTATCAAGAACCTGATACCCCGATACAACCAGGCGGATAGTGAACGCTAGAATCTGTCGCAAAATTTATCCCCCTGCTCTGGCCCCAGCCACGCTGAATCAAGTATAATACTCAGTAGTTGGCTGTGTGATACACAAATCAGAACCAGACCCACTGAGCGGCTGGTCTGGTTGAGTGTTGAAAGGAGAGGCAAGGGTGAAGAAAGCACAACCCAACCCGCTACGCTCACTGACGCGCCTGATGCTTGGTGGGGCGCTCATCGGTATGGATGAATTGCAACGGCAGTTGCAACAGTGGGAACATGCGGTAGATCGGCTCTATAGCAGCCGCACTGCAACACAGTCCAAAAGCCAGACTCCGACTGCAACAGATGTTCCAGCGGCCTCACCAGCCGTCACATCCAGGAGCAAACCAGCCATGCCGGACACGGGCGTGCCTTCCGCACCACCATCAGCAGCGCTGGAAACGTCTGATCCAGCTACATACCTGCGCCACGCACTGATCGGGTTGCTGTTTGACACTGAAGGGCACATCGAGACATGGCTGGCAGCCCTGACCCGGCTTGATCAGGCATTGGGTGCCCTGGTCGTGCCTCTGCTGCAGCCACTGCAGACCAGCCCCGTGCTGGCACCCGCCCGTGCAGAATTTGAAAAACTGGTAACACGTGGCGCAGCTGAGGTTGACCGCTGGATCGAACTAGGACGTGAAGAGGAGCGCCGCAGTCGTCTCCTGACAAAGACCGCCGGGCGGATGACGTTTGAGACTTCGATCCACCAGGTGGCGATCAACCCTGAAGTACAGGCACTGGTGCAGCAACAGGGTATTGGCCTGGCTAACGAGGTGGTGAAAGAAGTGCGTGAACGGGCCGTGAGTGCCGATACCCTGGTTGAGCGCCTGGCCCGTTCTATGTTTAAGCTCGCACCCCGTGAAACATTACCCGAACCACCCGCCGCTGTGCGTATTCGGGCTGAGCAAATTCACGACATCGATGACTATGACCCTGCTGTCGATCTGCAATAGCCATACCAGATAGAACAACTCTATACCAATGGTGTATCGATATCCAGATTTTCACCTGCGCGGAGCGAGATCCGAGCGCAAGCCTGGTCTCTGGTTCTTCACAACTCAACGACGAGTGCCATCTTGTCATCTTGTAATGAAGTCGAAAGCGTATGCCACATGGTCTACTAGGACACTATGCTGGTTTTATGAGCCGCATGGTCGCCTTTCTGATTGACGCTGTGATCGTCACGATCTCAGTCAGTATCCTGGCCTGGACAGTAGCGATCACGCAGTCGTTGCTGCAATTACCAGTACTGGCCGAACTGCTGCGTCTGGGCGGCCTCTTCCCTGATTTCGAGTCGTTGCTAGCTGGCTTTGTGGGCACGATCATGTTTGCGCTATACACGGTGTTTTTCTGGGCCACAACCGGGCGTACCTTCGGCAAGGCTTTTATGGGCCTGCGTGTAGTTACCACCAGTGGCCGCCGCCTGACGCTCCCCCGTGCTATGATACGCCTGCTGGGCTATCTCGTCTCGGCCTTGCCCCTGTTTATCGGCTTTCTCTGGTCGCTGATCGATGATCGGCGACAGGGGTTGCACGACAAACTGGCCGGTACCTGTGTTATCTACACCTGGGCTGCCCGTCCAGATGAGCGCTTTCTGGCCTATCAACTGCAACGTCTGGCTCCGCGCCTGGACGATGAGGAGTAGGCCAGATGGCAATGTTCTTCCGCTGCTGACGTGCAGGTTGCAAACGGGCAACCTGCATCGAATTAACTGCGCCGTGTGAGTAGCACACCGCTGACAATCATGGCCGCTCCAATCCCCTGTAAAATCGTCAGTTGCTCGCCTAGCAACGGCCAGGCCACCAGCGCCGCTACCAGCGGGATAGCACAGCCATAAATGGCCGTCCGATTGCCTCCGACCAGGCGCACGCTGTTGTTCCACAGGAAATAGGCTACCACCAGTCCCAGCAGCGCCGCATAGCCCAGCCCGCCCCATGCAGTTATGGTCACGGCGGCCCAGTCGGTGCGCAGCAGATCGGGAATACCGATCAGTACCAGCCCGCACGCTCCGGCCACCATCGTGAGGGTGGTGATGCTTAGCGGCGAGGAAGCCCGATCAATTGAGCGCACGCCCAGGGTGTAAATGGCCCAGCACAATGACGCGACGAGCATCAGCAGGTCGCCACTCAGCGTATGCCAGGAAACCACGAGATCATGGGTGGTACCAATGAAAACAACCCCCGAACAGGCGAGAAAGATACCCAGGATTGTAAAGCGTGTGATACGCTCTACACCGAGCATGGCTCCGAAGACCGCGATCAAGGCCGGCGTCATTGCAATAATCAGAGCGGCATTAGCTGCGGTTGTAATCGAGAGACCAATGGTAAAGCAGATCTGATAGCAGGTATTGCCGATGATACCAAACAGCATCATTTTCCAGAAATGCCGGCCTACTGGTAGGACAATCGCCCCCTCCCGCAGGCGCAGGATGCCCAGCAGCACTGCCGAGGCGATCGTAAACCGTATTGCCGCAAACGCCAGTGGGGGAATCTGCATCATGGCGATCTTAACCACACTAAAATTCGCACCCCAGATCAACACCACCAGCATCATAGTCAGATCAGTCAGCGGAATGCCAGGAATAAGGCGCCGCACTTCACGTTGGGATTGGGTTAACACGAATATGTCCTTTATGACTATAGCAAGCCTGTTCCACTGCTCCATCGGTGTCCAGGTTCAAGCCTGGACAGAGGGCTTCATACACGCTACCCTGAACTCCGGTTCTACACAACCGACCTAGGATTGGTATATGCAGATATCTGTGGCTGGTGCTTGAGCGGTTGCACCGTGTGTGCCAGAACCTTACCAGTATACCCTGGATTCACTGCTGTTCAAATAGACAATCCTCGCAAATCATGGCCTGCTTTGTGGCAATGACAGCAGAAAGGTGCGCGGTGTCCAGGTTTTCTCTGCTTTCAATCGTGTCTGCCGTCCACGAATACGACTCTGCCGAAAGTGAAAAAACAAACTGACCATATGACCACGTACGTCCTGTCAACGAGCAGACAGATTCCATCCCAATGAATGTATAGGAACGCGAAAAAACACTGGTTGGGAGAGCTGGTTTCTACATCGTCTTGCTCAACAACTACCCACAATTTTACCTATGAAAGGGGCTAGGCATCACGCTGTTTTCTCGCTATAATAGAAATATAGCTCATTGGCATGTACCGGAAGGAACATGTGTTCGCTTATCAAAATCGATCTGCCCTTGGATAGAAGGACAACGGTACATAGATTCAGTACACTATGAATACATGCCCTGGACGAAGGAGCCGCTATGTCGTCACGTTATCGCCCCCCATTTACTGCTGGTTTGCTGTTACTCCTGACTATTGTTGTATATGTTCCGTGGGTGCATTACGCATCCGCCCGCCCGTCAGCTCCAGCCGTGGCCGACTTTGCCCCCACCTATACTTCATTGGAAGCGGCAGAACGGATTGCCACTGCGCAAGCAGCCGAGCGACCATTACTCCAGCAGCATGCGCTCACACCGTTGCTGCCCCCTGTACCTACTGTCTATTTTTCCCAGACGGGTCATCACCTTAGCAACCGTTCTGGCTTCCTCGATTTCTGGCGCAGCAACGGTCAGGTGTTGCTGTTTGGCTATCCGATTACCGAAGAGTTTGTGGAAAACGGGCGCGTTGTGCAATATTTTGAACGGGCACGCTTTGAGTATCACCCCGAATTTCTGGGTACTTCCTGGCAAGTAAAGCTGGGCTTGATTGGCCGTGAACTGACGCAGGAACGTGATTTTGGCACTCTGCCCGATGATCCTCAGACGGGCGTGCGCTATTTTCCAGAGACGCAGCATACGTTATGGGGGAAGTTTGGCCGGTATTGGGAGCGGCGGGGAGACGCGGACATTTTTGGCTATCCGATCAGCGAGGAGTTTGAGGAAGAGGGGCGGATCGTTCAGTATTTTGAGCGAGCACGCTTTGAATACCATCCAGAAGATATGGACTGGTTTTACCGTAGTCACGAGCAGTATTACGGCATTACGCTCAATACTTTGCACGAAGTAGTTGTCAGCGACATCGGGCGGCAACTGGCCCTTATGCGTGGTATTAACACCGCGCCGGTGCCTCCACTGGCGGGTGCCGCTGAGTGGTCGCCTGGACTATGGTCGCGCCACATTGCGATTAACCTGTCATCGCAGCAGCTCACAGCCTACGAAGATGATTTGCCCGTCTATCATGCACCGATTGCCACCGGACGTGATGGCTTCAATACCCCCGCCGGCAATTTTGCCGTCTATGACAAGTTGCGTATGCAGACCATGCAAGGCTCGGCTGGGGGCGAAAGCTGGTATGTGCCCAATGTGCCCTGGGTGATGTATGTGGTTGGTGGTGTGGCGCTGCATGGTACCTACTGGCATAACCACTTTGGCAGTGGTCTGCGCATGTCGCACGGCTGCATTAACCTGGATATGGACGATGCCGAGTGGTTGTATACCTGGGCAGCAATTGGCACGACCGTGCAGATCCATTATTGACGGGCCTTACGCCGTGACCATCGTTTCTCTGCTCTCGGTCGTGGTTACTGTCCACGAATATGACCATGAACAGACCGGCAGAACGTCAGCCCGTGCTGGCGGGCGTTATGCACCGGTCACCCGCTCGTTCACCGGCCAGGCGATCAGGGCACTTACTCATTCACGGGCCGGTCGAGGGGTACAGAGATAATAACTGCCTATGATACCACGTACCATTACCGCCACCCGCTATGTCACGCCATTGCGCGAGGGTGGTTCACTGCCTGCCATCGTCGAGGGCGATGACGATGGCCTGTATGTCCTGAAATTTCGCGGTGCCGGGCAAGGAGCAAAAGCGCTGATTGCCGAACTGGTGGTTGGCAAGCTGGCCCAGGCTCTCGATCTGCCCGTGCCTGAAATTGTTTTTGTGGACGTAGATGCTAACCTGGGACGCTCGGAGCCAGATAGCGAAATCCAGGCACTGGTGCAGGCCAGCGCCGGGCTAAACCTCGCCCTCGATTATCTCCCTGGCTCTCTCAGCTACGATCCATTGCGCCGCCCACCACCCGATCCAGAACTGGCATCGGCGATTGTCTGGTTTGATGCCTATACCACCAACGTGGATCGTACGGCCCGCAACACCAACATCCTGATCTGGCATCGACGGCTGTGGCTGATCGATCATGGCGCGGCACTGTATGTGCATCATACCTGGGGCGATTATCTGGCCCGCAGTCGCACGCCATTTGCCGCGATCAAAGATCATGTCTTGCTGCCCTATGCCAGCGCCCTCGCCGCCGCTGATGCCGATCTGCGGGCGCGGCTCACGCCCGATCTCGTTCAGGATATTGTGGCGCTCATTCCTGACACCTGGCTGAGTGCGGAACCTGGTTTCGCCGATGCGAATGCCCAGCGTGCGGCCTACACTGCCTATCTCCTGGCTCGTCTGGAACATCCGCGTCTGTTTGTACAGGAGGCCATTGATGCCCACACGCGCCTCCTATGACTATGCCGTCATTCGTGTCGTTCCCCGTGTTGAACGCGACGAGTTTCTCAATGCGGGAGTCATCCTGTTCTGTCGCACGCGGCGCTATCTCGACGCTCGCATCTGGCTGGATCGGCATCGGTTGCTTATGCTGGCACCCGATAGCGACCTGGAAGAGATCGAACAGCATTTAACCCATATTCCCCTGATCTGTGCTGGTGGTGCCACAAGCGGGCCAATTGGGGCGCTAACCCTCTCAGAGCGCTTTCACTGGCTGGTGGCCCCGCGCAGCACCATCATTCAGACCTCGATGGTGCATTGCGGTCTCACCAATGACCCGGCAGCCACACTGGATCGGCTGTTATGCCGCCTGGTACAGCACACCCGCCAGGTCTGAACAGTTACAATAAGCCGGGGGTTGGTATCTCTCAAGTGTCGATTATTTGCGGTCGGGGCCGGCTCCCATGCCGGCCCTGCGGCGCCCGGATGCGCCTGTAAGGGCGTGCGGCCGCGCACCCCTCCTGCGGCGGAGCAACCACGGATATTGCCCCGCCGCATCACAATCAGTTTGCAGAACCCTGCACTTGAGACCACCATGCTGTCCCCTCAAGTCTGAACAGTTACGATAAGCCGGGAATGGTAACCGATACCACCTTTAGCATGGTCTTCGATGGCTGGGCCGATGATGGTCGGGCCGTCGTCGTGCAGGGCGTTGAACTTGCACCAGGTCAACTGAATCTCAACATTCGGCTGGAAGCGGTATAGTACACGTCAAGGTTCAGTTCGTAGCGCGTCCCAGCGGGCGCGCTCCACGCCGGGCTCCCGCCCGCTGGTGGGTTTCACGTCACGGGTAACTGCTCTACAACTCCCGTAGCGCGTCCCTCTGGGGTAAGGTATCTGCGTTGGCATGTTAGAACGTGCCAACGTGCCAACGTGCCCCTCTACATTTGCATCCGACCAGGATTGTAGTACAATAACCACGGTGGAAGCGACTCGCTTTTGGTTTCCAATTTTCGCCTACGGCGAAAATGTGAGACCAAAAACAGAAAACGTACCGTTCTGCCGAAGGCGAAAATAGTCGGCGCATGAACCACCGCGTAAGTCCTGAGGTTTGCTTTATGATCGGTGAGATTATTTGATGTTTATGCATACTGGCTGCAATATTTCTCCCCCCTGTATCCTTCCCGCTTAATCGGGGCAGGATGTCAGAATTTCCTCAACGGGCATGCTCCGGCATAGCCCTGTTTCCGAATACCCATCCTGCCCTCACGCCTGTCTCGTGTCAATAATTGTTTGCGTGAGGAAGGAAAACTCTATGTCATCTCAAGCTATGACCCGTGCAGCATCGCGCCGCGGATTGCTGCTGATCACTCTGGCCGCCCTGCTGTGGGGCACTATTGGTGTTGCAACCAGAACGATCTACGAACTGACGGATACGAACGCGATTTCGATTGGTTTTTTTCGGTTGGCATTCTCGGTACCGGCACTGGCTGTGGCCTGCTGGTACACCCTGGGCCGTACGGCACTGCGCATCATCCTGGCTGATCTGCGTTGGATGGGCTTGATCGGGGTGGCAATGGCTACCTATCAGGTATGCTACTTTGCCGCCATTGCTCGTGTCGGAGTGACGGTCGCCGTGCTGATCGCGCTCTGCACCGCGCCAGTCATGGTGGCGGTGTTATCGGCAATGTTGCTACACGAACGTCTGACGCAGCGCATCTTGTTGGCGCTCGGTTGCGCCCTGGTTGGTACTACGCTGCTGGTTGGTATGCCCGCTGAGTTGGAGGCGCAACACCAGACGCTGATAGGAGCGTTGCTGGCGTTCGGAGCCGCGCTCAGTTACTCGACCGTGACCCTCTGCAGCCGCATGCTGGCCGGACGCTACCATCCGCTCCAGCCGATCACAGTCGGCTTTGGAATCGGAGCGATCATGCTCCTACCGGTTGTGCTGGCCACCGGCCTGGTTCTCTCCTATCCGTTGGCAGGCTGGGCATTGCTGCTACATCTGGGCCTGATCCCCACCGCGCTGGGCTATGTGCTATTCCTGGCTGGTTTGCGCCACACGCCAGCAACCAGCGCCAGCATTGTCACCTTACTGGAGCCATTGACTTCGGCGGTGCTGGCCTGGTTGCTCTTTGCGGAGCGGCTCGGCCCGCTGGGGTTGATCGGAGCCTTGTTGCTGACCGGGGCTATGCTGCTCCTGTTCCTGCCAGCCCGTCGTGCGGTGCAGCGAGCAGAACCGGCGCTGGATGCTTGAAGGCACCAGGGGACAAAGGCACAAAACAAGGCGTCAAGCCAGTGTGGAACGCATGGCTGTTCGTCGTAACGACGTGTGTCGTTGCTGATGGCCTGCCGCCCGCGCACCGGGCGGCAGCGATATGGCGGATGGACTTTGTTCATCCAGGGGGCAAAGAGGCGCACGGCTTGCAACCAGGGTCTCAAGCCGATGGTGTACTGCCTGTACATGCGTGATGGCCGATGGGACACCCGCGCTCCCAGGCGCCACGGCGGGCGGGACATGCCCGCCTGGGAACGGGGCACACTGATTTGATTTATGCCAGGTTGAAGTGGGGCGGGATATGCCCGCCTGGGAGCACGGGCAGCTTGCCCTCGACTGACGGGCGGGAGGCCCACCCACCCAGGCAGGCGCGTTCCCCGAGTCTGAACAGGGACGTTACTACTCGCTTGACGGGGGAACTTGGAATGTGATATGCTAAGCTCGATATGGATTCATCAGCGGTGGAACAGTTCAAGGCATAACTTGCACTCACCACGCACGTACACACGGTTTGCATTAGAAGGCAAGTATATGTGAATGATCATAACTATTTGCCGCCAGGCCAGTCACCGTATCATCGTCACACCGATCCTTTCTTGTTGCCTTTTCCCGATCACGACGCATCGCCTGCCGGGAATCAACAGCCAGAACCGCCGCTATTTCGTCAGTATTGGCGCTTGTTGATGTCATTTCGCCAACGCTCGCCGTTGATCGCTACCGTTATCTTCTCACTCTATGCGTTGGGCATTTCGCTGGTGGTTATGGTGCCGATTAATATCCTGCTGGACGGTAGTCTGCTGGTGGGCATCGTCATTAGCACGATTATCTGCCTTGTCATCGTACCCATGCATCTGTACCACACACTCCACCTTATTCATGCGCTTGAACAGGCCCGTGAACAGTTTCGAATAGCCGCGATTACCGATCCGCTTACCGGTACGTATAATCGGCGCTGGTTTATGCAGATCCTGCACGAGTATACAGTTCAACCAGTGCCATCCTTTGCGCATCTGGCGTTGATCATCGTCGATATTGATCGCTTTAAAACGATCAATGATACCTATGGACATCTGACCGGTGATGCAGTGATCCGGCATGTTTGTACGCAAATTCGGACGAGTATCCGGTCATCCGATGTGTTGGCGCGGATAGGAGGCGAAGAATTTGCACTGATCGTCAGCTCTGCTCCTGCCGAAGCGTTGAGGATCGCCGAACGTCTGCGTATGCTGGTTGCCGTTACCCCGCTGGTACATCACGGCATGGTTGTCTCATGTACGGTCAGTGTCGGTGTAGCGGTTACCGCCCATTCGTCTACGGTGTCGCAATTGTTCCAACAAGCGGATCAGGCGCTCTATCAAGCCAAGGATCAGGGACGCAACCAGGTTGTGCTGTATGAAGCATGCCACCGTATCACCTACGATAGCCTGGTGGCACCTGCTCGCTGATCGCACTCTTCAGTAGCAGTGCTGCGCGATGGCGCCCGGGGTTCAAGCACCTGGGCTTCAGAGACTGCCGCAAGCAGGAAAGAAATAGGAAATGGCTGTCAGGAAATTAGGAAATAGTGAGCCATTGGAGCAGACTTCTATTTCTGGCCAACACTGTCTTGACCATACTGTAATATCTGGGAGGCAAAATGTCATCAATCGGGAGATAGAACCAGGTATCCATCTATCCATCGCAGGGTTGAGCAATCTGCGATCTGGGGCCATCCTGGTATGGCTGGCATACCAGGATGGAGCGCTCCTATGTTGAAGCATGTCTCGGTAACACGCGGTATGCGGTCGTGTGTGTCTGGATGCTGAACCGTTGGGCGACGGTGGCATACCGGTGTCCAGTGCGTCAGCCTGCACAGGTGGGCTTTGCTCAGGAGTAGTCCGCCCGTTCAGGGGTCGGGCGCTCCCACCGCATTACTCCCATTAGTGAAAGAATTTCTGCATTGGGTAGCACCTTCTTCTCTCTGCATGACGTAGGTATGGTATATCATAACGTATGCGGGGGTGACTCCGCGTTTTGTGTTACCATAATTGATCACCAGTTGGTGTTACAGTGTATATCCCTATGGGTGCTATATGTCGCACTGACTGCGAGGTACGGTGGATAGGCACCGGTGCCTATCCAGTTTGGCCAGAGCAGGCTTAGAACAGGAAGGACAGACCGATGCCAAGATATGATATTGAACAATGGGAGAAGGAGACGGCGGAAATCGAAATCAGGCGCTGGCTTGATCAGATAGGCCAGTGGGCACCCGATGTCGAAGTGGATCGTTTACGATTGCGCGAGGGGGAGCCACTATCGGGCGCACTGAACCGGAACGAGATAGAACAGCTATTACACGCCGAAATTGTCGGGCGCATAGGATGTTTCGCTGAGGGGAAACCCTATGTGGTGCCGATTGTGTATGCCTATGATGGCCAGGCTATTTATGGGCACTCTGGTGATGGGATGAAAGTGCGCATGATGCGCCAGAATCCCTATGTCTGTTTTCAAGTCGAACATAGAGATAGCCTGGTGAACTGGCAAAGCGTGATCGTCTGGGGGCACTTCGAGGAGTTGCATGGGGACGCGGCAGAACAGGCGTTGCAGTTACTGGTAGATCGGCTCAAACTCCGCATGGAGCAGGAGCCGCTTCTCGCGGCCTATCCTGATGATCGCGTCCTGCAACGGGATACAGTGACCTACCGAATTGTATTAGAAAAGCGCACGGGCCGGTTTAAGCAGCAGGCTAGATAAGGCTCGTAAATGGGTGACCTGCGCAGGCGGGCTTTACGCGGGTCGCCCGACGCTTCCGCGTCCGGGCACACAGAGGGCATCGCATATGTCCTGCCATTTACACTATGCTATGCTTCTGGTGTCATTCAGAGTACACGCCGGATGCACCACATTGCCCTGGTACCCCCGCCAGTGCTCCACCACAGCCTTTCCACGGTGCGGCCGATCAACGAACGGAACGTTGATGGAGCCCCGGAGGAGGATCGAAGAACATTGACGGTACTCTCTATCACATGGTACAATCGCATCCGCTGAAGTAATACCACCCCACATACATACGTCTATCTGCCGCGAACCTCATTGCTGTCAGGGTCTATGGTTGCTACTTTGGCATTGATGGCTCCATATCTAGAGGAAACCCATTGCAATAGAAAAGTGTGAAGAGTTATTATGTTTGATACAGTTCTAATTGCCAATCGAGGTGAAATTGCCCTGCGTGTCATGCGCGCCTGTCGGGAACTTGGTCTCCGTACGGTAGCAGTCTACTCAGAAGCGGATCGTGATGCCCCACATGTCAGCTATGCTGATGACGCCTATATGATCGGGCCTGGCCCTTCCAGTGAAAGTTATTTGCATATTGAGCGAATTATTGATGTTGCCCGGCGCTCAGGTGCTGGTGCTATTCATCCAGGGTATGGTTTCCTAGCCGAAAATTCGGCGTTTGCGCGGGCTGTGGCTGATGCTGGTCTGATCTTTGTTGGCCCGCCGCCCGAAGCGATGGAGCGTGTTGCCGGCAAGGTAGAGGCACGCAATGAGGCAAAAGCTGCCAATGTGCCAGTCGTACCCGGGACGCTCGAACCCCTGAAGGATGTTGCAGACGTTTTGCCGCTGGCGAAGGAATATGGCTATCCGATTGCGATTAAGGCGGTCAGTGGTGGTGGTGGCCGTGGCTTGCGTGTGGTCTGGGAGGATGAGGAGATTCAACCTGCTTTTGAGAGCGCACGCCGTGAGGCGGAAATCTCGTTTAAGAGCGGTGCCCTGTATGTTGAAAAATATCTAAGCGACCCACGCCATATCGAAGTGCAGGTGCTGGCTGATGCGCATGGCAATGTTGTCTTTGTTGGTGAGCGTGACTGTTCGGTGCAGCGTCGTCATCAGAAATTGATTGAGGAAACCCCGTCACCTGCAATCACTCCTGCATTGCGCGCCGAGATGGGCGAATCGGCGGTGCGGTTGGCAAAATCGGTGGGCTATGTGAGCGCCGGGACGATGGAGTACCTTTTTCAGGATGGTGCCTTTTATTTCCTTGAGATGAATACCCGCATCCAGGTCGAACATACGGTGACTGAGATGGTGTATGGCATCGACCTGGTCAAAGCCCAGCTACGGATTGCACAGGGGGAACCGCTGTGGTTCACCCAGGCCGACCTGCAGCCGCATGGCCATGCTATCGAGTGTCGCATCAATGCTGAAGATCCGCTGGCGAATTTCCGCCCGGCGCTCGGTACCCTAGGTGACTATCAGGAACCGACCGGCCTGGGTGTCCGGGTGGATAGTGGTGTGCGGCCCGGCTACACTATTCCCCAGTTCTATGACTCGATGCTGGCCAAGCTGATCACCTGGGGGCAGGATCGCACCGAGGCAATTGCACGTATGCGGCGGGCGCTGGCTGACTATCGGATTGAGGGGTTGACTACCGTGATTCCCTTCCATCGGGCTGTTATGGAACACCCGACATTTATTGGCGGCGAGTTTAGCGTCAATTTTATTCCCAGACATCCCGAACTTATGGAACACGTAGCACAGTTCAGTGCAACTCCGGCCGAGATTGAGCCAGCGGAAGATAGCGGCGAACTACGCTCGTTCACCGTGGAAGTCAACGGACGACGCTTCAGCGTGCGGCTGGCCGAGGTAGGTGGTACCAGTACCGCAGCCTTGAATGGACAAACAGGTAAACCCAGAGCAGTGACGCGCAAGGGCAAGGGCAAAGCGAAGGCGGCTCCGCAGGATGCGAATGGTGTCATCTGCCCGTTGCAAGGGGTCGTGGCAGCTATTCGCACCGAGTCTGGTCAACAGGTTGAGGCCGGCCAGGTGCTTTTTGTGGTCGAAGCGATGAAGATGGAAAATGAAATTACCGCTCCTCGCGCCGGCAAAATTGGCGATATTCGGGTGCAGGTGGGGGCCTCAATCGAGGCGGGCACCCTGCTGGCAAAGTATGCAGAATAGGATGGAGTGACCGGCTATGCCCAAAGAAGGTATCACCCCGCGTGCCACCGACTATAGCCAGTGGTACCTCGATATTGTACGCGGTGCTGACATGGCCGATTATGCTGAGGTGGTGCGTGGCTGTATTGTGTTCAAGCCCACTGGCTATGCGATCTGGGAGGCGATCCAGAGTGGGCTTGATCAGCGCATCAAGGCTACCGGCCATGTCAACGCCTATTTCCCCTTGCTGATCCCCAAGAGCTTCTTGATGAAAGAGGCCGAACACGTCCAGGGCTTTGCACCCGAAGTGGCCGAAGTCACGCATGCAGGTGGCGAGGAACTGGCCGAACCATATGTCATTCGTCCCACCAGTGAGACGATTATTGGCTACTTCTATGCCAAGTGGGTGCGTTCCTGGCGCGATCTGCCGCTGTTGATGAACCAGTGGGCAAACGTGATGCGCTGGGAGATGCGCACCCGTCCCTTCCTGCGTACCGCCGAGTTTTTGTGGCAGGAGGGGCATACGGTCCATGCGACTGAGGAAGATGCCGAACGTGAGACGTTGCTGATCTTGCATGAGGTCTATGCCGACTTTGTCGAGCGCGAGATGGCGTTGCCGGTGATCAAAGGCTTGAAGTCCGACAAAGAAAAGTTTGCTGGAGCGTTACGCTCGTATGCGCTGGAAGCGATGATGCAGGATGGGCGAGCACTCCAGGCAGCCACTTCGCATAACCTGGGACAGAACTTTGCCCGAGCGTTCAATATTACCTATACCGATCAGCATAACACCGTGCAATATGCCTGGACAACCAGTTGGGGTATTAGCACACGCCTGATCGGGGCACTGATTATGGCCCACTCCGACGATGAGGGGTTAGTACTGCCGCCACGTCTGGCACCGACGCAGGTGGTGGTGGTGCCGATCTACAAGAACGATACCGAACGTACCGCGGTGCTGGCGGCCGTTGAGCGCATTACTGCCGGGTGGCAGGGGCGTCTGCGCTTTAAGGTTGATGACCGTGATCATCTTACGCCAGGCTTCAAGTTCAACGAGTGGGAGTTGAAAGGTATTCCGCTCCGCATTGAGATCGGCCCAAAGGACGTGCAGAAAGATGCGGTAGCCGTGGCGCGGCGCGATATGCCGGGCAAGGCAGGCAAACAGGTTGTCCCTCAGGCTGGCTTGACCGAGCGCCTGGAAGCGCTCCTCGCTGAGATCCAGCAGCAATTGTACGACCGTGCGTTGCAGTTCCGAGAAGCTCACACTCACGATGTACAGGATTATGAGCAACTGCGTCGAGCGGTCGAAACCGGGTTTGCTCGCTGCTATTGGGATGGTACCAACGAAGACGAGCAGCGTATTCAGAATGAACTGAAGGCGACGATCCGCGTTATTCCGCTTGACCAGCCAGAGACTGCCGGACGTTGTGTGCTAACCGGGCGCAACACAACGCGCCAGGTCATCTTTGCCCGCGCCTACTGATGATCGGGACGCTGTATCACTATCCATCGTCAAGCGCAGTATGCTATAATGCACCGTAGCTGCAATCTCGCATACTTACATGAAAGATGCGCTCGATGTCGGTACGGGCAACCAGGATTGATCACACAACTTACGCCCATCAGGTTCGACAAACCCGCCAGGCGCTTGATACCGTTGATGACACCAGTCTGGTCAGTCTGTCAGGGCTTGGTATTCCCCAGGTACAGGCACTCAAACAAGAAATCGCCGAGATTTTTCCGGCGTCTAATTTACCATCATTTTTACTCCAGGGTTTACTGCAACTCAAAGACCGTACGCTTCCTCAAGAACGGGTTCATGCTGACCTGACCGTGCTTTTTCGGGGCACAAAACAAATTGGCATCTACAGCACCTTTCTCGCCGCGCCCGCACTCGTCATCTATGGCTATCAGCAACTGCTGACGTTAGCAGGCAAGGATGTTGCCGGTGCTTTTCCCAATGGCCTCTGGCAATTCTATACTGAGTTTGGCTTGCGCGAAGATAGTGCGCGACATAGTGTTGAGACGGTCGGCTTCCAACGCGCCTGGCCCACAACCAGCGATTTGAATGCTGCCACATGCTGGGTGTATGCGGCGATCCAGTTGCTCTTTGCCTATGATGATCTGCTGGCAAACGAGTGGCACGAGCGGGTGATGCTTCGCGGCCTAAACGAAGCCCTAAAAACCTATGCTGTTCATCTGCTGGGGAAAAAATTGCCGCGTAAGGCCGAAGAGCGAGAGCACGTCGTTGCTGAACGAGTCGTACAGTTGCGCCAGCACTATCAACTGGAGCGACTGGCTGCTGACTGGCATACTGAACGGCCTTTCCACGCTCCATCCGGTATGCTCCCCGATGAATATGCCCACTATCGCCGCCAGTGTTTTGCGGCCTATCTTGAGCGCACTCTGCGCCATCTTCCACTGGAAGTGCATAACGCTATGCAGCAGCACTATGACCAGTGTTGTGAACAGGATCTGCCGGCATATCAACAGCAAATGACCCTCTTGATGACCCTGCGCCCCGAACCGTACCAGGATCATCACGAACCTTTAGCGCTGGATCGGGCGCAGGTGGCCTTGATTGTCGATGGATGCTACTACCTCTTTGATGTGTGCGATCGTGATGCCGAAGGGCGATTGCTGGTGTTTCCCCGCGATGGGGATCGCCATAGCCCAGGCGTCGCACTGGCGACTGAGTCGTCCGACGATGGCAGTTTGCATGATCGTTATGGGCGGGCAGTCCGGGTTGATCGTCGGGGCCGCGTACGTGCGGGCAATGATGTGCTAGGGTGTGTGCGCCCACCACCACTGGCTATCATCAAAGGCCAGGTGGGGGCCGTCTTACGGCAGGCACGCCCGGCAGCAGTTGTTCGGCCGCCAGAACCGCTCACTGTCGATTTGCTGCTATCTCAGACTCCGCGTGAGAGCCAGCGCAATGTGCGTGCCCAGCTTGACGAAGCGTCACAATCGGCGTTGCAGGCATTACGGCATGTCCCTATTATCGTGAACTGGGATCGCCATAGTAGTACCCGGCCTATCCGTGATATACGTTACACCCGGCATGGGTGTGGGGATCATGCGCTCACGCTCATTCGCACCGAACGCAGCATGGTCTTCGATTTATCGCATATCTTCTTTGATGGCGTCTGGGGGAGTATGCTGGCCGAGATTATGACGGGCTTTGCCCTCAACGTACACCCATTGGTCGCCGATATGCGGGCGCGATCAGTGCCCGCACCGCCACCTCTGGTCTTTAACGACAATCCGCGCTTTCGAGCAGTAGCTGAGACGGCCTTGCAACACAGCCCGGTCGAGAGTGCTGGTGAGACAACCGCCGTGGATGTCAAAGCGTTGGCGACATTGCGACGGCGGTTGCAGCCACTGCAATTAGCTTTGACCGTCAACGATATTCTCTTACTCGCACGCAGCCGTCACGCAGCGTACTACCAACCTGGTGCGACCGGCCGGCTGGCGCTGGGGGCGATCGGCCAGCTTGAACAAGGATCCGATCTGTGTGCCCAGATTGAGCGGTATTGGGAAGAGGAGCGGCTCCTCAATCCAGCGCTGTTAATCCCCATGGATGCCAGCGCCGTCGATCCGAAATTACGGCTCTTTCCAGCCACTTTCCGCAATCCGTTGCCCGAACTGCTGAGTCATCTGCAGACATGCGAGGAACTGGTGCGACGCTTGCGGCAACGCGCTGATGCAACGGTGCGCGAGCAATTTCTGCAGGAGCGGCGGATATTGTATAGTGAATTACGCACCTTCGGCGCGTTTCTGCAAACTCTCCGTGAGGTGACAATGCGGGGGGAGAACTTTACCACCGCCGCGTTGCGCCTGCTGGGACATTTGCCAGCGCCGATGCAATACATAATGGATCTCATTCCCCAGAAAATTGGCATCCTGAACGAAATCATCAAGGGCCGCGAGGTGTTCTCTAATATCGGCCAGGTTCCGGCTACCTCCTCAGTGACACGTTTTGCCAGCTCGCGTGATGATGGTGACACCAAAGTGCTGGTCTGGGGCATTATGTCGGATGCTAGCGGACAGCTTGTCATTACCTTACGTGATTTTCGGCCCTATGTAGCCGCGTTGCACCACCGTGGCCGGGGTGACCTGGCGGCGATGTTGACCCAGGACTATGTAGATCGGTATGCCAGCACGGTCAATGAAATCGTGCAGGGTATTCAGCGTGTGTTCGCTTACAAGGAAAAGGATCAGGCCTGATTAATTGTTCGGGTTGAATAGCTGAGGATATATGACTGACAGGTTGACGATCACCCACCTGGGCCGGTATAAGCTGGGCGAACTGCTCGGCAGTGGCGGTATGGCCAGTGTGTACAAAGGCTTTGATCCAGTGCAGAAGCGCGAGGTGGCGATCAAGGTATTGAATGCATCGGATCAATCGCCGGATTTCGTCAAACGGTTCCGTCGAGAAGTGACCATGCTCAAGAGTCTGCGGCATCCACACATTGTCGAATTTTATGACTTTGGTGAGCAGGATGACCTGATGTATATGGTACAGGAGTTGCTGCCTGGCCCGACTCTGGCCGAGCGGATTCGGCGGCTGGGCAAGCGGCGGGTGCCGGATGCCGATGTGCCGGTGATTATTGCCCAGCTGGCGGATGCTCTGGATTTTGCGCATGCCCAGGGTATTATTCACCGCGATGTCAAACCCGGCAACATGATATACAACGCAGCACGCCAGATAGTATTGACCGATTTTGGCATTGCTCGCAGTCCGAAGGATGCGATGCGCACCATCACCGGCCCGGGCGTGGTGATGGGAACACCGGGGTATGTGGCACCCGAACAGGCAATCAGCAGCGCCACGCTCACACCAGCCTGCGACATCTATGCGCTAGGGGTGGTACTGTTTGAACTGGCCACGGGCCAGTTACCGTTTCAGGCCGATACAGCTATGAACGTGGTCTTGAAACACCTGTATGAGGAACCACCGCCGTTATCCAGTTTGCGGCCCGATCTGCCGCCGCTGATCGATGAGGTGGTACAACGGGCGTTGCGCAAAGAACCCGAGCAGCGCTACGCCAGTGCCGGCGAACTGGCCCGGGCGCTCCAGGCTGCCTGGCCGGGTGCTGCGACGAGCGCAAAGTCGGCCACCCGGCCAGCACGTGCTACAGATGAAGATAGCGCCCAACAGACTCCAGCCCGTACACCACGCAGGGTCAATGCCTCTCCGCCTTCAATGGCAAAAAAGGAACGGGAGCATCCGGCCACCCCGAAGTCTGGAAGTAAGGTTCGCCCATCTATCGAGGCAAAGGGCAGTGACGACAATCTAAAGCCCGCAATAACAAAGCACACACCAGGCACGTCAGCGGCAAAATCTGCCCGTGCCACGCCAAAAAGGAAATCATCCGCAGTGGCCACGCCACCTGCGGCACCTGCTCGCTCGGATCGGCTGCTACGAATCGGTGTAGGCTTTATCACCGTCTGTGTCGTAAGCATATTACTGCTGGCTGGTTGGGGGCTTCTCGATCTGACGACGATTGGGCAACGGTGGAGTGAACTGGTGCATTTGATCGGGTTTTAGGCGTAGAGTCAGTCTGTGTAGCGGATGGCACCCCAGGCGACGTAGCGTCGGAGGTTTGACACGTACAGGCGAATCGGTATGCTGTATGGATGTTCAGGCGCACACATCTCGGTGTGCTCGAAGTTGGCACGATGCCCCAACTCTGCGTGTGGCGCACGTGATCGAATCGGTATCCACTCCCACCGCGAATGGCGCTCCATGTGCCACCCATGTGGGAAAACGTTCGCGGAAACGTGCGGTATGCCGCTCTATGGCCTCAAACGACTGCTGTGGTTGGTCGTGCTGGTTCTGCCGCTCACCGTGCAACCGGCTTACTGTGCCGCCTGTAACCAGACTTCCAGGTCAGCCAGGCCGGTGAAGTCCAGCAGGGCATCGGCCAGTTGCTCCAGTTGCGCCATGGTCAACTGCTGTATCCGGGCGGTCGTTTCGGGCGACAACTCGCCACACTGCCGCGTCAGTAGGCGCTGAATCAG
>DAOTWD010000083.1:0-1662 GCA_034435975.1 Chloroflexaceae bacterium | reverse complement strand
GCTTGAGATCACCGGCGGCATGCCCACCTGGGAGGCTATGCCCGGTGCGTTATATAATGGCGTGGTCGACGATATACGGCAGAACCTCACCCGGCATAATGCCCCAGATGCACCCTGTGGTTGCCACCATATCGCCGATACCTACATCGAGTTTGCGCCCGGTCTGCTGCGCAGATCCGATATTGCCATCTTTTGTACAAAGCCGCCCCGCCCCGACGGAGCGATTACCGGCCTTATCCCCGGTGCGGTGATCGAGGTACTCAGCGCGGGCTACGAGCAGAAAGACCGCGACGCCGTGGCCCTCTATCTGGGTGCGGGCGTCCACGATGTACTACTGGTCGATCCGCGCCAGCAGACTGTGACCTGGCATTGCCACACACAGGCGGCCCGGTTGCTCGCGCTACCGACGACCTGCACGCTGCAGATGGGCTGCCGGATGCCGATTGATCATGCGTAGGCGATAGCAATCCAACCTGTGCTACCACCACTCGCGCAGGTAAGCCCCGTCTGTGGTATACTGTATGTACAATCATGTCATATAAACATACATGATGAGCAATAGGAACACATCAGAAAGGAAGGTATCATGCGTTTTCGTCTTCAGCTTCTCCTGGTTGTCCCGATTATTCTGCTGGTTGCCGTCGCATGTTCCAGTCCCCGCCCGGCCCGTGTAGTGGATGAGACGAAGGTAGCCGAGATTGGTGAGTCCGCTGCGATGACGCTCATCCAGGGTTTGATCGGGCGACTGACTGCGGTCCTGGATCAAGGTACCGTAGCCGCCTTTGAGTTTTGTGCGCTGGAGGCACAATCGCTGACGGCGAAGATCCAACAGGATCTTGGTTCAGATTTACGAGTCAAACGCACCAGTTTTCAATATCGCAATCCGGCCAATGCGCCCGATACCTATGAAACAGCAGCGCTGCAATACTTTCAAGATGCTCTGGCAGAACAGGGCACCCTGCCCCCTTCGTATATCCAGATCGTAAGTGCCAGCGAGTATCGTTACTACAAACCGATGGTTATGGCCGCTATGTGCCTGAATTGTCACGGCGACCCGGCCAGTTTTGATCCGGCGCTCCAGCAACAGCTCCAGGCCACCTATCCCGATGACAAGGCGGTGGGCTATAAGGAGGGTGACTTCCGCGGTGTGGTGCGCGTCTCGATTCCAGCCTCGCTGGTGCGCTGATCAGGTGTTGTGAATGCGGCAGCATGGCTGCCGCACTCCATATTTACTCCGCAAGCACACCAAAACAGTTGACACCATGTCCATCCGGTTCTATACTCTGCGCCGATGAGATCATTTTTACGTCCACAGTGCGCCCACTACCGCTTGCTGCTCCTGTTGCTGGTAAACCTGGCGCTACTACTCGCCTTTGCTGCTGTTATCTGGTTCGACAATGCGTTCAACCGGGGAATTACCTATACGCCTGATCCAACACCGATTGCCTGGGCCGATGGGCCACAGGTTGGTGTGAATGTCTATAACCTGCACCTCGAACCCGATCCGGCGGTAGTCACGCACACGCTCGAACTGGTGCGCGATCTGGGCGCACGCTATGTGCGCATGCAGATCCCCTGGGAAGATATTGAGATCCACGGGCGCGGTGATTTTGAGGATCGGCGCAATGTGGAAGCGGTTGGGGTGATTTCGGCCTGGGACAA
>DAOTWD010000082.1:0-7773 GCA_034435975.1 Chloroflexaceae bacterium | reverse complement strand
TCCGATGACATCTTGCTCGATACGCTCCCACCGACCGGAACAGCAACGATCGCTGCCAATGATGCGATTTCGGTCACGTTGCAGCTTGACGCCAGCGATCAACCCGATGGGAGTGGGGTAGCGTATGTGGCGATCTTCCCGGTTCTTCCTGATGAGGATGCGCAACTAAGCGAGTTGGGCGAGCTACCAGAGGAGGTCTGGCAAGCCTATGAGCCGCAAATCACTATCTTCAAACCGATGACGCTGATGGGCGAGACAGAGGTGAACTACCGGATCTGGTTCCGCGATGCCGCCGGTAATATTGCCGAGCCAATCACGGTTGCAGTGCCGCAGGTGGAACCACCGCCACCACCGGACAAGCCGACGCCAGACGATCCGACGCCAGACGATCCGACGCCGGACGATCCGACGCCGGACAAGCCGAATCCACCCCCAGCGGATGAAAGATCACAATCGGTCTATTTGCCGCTCGTGATACGCTAGGAACAGAGAATGCGGCAGCCAGGCTACCGTCTGCGCAAGCATGGCTGCCGCACGCCGCAAGGGAATAAATAGAGGAACGAATAAGGGGCACGGCAGCACACCGCTGTGCCCCACTGCCATCCCAGGTCATGCTGACGCATGAAGCATCGCATCGCTACCATGAAACCCCACGTCACATCCACGCTTCGTTGCCTCCACGGATCCGCGCCTCGTCACCTCCACGCCTCATCGCCTCATCGCCTCAATTATGCTATCATGAGGATTGACCATTTCGTGCGTAGTGAGGAAGGGGGACATATGAGCAGCGTCAGCGACATCACCGTTGTCCCAGCGCGGACGATCCGCTATCCTGAAAGCGATGGCAAGCCGATGGCCGACAATACGCGCCAGTTTCGCTGGATTGTGCTGATCAAGGAAAACCTCGAAACCCTGTTTGCAGACCAGGCGGACGTGTTTGTGGCGGGCGACCTGCTCTGGTATCCGGTCGAAGGCGAGCCGGAGACCTGTCGCGCCCCGGACGTGATGGTGGTGTTTGGCCGACCCAAAGGCGACCGTGGCTCGTATCGGCAATGGGAGGAAGCGGGGATCGGGCCGCAGGTGGTGTTTGAGATCCAGTCGCCGAAGAACAGCTTCCAGGAGATGCTGGACAAACTGGAATTCTATGACACCCACGGGGTGGAAGAATACTATGTCTACGATCCGGACCCAGACCGGAACCACCTGTCGGGCTTTCAGCGGCAGGGGGAGAAGCTGCATCCGATACCGGAGATAGATGGCTGGGTCAGTCCACGCTTAGGCATCCGCTTCGATCTGTCAGGAGCAGAGTTACAGCTCGTTCGACCGGATGGCACCCCATTTCGCAGCCATCGCGAACTGGAGCAGGCCCGGGAGCAGGCCGAAGCAGCGCGGGCGCAGGCGGAAGCAGCGCGGGCGCAAGAACGACTGGCCCGCGAGCAGGCGGAAGCAGCGCGGGCGCAAGAACGACTGGCCCGTGAGCAGGCCGAACAGCGGGCAGCGGCACTGGCGGCGCGCCTGCGGGCGCTGGGGATTGAGCCGGATGCGACCGAGCCGGATAGGGCCGGATAGGGTAAACGAATATGCCTGGACAGCCCCGGCACGCTTGTCCAGGCGAACAGCAAGCCCAAAGCGGTAGCACGTTCCACCTTCCAACGTTGTAGAAGGGATACTGGTTATGTCTCCACGCCCGGCAACCGTTTTTTTACGCCTGGCACTCCGGCGTGCGGCTCACGGTACAGGCTCGTCACGTGATTTTTATGGACAAAGGACAGCAATGCAAACGCTCCCAGATCTCCGAACAATTCTGGCTGGCATACGCTCGGTACTGGTGGGTGGTATGGCGTTGCGGGCGTATATGCCTGAACGTATGACCCTTGATATTAATATCCTGGTACATGAACGTGATAGCACGGCTGTGCAGCAGGCATTGCTTACGACGGGCTATATGGTCATCGCTCAGTTGAGCATTGGCGGGTTTACCATGAGTCCCCCCGTGGCGTCCCAGATACCGATTGATGTGCTGACACGCGCCGATCCCTGGCTTGATCGCATGCTTGATGCCCCCACCTATGACCAGGCGGGCTATCCTGTCTTAGCGCGACCCTACCTGTTGTTGCTAAAACTTCAGGCTGGTCGCTCTCAGGATCTGGCGGATATCCAACGATTGCTAGGAATGACGCCGCATCACCAGCGCCCACCCATCCGGGATCTGGTGGCACAGTATAGCCCGGAGTTCCTTGAGGACTATGATACCTTACTCACCCTGGCTGATCTTGAATTTGGCCCGCCGATAGATCCTGCGAACGAAGCGTCTATAAGCGATGAAGAAGCGGAATCAGACCTACTCTAGCAACTAAGGAGGTATGGGATGGAACCACCCTTCCCCGGCATGGATTCCTATCTTGAGTTACCGCGCCTGTGGCCGGATGTGCATACTGGCTTGGTTACCGCTATGCGCGATCACTTACAGGCGCAGATTGCTCCTGGCTACATCGCACAGATCACGCCTTACGTCGCCATGGAGCAGATTGATATTGCGTTGCCACGTCGGGTACTGGTACCCGATGTAGGCGTGTACGAGCGAGAGCCACCGGGGACAGTCAGTGTCGCGGCGGTCATTGATGCCCCCTTCCTGACCGGTACGGCAGTGGTCGAAGTTCCGACCCGTTATGCGCGCATCGAGATCCGCGCTGTCAACGACGAGACGCTGATTACGGTGATCGAACTGCTCTCACCGGTCAACAAACGTCCTGGCGTGGATGGGGCCGATGCGTATGCGAAGAAGCGGCAGGAATTGTGTATGAACAGCGTCCATGTGCTGGAAATTGACCTGCTGCGCGGGGGGCGCCGTCCGCCACTGGCTCATCCCGATCGATTGCCTGACGCGCCGTACTTCGTGTTCCTCAGCCGGGCCGAGCGCTGGCCGGAAGTGGCCATCTGGCCGTGTGCGCTGGCGCGCCCGCTGCCGACGATCCCGGTGCCATTGCGACATCCTGACCCAGATGTCGCCCTGCCCCTGAACCAGATGGTTCACCAGGTCTACCGTAATGCCCGCTATGACTTGCGGATAGACTATCGCGCAGCGCCCCCCCCGCCCGATCTGACCGCAGAGGATGCGGCATGGCTGGATGCACACCTGCGCAAACGAGGATGGCGGGCGTGAGGTGTGGTGGTATCAGGGGCACTCGCGTATCAGCCATGTTTTTCCCTATTGCCACGTGCAACCATCGGTAGTATAATGAACAGCTACCAGTAGCGATCCCAATACTTTGCGAAAAAGAGTGTCGCAGGGGCAGTTTTTTTACTGTTCTATAACCATGTCCATAATCTGATATACCACTGCGGCACCGGTAACGATCATCCATCGTGAACCTGTCGTCGCCGCACTCCAGATCCGGGCTATGCACCATGATTCAGCGCCTCTGCCAATTGTATCGTCGAGGTCTGGCTTGATTTGAATGGAGTGAGGTTCCGGCTCAATTCGAGACACCGTTCCTGTAGTCATTCTACATCGGTGGGAAGAAGATGGGGGGCCAGGCGAAAACCTGGACTCCCAGGAGTGCAGGTGCAACGGGCGCATGAGAAAGGAGGAGTGGTAAAACACAGCACACAGAGGTATGTCCTGGATTCTATGGCCGGAGTGAGGCATAATGGCGGGCGTGTAGAGGGCTGATTCTCTGGTTGCACTCCGCCACTCTGATGGCTCCTTATGCAGGTCGATAGAGGCTGTCGCATATTCATTCCTACCACCCGCATATCCGGGTAAGAAAAACACTATATAGCTATATCAGGTGTAAAGAAGTGGGGGATATTTTATGTACAAAGGGGTACCGGGAATTTATAGACGCAATCACTGGTTAACCTGGGGGATGTTGCTGGTAGGTTTAACAGTGGTATGGCTGTGGTGGCCGCAGGCATTAATGGCCGACTTGAGAACCGCTACTCCCATTCCACGCACGGAAAAGGTTCCGGATGTTGATGGTCAGTGCGACCCGGAAGAGTATGCTGACGCGGCCGTTTTTGAATTTACTGACGCTTTTGAAGTCACTGGTAAGGTGCTTCTGAAGCACGACGCCAATGATCTCTACGTCTGTATGATTGGTGCCTCATCGATCAACTCGCCGGTTGATCCCTTTGCCTCGGTTTACCTTGACACGGACAATGGTCAAGAAGCGTTTGCGCAAAACGAAGATCTGGGCCTGCGCGTCGCAATCAAGCGTGATGGTAGTGGCGCTATCAGCGCCGTGCGCGGTACGGGGAGCGGCAATTATATTGACGCTCCGACGATTACCGGCTGGACGGCGCGGGCCACCACTGGTAATGCTGATCAGGCCGAGTGGCAGATTCCGTTGCAGTTGATCCGCGCCAATCGTTGCGATGCCTTTGGTCTCGCTGTGTACCATCATTGGATCACCAGCGTTGGTGATGATTACGGTTGGCCGAGTAATACCTTTTATGATGTGCCTAAAAGCTGGCAAACCGTCCGTCTGGCCGATATTCCCTGTGATACTGGTAAAATCGCCTATGTCTATCGTATTGATAGTACAACCGCCAGTCTGTTCAAGACAATGTTGGAAGGGCGGGGCTTCAGTGTTGAGCTGATTCTGCTTTCCAATGCACACAGCACAGACTTCAAGCCATTCGACCTGATTATTATTGCCGACGATACAGGCAATTTGCAACAATGGCCTCCTGGCATGCCTGGTTCCAGTCCGGTGGCCGACCATATTCGCAACAGTGGCAAACCGGTGCTGGGCCTTGGCGAAGGTGGCTATGCCTTCTTTGGTAAACATGGGTTAGGTATCGGCTGGCCCAATGGCTGGCATGGGCCGCTTGATCGGGTATCGCCCCGGAATACGAGTCTTGCTTACTGGCGCGAGCCGACTGACTTTAGTGCCACACCGCCCGACCCGCTGGCACTCTACACCGTACCCGTTAATGAAGTCGGTATTTACCTGCCTTCGGCACCCACAGCGGTGGAACTGGGCCTTGAGCCGGGCGATGCACAACACGCGCCCTTGATCTACGAACGGGGCGACTGTGCCCAGTTGTGGGGCTTCTCCGGTGGATCATCGCTTATGACTTCGATGGGCCAGGATCTCTTTGTGAATGCGGTTGTGTTTGGCATCAATCAGCAGTGTCCACCCCGTGTACCGCCACCCGAAGATTGCGTGACTCTGCGCAAGACGGCCAATCCGCCCGATGGCACGCCGGTTGGTATTGGCGCGGTCATCAACTATACCATTGAATATACCGTGAAAAACGATCCGGCGTGCGCCCGGCAGCGGGCCGTGATCGAGGATCGTATGCCAGACCATACGCTGTTTGTGCCCAATAGTGCCGGGACGGGTATTACACCTGGAGCCGACCGGGTTATTCGTTGGAATGTTGGCCCGCTCGCCGCTGGCGCGACGGGACAGAGACAGTTCGCCGTCAGCGTGATCGACGCAATGTGCAATGGTCAACGTCGGGTGGTTAACCAGGCCCGGTTGGTGACGGAGGGGGGGATCTTCACCAGCAACACAGTCACCCATCCGGTGGACTGCCCGCCGGTAATACCCGACGGTACGCAGCCCCCCTATGCCCAGGACGAGATCCAGATCTATCCCTATCCGCTTGTCACCGGGCGTCCTACCGATGTCAGTGTGCGCATTCGTAATCTCAGCACCACCGCCCAGACGGTCAATGTCGCTTTTGAAAGTAGTCCGAACAACTTTGGTATTGGGATTCCCTTTGGCCCGCTGCCAGCCGCTGGTAATCCACGGGTCGTTACCTTGCCACCATCGGGCGTGGTTGAGGTCAAGATTACATGGACACCCACCCGCTCGGGACATTACTGCATCCGCGTCAAGATCCAGGGTATCGACAGTGGCGCACCAGTGGTGTATACCTATCGCAACCTCGATGTGATGGAAGATCTGCGCCCTGGCGTGACCGATGAGTTGCCGTTTGTAGTTGGCAATCCTACTGGTGGCGTGGCAACAGTGAATCTGGTCGTGGACAACACCTGTCCAGGATGGAGCGCCAGTGTGACGCCGACACAACTGGTCAACATGGCTCCGGGTGAGGTGCGGGAAGCGAAATTAACGGTGATACCGCCGACGGATCGTCCGCTCCGGTACGGCCTGTCACATCGACGTTCAAGGCTGGATTGGCGATCGGTTGATTGGAGGCATCCGCAAACTTGATGTGCCACCAGTCCATCTGCCGCCGGCTAACCCACCGTGGATGGAGAAGGAGATCACGTTCCGGCCCGATCCGCCCATTCTCAATCGGCAGGGCGAGGTGTGTATTGAGTTGCAGAATCCTATGGCTGTTGCTCGTACTGTTAGCGTTGACTTTGAATGGGCAGACTTTGGGGCTGGCATTACCTTCACACCGATCAGTTCGTTGAATAACATAACCTTACCGCCGAACAGTATTGATGTCTACTGCGTACCGTGGAGGCCAGTGATAGTGGTTCCCACGTTAACGCCAACGATAACGCCCGCGCTGGTGAGTAACAACCAGCTTCACCTTCGTTCTATGGCAACGCCCACGCCCACGTCAACGTCGATGCCAGCACTGCTGAGTAACAGCAGTCTACACCGCTGTATTCGGGTGCGGCTACGGCAAGCTGGTTTTAAGGATCAACTCAGCCAGCGGAATGTAGATGTCCTGCGGCTTCCGGTTCTTTCCTTGAACGATCTGGTACAACTTGAGATTCCCTTCAGGGTTGGGAATCCCAACAACCACCGTGTACCACTCCGGATCGACAAGATCCTGGTTGGTTTGCCACCCAGGTTGCTCATTCCCAAGATCTTACCTGATCCACCACCAGAATTGCTACCCGGACAGACGATCGACCTGACACTTGGCTTTGAGTTGGCACTGACGCAGGCCAACCTGTCCAACCTGCTGGCGAATGAGGCGCTGCCGAGTTATGGCGATGTCGCCCGCATAGACATTGATATCGTGCTGGATGGAGAGTCGGTGGGTGGTTTCTCGGTAGAATTTGAACAGGAGCAGGGGCCAGATCCAACACCGACGGCAACACCGACCGCAACACCGACCGCAACGCCAACATCGCGGCCAGTATCAGAGCAAAATCGGCTCTATTTGCCTTTGATTCGGCGTTAATCTGGCGCTATAACAATCCTACATTCCGTTGTGAAGCACTGGAGTCCCGGCTTTAGCCGGGACGGAGCGAGACCAGGCTGAAGCTGCCAGGTTTACCATGACCATAGGGTTGCTATAGTCATTCATACGAATGTGAAATGATTGCCTGACCGAGCCAGGAACCATCACTTTGCGCTGGTTCCTGGCTTTCAATTTTTCTGGTAGGCATCTGTACTCCGCTCGGCCTGGATTGAACCGGATTGGTAGCAGGTGCGCTACCAGGTTACGAACAAGTGTCCAATTGCCATGGAAGACAAGATTTCAAGTGTCTGGTTTTGATGTGACCCATAGAGTAGCGGCGTATGGCCGTGCGCCCCTACTTCCGTCGTTCCCGGTGTCCCAAACGACGAAAGTTGTTGCGACGTATGGCGCAACGGTACAGGAGCGGTGAACCATGCCTGACGACAGAAGTCGTGACTACATCTGTCACCTGGCACTCCAGAACGAACTCCGCAGCCTGCTGGATGAACAAACGACAGAAGTCGTCACTACATCTGTCACTTCCCACCCTTAGAATTGGCAGCAGGCCAGTTCATCTCCTGCCGTGCCTCAGTGCTTCACCCGGCCATGCATGCGATCAATGTTCCGGCTCGATTCAGCTCATCAGGACGGCGC
>DAOTWD010000081.1:0-15061 GCA_034435975.1 Chloroflexaceae bacterium | reverse complement strand
CCGATCATGTACGCCGTACTAATCGCCCGACACCTGACAACGAGGTAGTCCAGGAGCGGATCAAGTCCTTGCTGACGCCGGCGGTCTATGGGCAACTGGCGTACTATCGCAGCCTCAAGCTGCGTGACCGTATTCTGAGCTTACCGGTGATGGTAGCTGCGGTGCTTCTATTGCGGTGGCGGCAAGTGCCGTCGGTATGCGAGCTGGTGCGGGTATTGGCACGGGAGAACTTGTTCTGGACGCCGGCGATCAAGGTATCCCAACAAGCGTTGAGGAAGCGTCTGCTGGCCTTCCCGGCCGGGCTGTTCGAGCGCACTTTGATGGATGTGTTGCCTGCTCTGCGAGAGCGTTGGGCAGCGCGCCGGAGGCCACTGCCGGAATCGGTCTCGTATGCATTGAGAAGCTTTTCCGGCATCTTGGCCGTAGATGGTTCGACGTTGGAAGCGCTGTTCCGCAAACTCAAAGCCTTGCGAGACGCCCCGCCGGGCAGTTTAGGCGGTAAAATCTGTACCGTCATTGACCTGGCGAGCCGATTGCCCGAACAGGTCTGGTTTACCGAGAAAGCGCAAGCCCACGATACGAGCTTTCTGGACCAGATTCTTGAGTATGCCAGGGCCGGTACACTCTGGATTTTTGACCGCGGCTTTTTCGATTTCGCCTTTTTTGACGCTTTGATGGATAAAGGGGTGGTCTGGATTACACGCGCCAAATCGAATACGGTCTTTACGGTTCAAAAGAGCTTGCTCCACACGCCTGAAGTGCGCGACCGGATGGTGCTCTTGGGCAGGGACAAACACCGCTGTCGTCACCCGGTGCGATTGATCGAGGTGCACTTTGGCCAAACGTGGTATCGTTACCTGACCAGTGTCCTTGATCCAGCTATCCTGCCTGCCTGGGCCGTGGCTGATCTCTATCGCCGGCGCTGGCGAATCGAAGAAGCCTTTATGATCGTTCAACGCGTGTTGAATCTATCGTACTTGTGGACGGGCTCGGTTAATGGGGTAATGCTCCAGGTATGGGCTACCTGGCTCTTGTTTGCCGTCTTGATTGACCTGGACGATGCCGTAGCCGAAGAATTGATGGTGCCTTTTGACCGCGTCTCGTTGGAAATGGTTTTTCGCGGCTTGTATCATTTCATTCACGCCTACAACCGCGAAGCTACCGACCCTGTCAAGTATTTTGCCGACCCCAAAAACCAAGATTTGGGCATTCTCAAACGCTACCGCAAAAAGCCCGATCTGCAGCTCGCTCAACCCGTGGCCAGCCTGGCAGGAGCTTAAGTTGTGATAGGTGCCCCATGCCAACAAGGACATCCTTATACAAACCATCCCTGATGAAGCAGTGCAAAAAGCCCGTGGGTTCATACGCCAGCATGAGACCCACCATGACACCGAGTCCTCCAAAGACAGCTCCATAGCCACCAAGCATACGCCGTAAAATCAGGTTCCCCAGGGCGCTCAACCCACTCGGATCCACAAAATTCACCGGATCATTCCCCACATACGCATACACGTTCGCATCGCCGCCCGCAAAGCCAATCGGGTCTTTCTGGAGCCAGCGCCCGGTCGCGGCAGCATACTCCCGCGCACCAAAATGCGTCAACCCGGTGTGCTGGTCGTACAACCCGCCCGCGAACCCAAACGGCTGAAATCCTGGGGTGGTATCGTGGATGATACCACCCCAGGCGTCGTCGTCCAGCCGCTGCGCCACCTGTCCTGTTGCGGTATCGACCACCAGTCGCACACTGACCAGATGGTCGGTAACCAGATGGGCGGTGGTGCCCTGCACCGTCACCCCGTCGCCGCTTCGTCCTGCGGCTCGCCAGTAAAGCGGAAGCAGCGACACGCATGCGCCCCTCACCACAGGTACACATCAGCGATTCAGGGTGAGTCGCACCGCAAAATATCCAAAAAAGACAATCCCTGCCATAGCACAGCCCTCACCGATATAGTTTATTTGTTGCTGGGTCAGGAATGTGCGCGAAACCAGCGTCGCACCGGTAACGAACAGCATGACCCACAGCACATTGCGATTTTCTTCCTCGTCGTCAACCGGGGCGCGGGGTTCTAACCGTTTCCCCCCTGTCCGATAATACTCCCAACCACACATGCCTATACTAACCAGTGCCCCCAGCAGCCAGGCTATGACTGACCATGGTCCGTTCGATCCGTACACCACCAGAAGGACACTACACCCCCCAGCCATAAGCCAGAAGATGAGGGCATAGCGGACACGTTTCGAGATCATTATGGATACTCCCTGAGCAGGCGACGGAGGTCAAGCGAACAGTGCGCAATCCCCCACCCGTCGCCTGTTCGTGTCTTCGTTCAAGTGGATGTGCAGGATTGACGGATTATCGTACGAGTTGTCTCTTCATCGCAACAACTGGCGGCACGAAATTCGCTATCCCGAAACCAATGAACCCACCAAAAACCATAGCCGCTGGCGGCCTAGCCACTGCTCTGACTACAGCATACATACCTGCCCCACTCAATCCACCGACACTACTGAAGGCTGCCGCCAGCGCAAGATTAGAGGCCCGATCACGGGGGGAGAGGCAACGTCCATAATCTGAGAGGCCTTGCCATGCCACATCCGCCATGGCGCCATAGAACAACCCTGCCCCAAAACCACGCCATCCCGGCACGCTTGTCAGGCGGGGTTTGGTGACACGGATGCGTGCCTGTTTCCCCCACTTCCATCTCCCAGTGGGCAGCCTTTCTGACCGGAGATCACGTGCGTAAGTGTCCATAGTCAGCCGGGATGGGCCAGCAACTGTTTTCCATGGGGTAAAACCAATAGGCCCAATGCCATACCGCGTTTGCACTTCAACTAACGCGGTTCGATGCACGGGCGTGGTGAACCGGGCCAGACCCGCTGTCACCAGAGCACGAAAGCTGGTATCCGGTGACAACCAGCTCGATGGGTCAGACGAAGCCGGCTCAGGAGCACAGGTACAATCCCGCGTATGCCACCACGTCCCCAGCGCCTCGGCCCCGCCCCGCAGATCCTGCCATAGGTCGTCCGCACGCTGCGCAGCTTCCTGCGCCGCATTGCATGTCACGAATGTCAGCAAGCGTGTTTCTGGTCATCACGTATTCAGAAATGGCACATCTCGCTCTACCGTGTGGTAAGAAGGTTCAGCAATGTTGGTACGTTTATCCGCTATTCAAAGTCACTTTCCGTTACTGGCCTACCAGCGAGTGTATGGACAGGGACATGGCGTTGAATTAGGAATGCGAGTTCTTTCGTATTAAACCAGGAAGTGTTAATACGAACCATGTGGGTTGCAGAACGAACAGTTATAAATGGATAATGGTATTGAACTTGCTGAACTTCGAGCCAACGAACCGTTTTGACCTTTCCCAACATGGTTATTTCTGAAGTCCCCTCTTCGGTGAATGTGATAAGGTTATCGCGAATCATAGCCCAGCACACTGAACTGAAGAGACCAAAAATGATACTATTTACTGCAATGATACCGGGCCAGGTCCAATCTTCTGGCAGCGGATGACCTGCTTGAACGGCAAGTATTGCAGGCCAGGTAATAGACCACATTCCACCAATCATTGCGGTAATGAGGAAGATACTATAAAAGACCACCTCCCACCAGCGCTTTGAAATGGTTATTGGTTTGCTCATCTCTTTTCATTTCCCGCCAGGGTTTTCCCCGGTGTGCGGCTTTCCCTACACGGTTTAGATGTAGGCACATGATACGTTATGGTGAAACATCATACGAAAACATCACGTCAATCGTGGCAGTTCCTACCACATGTGGTTCAAAACCGGCACAAGCAGGTTTCTTGGAGGGTTCGTCGTCTCCTCCAGGTCTCTCTGCTGTGCGTAAGCAATGAACCACATATGGTATCACAGCATCTTGAGCAAAGGTAGTCACTGTTGACATCCGCATGAAGCAGAAGGCGTGGTACGGGTTGGCTGTCCTCCCATCCAAGGAGGTAAAGTTGACGGAACATTCGATGCAATAGATCCTGAGAAACCGGGTAGTAATGAGGTAAATCCTGTATTGAGAGACGTTCGAATGGGATCGTTGAACCTTAGGGCAGCAGCTTTCGGGATCCATAGCGAGTTCTCATCCATATGAAGAATAGTACGAGGAATTTTACGAGTTACAGGTTCAGCGATCAACCCGCCAAGTCCTCCCGTAACTATGCTAAACACACTACCAAAAAGTGTTCGTGGCTCTCGATGTGCTATTTGGGTTGCCAAATAGAGTGCAAAGTTAGATATAGCCCCAAAGCCAATAGCACTCAATGTAGTTGTTGCAAATCGCGCTCCGAACCCACCAGTAATGCCACCAATGATTGCAGCGATTGCCACATCTTCTAGATTGACACACTTCCAAGATAGCCAGGCACGCGCTGGCCCGCCGCATCCTGGGCCTCGACCGTCACCTTCACCGCAGGCTCCCCGGCAAACACCGTCACCGGATCAACGGCGATCTGGAGCTGGATCGGCAGCACGGTGATCGGGTCGGACGTGGCCTGCCAGGTACCATCCTGCACAGTGATCGTGTGATCGCTGGCCGTGTTGAGCGTCACGCCAGACCACTAATGCTGCCCGGCATCGGCGGCCGTGAAGGTGTAGCGTGTCCCGCGCAGTCCGCCGAGCGGCAGGCCCTCCATGGCACTGGTGCTGTTGAAGGTGACGGTGCCGCGATAGTCAGGCACGCGCTGGCCCGCCGCATCCTGGGCCTCGACCGTCACGTCCAGCACGGGCGTACCGGCAAAGACGGGCGATGGGCTGACCTGAATGACCAGTCGGGCCACGGGTGCCTGCTGGAGGACTCCATGGGACGTGACACCGACGCGGAGGGAGCGAGGATGCACCGGGCGGAGATCAGACGCGGTACCGTCGTCCGCGATTGGTGCCGCGGAGGCGGGGAAGCCGCTCTCAGCGGGATGCTCTGGCGGGCCGATCCGATCGGTGGACGGTAGGGCATGAGCCGACACGGTCACTGGCCGGGGGGCCAGCGGGTCGGGAGCCATGGCCGGGGCGGACGAGTGATTATCGGTCAGAGCAGGTGGATCGCCAGGGCGTGGAGTTGCCGAGGCCGCCACCGGTGGGAACAGACTAACGATGAGACTGATAAGGATCACGACGGTCAGACACCGCAACGAACGGGGGTGAGACTGGGCCATGGGATGGAACCTTTCGGTGTGAAGGCTCTCCAGCGGAGCGACCATGGTGGGCGGCAGTGGGGGCCGGGTAGCCGATGAGTTGAGAACATCCGATGGGCCGCGATCAATGATAGCGCCAGGAATCGCGGTCGTCAAGCTCCCAAAAGAGTCCCTTCCACGCGGCCGCAGGCGAAAAAGACGTTTGGTATGAGCGACCGCGTACCTCGTGTTCAGAACAAGAACATTATGACTCCGTCAGCCCTTTTGCAACACGCAATGTGCGTGTTGCCTTGCGCTGCCGTAGGATAAGCTTCTCAATCTCAATCGCCACGAACACCACACTGCCCAGTCCAACGCAGGTCAAGAAATGCGCCAGCGACAGCGGTTGGAGTTGGAGGAACGTTTCCTGCAACAGCGGAACATACAGTACCGCAATGTGCAGTGAGACAATCAGGCCGACAATGAACACCAGCAGCCGATTGCTGAACAACCCGATGCGAAAGACCGATGCATAGCGTGAGCGCGAGGCAATGGCGTGAAAGACCTGCAAGAACGCCAGTGTGGTAAAGATCATCGTCTGCCACTCGGCCATGCCATGTGAGTAGTACCACAGCCCCACGCCCAGCGACAGCACGCCGATCAGCGTCCCCACCCATGCCACATGCACCTGCATGCCATCGCTGGTGAGCAACCCTGCCGCTGGTGAGTGCGGCGGGCGGCGCATCGTATCCTTCTCGGCTGGCTCAGTAGCCATGCTCAAGCCAAGCAATCCGTCGATGATCAGGTTTAACCACAGCAGTTGCAGTGGTAGCAATGCGACCGCCGCGCTCATCGGCAGATTGAAAATGAACAGCAACAACGGCCAGAGCAACATAATCATCACCTTGCCAACATTCCCCGCCACCGCAAACTTGACAAAGCGACGCAGATTGTCGTAAATCACACGCCCTTCTTCCACGGCGGCAACGATCGTTGCAAAATTGTCATCGCGCAGCACCATCCCGGCGGCTTCCTTGGAAACATCGCTGCCAGCGATGCCCATCGCCACGCCGATGTCAGCCTTCTTCAGCGCTGGTGCATCGTTCACGCCATCACCGGTCATCGCCACCACGTGCCCCTGTTTCTGGAAGGCCTCCACAATCCGCAGCTTATGCTCAGGCGTTACACGCGCAAAGACAGAGACACGCTCGATCATCGCTTGCAACTCCTGATCACTCAGGCGATCCAGTTCTGAACCGGTCAACACCGTCGCCGTTCTGGCAATGCCGAGATCGCGTGCGATGTAGCTAGCTGTCAGCGGATGATCACCGGTAATCATCACCGGGCGGATACCCGCTGTCTTACAAGTCTGCACCGCCATCCTGACTTCCGGGCGCGGTGGGTCGATCATACCCACCATTCCCACGAAGATCAACTGACTCTCGGTTGTCTCATCAACATGGGCGCTCTGAAGGGGGCGAAAGGCGATGCCCAGCACGCGCATGCCATTCTGAGCCAGCTCCTCGTTGGCCGCCTGGATGCGATAGCGCAATTCGGCATTGATTGGCATGGCTTGCTCATCGACCCACACATGACTCGCGAGATCCAGTAGACCATCGACCGCACCTTTGGTGATGGCCACATAGGGGGCATCAACCATCTCCAGCAAATGCTCCAGAAATACATCCTGGTCGTGCTGCGCCCCATCGTCGACATGATGCGATGCAGGCAACTGATGCACAGTGGTCATACGCTTGCGATCCGAGTCGAAAGGTATTTCAGCCACACGCGGCAATACATGCTGCAACCTGTCCTTCAGCAGACCTGCCTGCGCAGCCGCAATCAGCAGCGCACCCTCGGTGGGATCGCCGATGGTCTGGAAGGCACCGGTTTCCGCACCTTCTTGCAAGATGGCATCATTGCACAGGGCACCGCCGGCCAGCAGGGTATTGATCGCCGTGGGCTGTGCTGGCAAAGCTTCCGGGTGGAAGTCCTGCGGGTTCAGCACCGGCACGTGATGGCGCATGCGCTCGTGTAGATCGAGACGATGCCCCACCATGTCGATCACCGTCACCGTCATTCGGTTCTCAGTCAACGTGCCCGTCTTGTCGGAACAGATAACCGTGACTGAGCCAAGTGCCTCAACTGCGGTCATTCTACGGATCAGCGCATTGCGCTTGAGCATACGTTGTGCTCCCAGCGCCAGCGTAAAGGTGATCACCGCCGGTAACCCTTCGGGAATGACGGCCACTGCCACACTGATCGCCGTGAGCAGCATCTCATCAATGCTCTCGCCGACCAGCAGGCCGATTAGCATAATGGCAATCGCCGCTGTAACGCCCGTCACAGCCAGCAGCTTACCCACGTTGTGCAACCGCTGCTGCAGTAGCGTCTTCTCCGACTTCACGCCCTGAATGAGCGTGGCAACCTTCCCCAGTTCGGTGCGCATACCCGTGGCCACCACCACCGCCGTGCCACGGCCATAGGTGACAACCGTGCCCATATAGCCCATGTTGTGCCGATCCCCTGGTGGCGCATCGACGGCTTCCATGCGGTGTGGTTCTTTGTGTACCGGCTCCGATTCACCCGTGAGCGCTGCCTCCTGCACCTGGAGATTGATACTCTCGATGATACGCACGTCTGCCGGAATGAGATTGCCAGCCTCAATCACCAGAATATCGCCCGGTACCACATCACGGGCCGAAACCTCGCGCACCTGACCACCCCGCCGCACGCGCACGTTGGGAACACTTAGCTTTTTCAGTGCCGCAATCGCCCGCTCGGCCCGGTACTCCTGCAAGAAACCGAGCAAGGTGAACAGAAACACCGACGTCATGATCGCTCCTGACTCAAGCCATTTGCCCAGGAAGGCTGAGATGAGCGCAGCCACAATCAGGATGATCACCATGATGGACGTGAATTGCTCAACATAGATTTTCCATGGCTTTTTCGTATCCTGTTCCTTTAACTCATTGGGGCCATAAGCGACGAGCCGCCGATGGGCTTCTGCTTCCGTCAGGCCCTGCATTGTCGTGTCAACTTTTTGCAGTACCTCGGTCACTTCATAGACATGCCAGTGAGTATGTGCTTCAGCATTGTTCATCTGCTGTGCGTTCCGGGGCCGATTCATCGTTCGGGTCAACATACCTCATCCTCCTTATATCACCTTTTACACGCTAACGGAGTTGATCGGGTCAGGTCGTGCTCAACCATACAATAAGGGATAATCATGAGCAGAGCCAGTGGCGAATATACAAAAGGCGAGACCGCCACGGCATACACAGTCGTGGTGGTCTCGCCAGTAGTGCTGCTGCACGTATGACCAGCCGAGGGTGAAACCCTGTATTGACGACTAGTCAGCTCGGAGCTTCCGAGAGGCTACTCCCCAACCGCTATCGAGTATAACAAAATTGCACAGGCTTTGTCAAGATATTTAATAGGCTACAAGATGAGAATAAGGTTAATGAATTCACGACTCATGAGTCGTGAATGATGAGGCGAATCACCGCCTCCTCCAGAGCAACTCACCCAAAAATCGCGTATACTGTAATCTGGAACCTGGAACCTAGAACCTGTCAATATGACACTTCTTCCGTCTGGCTTTACCATTCTGGCGTTAGAGACATCATGTGATGAGACAGCCGCCGCAGTCGTGCGTGATGGCCGCAGCGTGCTGTCGAATATCGTTGCTTCGCAGATGGATATGCATCGTCGCTATGGCGGGATCGTACCTGAAGTTGCGTCGCGCCAGCATATTCGCAGCCTGACGCCTGTGCTGGAGGAGGCGCTGGCGGTGTTGCCTGACGGCTGGCAAAATATTGATGCCATTGCTGCAACGTATGGGCCAGGCTTGAGCGGTGCGCTGCTAACCGGTTTGAATGCGGCCAAGGCGATTGCCTGGCAGCGTGGCCTGCCGTTCGTGGGCGTCAACCACCTGGAAGCGCATGTCTATGCGAACTGGCTGCAGGTTCCAGCGTCGGTATTGACCAGTGATAGTACTCCCCAGGATTTGCCTGCCTTTCCGCTGGTGGCGCTGGTCGTGAGTGGCGGGCATACCCTGCTGGCCCTGCTGCACGATCACGGGCACTATGAGTTGCTTGGCCAGACCCGTGATGACGCAGTGGGCGAGGCATTCGATAAAGTAGCGCGGATTATGGGCCTGGACTACCCGGGTGGCCCGGCTATTGAGCGGGCAGCAGAAGGAGTAACCAGCAGTGAAGCATTGCCGCGGGCCTGGCTACGCGATAGCTACGATTTCTCCTTTAGTGGGCTGAAGACCGCTGTGCTCCACAAAGTGCGCGAGCACCAAGCACAGACCGGTACCGCCAGCCTTGATACCCGGTTTGTAGCGCAACTGGCGCACGCCTTTCAAGAATCAGTGGTGGATGTACTGGTGACAAAAACGATCAACGCTGCTATACAGTCTGGTGCGCGCGAGATTCTGCTGGCGGGCGGTGTGGCGGCCAATACCTGCTTGCGCCACGAACTGACGCAGCGGGCCAGTGTGCCGGTACGTTATCCTCCCATCTGGCTTTGCACTGACAATGCTGCTATGGTCGCGGCGGCGGCTTATTATCGCTTTGAGGCTGGTGTGCAAAGCGGCTGGGATCTGGATGTCATCCCAGGCCTCAAGCTAGGTGCGTGATTTAGCCTGCTGGGAGGGCTGTGTCTCTCCAGACCGCCCCTTTTCAGACAGGCTCTAAGATACGTCGGGCTACATCAGGCCGGTTGGTAATAATCCCTGTTGCGCCCCATGCGACCAGTTGTTGCATCAACTTTGGGTCATCCACGGTCCAGACATTCACCGCATAGCCTGACCGACGCACCAGGGGCAGCACCTGCCGCAGCGCAGGCAACTGATAAGCCGGATGCCATGCGGTGGCCCGCACCTGCCGCAACGCCAGAAACGGCCATAACTCGCGAACACGCACGTCGAGGCGATAGGTCTGCGTACCCATCAAGTAGGCGCAGCGCATGTCGGGGGCAATCTGTTGCAACTCCTTGAGGGCCGTGGCATAGAACGAAGAGATAATCACCTGCTCTGCAATGGCATATGTACGTAGTAACATCACCGTTTGAGCGGAAATAGCGGCTTGCTTCAGTTCAACGTTGAGCATCATGCCGGTGTCACGGGCAAAAGCGCACACCTCCGCCAGGGTTGCTATTCGTTCACCATCAATGTCCAGCGTTCGTAAGTCTGCCAGCGTGCAGCCACTGACCGGACGAGGTCGGGTATCCCAGCGAGCGGTTGTAGGATCATGAAAGACCACCAGATGCCCATCGGATGTACGCTGTACATCCAGTTCGAGCATATCGGCACCCTGTCGATAGGCCAGGTCAAAGGCGGCCAGCGTATTTTCGGGGGCATAAGCAGATGCACCTCGATGGGCTATAATGAGCGGCTTGCGATACATAGCCAGGTATGACCAGCATAGAAAAAGCCCTCTTCCGTGTGGAGGAGGGCTGTGCTTGCACTACAGACGACGCTTAGACTGCAACAGCGTCTTCGGCCACTGGCTCACGTTGAAAATCAATGGACAGTTCTGCTTCGCGGGCCTGAGGCGTCAACATCGGGTCGAGGAGCCGCTGTACGGCCATAACGTGAGCACAGGTTCCCCAGACACGGAAAAACGAGCAGGTACAATCCCAGTGCCCCTTATGCAGGATAACGGTATGACTGGTACCATTATCACCGCGAACACTGGCTTTCAGCTCACTAATCTCAATACGTTCCGGCTCCTGTGCGTAACGTCGAGCCTTTTCAATCTTGCCAATCAGATCCGAGTGCATAAAGCACCTCCTTCTTTGAGTACGAAGCAACGTATGCATAACATTATGCTACGTCGCAATACAGCTACGGTATACAACAAAGGCGACAGCAGGTAATCGTGACCTGTGTCGCCTCTTAAGGACTCATATGTTGTTGTGGAACTTTTTCTTCCACACTGTTTCTCCGCTGCATAGAGTACCAAATAGGACGAATATATGCAGATATTATACCATAGTACCATGGTATGTCAAGTTCCATTAGTACCGATAGCAGGTCTGTCCGCGCTGAGGTGGTCTGGATATCCTGACACCACCGCGGTCTATAGCGATCCTGTATGAGTTGTGTAGACCGGAGTCCCGACTTTCACCTGAGGATAGCTCTATGCCCAGAAAGCGTTGCAGACAGGCATCAGTCAATATGGGGCAACACAATCCCTTGTTGTTGCTGATATTTGCCCTGTTTGTCGGCATACGAAATCTCACAGTCCTCATCACTCTCAAAGAAGAGTACCTGCCCAATACCCTCGTTGGCATAGATACGCGCTGGCAACGGCGTGGTGTTGCTGATCTCGATGGTAACATACCCTTCCCAGCCGGGTTCCAGCGGGGTCACATTGACGACAATGCCGCAGCGAGCATACGAGCTTTTGCCCATAACAATCGACAAAACATTGCGCGGAATATGAAAATGCTCAACGGATCGTGCCAGGGCAAAGGAGTTGGGCGGAATGTCACAATAGTCGGCTTTGATGTCTACAAACGAGCGGGGACTGAAATTCTTGGGATCGACAATAACATTAAAGACATTGGTGAACACCTTAAACTCATCCGCTACGCGCATATCATAGCCATAGGACGACAGACCATAGGAGATAACCCCGATGCGCACCTGGTGCTCGACAAAGGGGGTGATCAGACTCTGTTCTGCGGCCATACGTCGAATCCAACGGTCAGATTTAATGCTCATAATCCGCGTCTCTTTTCGTATGATCACTACAAATGGGCATTATACCATGCTCCGATGCAGTTACCTTGACATCGATTTGTCCCGCTTCTATAATTCACACGAAATACGCGGTAGTATGTTCAGAGAGCCTTTTTGCCCTGTGCAGAGCGGTACTTTATTTTGTTTTTCACTTTGCCCCATTCGACGCCGCTCAGGAGAAACGTCGGTGAAAAAGACGTTGTGTTTAAGCGACCGCGTAATTTGTGTGATTCACGCTTTATGCAAGATGCTCTAGAGAGTCTGAAAAGGATGCCGTATCGCTACCAGGCCATATGTGACGCAGAAGCATAGGCACCAGCACGTTCGGGTAAGAGCCAGCATGCCTGGTTGCTGGTATGGTGAACCCTATGGTATCTCTGATTGAACGGTCAACCATAGCCGTGTTATGCGGCCTGATGTAGGTAAGGAAAAAGTATGGTGAATAGTATAACCCAGGAATATCGTCCGCGCCTGAGCAATCGCCTGGCGCAACTTGAACCATCAGCGACGGTTGGGCTGGGCAATCGTATCGCACAGTTACGGGCCCAGGGAATTTCGATTATCTCGTTCGGCCAGGGTGAGCCAGATTTCCCGACCCCGGAGCCAATTAAAGCGGCTGCAGTTGAGGCGATTGCCCAGAATCAGACTCGCTATACCCCGACGGGTGGCATCACTGAGTTGCGTCGGGCAATTGCCCGGCGCGTTGAACTGGATACCGGCATTGCCTACACCCCTGATCAGATTTCGGTAACAACCGGTGCCAAAGAAGCGCTCTTTCTGGCATTCCAGGCCTTGTGTGATGAAGGTGATGAGGTGATTGTGCCTGCCCCCTACTGGGTTAGTTATGTTGAACAGGTACGCCTGGCAGGGGCGACACCCGTTATCATCCATACCGATGAGTCAACCGGCTTCAAAATTACGGCTGATCAACTGGCAACCTACTTGACTCCACGCACACGGGCGCTGATCCTTAATACACCCTCTAACCCGACCGGGGCGGTCTATGATGCGGCTGAGTTGCGAGTGCTGGCCGAGACGTTGCGTAACACCGATGTCCTGGTGCTAACCGATGAAATTTACGATGCGATTTGTTATGGGGACTATGCCCGCTGGCTACGAGTCGCGCCCGATTTTACCAGCCGCACGCTGGTGATTAATGGTGCTTCCAAGACCTATGCTATGACAGGGTGGCGAATTGGCTACATAGCTGGCCCGGAACCGATTGTCAGTGCTATCCGTGCTATCCAGAGCCACTCGACAACACATCCAACTTCGATTGCACAGTATGCCGCGCTGGTGGCGTTCACGCCCTCGGACGAACTCGATCAGACCGTGGCCGCAATGGTACACGCTTTTAAGGAGCGACGTGACCTGATTATCGAGACATTGTCTCGTATTCCTGGCGTTGAGTGCATGGTTCCTGATGGAGCCTTCTATGTCTTTCCCAATGTCATGAAGCTGCTGGATCGCTCTCTGCCTGATGGCACCGTTTGCGTAACCACAAACGAGCTTGCGAACTATTTACTCGAGCGGGCGTTGATCGGCGTCGTGCCAGGTGAGGCATTTGGTGCGCCTGGCTATCTACGTCTGTCTTTCGCTCAAAGCAATGCGGATATTAGCGAGGGTATGCGTCGTTTTGCCGAGGCAGTCGGGGCGTAATGCCGGATTGACCAGATTGCATGGTGGGCGCTCAATCCAGCCATAGGGTTGTAAGACGCTGTCTGAATAAGGGGGGGTGTGCGGGGCAAAACCCCGCACGTTCTTCCCTGACCGCCGCGCAGCGGGCAGAAATAGGGTTTTTGGAGGGCACAACCCGTCAAATCGCCCCCTTTAGACAGGCTCTAATACCAATCACTCATTGAAAGACCGTGTTGGGGACTGGGAGCTGAGCCAACGCTTCGCGTATCCACGTCCAACCCGTGAGGCGTTTCATCTGCTCACCGTCCGCCGCTAACTGCTGCAACGCTTGTTCGACGGCTGCTTGCTTCGCGTCTCACGACCCAGAGGTTTTCCCTTCCATCCTGCTGCGCAGGTATGCAACCACGCGCTCCGCAGGATTCAGCTCCGGCGCATACGCTGGTTGTTCCATGCGCTGGATCGGAACCGTCGCATCGGCGTTCCCGTGATGCCCCGGCGCGCGATCCCAGACCACCGCCGTGACCCCGCGTTCCCCCCACCGCCAGAGCGTCGACGCCAGGGTCGCAGCGGTCACGTGCTCACGCCACTCCCACCGCACCACGCCGCTTCCCCCATGAACGGCGATGTTCAGGTAGACCCATGTGCGCTCCCATGCTCCCGGCTGGACGACCTTTCCCCCGCGCGGCGCCCACGACCGGCGCACCTGCCCACGCAGTCCGATGCGCATGTCGTCACGCCAATCCCCGTCTGCGGGGCGCGCCCCAGTCGCCGCTCCCGCAGGGGCAAGCCCCCTTTGTTCCAGGCGTCGTGCGCGTCCACCGACGCCGTGGGGGTGAACGGACGCGGCACGTTCTGACGTCATCCCGCGCGCTGAAAGCGCGCATCCATCCCCGACCAGGGGTCTTCCACCTGATACCGCGCGTTCACCCACGCCACCGCTTCCTGCACCCGTTGAACCTGACCCTCAGCAGCCTTCTGCGTCAGCTCGGCGACCTGCGCGTCGCTCAGTCGGCAGGCATGACCACGCCCGCCCGTGCGATGGCGCAGCACGTCGTCGCGCCCCCCCTTCCGATACCACGCCACCCAATCCTGCACCGTCCGCGGGTGACCGCCAATGGCGGCGGCGCCGTCGTAGATAGACTGCCCGTTGCGCACCAACCACAACGCCTGCAGGCGCATCCGCGTTTGGCGGTCGTTCTCTTTCAGGGATACTCGTTTCAGGTCTTCTTCGCGCTCGTTCCATTCCAATTGCAAGCGTCGCATCGGTCCGCCTCCGTCTCCCATGGGGGGCGCCAGTTTGGTAGGATTATACACGGTTTTCACAGGCAGGATTGGTATAAGACGCCGAATGGACAAACGATGTGCTGATGGCACACTGTCTCTCAGAAGCACAGGATGTGTTCTCACATCCTGTGTTGTGACACTCCGCAGGGGCTAAAGCCGCGCGGCTTCTTGGCCCAACCCGCCTTCTGGCGAGCGTAACGACCAACGGAGCTGTCCGCCCCGGTTGAGAATGGTGATGGCCGCGTTGTAATCGCTATCGAGCGAGAGG
>DAOTWD010000080.1:0-34300 GCA_034435975.1 Chloroflexaceae bacterium | reverse complement strand
TGCCGTGCCTGGAACACCGCCCGATCGGGGCGCAGGGTACCGCCTGTTGGCCTTCCCATCCCCGCCCGCGCCCCGGTGGAACGCGCTCCAGCGATGCTCGTGTCGTCGCGTGCGGTAGGTAGGGCACGGCTCCGGCGTGCCCGCTGCCGTGCCTGGAACACCGCCCGATCGGGGCACAGGGTACCGCCTGTTGGCCTCCCATCCCCGCCCGCGCCCCGGAGGGAGCGCTCCAGCGATGCTCACGTCGTCGCGTGCGGTAGGTAGGGCACGGCTCCGGCGTGCCCGCTGCCGTGCCTGGAACACCGCCCGATCGGGGCGCAGGGTACCGCCTGTTGGCCTTCCCATCCCCGCCCGCGTCCCGGAGGGAGCGCTCCAGCGATGCTCGCATCGTCGCGTGCGGTAGGTAGGGCACGGCTCCGGCGTGCCCGCTGCCGTGCCTGGAACACCGCCCGATCGGGGCGCAGGGTACCGCCTGTTGGCCTCCCATCCCCGCCCGCGCCCTGGTGGAACGCGCTCCAGCGATGCTCGTGTCGTCGCGTGCGGTAGGTAGGGCACGGCTCCGGCGTGCCCGCTGCCGTGCCTGGAACACCGCCCGATCGGGGCGCAGGGTACCGCCTGTTGGCCTTCCCCTCCCCGCCCGCGCCCCAGAGGGACGCGCTACGGTACTCAGCGCGGACGGGCGCAGCCGGGGAGGGACACGGCCCGTCTGCCAGCGACCGTTTGCCCCGGCTGCGCCCCTACATGCACGCGCCTCACGCCTCACGTCGCTTCACCGCTTCGCTGCTCCACCACTTGAACGCTTCACCGCTTCACCGCTTCACCGCTTCACGCCTCACGCCTCACGCCTCACGCCTCACGCCTCACGCCTCACGTCGCTTCACCGCTTCGCTGCTCCACCACTTGAACGCTTCACCGCTTCGCTGCTCCACCACTTGAACGCTTCAACGCTTCAACGCTTCAACGCTTTGAAGCGCCTCACCCCTCACCTCTCACCCCTCGCGCCGCAGCCAGCTCGGCCTCCAGTTCGATCAGGCGCGGGGCGTCTGGCTCCAGGGTACGGGCGGCGGTGATTGACTGCATCGCCTCGTCGAGGTAGCCGAGAGCGATCAGCATGCTGGCACGGTTACGCTGCCACACCGCCACCTCCGGTTGCAGCGCAACTGCCCGCTCATAGGCCGCCAGTGCTGCTGCATACTCGCCGGCCGTGCTCAGCGCATTGCCCAGCTCATTCCAGGTTGCGGCCACCTCCAGATGCAGTGTCTCCAGGTTCAGTTCAGGCGTCTCGCTGAGCGGCGGCACGAGCAATGCCTCACCTGCATCGACAGCGCGTTGCCAGCTAAGAATATCATTGGGGTTGGACAACGCCGTCTTGCGCAGGTCAATAAAGCTATCCAACGCCTGCTCAAACCGTTGCACCTGCGCCAGACGATCACCCATGTGCGTCAGCGACTCGAAGATGCGCTCCACCCCCTGCGCCCGGCAGGCGGCCAGTAGCGACTGCCGATCCTGCAACGTGTGGAGCGCAGAGGCATCCTCGGCATACTGGGCGAAGAGTGCACCAAAGACTGGCTCCACTGCCTCGCTGAGCAGCTCCGGATAACGTTCCAGCAACTGGCGCATCTGCGTCAGATCGTGCGTATTGAGGAAGGCTACCAGCACGTTTGCCAGGTGCGAATCGATGGCAGGCCGATCCAGGGCTGGCCGATCGTCATCTTCGGTAGTAGCAGGCGGGGTATGATGCGGCGCATCCACCGCCTGCATCGCAGTGCGTAGCTTGCGCAACAGTGCCGCCCGCGCCGCAAGCACCTGCTGTATCTCCGGGTCATCGCTGCGAAAGCGATCTTCCAGCGTGCGTTGCGCTTGCTCTGACAGCAGTAACGCTCGTTGCGTCTGGAACAGCGCCTGGGCCTCCTCGTCACTCTCAGCCTGCACAAAATCCATCACCGCCTGCTCCAGCGGCGAGAGCTTGACTGTAGCACGATGGCGCAATTCTTGCAACCCGGCCAGCCGCTGCTGCAAGCCCTTCTCGGCCTCGGACTGCCCGGTTTCCCGCATACGCTTAATTTCTTGTTCGACCGTGGCGACAAACCGATCTTCCAACACAAAGGGGGACTGGCTCGCCAGTTCGCGCAACTCCTCCAGGCTGGAGACATTGACAAATGCTTGCCATACCAGTTCGAACAACTGCTCCTGATGAGCAGCGATAAAGGCCTGGAAATCGGCCCGTAAGACCGGGTCGGATTGCAAGGCCGCCATGAGGCTGTCTTGATCGGTCACACCCGCCGCATCCAGGCGGGCTTGCAGGTCAGCGGGTAATTCCAGCGGCGCATTCTCTCGCATGATGGCACCTTATCTCAACGTTTTCTGGCTGATCGGCCTGTTTTACTCTTCCTCTGGAAAGGGGAGTTGCACATTGTTCGGGTCAAAGTCAGCACTGATTTCAAGCTGGCCGCTGGCCTCAGCCTGTGTCCGCAGTTGCGCATACCAGGGCAGGAACGTGGTTTCATAAAACTGCTGCGCATTGGGGTTGGTGCGCAGTTGCTCAAAATCATCAAAGGGTCGCTGCTCCTGGCGCTCCAGCACTTCCAGCACGTGATAGCCAAACTGGCTCTCGACGATGCGCACTTCATTCAGGTCAGCCTCGAAAGCTGCCTCCTCAAATTCAGGCACAAACACGCCCTGCGTTGTCCAGCCCAGATCGCCGCCACGTGCTGCCGAGAAGTTATCCTGCGAAAGCTCACGCGCCAACTGGTCAAAGTCCGCACCGGCTTCCAGGTCAACTAGCACCTGTTCGGCTGTTGCGGCATCGGCCACCAGAATATGCCGAGCGTGAAACATATCAGCGCGGGTCTGGCGGGCAATCACCGCAAACACCAGTTGCTCGCGGGCGACGGACACGCGCAGATCGGTCAGATCGCGCAGAGCCATCGGCTGGGTAGGGTCAACCGGTGGCGGCTGGCGCAACTCGACCTCCTGCTCAATCGCCTGCGGATCAACCCCCAATCCCTGCTGACGGGCCACCAGCAGCAGCAACTCTTCCTGCACCATCTCGTCGAAAATCGACTGCCGCACATCCTCGGCATCCACCAGTTGCGTGATCTCGTCGCGGGTCTGGCCCTGTGCCAGCAAGCTCGCCAGCACCGGGCCGATCTGCTGCTCCAACTGCTGCTGATAGTCGGCGACTGTGACCCGCGCCGCACCAACGCGAAACGCCAGCGGGCTATCGTCTGGCACCAGGTGCGCCGCGTTGTGCGTACTCTGGCAGGCTGATAGCAGCAGCGCCAGCAGCACGATCAGCAGCGCATAGTGTCTCACATGTCCCCCCCTTACACCAGAGCGTTGAAGCGCTCCACCGCTCGAACGCTCGAACGCTTCAACGCTCCACCGCTCGAACGCTCGAACGCTCGAACGCTTCAACGCTCCACCGCTCGAACGCTCGAACCCTTGCAACCAGCTACGCTTTCTTCTCACCCAGCGAGAGGATCGCCATAAACGCCTCCTGGGGGATCTCCACATTCCCCACCATCTTCATGCGTTTCTTGCCCTCACGCTGCTTCTCCAGCAACTTGCGTTTGCGGCTGACATCACCGCCATAGCACTTACTCAACACATCCTTGCGCATGGCACGCACGGTCTCGCGGGCAATAATTCGCCCCCCGATCGCCGCCTGTATCGGCACCTCAAACATCTGGCGTGGGATCAGGTTGCGCAATTTCTCCACCAGTTCACGGCCCTGCGACTGGGCAAAGTCACGGTGGACAATCAGTGAGAGCGCGTCCACCGGCTGCCCGTTGACCAGAATATCGAGCTTGACCAGCTCGGCCTCCTGGTAGCCTGCCAGCGTATAGTCCAATGAGGCATAGCCCTGGGTGCGGCTCTTGAGCTGGTCGTAGAAGTCCACCATGATCTCGGCCAGCGGCATACGATACTTGAGCAACACCCGCTGCGGGTCAAGATACTCCATCGTGTCAAACATACCGCGCTTGCTGGTGACCAGTTCCATAATCACACCAATATAGCGCGATGGGGTAATGATGCTGATCTGGACGACCGGCTCCTCAATACTGGCGATTTTGCTAACTTCGGGCATTTCGGATGGGTTATCAACAAGCATAACCTCGCCGTCGGTGCATAGCACCTGGTATTCCACGCTCGGCGCGGTGATCAGGAGATCCAGGTCATACTCACGCTCCAGGCGCTCGCGCACGATTTCCATATGGAGCAGCCCCAGAAAGCCACAGCGAAAGCCAGAACCGAGCGCGGCGCTACTTTCAGGCTGGAAAGAGAGCGCCGCATCATTCATTTTCAGTTTTTCCAATGCCTCACGCAGTTGAGTGTAGGCATTACTTTCAACTGGATAGAGACCAGCAAACACCATCGGCTTGGCCGGACGATAGCCGGGTAGTGGTACTGTGGCCGGATTATCGGCAACGGTCACCGTATCACCCACCTGGCACTCATCCACCACCTTGAGGCCGGTCGCAATATAGCCCACTTCGCCCGGGCCCAGTTCGGGCAGCGCCATCATCATAGGCCGAAAAGCACCCAGCTCCAGTGTCTCAGCCTGAGCACCGGTACCTAGGAATTTCACACGTGCCCCGGAAGGAAACACGCCATCAACCACGCGCACATAGGCAATAACACCCTTGTAGGGATCGTAGTGAGAATCGAAAATCAGGGCACGCGGCGCCAGGTTGCGCTGGCCATGCGGCGGCGGAATGCGCTGAACAATCGCTTCCAGAATTTCGGGCACGCCCACGCCTTCCTTAGCCGACGCCAGGATCACTTCGTCGCGGGGCAGGCCCAGTACATCCTCGATCTCCTGGGCCACCTGCTCCGGGTGGGCACCCGGCAGGTCAATTTTGTTGACCACGGGAATAATCGTTAGATCATGCTCCAACGCCAGATAGACGTTCGCCAGGGTCTGGGCCTCAATGCCCTGGGCTGCATCGACCACCAGCAACGCACCCTCACAGGCGGCCAGTGCCCGGCTCACCTCGTAGGTAAAATCGACATGACCGGGGCAGTCAATCAGGTTACACTCGTAATTCAGTCCATCGCTGGCGGTGTACAGCATACGCACCGCTTTAGCTTTGATCGTAATGCCCTTCTCGCGCTCCAGATCCATCACATCCAGATACTGCTCACGCCGCTCACGATCGCTGACCGTGCCCGTGAGTTGCAACAGGCGATCAGATAGGGTCGTTTTGCCATGATCAATATGGGCAATAATTGAAAAGTTACGAATATAATTCTGATCGTGCATGCCATTCCTATTCTGTGCCGAGAGACCGGTGGTTGACCACCGTGATGGTGAAGGATACGTCGTTCTGACCTGCTCCGCATATGCAATGTGGCTGACCACTAGAAGGCGCATATTTCCCTCTTAAAGAGGCAGTATACCAGAAGCCACTCGCGCCCGCAAAGACTCGCAGCTCGGAAGGAACAGCAGAATGTGAACAGTTACCCTGTAACTTTTGTGCGTATACTATTGTAGAGGGAAACTATATACGCCAACGAGACTTCATCTCGGCAGGGGGTGCGGGAGGCCTGCGGCTTCCCTGCACGTTCCCTTGTGATACTGGACGAGCAAAGCCGCACCGAGCCTTCCTACCCGGGGGATGTTTCGTTGGAGTATTAAGAATAAATAACAAACAGGTGTTGTTTTTATGTCCGGTTTGTGCAGGTAGTCTATTGTCAGATATGACTGGATCGCATTATTGTAGTACAATGTCATTATCGAAAAAGCCCTTTCTGGTTTGGAATGGCACTGAATTTATCATATAGGGTAAGAATCAGCTATGATTTATATTTCGTCGATGATAAAACCAGAAAGTTGATAAAGAAGAAAGCAGGAATAGAATGCAGATCATCGATCAATTTACCGCATTAACTGCGGATGGCACCAGAACCTCGATCACCATTCAAATGGTTGAAAATGATTCTACCTGGTTTCATGTATATGACGCTGAACACATGATTGGCCGCATCCATTGGCGCGCCGATATTGATGCCTATATGACCCAACGTGCCGATGGCGAACCGTGCGGCAGTTTCTCGGCGTTGACCGATGCGGAGGATGCGCTGGTTCGTGCAGCCAGATCCTATATTGCAATTACGCCGATTCAACCTGCGCATGCACCGGCGGTCAATACCATCAACCTGGACGAAACCACGGTTTAGTACAGCAACGGGGTGTTTGTACTACAACCTACAACGAGCAGCGAGTGGTTGTTTGTACGCCAACCCTCGTCCAGCTTAACGATTGGCGGCGGCACGATTAGCGATACCCACCCACCGCCATCGCCGCTTTCGGGTCGAGGTGCTTACCACCCTGGAAGTTCGGTCACGGGGTACGCCCTAGGAGGTGCTGTTGCAGCGCTGGACAATGAGTTACCACAGGCCTGGGATAGCCTCGTGCAGTTCAGTGGCTTGCACCAGAACACGGGCGCGCGAATGTGCCGCGAACCATCTCACCGCGCCGGCAGCGGATCGCCATGTAGCTATGGACTGCGCCAACCTTGCTTTAGCGTTAGAACATATTAGAACGTCTCAATGCAGAGGTGTCTCACGCCTCGTCCCTCCCCCATCCCCACATCAACACCCCGCGCCTTGCACCTTACACCACTGGTTCGTCGTTGGTAATAGCGCTATGCTACACTGATACTCAACGAAAAGTCGTCATACGTTCAGGAGAGTGGATCATGCATCGGTTTTCTATTTTAATCTGGATAGGAATAGCGCTTCTATTGACTGCCTGTGGGAGCCAGAGGAATAATGCGCAGGAGGTAGTTGAACGGTTCGCCGCTGCCGGTCTTGCAATTGGCGATATGCGGCCAGTTGAGCACGTTATGGATCCGAATCTACCAGCAGTCTATCGAGAGTACATACGGTTCCAGATCAAGACCAATCCCCCAGGCGGCGGGTCGGTGTTTGTATGTGGCAATCAGGAGGACTGCGCACTGATTTACCAGTACTTTGCGGACAATGCCGACCGGGCCGGGCCGTATCTGTATCGCAACGCAGACGGTACGGTGGTGGTGCATCTCTATCGTGAATTGGAACCGGAGGTGGCCCAACAGTTTGCAGCCGTGATCAACACCTTGCCTTGAGCAGCGATGACGCTGCGGCCACTGCCGGTACCAGGAACAGGCGGATCACTGGCATGAGAGCAAGGCATACCATACCCCGCTGCAACAGGCTTGCCTGGGCAACGCCGGGACATCTGCCCAGTCAGGCCTGCACCTTCACTTCTGCCTCAGTCTTCTGGCGTTGCGCGGCTTCTTCGGCCTGCAGTTCCTTGCTCAGATCGCGCAGAGTCGAGAGATCGCGGATACGATCGGTAAAGAGAATACCGTTCAGGTGATCGACTTCATGCTGGATGGCCCAGCCCAGCAGCCCGGCAGCCTTGCGTAGGCGGCGCGGCTTGCCATTCAAATCCTGATATTCAACCGTGATCCAGGTAGCACGCGGCACATCACCATACCAACCAGGCAGACTAAGGCAGCCCTCCTGTCGGACGATCTCTTCCGAACTCATCTTGACAATCCTGGGATTGATCAGCACATACTCGGCTGCGGAGGAGATCTCGACCTCGGTGCCGTCTTCTCGCTTTTCATACATCGCCGGAATACCGAGTACTACCAGGCGAATGGGAATACCAATCTGCGGCGCAGCCAGTCCCACCCCTTCTCCATCGTGCATCGTCTCAAACATATCGCCGATCAATCGCCTCAGTTCACGATTGGGCAATTTGATGGGGCGGCAATTCGTTTTCAAGATTTTCAGGTCTTCGGGATCATCTATACGTAAAATTCGGCGTAAACTCATAACTTTCTCAAAATTCTATCAATGTCGTGTAGGCGTGATTCTCTCTGCATAGACGACGAATCCGACGTGGAGCGAGCAAAATACCCACGGCTATGTACCTGCTGTCAATGGGCAGGGCGACCAGGCTGCAACCTGCATCCGCGAGCTTGGTGTACCGATTGCCCGCCCGTTCACGGGCCGGGCGATTCCACCGTGTACTTGCGGTCAATTATAGCACACTCACCGGATCGACATCGACGATCCAGCCACGGAGGGGGCCGAGCGCATTCAGGAGTGGCAACGGGTCAGCCGCCCGCAGGATAAGATGCCAGCGCCAGCGCCCGCGCTGGCGTTGCAAAAAGGCTGGTGCAGGGCCGATCAAGCTCCAGTCGTGCCAGTGCAGCCGTTCCGCTATGGCGCGGATTTGCGCTGCCAGCTGGCCGGCCATTCGCTCGCAGGTGGCCTCACTGCTGCTGGCGTACACAAAGCGCACCAGCCGTGCAAAAGGCGGGTACCCGGTCTGCCGACGAAAGCCGATCTCCTGCACATAGAAGGCATGGTAATCATGCTCCTGAGCAGCCCGCAGCGCATAGTGCTCCGGGGTATAGGTCTGAATGATCACCTGTGCCCCCGCAGCACGCCGCCCGGCCCGCCCGGCCACCTGCGTGAGCAACTGAAACGAGCGCTCCCCGCTACGGAAGTCGGGCAAGTGCAGCCCCGTATCGGCGGCAACCACGCCCACCACCGAGACCAGCGGCAGATCAAGCCCCTTGGCAATCATCTGTGTGCCAACCAGGATGTCGGCCTCGTGCCGCAGGAACTGATCGAGCATGCGGCTATGGGCACCCTTGCCACCGATGCTATCCCGATCCCAGCGCAACGTGCGTGCGCCCGGAAACAGATGTTGCACCTCGGCCTCAACGCGCTGGGTGCCAATACCAAAGGCTTTGATACGCGGGCTGAGGCATCGTGGGCAGACGGTGGGCAGCATTTCACGATGCCCGCATGTGTGGCAGATGAGCAAGGCTGGCTGTGCCGCCACAGCCGGTACGGCGCTGTCTGCAACGCGCGCCGTAGTTTGTACCGGGTCGCCCTCACCATCGTAGTGCATCACCAGCGGAATGTTGCAGTCGGGGCAATTCACCGTCGTGCCACAGTCACGGCACATGACAAATGAGGCCGCCCCGCGCCGGTTGACAAAGAGGATGACCTGTTCCTGGCGCTCAAGAGCCGTGCTGATAGCGTGTTGCAGGGGCCGACTGAAGATCGAGCGATTGTCGCTTTGCAGTTCCTGGCGCATATCCACCATTCGCACCGATGGCAGGGGCAGCGTTTGCGACCGTGGCGGGCCATCGCCCCCAGGAATTGTCCCCACCCGCTCTGTCATTTCGAGCAGTGTGCAGCGTCCCGTCCGCGCTGCATAGTAACTCTCGACGCCGGGCGTGGCGCTGCCGAGGATCAGCACGCTGCCACTCAGCGCGGCCAGGTGCCAGGCCACATCGCGGGCATGATAACGCGGGCTACGCTCGTGCTTGAAGGCTGGCTCGTGTTCTTCGTCAACAATAATCAGTCCCAGGGACGGCAACGGTGCAAAGACTGCCGAGCGGCTACCGATCACCAGTCGTGCTTCACCGCGCCGCAACCGTCGCCACTCATCGTAACGCTCGCCCAGTGCCAGGCCACTATGCAACACCGCCAGTTGCCCCGGAAAGCGGGCCGCAAAGCGCCGCAGCAGTTGCGTTGTCAGCGCAATCTCAGGCACCAGCACGAGCGCCTGCCGCCCCAGGCTCAACGTCCGCCCGATTGCTCGCAGGTACACCTCGGTCTTGCCGCTACCGGTGACACCATGCAATAGAAAGACTGCTGCGGCCGGTGGGAGCGGTGAGGCACTACCAGGTGGCAGATCGGCAGGCGGTATAACAGCGGCGTCCAGCGCAGCCGCAATTGGCCGCCATACCCGCTCCTGACCTGCCGTCAGCGGCGGCGGCACATCCGGCGCTACACCGTTGCCCGGCAACCGGTCGCGGTGCACCTCGTGCGTCTCCAGTGCCAGCCAGCCTTTTTGCTCCAGCGCCCGCAAGACCGCCAGGTTACTGCCGGTGGCGGCGTAAATGTCGTGGACAGCGACCAGTGGCGCCGGCACAGCAGAGGCGGTGGGCGCAGCTTGCAATGCCTCCCTGGCTGTCTGTAGCTCAAACAGCCAGCGCAGCACGGCCTGCTGCTTTGGCGCGTGCGCGACCTGGTCGAGCAGCGTAGCCTGGCTCTCAGTCGTTATATTCAGCCGGGCCATACGCACCCGCCGCGGCCGGGCACGCGGCGCACTACGAGCCGTTCCCGGTATGAGCAACCCGCGCTCACGCAGCAGGGCGTAGGCCTCACGCAACTCGCTGTCGCGCCCACGCAACTCACGCCGCAGCTCGCGTTCGGATGATTCGCCGTGGGTGCGTAGATAGTACAGAATCGCCCGCTCGCGTTCGGGCAGTGTGCCCAGTTCGACCGCCAGGCCGGCGGGGGTAGTGCGCCAGGTCGTCTCCGCGTCCTGAGTCACACCGGGTGGCAGCAGCAACACCAGCACCTCGTACAACGGAACATGATAGGTGCTGGCGACCCACTGCGCTAGCTTCAGACCCGACGGCAGAATACAGGCTTCCGGATCGGCCAGATCCAGCAGATCGCGCATGCCACTGACGGTTACGCCGGGACGCGACTCCAGCGCCAGCACGATCCCCTGCACCTGCCGGCGGCGCAGTGGCACCCACACCAGCTGACCAGGAACCACATGGCTGCGTAAGCGCGACGGCACGCGATAGTGCAAGACCATGCTGTTACCGCGAATGGTCGTGCGCAAAACAATCTCGGCAATCGTATCGTCTGACATGGTGCGCAGTGTAGCACGGCTACTGCCGGAGCGCAATGGCGGCTTGCCCGCAGATGTGGCTTACTGTAAAATGACCCTGGTTGCACAAGGAATGGGCCTTGCCCACCATATGGTGTCAGAAACGATGTCTCAACCACAGACCATTCTATGTCCAGATTGCCATAAAGAGAACGTCCGCAACGCGCAGTACTGCCGTCACTGTGGGCACGACATGGTGCTGAACAACGCCGGGCCGCGCTACTATATCACCCGCGTGTTGAAAGCCGGCGGTCAGGGCGCGGTGTATGAGACGGTCGGTGATGATGGGCAAACCTATGCGGTCAAGGAGATGCTGGATCGTTTTGATAACGCCCAGCAGCGGCAGGAGGCGATTGCACGCTTTGAGGCCGAGGCTCAATTACTGCAATGCCTGCATCACCCGCGTATTCCACGGGTCTATGCTCATTTTGAAGACGAGAAGCGTCACTACTTGGTGATGGATTTTGTGGTGGGCGAGGATCTGGAGGATATTATCGAGCGCGAGGGCGCGATACCAGAGCCGCAGGTATTGGCCTGGGCCGATCAGATCAGCGATGTGCTGGGCTACTTGCACGCAAACGGCTTGATCTACCGCGATATGAAGCCCTCCAATATTATGACCGACACCGTGAACGGCGGAATCAAACTGGTTGATTTCGGGATTGCGAAAGTCCTCCAACCGGCCACACGCGGCACGCAGATCGGCACGCCCGGCTATGCTCCACCCGAGCAGTACCAAGGCCTGGCAACACCGGCATCGGATATTTATGCGCTGGCGGCCACATTGCACCACCTGTTGACCGGGCGTGACCCGACCGCGCATCCGCCCTTCTCCTATCCTGCCGTGCGTCACTTGAAGCCCGACGTATCGCAGCGCACTTCCGACGCGATTGCACGGGCGCTCCAGATGAAGCCCGAAGATCGCTTTGCGTCGGTCAACGAGTTTCGACAGGCCCTGGGCTTTCGGCCCGGCGTAACCATACCGCGTATCAGTCGGTCAATCGTATCCCCCGTGTCGAACCGAACAAGCAGCCAGGCGGCTGCGTCCCCTATGCCACACCCATATCAGCAACCGATACCCGATCCAGCGTTCCCACCGCTACCTGCACCAGCGCCTGCACAACCAGCCGTTTATCCGCGCACCATGCCCGTACCCAACCCGCAACCCGCCCCACCGACACCCGCGATACCACAACCTGCGCCCCCACACCCCCGCGGGCGTTGGCGCGGTTGTCTCTTTACCCTGACCGGAGTTGTACTGGTGCTGGCGCTGCTCGGCGTGGTATACGTGAGCCTGTTCGATATGCCCCCGTTCCCCTTCTTGATCGGGCCACAACCCACCGCGCAGACGTTTGTGTTGCAGACCTTCACAGCCGAAAATCTGGAGGTCACTGTTCCCAATCCGACCGATGATCTGGTCGCCCAGGCATTTTTGCGCGAATTTGAGCAAGCGGCCCGCAATGAGTACGGGGCAGGAGTGCAGATCCGTCCAGGAACGCTTATCTATCTGCAAGCACCGGTTGAGATTGGACAAGAGCAGCAGGGCATGCACTATCGGGCATCTGTGCGCGGCGATATTCTAATCCCGCAGGAGACCGATCCCAACAACCCACCCGCCGCGCCGTGAGGCGTCTTCGAAGCGCAAAGCGCAAAGCCGGTGCGCCATGCCGTGCCGTGTCCCTCCACGGCTGCGCCCGTCCGTACCCCCACCAACCCTCTCTGCGCCTTTGCCCCTTTGCGTCTTTGCGTTCAAAACAGGTAGCAGTCCAGCAGCGCGATCCATCGCCGCATAGCGATTCGCTGCGAACACGGTGAGATGGTTCGCGGCACATGCCCACCGCATCGCTTCTACCCCCATCTGCTTCCTGTGACGCGTGCGCATCGCCATCCTGCCTGGCTCACCATATGGAAGGGCTGCGAAGCGCAAAGCGCAAAGCGCAAAGCGGATGCACCGTAGCGCGTCCCTCCGGGGCGCGGGCGGGCATACAGCGGGTACGGCCGTGCCTTCGCGCGTCCCGCCATGGAACTGGCACGGCCCCATTCGTGTACGCAGGATGTTCATTCGTGGTCGCATGCGTGGCCCTATTCGTGGACGGCTCGCTATAGCACGTTGCAGCGTTGAAATATTCAACGCTGCAACACATCAACGCCCAACATCAGGCAATTACCGTGACAAGATCTCAAACGCAATCACCCGCTCGCGCTCACTCTCACCGCCACGCGCCACCATCGTCCAGGTACCGGGCTGTCCGTCCCAGGGTGCCGTCCACCTCCACTGCGCATAACCGTCATGATTGGCACGAGTGGAATAGCCTGCGTCACTCACCACGATCCCGCTCGGCGTGTTCGCCCAGAACCCGACATATTCTCGCGGCTCGAAGCCGTGGGCACTAAACGTAAAGGTTGTCCCTGGCGCGTTCGCATATGGCTCCACATGCACCTGCCAGGCCTGATGCACATAGGGATCGGGTTCCTGCACCTCAAACGCAATCACCCGCTCGCGTCCACTCACACCACCACGCGCCACCATCGTCCAGGTACCGGGCTGTCCGTCCCAGGGTGCCGTCCACCTCCACTGCGCATAACCGTCATGATTGGCACGAGTGGAATAGCCTGCGTCACTCACTACGATCCCGCTCGGCGTGTTCGCCCAGAACCCGACATATTCTCGCGGCTCGAAGCCGTGCGCACTAAACGTAAAGGTCGTCCCTGGCGCATTGGTATATGGATGTACGTGACCAGTATGCGTATAAGCCGCAGCCGGAGCAGGTGTGATCACCAATCCGACCAGCAGCAGCGCCAGCACCGCTACCATACTCAAGGCACGTAAATAACGCATAAGAATTCCTCCTTCATAAGCGTCAGAGAACATCGACTGATTGGCTCCCAGAGTGTGCTAAGAACATGCCGTGAGCAAGTCATGCATCTCTCATGAGGCATTATCGCCGTCTCCGAACAATTACCGATTGTCTCCTTTCCTAAAAACCAAATAGTCAGTTGTCTTCCGCGTGTCACATCCAACATGCATGCACGTAATGCCAGGTCATCGGGAAGCAATTGTTCTTCCCACATAGATATTGCCTGAACAGGGGCAAATGTGACACAACCATAAGTAAAAATATCCTTAAACACAAAGGTGAAAGTGGCTGGCAGAACATCCAAAATAATAGTAAAAACAGAAACAATATCGGAATCTCAGATAAATGTCCAGTATAATGTCACATATAAGCTTGACCAGGCAGTATCTCTATAGAGGTATACTGTCTGAAACATCACTAAAATATCAGATAAAGCTGTTAAAGCAGCATATACCCTTCTGTTTTTCGGCAGAAACTTGTTCAGATGCAGCATAAGCTGTCACTGTATGCTATACAAGAGGATCATGACTACATATATCAACAATAACAATAATAATGCATATATCGATGATCATACCTATGTTGCCGCTGCTCAAACTGGCTCAAAACAGGCGTTTGAGACACTCGTTGATCGCTATTATCGTCAGATTCAACACTACCTGACGCGCCAGGTCAACGATCACGAATTAGCGTCTGATCTAACGCAGGAAACCTTTATTGATGCCTTTCGCCACCTGGATCGGCTGCAAGAAGATCGACCCTTCGCCGCCTGGCTCTATCGCATCGCCCGCAATAATATGTTGCACGAACTGCGCAAATATCGTGTGCGCCAGAATATCTCGCTGGAGTGGTTACACCCGCATGAGCAGTCCGTTCTGGCCGATGTTTCAACGGGCGAACGACTGGACGCATATCATGAACGCGAACTAATCCATACCGTGCTGGATCAACTGAGTCCCGCCCTACGCAAGGCCTTGCTGCTGTATATACTGTGGGGATTTTCGGGGCAGGAAGTCGCCCGCATCCTGGACATTTCGGCGCCCGCCGCCCGGCAACGCATCAGCCGTGCGCGGGAGGAGTTTTGCCAACACTACCAGGAGTTACACAACGCCGATCAGCGGCGGGTCTACTGATCAGCAGCGGGCAACTGGCATAAAGAGACGAGAGGCGCGTTGAAGCGCTGAAGCGTTGAAGCGTTCAACCGTTCGAGCGGTCAAGCGGCGAGGAGCGTACAGCGGCGGCGTAGCGCGCCCCTCCGGGGCGCAAGACGACGTAGCGCGTCCCTCCGGGGCGCAAGACGACGTAGCGCGTCCCTCCGGGGCGCGGCGCGGGCATGCAGCGGATGGGATCGTTCCGTTGCGCACCGGGCAGGAGAGTGGTGCAGCGGCGGGGGGGAGCGCGCCCCTCCGGGGCGCAAGACGACGTAGCGCGTCCCTCCGGGGCGCGGCGCGGGCATGCAGCGGATGGGATCGTTCCGTTGCACACCGGGCAGGAGAGTGGTGCAGCCCTATGCGTGCATGCGTGGCCCTATGCGTGGATGGCAGGGGCCGTGGGGTTGGCACGGTCGCATGCGTGTACGCAGGATGTTCATTCGTGGTCGCATGCGTGGCCCTATGCGTGGATGGCAGGGGCCGTAGGGTTGGCACGACCCATGACCGCATGGCGATTCGCGGCGTGCGCGGTCAGATGGTTCGCGGCGCGAGGCGGGCGGTGCCCTGTCGCCTCCCCTAACCCCCCCATCCACGGGAAGGAATTCGGATCGTTGCCCTCGTGTGGCGGGCCGAGGGAAACAGATCGTTTCTCCCAGGCCCCCGCAGGCGGCGGGGAGGGGGGCGGCCTGGCGTGCCACCGCGCCGCCGTGCGCCGTACCGCGACGTAGGGCGCAGCCGTGGCAGACGGATACCTGCGGCCGTGCCGTGTCGCTCCACGGCTGCGCCCGTCTGTTTTTGCCCGTCTATTTTTAACGTAAAGGCGCAAAGCAGCAGAGACGCAAAGATGGTGTTTGTAGCCTGGCAACCAGGCACCGATGCGGGGAAGCCCCCACCAACTCACGGCGTGCGCGGTCAGGTGGTTCGCCGCACGAGGCCCACGCGACCACTCCTTCCCCAACCGGGTAGGCGGAACGAGGGCGCGTCGCCATCTGGCCCGACTCACCATGACATGGATGGGCATGGCTGCGGCGCAGAGGCAAGGATGCGACGATGCGACGATGCGACAACGCGACGTAGGGGCTGCGGCGCAGAGGCAAGGATGCGACGATGCGACGATGCGACAACGCGACGTAGGGGCACAGCCGTGGCAGATGGATACCTGCGGCCGTGCCGTGTCGCCCCACGGCTGTGCCCGTCCCTGCAACCCGGCGTGCGGCTTTCGTGTTAACGCAAAGGCGCAAAGGAGCTTTACCCGCCTAGCTCTACCAAATCACCTGGTTGTATGCCAGGCAACGTCGCTTGAACCCTGGGCATCAAGGCTGCCAAATCGACAAGACGAATGAGGACAATGACCGCAATTCCTGCCGTACGCAGGTTCTGCTGGTGACGCAAGTTCTGGTCTGTGGTCAGGGATACCGCGAAGTGGTGAGCGGTGATGAGCGGCAGCAAGTCCCCATTCTTCTTGCCCGACCAACCCATCTCCGGCACCGTGCGCACATCATGGACAGGCAACTCTTGACGCAGGGGATACGGCACACATTCATCAAGCAGTATGCGCATGCGTGATCAACATCTCTTTGGCTAGTTCGAGTACGGCAATAGCCTGTTCGCGGCTGACGCTTGGGAAATGATCAAGAAACGCATCAAGCGAGTCGCCAGCTTCAAGATAATCGAGCAGCGTCCTCAGCGGAAGATCTACGTCAAATTGGTATCAGTCGCCGGGCGGGCGGACGTTGACGTCGCCCTACGGTCAGCTATTGACACATATCACACCGGAACGCTACAATAGCACCATATATTTTCGCATAACGCATCAGGGAAACAACGATGATCAACAGCGGGTGCAAGGGTCAAAGCAACGGTTTCGTAGCTGGCGCTGCGACCAGCCTGGCGGCAGGGGGGCTGGCGAGCACAGGCGCATGAGCAGCGGTACGGCATCCATTGCCGCGTGTGGCCGGAACGCTCAAGCTGCCAGGTTTGCACAATGCCGTCAAGGTCTTGCGCGACAGATGGAGCGTACCGCATATCCATGCGGCGGGTAATCACGATCTGTTTATGGCCCTGGGCTATGTGCATGCTCAGGATCGGCTCTGGCAGATGGAACTGAACCGCCGCACCGGGCATGGGCGGCTGGCCAAGGTATTTGGGCCGGTGGCTCTGGATTCGGATCGGTTTATGCGGGTGCCGGGCTTCAGTCGTGTTGTGCAGCAAGAACATGCACGGCTTGATGATGAGATCCGCATGGCCTGGGGCATGTGCGGGTGCTGGCTCCGCTGTTCAATCGCGGGTCATGGCCTGCAGGCGGCGACCTGGATAGCATTTGTATGGGCCGTATCCCGCGTGACACAGCGGTCGGGCCAGTCTATATCGGGCCTTCGTATCGGTAGATCTGCGATCTGAGCAACGGGATGCCGGTTTGAGCGTCTTAGTTGGTGGACAGAGCGGACATCCCGGTAGTCACCACTATGCTGATCTGGTCGCTCTATGGCGTGCGGGCAGCTATCACCCGCTTCTCTGGAGTCGCCCGCACGTCGAACGTTTTATGCACAACCGGCTCACGCTGGAGCCGCAGTAAGAGGGATTATGCATCTTCAACGTCGCCGCTGGCGTCGCTTGTTTTTCATCGTGATGGTAGGAGCGATCGTGATACCACCTGCCCTGCCAGGCTATGTTGCGCTGGCTACCAGGGCCTATCGTTACTCCAATCCAGACGACGTACCTGAGAAGAGGGTGGCGCTCGTCTTCGGGGCTGGTATCCGCCAGGATGGCAGTCCCTCGGCCATGCTGGCGGATCGGGTACAGGCAGCCATCGAACTCTATGAAGCTGGTCGTGTGCGCAAGCTGCTGATGACCGGCGATAACAGCAGTGTTTACTATAACGAGGTGGTGGCGATGCAGCGCTACGCAGTTGCCCACGGCGTACCGATAGAAGATATTACGCTGGACTACGCCGGGTTTAGCACCTATGAAAGCTGCTATCGCGCCCGCGAGGTTTTTGGTGTAGAACGCGCAGTAGTGGTGACGCAAAACTACCATCTGTCACGGGCCGTCTACACCTGTCGCCAGTTAGGGGTGGAAGCGATTGGCCTGGGGACACCGGATTGGGGCGTGTATTCACCACGGGTTATGAGTTTTTACACACTTCGCGAGACACTGGCGATCTTCAAAGCGCTGTGGCAACTGCATATTACGCGCCCGCCGCCAACGTTTCTGGGGCCATACGAGGGTATCGCCTGATCGTGCATAAAATCAACCATCCGAGGCTGGTCGTAGCCCCGGATGGAGTGTGTGAGATGGAATTGCCGAACGGGAACAAATAAAACATTTAACTAAACAAAAGGTGTCCGTACAACTCCCCTCAATCACAGTCGTACCTTATATGCCAATATCATAATATACTACTCTTCGTCGTAGCAATAGTACGTATGTCATGCTATAGTATAGTCCCTTTGTCATGGGAGGACTGCTGCACCGGTGCTATTTGGCGCAGATGTGGCATAGGGTTTTGCACTTTCCCCCGCGTCCGGCGGCGAAAGCCGCGAGCTACTGTCTACGAAGCCAGCCCGCGCTGGCTCTATCAGGCAGTGTGAGCAACCTTTGGAACACGAGCCGGAATCGTCAGGATCCCGAGAGGTCGGTACATGAAGACACGTACAAGAACACCCGTCCCACCATGGGGTGAATGCTGACCGGGCACCGACGCAGGAACGTCACCACCCGGTCGGTAAAGGCCTAAGGCAGGTGATCGTAGCCGGGTATGGTCAGAAACTCGACAAATGGCTCGCTGGTGGTCAGTTCATCAAAAAGACGGGCTGCCTCTTCGTATTTTTCAGCGTTATACGCTGGCCCCAGCAAGACTTTGATCTTCTCCAGTTCTTGCGGCACCATCTCACGGAACATGGCGGCTGTCACCTTGCGACCATCTTCTAGCACGCCCCGTGGGCTGCGGATCCACTGCCAGACCTGCGAGCGTGAAATCTCGGCCGTGGCGGCATCTTCCATCAGGTTAAAAATCGGCACACAGCCATTCCCACTCAGCCAGGATCCCAGGTACTGAATACCGACGTTGATGTTGGTACGTAGCCCGGCTTCGGTAATCGGGGCTTGTGGCTCAAACTTCAGCAGATCGGCGGCGGTCACATGCACGTCCTCACGCTTCTTGTCGATCTGATGGGGCCGGGGCATAACGGCGTCAAACGCCTCCAACGCGATCGGCACCAGGCCCGGATGCGCCACCCATGTACCATCATGGCCATCGTTCGCTTCACGGGTCTTGTCGGCACGTACCTTCTCCAGGGCCTGTTCATTGGCAACCGGGTCATTCTTGATCGGAATCTGAGCCGCCATACCGCCCATAGCATGCGCGTTACGGCGATGGCACGTTTTGATGGCCAGCAGCGAATAGGAACGCATAAAATGGGTCGTCATCGTCACCAGGGCACGGTCAGCCAGGACAAACTCTGGATTGGTGCCAAATTGCTTAATACAACTAAAGATATAGTCCCAACGACCACAGTTCAATCCCGCTGAGTGTTCACGCAGTTCATAGAGGATCTCGTCCATCTCGAACGCGGCCAGAATGGTCTCGATCAGCACCGTCGCCCGAATCGAGCCACGCGGGATCCCCAGTTCATCCTGCGCCATCAGGAATACATCGTTCCAGAGACGAGCTTCAAGATGACTTTCGAGTTTGGGCAGATAAAAGTATGGCCCGGAGCCTTTATCGAGGAGCTGGCGAGCATTGTGAAAAAAAAACAGGCCAAAATCGAACAACGCACCCGCAACCGGCTGGTTATCAACCAGCATATGTTTCTCAACCAGATGCCATCCACGTGGACGCACCATGAGCGTGGCGATGGTGTCATTGAGTGCATACTGCTTGCCTTCGGGGCTAACGAAGTTAATGGTGCGCCGGATCGCATCGCGCAGGTTGATCTGGCCCTCAATCAAGTTGCTCCAGGTGGGCGAGTTGGCATCTTCAAAATCGGCCATAAACACCTTCGCGCCAGAGTTCAGCGCATTGATCACCATCTTCCGCTCGGTCGGGCCGGTAATTTCGGTGCGGCGATCCATAAGATCAGACGGGATCGACGCCACTGTCCAATCACTGTTCCGAATATGGGCGGTTTCGGGCAAGAAATCAAGGGTATAGGTCTGACGAATGTGAGCCTGACGTTCCACCCGTTTTTGTAAGAGAGTCCGGCGGGTAGGGTCAAATGCACGCTGGAGTTTCGTCACGAAGCTGACCGCTTCAGGCGTCAATATTTCGGCAAACGCGGGGGAAACCGGCCCCACAAATGTGACCCCCTCAGGATAGGCACTCTGATTCCTCATAAATACTTACCTCTTCTCTATAACACGAGTGATGCAGTCGTTCACCCCCAACGTCTTTTTCGTCTTCGGCAGAGCAGTACCTGGTCTATGTTTCGCTCAACCTTTTCGCCGAAGACGAAAAGCCCGCGTACGTCCTGTTAATACAGCACGGCACAGCGGTGATCGTATCGTTACACCGTGCCGCTCTGAACGATGATGATGACAAACGGATCCACATTCCCCGTATACGCTTTGAACCATATCTCAGACAAACTGTGCTTCCTCAGTTGACCCCGTCAAGGCAGTAGTGGAAGACGTTCCGCCCGCAATCACCTGCGCCACTTCATCGAAATAGCCGGCACCCACCTCACGCTGATGCCTGGTTGCGGTGTACCCATAGACCTCGCTGGCAAATTCAGCCTGCTGTAACTCAGAATAGGCCGCCATACCACGATCCCGATAGCCCCGCGCCAGTTCGAACATGCTGAAGTTCAGTGAGTGGAAGCCCGCCAGGGTTACGAACTGGAACTTGTACCCCATGGCCCCCAGTTCACGCTGGAATGTCGCAATTGTGGCATCATCCAGCTTCTTCTTCCAGTTAAACGATGGCGAGCAGTTATAGGCCAGGAGTTTGCCGGGATACCTGGCATGGATGCCCGCAGCGAACTTCTGTGCCTCTTCCAGGTTCGGCTCCGAGGTCTCGCACCAGATCATATCGGCATAGGGGGCATAGGCCAGACCACGCGCAATGGCGGCATCAAGACCCGGCTTGATCCGGAAGAAGCCTTCCACCGTACGCTCACCGGTGAGGAACTCGTGGTCACGCGGGTCAACATCGCTCACCAGCAGATTGGCCGCGTCAGCATCTGTCCGCGCCGTCAGCACAGTTGGTACGCCCAGCACATCAGCGGCCAGGCGGGCTGCGATCAAGTTGCGCACCGCGTTCTGGGTTGGCAACAGCACCTTGCCCCCCATATGGCCGCACTTCTTCTCCGACGCCAGTTGATCCTCAAAGTGTACCCCGGCCGCACCGGCTTCGATCATCGCCTTCATCAACTCAAAAACGTTCAGCGGGCCACCAAAGCCGGCTTCAGCATCGGCTATAATCGGTGCAAACCAGTAGGTACCGTTCCGCCCTTCCATATGATCGATCTGATCAGCACGCTGCAAGGTCTGGTTAATGCGCCGTACTACATGAGGCACACTATTGGCGGGATAGAGACTCTGGTCGGGATACATCTGCCCTGCTAGATTCGCATCGGCGGCCACCTGCCAACCACTTACATAGATCGCTTTTAACCCGGCCTTCACCTGTTGCATGGCCTGGTTGCCGGTTAATGCCCCCAGCGCGTTGATATAATCTTCGGTGTGCAGCAAATGCCAGAGCCGCTCGGCACCCATACGGGCAAGTGTATACTCGATCACTACCGAACCACGGAGTCGTACCACATCCTCGGCGGTATAAGGACGCTCAATCCCTGCCCAGCGAGCATCTTCGGCCCAACTCTTTGCCATCTGTGCAGCAGTCTGCGCATGACTCATTCGTTTCCCCCTTCTTTGCGAGGTCTTCGTATAACTGGATACCAGTGTGTCAAACTCATGAGTTGATCCAACACGAACCAGCCGACAATACGGCAGCCCTTCCGTATTCTGTGGCGGTTGTAAGACATAGATCAAATCTACACACACTCTGAACCATGTCTACGTGCAGATATTATGGTGACATATGAGATTGGCAGTAGACAGAGGTTGACACGCAAACACCCCCTGAACGCCATTTCCAGCGCCGGGCGTGTGAGGTAAAACCAGATGGTGTACAGCGGGCCACCGGCGTGTCGTCTCTGACACCAGCCTATCCTTGTATGCCGCGAATGTAAGCTTGACAATGTAATATTATAGCTGAGAACGTTACATTCTGGTTACGATGGCAGGTGAGGCAAAGAGGTGAGAAGGCCAAGGAACACCTGCCCGGTCTGTACGCGCTCCAGAGGAGCGCGCCCCAGGGACGCGCTGCCAGGGGTGCCTGCGCCCCGGGGAGGGACGCGCTCCAGCGATGCTCGCGTCGTCGCGTGTGGTATGTAGGGCACGGCTCCGGCGTGCCCACGGTCGTGCCGGGGGCACCGCACGCGGAGACGCCGCCCGCTGCGCGCAGGCGGTATGTAGGGCACGGCTCCGGCGTGCCCACGGTCGTGCCGGGGGCACCGCACGCGGAGACGCCGCCCGTCGCGAGGATGCCTCCCTGCCCACGCCTCGCGCCCCGGAGGGACGCGCTCCAGGGGCGCGCTCCAGCGATGCTCGCGTCGTCGCGTGCGGTATGTAGGGCACGGCTCCGGCGTGCCCACGGTCGTGCCGGGGATACCGCACGCGGAGACGCCGTCCGTCGCGAGGATGCCTCCCTGCCCGGTCTGTACGCGCTCCAGAGGAGCGCGCCCCAGGGACGCGCTCCCAGGTGCGCCCGCGCCCCGGAGGGACGCGCTCCCAGGTGCGCCTACGCCTTGCGCCCCGGAGGGACGCACCCCGGAATGATACAAGATCTCTGCGCCTTTGCATTAGAATGATGCGTTCCCTGTCCCCTGCCCCCTGAAAACGCCGCGCGCTGCTACCCGGATGGCTTCGGCCAGGTACGCCCATAGTTCTGCTTGAGCTTGTCCAGAATAGCCTGCTCCAGGTCAATCCCCGTCAGGTAGGCCAGTTGCAACAGATAATGCGCAACATCGGCCAGTTCACCGGCCAGAGCGTCACGATCCAACGCCTGCTCGTCAAACTGAAAGTGTTCCAGGATTTCCGCTGCCTCAATCGCAACCGAGATCGCAATATTGCGCGGCGTCTGCGCATAGGGCGAGTCGGGGGCGTACCACCCCATCGCGGTGACAAACTGATTAACCTCAGCGGTCAGTTGCTGAATATTCATACTCCTCCTGTTATGACTACGAACTCAGTACACCATGGTATACTGGTGGCGGTCAAACCACGCAGCGTGAAAACCCACACCTGCCTTTGTTAAGGTCAACACATATTACCCATGATCCCAACTCCACGCTTGCTTATGCTCCTGCTGGCCGGTGCGTTGCTGGTCGCCGGGTCTGGCCTGGCCCAGGCTTTGCTCTGGTTGACGCTGTTCTACTTCCTGGTGGTGGTGGTGCTGATTGCGGTCGATCTGATCATAACCCCTGGCCCGCCACAGATCGAGGTCGAGCGGCTGCATGATACTAAACTCTCGCTGGGAGCAGAAAACTTGATCACGGTGCTGCTGGCAAATCGCAGCCAGCACAGCCTGCGCTTTGCTCTGCGCGACGAGTATCCCCACCTGTTTCCCAGTGATGCTGTGATAATTGCGGGTGAACTGCCGGGCTATGACATCTTCGAGGCACGGTATTACGTGCGCCCGCTGCAACGCGGCGATTATCAGTTTGGCGATATCAATCTACGCTATCGCAGCCTTCTGGCAACCTTCGTGCGCCAGGCACGCTATCCAGCCCAGGTTCAGGTCAAAGTCTATCCAAATGTGCTGGAGGTGCGCAAATACGATCTGCTGGCGCGCAAAGGGTTGCTGTTTGAACTGGGGTTGCGCCAGGCGCGCATTTATGGAGTGGGCACCGAGTTCGAGCGTCTCCGTGAGTATAACACCGATGATGAGTTTCGGCGTATTAACTGGAAAGCAACCGCCCGGCGGGGCAAGCCGATTGCCGCCGAATATGAAACCGAACGGAGCCAGTATGTCTTGAGCGTCATTGATACCGGGCGTCTAATGCGCCCGCCGATTGGTGACCTGGCCAAGTTAGACTATGTGATTAACACGGCGCTGCTGCTCTCCTACGTGGCCTCGCTCAAGGGTGATCATATTGGCATGCTGACTTTTGCCGACGATGTGGGCACTTACCTGGCTCCCCGCCGTGGCAAGAGCCAGTTCTATCGCATGCTGGAGGCACTCTATAACGTGCAGTTCGAGCCAGTGGAGGCCGACTATGCCCGCGCCCTGGGCTATCTGAGCATCAAGAATAAACGGCGCTCGCTGATTGTCGTCTTCACCGACCTGGTGACGCTTGAGGCGGCTCAACCGCTGATTGCCAACCTGTCGCGGCTGGCAAAACGCCATCTACCACTGTGCGTCACCATCAGTGATCCGAATATTACTCGCTTTGCTGGTCAGCATGTCCGCAGTAGTGACGATGCCTATCGGCGTGCCATAGCCGAGATGCTGCTGGACGAGCGCAAGGTTGTGCTGGATACACTCAACCGTAGTGGCGTACTTACGCTGGATGTTCCCGCCGATAAGTTGACGGTGAGTGTGATCAACACCTATCTTGAGTTAAAAGGGCGGGGGCGGCTGTAATGCCATGGTGGGTGGTTGGAACATTGAAACATTCCAACCTTATATACCTGACAATTGTAATCTATCTTACCCTTGACGCTATGCTGGTTTTGACCGTATAATCGAGTCATGCATGATAAGCGTGTACCATGACGTTATGATCGCCATGGTAGCGCATATCATATAACGATCAACTTATTGACGCTCAACACGGTATCCAACACAGGCAGGCGCGTAGGAAGATCAATACGCATAACGGCTCTGAACTGGTGACAGATCGTCGCAAAAGGGCCAATTCCCAGGATTTTGAAACTGTTACCGGCCGTTGAGCTGATGAATGTATGAGATGTACCCACGCATACGATGCGAGCGTGGCCGCAATAATATGGTGCTGGTATAACTTCCATTTTCTATAACTATCTTGAAAATTGCGTACGTATGTCTAATAACGACGAAATGTATGAACGGGGTATTCAGGATGCAGCCGAGGATGACCTGAATCCATTCTATTATCAGCACTACTATCACTACCGCCAGGGCTACGATCTCGCTCGTCGCCGTATGTATCGCAAGCGCCCTGTGCGCCAGCCGGTGACCCGAAAGGTATGGCCAGCGCTCTTTGTGGTTGTACTGCTGGCCCTGATTGGGGCGGGCCTGTTTATCTTTACCACGCCAGGCACACGCGAGAATGCCACCGCCCAACTACCACCGGAAGCCGACGTGGTAGGAGTAACCGCCATGCCGGTTGAAGAAGAACCGCCACCCTCACCGCTCCCAGAGCCAGTGGTTGACTCTGAACCACACCTCCAGATCGGCGGCACAGCGCGCATTGTCAACCTGAATAACGCAGTGCTACGCGGGCGCAGCGAGCCAGGCATTACGCAACCGGTGCTGGTACGCTTTACCGAAAATAGCGCGGTGACTATTCTGGAAGGGCCAGCAGAAGCTGACGATTATACCTGGTGGCGGGTGGCAAATGAGATGGGTACTGGCTGGGTGGCCGAAGGTAGCCTCGATGGCATGATCTGGCTCGAACCGCAGTAATTCACACCTGTCTAGTGTAATACGCCTGGTCACCGCCCTGAACCAGAGTCCCGGCTTTCGCCGGGCACAGGCCGGCCGTGACGCAAACGGCCGGCGTGCTGCCATGCTTCCTACCCGACTTCTCTGGCTCCCCATCCTCAGGCTGCCCCGGCCGACACGGTCTCATTGACACCTTCCGCCAGCAACGCAGCATACGGCCCCCGATATTCCGCAGGTAAAAGGGCTGCAATCCGAAGCATCATGTCAGTGGTAAGCTTTGCCATCAAATCGGGTGGGATTTTGCCGTCTAGTGTTGGCCCAACCTTATAGGCCGGGCCAATCCGCAGCACCACTTCTTTGCGCGCAAATGTACCACGCAACCCGTGCTGGGTGCCAATAATCGCCATCGGCACAATCGGGACGCCACTACTCATCGCCAGACGCACTGCACCCCCATGCCCCTGCTGCAACACACCAGTGCGACTGCGATGCCCTTCCGGGAAGATCATCAACACCGCGCCCTGCCGCAGCGCCGCCGCCGACCTTTCCAGCGCAGTGACATCGCGTTGCCCGCGCTTAATTGGGATGACGTACATTGTCTTGAAGAACCAGCGTGGCAGAGGATGTTCAAAGATTTCGATCTTTGCCAGCCACGAAAGGCGATAGGCAAATGGTAGAAGCGCACCAGCAGCCGGAATGTCAATCCAGTGAATATGATTCATTGCCAGAACCATGCCTCCGCTGGCCCGTGGTGGTAGATGTTCGACACCTTCAATACGCCAGCGCCACCAGCCGATTTTGATCATGGTATGGATAAAAATAGCAAGAAAGGCGTAGATAATATTACCCATAAATATGCACCTCATAAGCTCGATTTATTGTACCTCAGAGTCATGACTTGCGCGGAGTCGACAGGACTGCTGGCAACACCATGCGTGCTATCTATACGGGGTCATCGCCCACATAGCGATTCACCCCCAGGCCCAATGCGTAGACCAGATAGCCGCCAAGCCAGCTCGTTATCAGCAGTAGCAGCGCTCCGACCAGTAGCAAACCTAGATAGCCACGCCGTCGTTGGGTATCGTGCAGAATATCCGGCTGTCGGCGGCGTTGCAGCAAAGCTCGTCCATACACCACAACTACGAGGATGCTCGTCACGGCGTGGGCGTTCACCCGATTAATAAGCGCGGGAGCGAGGGCAACCTCTGGCCTGGCGAGTTGCCGCCAGGCATCGATCAATCCGGTTACCACCGCCACGCATGCACCACACCAGCCGATGAGCAAACAATGGTAGGCGCTTGTTTCCAGGCTACGCTCACCATACCGCAGATAGAGCAGCGTCAGCAAGCCATTGACCAGTAACAGGGCGATCGGAAAGTGAACTGTGAACGGATGGACAGGATAGGACATAATAATGTTAGGGCTTACGCAGTCGTTCATCACAACATAGATTTCGCCTTCGGCAGAGCGATACTTTTTCTTTTTTTTGGTTCCACATTTTCGCCGAAGGCGAAAATGTGGAACCAAAAGAGAGTCCCTTCCACGCTGCCGCAGGCGAAAAAGACGTGGTCTTCCAGCGACCCCGCGTAAGTCCTGAAAGTGATAAATAGCTCCAGGAAGACTATAATAGCATTATACCATAGCCTGTTCTAGCGCCGCATCACTCCAGATCACTCCAAAATCAACGCTTGCAACAGCCTCGCGTCTGTGATATGCTCTGCATATGCACCAGGAATTCCCAACCAGCGTGACTGTTGATGACGTAACACTGGTACTGATCGTGCAGCGCAAGGCGGTCAAAAACATCAATGCGCGTCTGCGCGATCAAACCTTGCGGGTCAGTGTGCCCCTGCATCTTTCCCCGGAAATGCTGAACCGGGTGCTACCCGATCTGGCGCGGCGACTGTTGCGCCGCCAGCGTACACGTCACGTCAATAGTGCTACCGACGCGCTGACACTGGCCCGGCGAGTCGCGCTTCGGTTTCCCCAACCGCTCGATGTCAGTGATGTCCAGTTCACCACCAATCAAACCGCATGCTGGGGCAGCTATAGCACCCGCACCCACGCCATCCGGCTGAATGCTGTCTTGTGCCTGATGCCCGCATGGGTGATGGAAGCCGTGATGGCCCACGAACTGGCGCACGCCATTCACGCCAATCATGGCCCGGCGTTCTGGTCACTCCTACGCAGCGTTTGCCCGGATACGGATCGGGCCAACGCCTTTCTCGAAGGCGTCAACTGGCTGGCCCAGGTATGGGAGGATCTGCCCCCGGTTGAGCGGGCGCAATTAATCCATCCTCCATCCAGAGAAGGGAATACACCAGCATGACTACCCTGCATCATCACTATCCTGTTCCTGCCAAAGAGACTCGCATAACCATAACAGTGGTCAACTCGCGCTTTATAGCCAGCGCCACCTGTACGCCCACGGTCGAGGCCGCTAAAAACTTTATTGCCGAGGTACGCGCCATCTTTGCCGACGCATCGCACCATGCGTATGCCTATCTGATCGGCAACGGCGCGAGTGTGGTGGTCGGTATGAGCGATGCGGGTGAACCCGCTGGTACCGCTGGCCGCCCGATCCTATCGGTTTTGCGTGGCAGCGGCCTGGGCGATGTGACAGTGGTAGTGACCCGCTACTTTGGAGGTACGCTGCTGGGTACCGGCGGGTTGGTACGCGCCTATAGCGATGCAACGCGGGCAGTGCTGGACGCATTGCCACGCACCGAGCACTTTGATCAGCACATATGTCGTATGTGCTTTGATTATCGTCAGTATGCAGCCGTTCTGCGCGTCCTCGAAACCTATCAGGCAACCGTGACCCACGAAGATTTTGCCGCCCGTGTCACCCTGACCATTGTGCTGCCTGTCCATCAGATTGAACCGTGTATCGCTGCGCTGACAGACACTACGGCGGGGCAGGCCGAGATCACAGTTGGAGTCACCTAGTCCTGCGCCCCGTTCCGAATTTTCTCACGCAACTTTTTGCCTTTGTGTCCAGGAACGTGTTATACTACTTGCTACAAATTGCACAAATATGTGTCGCGCATTGTCACGCAACGCTTTGTTTTAACCAGGTATTGATGATAGAGATGCGCTTTCTCGTAGTAGAGTGGTGTATATGCCCGACTTGACGATAACACTTCAGGTATCTATAATTCCCTCGACAACAATTATAATCGATAAAGGTTGAATTTAATGTCAAGTGAAATGCTTTTCCTCGCAAACCAACAACATCGGTTGGTACACGATATCTATGTTTTGATGGACGATGGTGATCGGCGTGTGTTGGCACCACTGAACTTAAGTCCGCTTGAATTCGCCGTATTGCAGCAACTTGATATGGCACAGGGACGACGCCTGACGGAGGTGGGGGCGACCCTCCTGTGTGTCAAGAGTACGATTACGCGCATTGTGGATCGGCTCGAACGCGATGGCCTCGTGCTACGTACGCCTGATCCCGATGACCGCCGGGCACAACGGCTGGTGTTGACCGAACAGGGGTCGGCAGTGCGGTCGGCGGCCATCGCTGCACACAACGCTTCCATTCAACAGCGGTTTGGCATCCTCTCGCCTGCTGAACAGCGCCAACTCCACGATTTGCTGGCAAAGCTGCGTTGCGGTTTACGTGATTTGATTCAACCTGAACCTGACACGACCACTAATCTCACGGATCGTCCCTTTGCGAACGGGGTTGTCCGGCCCGAGATGATCGCGGAGGCATCATTCCACTCTGAACTGACCGGCTGAGGTGTTATGCACGGGTTGGGGCAGGGTTCCTGACAGCCGTGCATGAATAACCGGTTCATCGGGGCCGCTAGAGGCATGGCATGCCGGGTCTCTAGCGGTGGTTCCCGCATCGGTGCCAACGGCCGGTGTTCAGCCGCGCCAAGCGAGGAAGCAGTCGGCTGGAGCGAGTGGTCAGGACGTTTATCTCCTGGCTTTCTTTACGCTACATCTGACCTCTGATTCGCGGATGGCGGGTAGCTCGTCCAACCATGACAGGTCTCTCCCAATGACCAGCTCCCTCATTGTAGTGTGATGAGTGTTTTTCATCGGAATCAGACGCATCTGAAACCCATGCCTGCGTGCCATTTCTTTCACTTGTTCTACAAAGGGTGCTTTGAAGCACTCGACCTTGAGCATCTACCTGGCCGATCACTCGCTGGTCAAATACAAAAGCCCCATTGGCTAGCTCCATGGTAGCCGGGTCGGCACGAACGATTCCAGGCTGTAATGGGTGATCCAGGGGCAAGAATTGGCCAGCAGCAAGGCCTGCCAGTCTTCCTGCCCCTATCTTCAAAAAGTCTCTGCGGTTAAGCTCGCTCATGGCATTTTACTCCTTTCTGACTTCTGAATCGATGAGCGTAACGCAGAAGCTATGAGTTTCCAGGACTTGCTGGATGTCTTCAAGCTTCACAGTTGGATCCGTGATTGTTGCACAACAGAGTTTTGATCGAAAGTCAATTTTGGCAGGGATTGCTCCCGCTGCTGCAAGGTTTCTCTCTAGTTTTGTAATCACCTCCTCATCACGTTGGTACATCTCCTCATAGTTTTCAACCCTGAAACAGACAACGCGACTATTTTCTTGAGATCTGAAAACTTGCCTCAACAGCTTCATATCTCTACCTCCAATACTCTTCAATGTGCCATGTCTTGACGCCAAACACACTCCGCCGCCCAACGCTCCGGTTCAGCGGCGTTGCGAAGCGCAGCGGAGCATGTCGGCTGGATGCGCTGGTTAGCTAGCGCAACGATGTCTGTATCTCACCACAAGCGCGTAATGCCATGTGCGTCAAACGCCGGGTCACTGCTCACCAATGGCATTTGCTCGACTCGCGCTTGTGCAACCAGCAAACGATCAAACGGGTCACGATGATGCAACAGTAAAGTAGCCACCTTCGCAGCTCACATCTTTAATCAATACCCGTGCACTGGGACTGAGACGCTCATCCCCACCAAGGAACCACAGAAAAGCGTGCGTATCAAGGAGTAGTTTCATGGCATATACGCGTTAAAGTCGGGGAGTGGTGCATCGAAATTATCCGCCATGACAATCAATCCTTTTGCACTTCCAAACCGGCGGCGCGTGGAAGAGACCATAGGCACCAGTTGCATGGTTTCCTAAAGGTCTTTAACGATCCATACCCGGCAGTAACTACCTTGAATGAAGGGAACCGCCGGTTGCATGGTTTCCTAAAGGTCTTTAACGATCCATACTGTTTCACCCTTCAGCACAGCATCAACTAATACGAGCAAACGATCTTTCGCTTCTTCCAGATTGACTTGAAGCATTTTTGTTCACCTTTCTGATTTCACGTGCCATTGACCTCCGTCGCCCTGGCTAACGGCACGCGCTTCAGCCGCCGCGCAGCGAGCGCAGCGGAACGGAGTGGAACGCGAGTTGCCTGCACGCCCGTGTTCAGCGGTACGCCCATTCCTTATGATTTGCTGACTATTAGCAGAAATCACCTACGGGCAATCTGGTTGCGCCGCCATTGAAATTGAAAATGCCTTCGTTTGTAAAAAGAATGGTATCAAAAGGTGCGGAAATATCGTTGCATAGAGCCGCCGCAAATAAATTATAAGCGTGTACAAGAGCCGCCATTCCTAACATACCTGTTGTCCGAACTCTTAAAGCGTCAGTCGACTCGTATAATGTCAGAAACATCGAATTTAGCGCAGGTTCGGGATACATTATGGCTCCCGACTGGTTAGTCCGTACTTGTTTATTCTCGACAATATCACAAGTAACGCTATTCTCACTCCTACTAAAAATGTAGATGTGAGTATCTGTAAGTTCTGTGCCACGAGAACGGAGTTCGTCAAGCAAAATGTCTTTTGATGAAGACATTCGAGCCACTTTATTAAACATCGGAAAATAACTGTTCCAATTTCCCAAACCAACTACAACAATGTCATCATGAATCTGAAACAGCTTTCTCGTTACCCCTTTGATTTTGCCGGTAACATTGCCTGTCGCGTCAGTGAGATATTTGAATACGATGCTATCGGAACTTATTACATAGCCTTGAGAACCTTTAACGCTCACTATGCTTGACATGGGTGTATACTCCTTGTGCTTGCGCGAAGTTTCGCTTTAAGCCGCCTAACGGTTTGCGCTTCACCTGCGCCGCGAAGCAGTGTCCGATGCAAGCGCGTGATGGGCGGCATGACACCAAGGCTTTCTGGGTAATCTCATAACGCAATGATGGAAAAATGCTCCAGCAAGAAAACCTATTTCAGTCCAGACAAAATCTCGTCAGCGGCACGTTCTCCAGACAAATACGCACCGTGAACGGTTGAAGGATGATTGCGCTGTGTGTGTTCACCGGCAAAAAACAGGCGTTTCCCCACCGGTTGCGCGAGCGCGTCATAATCAGCAGGACTTGCCCCCACTGCTAAAAAGGAATATGAACCCAATGAGTAGGGATCCGCCGCCCAGCGGGTCATACGATACTGCAATGGGCTGGGGATACTTTCACCGTACATGTTCTGCAAGGTTTGCATTGCCGATGCAACGATTTGCTCATCTGATTGCGCTTCCAGCGTATGGGCGTACTCTCCAGCGTTGAAACCAAGAAGAATTGGCGCGCCAAGCAGCACGTCTAAATTTAGCCATTCGGCCCACTCGCCCTTGCGATCCCCAACATAACCAAGTAAAGTGGCATCATCCCAAAAGACCTCGGGAAAAATCAGGTAGCACTTGTTCAACAAGCCCATTGCAACACGTTCCAGAGCTTGTTGTTTAGGCATGGGCAATAGCGGCTCAAATCTTATACTCCCGCGCTGTAACACTCCCAGCGGAACAGTAAGCAATACGGCCTGAGCGGACCAACACCCTTGCGCCGCTTCAACTGTTACGCCGCTATCGTCGTAGGTGACGCGTTGCACAACGTGATTCAGACGAATATCGAGATTTTGCGCTAGAAAATCTGCAATCGTGCGATAGCCGTGACTAAAAATCACATCGCCACCATCGAATTCTTGTTGTTCATCAAAATACCATGCAGATAACTGGCTGGAATCGGCCGCATATTCATGCTCAAATGTGGTATTTACCGCATAGTTGAGCAAGCGCAAATCTTGCATGTTGAGCGGGTGAACGCGTAAAACAGCTTCGAGTGCGGCTTGCAGACTTACATCATAGTCTTGGTTCTCAGCGTACTTGCGCGCCAGTTCAAAATAACGGTCTAGCAATTCCTCGACGCGGTGGTCGAGGTCTGCGGAGAGCGGTTCACCGTTGGCGTCGCATCGTTTTTGGTCTTCATAGTCAGTGGCGATAAGTGTTGCCCCCAGTTGATTGGCAAGAGTAGTGATAGGGTTACCGCGTATACCATGAATCCAGGATGCGCCCAGGTCTAACGGCTGTCCATTGTCAGTATCCGTCCAAATTCGCCCGCCGATACGATTACGCGCTTCAAGGAGCAGCACCCGCTGTCCGTCTTGCTGAAGTTTCTGAGCAGCGCGCAACCCGGCAATGCCTGCGCCAACGACGATAACATCCCATGGAGCATTGGCGTCTGGCACTTTGGGCGCAGGTTGTGGTTCAAGCGCATCAGTGCACGCCGAAACCCCTGCACTTGCCAGCATTGTGAGCAACAGGTTAAGAAACACTCGACGATTCATAGGAATATTTGACCTTGTTCCGAGGAACTGCTACGCACGCCGCCGAACGACTTGCGCGTCAGCCGCAGACGCGAGCGGCGAGCGCAGCGAGCCGCGAAGCGGCGGTCGGCTGGAACACTCCCTGGCTGGGCCGGCCTTCCAACCGGATGAAACAGATTTGCCGTGCTTTTTGGCTGTAGTATACGTGCTGGGCGTCAGGCACGCAAGCTGGAGTTTCGCATTGGTGTCCGGGCTCATGCCCGACCCGAGTTGCACTCTGGGGTCCGGCCACGATGATTTCTTCTCGGGTGGCACGTTCAGTGCCCCCGATGAGCCTGCTATCTTACCCAGGAGACTGGGCCTGACCATTTTTTCTCCCAGGAGGTTCTTCTGTGTCCAAGTAAGCTTCGCGTCCTCCCTCTTCCCAGGTCGAAGTGCGTTCCACCGCCAGCCTGCCCATCCTGCGCCCCCATGCTGCCAGCGCCGACATCGGCGCACACGAAATCTATGTGTGTCTTCCCGGTGCCGACCATCCTCAATTGGTACGCACCTTGGGCGTGTCCACCGCCGATTTGCACGCCCTGGCCGACTGGCTCAAAGAACATCACATCGAGACAGTGGTGATGGAAAGCACTGGCGTCTCCTGGATCCCGCTCTTCGAGACGCTCGAAGCGGCGGGTTTTCGCTGTTGCCTGGTCAGCGCCCGCTCCCTGCGGCGCATCCCCGGACGCAAGTCGGGCGTGCTCGATTGTCAATGGATTCAGACCCTGCACACCCGCGGCTTGTTGAAAGCCTCCTTCCGCCCCAACGCCGACCTGATTGCCCTGCGCTCACTGCTGCGCCATCGCGCTCAACTGATTGAGCATCGCTCTCCGCCCATCCTGCACATGCAGCAAGCGTTGATCCACATGAACATCCGCCTCGACCAGGCGGTCTCCAACCCCACCGGCGACACCGGCTTGCGCATCATCCGCGCCATCGTCGCCGGGGAACGTGACCCGCATAAATTGGCGGCGCTGCGCGATTATCGCTGTAAGAAGGATGAAGACGCGATCGCCCAGGCCCTGACCGGCACCTGGCGCGCAGAGCATCTCTTCGTCCTCAAGCAATCGCTGGAGCTGTACGACTTCTCCACCCGTCAGATCGAAGCCGGCGACGCCGAGATCGAGCGCGTGTACGGCACCGTCCGCCCCGGCGAAAACGGCTGCGACGATGATGCCCCCGCGTCTGTCCCCGAACACAAGCGCAAGAGCCACAGCAAGAACGCCCCCAAAGGCGGTGCCATCCGCAAGCATCTCAAGCGCATCTGCGGCGTGGACGTGACCGCCAT
>DAOTWD010000079.1:0-5546 GCA_034435975.1 Chloroflexaceae bacterium | reverse complement strand
CTGAGCTTGAAGCGCAAAGCGTTGAAGCGCAAAACAGAGGAACGTTGGGGCGTGATGCGTTTGAGAGCGAAAAGGGTGTGCGTAAGGCGAGCAAGGGTGACCTGTTTTCCGCTTTGCGCTCAGACCGCTTTGCGCTTCTGCGGGTACTCCCGCTACCGCCACTGAACATCATTCGGGCGATTGGGGAGCGATTGAGCCCGGATACGCCAGTCGCAGATCTTGACGATCTGGTGTTGCACGTATTGCGTACTGCTGATACAGGGTTTGAAAACATACCAACTATCGCATAATCCACATTTCATAGCGCTCGCTTTATAGAGCCGTGAGTATAACAGGCTCAGGATGTCAGTGTAACCACACCAGTGGTTGGTAAGCCAGTGTAACGTACCTGGCATCCGTACCTGAACACTGTAGCCTGGCTTACTGCTGCTGTTGCTGCTGCTGTTGATCTTGCTGCTCCTGCTGTTGTTGCTTGAGCGGATCGACCTTTTCAGTGTCGGGTATCCACTCTACTGGTGGGAGCAGTTCCTCCTCCAGGGGGGGCGCTTCAGTAAGAGTAACCTGCACAGCTACATCCAGTTCGCTTTTGGCGTCGCCCTTAAATACTCCACGGGTGGGTGGTACATCCGCATAGTCGCGCCCCACCGCCGTGCGAATATGCCGTTCTGCTGCAATCAAGTTGTTCGTCGGATCAAAACCGACCCATCCCAGATCAGGGAGAAACGCCTCCATCCAGGCATGGGTGGCATCTTCTTCGGAACGATCATGATCTTCCATGCGATGGAAGAGATAGCCGCTGACATACCGGGAGGGGATGCGTAGCGTGCGCATGAGCGCGATCATGATATGGGAAAAATCTTGACAGACCCCTTTGCGCGTGCGGAGTGCATCATCAATCGGTGAATCGACCTGGGTACTCTGGCTGACATAGGCGAAGGCATGGTAGATTATACTATTTACTTCACGTAACAAACTCAAGGGGTCATCACGCCGTTGTATATGGAATTCGTGGGCGAGATCTTGCAAGCGGCGGGTGGGTTGGGCAAAGTGGCTGGGCATCAACATATCATAGAAGCCACCATCGCGGGTCAACGCATCCAGCGCCGCCCATGCAGTCGGTTCAAGCGCCTCCGGGATCGGTGATGGCGGTGTCAGTTCGACCAGTGCTTCAGCAGTGATCGTCAGGTGTGTATGCAACCCTGGTATATCAAAGTGATGCACCGTATTGCCCAGGTAGTCACGGTAGGACATGATCTGCGAGCGGGGACTGGTGCGCAGTTGGAAATCCAGACAGCGTTGCAAGCCTTCGGTACGTGGACGCATGCGCACTTCCATAATGCTGGCACTGATGGGCATACTGTAACGAAACCGAGTCACATGGCGAATTGAGTAGTACATAAACGCTCTATTCCATCTAGCTATCGCCACTGGCTGTAACGCAGGACACTTACGCCAGTAAGCTGGAGTCTATCGGATACGATATATAAATCTGGTGTAAAGCTGTGTGAATTTGCGAACACTGGCGCTGGATATTTTCCATATACGAATGCATACTACCATCCATAATCTCTTCAACCTGATCATAATCCAGCGCGGCGTGGAGCCGTCCTACGAGTCGTTCCGCACGGCCAGCATTGCGCCCGGTGGTGCTGGCAATTGCTTGCAGTGCGGTATGGATGACCCCAACTGCAAAGCGCACTGAACGAGGAAACTCGGCGTTCAGCAGCAGAAATTCGGCTATACACTCGGGGCGAATATCTGCCGTGTAAACTTTACAGTAGGCTTCGTAGGCTGTACACGACTTCAACAGCCCTACCCAGGCGAGATAGTCAACTGTTTCGGTGGGATGTCTGGTCAGGAAGTCGGTAAAATGTACATCCAGCAAGGCAGCGGTCGCCCCGGCACGTTCGATAGCCCGTCCCACCTGAATAAACTGCCAGCCTTCGCCATGGCTCATCGTGGCATCGGTAATACCCTGAAATAAATGCGCCCCTTGTTTGACGACCTGAAAAAACTCGTGTGGCTCCGTTGTCCAGAAGGTAGCTTGATCGGTGCGTTTCACATGCAAAAAGAGACGATTGAGTTGTTCCCACATCTCCGAGCTAATCTGTTCACGTACCTGACGTGCATTTTCGCGGGCTGCGCCAATACATGACACAATCGAGGCCGTGTTGGCGAGATCGAACGTCAGCGCGTGGGTCAGAATATACGCATCATAGATGCTGCCAGTAGGCAGCGATGTGCGTAAACTGGACAGGAGGCGTTCCCAACGATGATTGGCTGAGCCGGGCGTCTGATCGAGCATCTGGTTAAGATGGACATCGAGCAGGCGGGCAGTATGTTCTGCCCGTTCCAGATAGCGGCTCATCCAGTAGAGACTATCAGCAACGCGTGAGAGCATAGATCCTCACCTTTATTTCTGCAGCTCATCATACAGCACCCAGGTATCCTTACTTCCGCCACCTTGCGACGAATTTACCACAAGCGAACCACGCTTTAGAGCAACACGGGTTAAGCCACCAGGGACGATCGTAATGGTTTCGCCATAGAGAATATAGGGCCGCAGATCGACGTGGCGCGCCTCCACCTGTCCGTTGACAAAACATGGTGCACGTGAAATTGCCAGCGTTGGTTGGGCTATATAGTTACGTGGATCGGCCAGGATCTGTTGCCGAAACTGTTCGCGCTGTTCTGCCGTGCTGTGCGGGCCGATCAACATCCCATATCCGCCCGATTCGCCCACGGCTTTGACGACCAGTTTGTCCAGATTTTCCAGCACATACCGGCGTTGCGACTCATCCAATAGAAGATACGTTTCAACGTTATCCAGGATTGGCGTTTGATCGAGATAGTAGCGAATGAACAACGGTACATAGGCATAAATCGCTTTATCATCAGCAATACCGGTGCCAATGGCATTCGCCAGGGACACGTTACCTGCACGGAAAGCATTCATAAGCCCGGCCACGCCCAGCACCGAATCTGACCGAAAGGCCAGTGGATCGATAAAGTCATCATCAATACGCCGATAGATGACATCGACACGCCGCAAGCCAGCGGTGGTACGCATATAGACGACGTTGTTATGCACGAGCAGGTCGCGCCCTTCGACCAGTTCGATCCCCATCAGGCGTGCCAGAAAGGTGTGTTCAAAGTAGGCCGAGTTGTAGACGCCTGGGGTTAACAGCACGATGGTCGGGTCGGTGCGTTGTAACGGTGCCAGCGCTCGTAATGTCGCCAGGAGGGCCTGACCATAATGATCAATCGGTCGAATGCCATAATTGAGGAACAGACGAGGAAAGGCATTTTTGATAACCTGGCGATTGGCCAGCATATAAGAAACACCACTCGGTACACGCAGGTTATCTTCCAGCACCACAAAGCGTCCATTACTCACACGTACCAGATCCGTTCCAACGACAGAGGTATAGATGTCGCGTGGCACGCGTACGCCCTGCATCTCACGGCGAAAATGGCGGCAGGTATAGATCATTTCGCGGGGCAGGGTACCGTCGTTGAGAATGTGCTTTTCGTGATAGATGTCCTTCAAAAACATATTCAACGCGGTAATGCGTTGAATCAAGCCCTGTTCGATCTGGTTCCACTCGGTGCTGGTAATGATCCGTGGCAGCAGATCGTAGGGAAAGATGCGTTCGGTTCCTTCCTCTTTACCATAGACGGTAAACGTAATACCCTGATTCAAAAAAGCAATATCAGCCGTTTGTTGGCGTTGACGCAGTTCTGCGGGCGACAGTTCAAACAATCGTTGCTGTAATGCTTGATAGTGCGGACGGGCGTTCCCCTCGCTATCAAACATCTCATCATACACGCTATCGAGTTGATACTGGGTAAACGGCGGTGAAACCATGCGCTGCATAAGTGTCCCGGTAAGTGTCAAAAACTAACATCTTTTATGTATTGAGATGAGAGCAGAGATACACGTTCCTAAAACAGGATAAGCGGCGACACTGCCAGCGCAACGACTCTGGAGGCTTTGAATATTCGTTAATATTACTAGGCAGACCCAGATTCGTCAAATGACCAGAGACCCTTGCTTTCACGGTTTTTCAGTCTGCCGGCGCGTATCTTGCGTAGAAATCAGAGCCCGGCTGAGCACAATCGTCAGTAGGAACCGGGGGAGAGAAAGCGGTTGTGTCCAGGGTTTCAGGGTATAATCCTGAGGATGAGATCTTATTGCGATACGAACGTGCGGCAAATAGGCACCTCCAGCCACGGTGTTCTGCCGCAGGATGGAGAAGGAGATCGGTGTCATGATCGAAGCCGGTGAAGAATTTGGGTATACTCAGTTACTTGAGCCAGTACTCATGATCGTAGGGGCGGTGTTGATCGGGTTGATCATCAGGTGGATCTTGCTGATCTTGCTGAAAAGCTGGGTGCAAAAAAATTCCTGGTATGCGGACAATGTGATAATCAACGCCTTGAAGAACATGGTGGTTTTCTGGTTTACTCTGCTTGGATTGTACCTGGCAGTCTTAAACCCGCTTTTTGCCCCACGTATCATGGCTACAGTCCAGATCGCTGTCTTGATTGCCTTTGTTGGTTCGACCACGCTGGTAATTATTCGGATTGGCACGGGGCTGGTCAAGGCGTATGATCGCAATGCGGAAGGCTCCTCGGCCTTGACGATTGTTATGAACATTATCCGCATCACGGCCACGATCGTGGGTATGATTATCATTCTGCAGATCCTGAATATTCCGGTGACGCCCGCGATTGCTGCCTTTGGGGTTGGTGGTCTGGCAGTATCGCTGGCCCTGCAAGATACGCTCTCGAATTTGTTTTCAGGCATTATCATTATCCTATCACACCAGATTCGGCCGGGGAACTATATACGTCTCAGTACAGGCGAAGAAGGGTATGTGGCCGATATTAACTGGCGCAATACCCAGATTCGCCAGTTAGCGAACAATATCATTACTGTACCAAACGCGGTATTGACCTCACAAATTCTCACGAACTATCACGATCCCACTCGCGAACTGGCGGTGCTGATCGATGTAGGGGTGAGCTATGACAGTGATTTACAACTGGTTGAACGGGTGACGATCGAGGTGGCCCAGCAGGTGATGCAAGAGGTGCCCGGCGGTGTGCCGGATTTTACACCCTTTATTCGCTATAACAATTTTGCTGATTTCCAGATCAAGTTCACGGTTATTTTACGTGGTCAGGAGTTTGTGGATCAATTTTTGATCAAACACGAGTTTATCAAGCGTCTGCATGCACGTTATCGGCAGGAAGGGATCGAAATACCTTTTCCGATCCGCACCATTTACCATCGCAGTAGTCCACAGCACCAACCGGCCAGGGTATCGTTGTCGAATTATCCCGTGGATGGGTGATCGTGCCATCGTGTATGCGACATGGGTTTCGGAAATTCCCGTGGGCAACCTGAGCTTGAAGCGCAAAGCGTTGAAGCGCAAAACAGAGGAACGTTGGGGCGTGATGCGTTTGAGAGCGAAAAGGGTGTGCGTAAGGCGAGCAAGGGTGACCTGTTTTCCGCTTTGCGCTCAGACCGCTTTGCGCTT
>DAOTWD010000078.1:0-2007 GCA_034435975.1 Chloroflexaceae bacterium | reverse complement strand
CGCCATATGTCTGGATTTACACCGCTACGATCGTCATGCTGAGCGGTCTTATCTTTACCAGTCTATTGAATGAGTCCGGCTTCAGTTTTGTTGGATCCGGACTAATCTTTTTAACTTCCGGCATTCTTGTTTCACACGCAACTGCATATAGTAGAAAGCATCTCAATAACGTAGCTGCTCAATCTTTCGGGGTGGCTGTCAGGGAGGGGGCGCGAATGAGGCCCCAAGGTTGAGCGTGGAGCCGCGCTCCGCGATCAGATCGGCCAGGGACGGCATCGCACCACAAATCCGGTCCAGGAAGTAAAGGTAGAATATCGTGGCTCGCACGTTTGCAGTCATGTTGATATACAATCCACCATTGCAGGGTGTTAAATCTGATCCTCCAGGGGGGCATCCGTGCATGTGATGATGATCGAACCTGTCGGTTTTAGCGGAATTCGTTATTACACCGAGGCGCTTAGTCGTCAACTCGTAGCAAATGGCATGAGTCTTGCTCTTGTAACCTCACGCCACTATGAACGTTTACCTGTGCCTCCGCCTTATCGGGTCTATGAAGTTATGGGCGGAGGGGATCGGACACAGAGTCGACTACAACGGGGCGTGGATTATATGCTACGCCAACTGAAAGTAGCGGACGTTGTGCGCATGGAGCGTCCTGATCTTATCCACATGCAAAGCGCTCTCGTTAATGCAGTTGATATACTATTGTTGCGCTGGTTACGGTATCGCGGGCTGCCAGTAGTTTATACCGTTCATGAACCGAGTCGCGCCTCCCTCCTTTACACTGCGAAGTGGAGGATCGCTATGAATCGTGTAGTTGACAGGCAAATCTACCATTCGGCTAATCAACTCATTGTCCATACCTGGATTGACCGCACTAAACTGATCGAGCAATATGGTGTTCCTGCCGAGCGAATTATGCGGATCGGGTCTGGGAGTTATTTTCTGCAGCTTGAAGGTATAGATATCCCTTCTCAAGATGATAGCCGGACTAGATTAGGACTGCCGCTTGATGCGCCAGTTGGTCTTTTTTTTGGTGATCGACGCTACTCCAAAGGTCTCGATCTTCTCATTGATGTTCTTCCCAGGATCATTGCCGACGTACCCGAATTCCGCCTGATCATTGCAGGTAGGGCGCAAGCCGCGTATAGGGACGTAGACTTTGAAGCGATGCTGCGAGAACGTGGTGTGCGTGATCACGTGATTATAGATGATCGTTACATTCCGAATGAGCAAGTTGCCATCTACTTCGCTGCATGTGATCTGGTAATACTCCCATATCGAAATGTATCTCACAGCGCCGTCGCCCACCTGGCTTTCAGTTTTGGTCGTCCTGTTGTAGCCGCTCGCGTCGGTGGGTTGGCCGAAGTTGTTGAGGAGGGTGTGACGGGGTTGTTTATTGAACAGGTGGAAGATCGTGAAGAAGTGGCGACAAAAATTATCCACGCTGCTCAGCACCGTGACTGGTTGGCTACACTCGGGCAACAAGCTCGACAGCAGGCCGAAAGCCGTTTTGGTTGGGACAGTATCGCGCGTGCCACTCTCGATCTTTATGCCGAAGTAGTGCGCAAACACCGCGCGTAGGAATAGACACCTGACCTTTTCTCTTGAAGAAAGCGCACGTTGTCTGTGCGTAACACCAGGTCCTGAACGACTACTGGCACGGTGCTTTTGTATTCGGTGTCCTCAGAGTGTGTCTGAACATGTGTCTGCCAAGGGTCTTTCGTGTAACCTTTGCGGGTACGCACGAACAGAACCGGCGAACACCGTCGGTGGTCGCGTCTGCGCCTGATGTGGGCAGATGGTGGCGATGCTGGCTGGTGGAATGGGTCACAACCGTGTGTGGGTGGATCCTCGCTATCGTCAAGCGTCCGGAAGGGCAAGCGGGATTCCCGGTGGTGCCGCGGCGCCGGGTCGGTGCACGCACCGTTGCCTGGCTCAGAACGTATCGTCACTTGCGTAAGGACGACGAAGCACGCCCTGATATCGGTGAAGCGCTCATATATG
>DAOTWD010000077.1:0-14007 GCA_034435975.1 Chloroflexaceae bacterium | reverse complement strand
TGGCCGGACTCATCATCAGCAAATCTCCGCGTACCAATTCATAGTGCCGCTCGTCATCGGCCAGCGCAAGCAGATCGGCCTCCGTCCACGGGCGACCGTGTCGTGGAACCAGCACAGGTTCAGCACAGGGGACAGTGGCCGGGATGATGGGCATCGTGATGGGGGCAATTTCAATCATCGCGAGATACCTCCTGATCGTGTCGGTCGAACCTGGTATGTGCAGGGCACAACCCTGGGCCGTTCCAGGCGATGCATTGTCTTGAGAACAGCTTAACCAGGATGCGAGAGCGTGTCAAGATGACCATGGCTATCATCGTGTTATCAGCATGTTGACTGTAAGAGACGTATAGAGGTATGGTACAATCAGTTGCGTTTTGCGGTGATGGTAGTATTTATTCGTACAAGTCCGGCAAAGATTGCTGCCGTTGTAATACTGGCAAGGCATGAACAGAGCTGAGATCTCGTATGCAGTACAAAATTGTTCCAAATTTGGAAGTTGTAATACTGGCAAGGTATGAACAGAGCTGAGATCTCGACCGCCCCACAGACAGTAGCGGATCGCAGCGTGGCACAACCGATTCCGCTCCAACAACGAACATGGCTACAGATACTCAGGACATATGGTACGTCCCTGATACTGCTGGCGCTCGTTTTGAGCGTAACGGCGCTCCTCCTGCTCATTGTGCTCCTGTCGCCACCAGTCTGGTCGCTCGACGTGGGCGCAAGCACCGACGCGCATTTTGTGGCTGGCTTTCTGCCACCGCAGCATGAAGGGACGCTGACCTATCGCTGGAGCAGTGCGCAGGCCCAGGTACTGCTCCCACGCACCAGTGTCGGCATGCTGCGCCTGCGGTTGCATGGCGATGAACTGGCCATCATAACCAACCAGCACGTACGTCTTGAACGTAATGGTGCCGAGTTGGCAACATTGCCCCTGAGATTGGGGTGGCGGGTCTATCAACTTCTCTTGCCACCAGGCCCCGCACCTGCACCGGGGGTCGGGGTGTTCCCGCTCGATCTGGTCAGTCTCCGGGATGGGTCTGCAGCCGGTGATTCTGATGCCCCCGGAATGCCTGTGGATTGGGTACAGATTGCGCCACGAACAGGTGCCACCACCCCGATCCAACTCCCGTTACAACGCACACTGAATATGATCTGGAGTCTGGGGGTGCTGGCGGGCATCCTCTGGCATATCGCCCGTTCTCTGTGGCCACAGTCGAGGCGGCTTATCACGTCCGTATGGATCAGCGGGGTGCTGGCGATCGTTGCGGCGGGCCTGATCCGTTGGGTTCAGCACGAACCCCATCTCCTGGACTGGGCCTGGCCGGCACCACCGTGGGTATTGGTACCAGCAACACTGCTGCTTGTCGGGTCATGGGTGCCGCCAACAGCATGGGAGCGCTGGCATGGTGAACCATTGGAACATTGGGACGTTGGAAGAGTTCAACGGTGGATAGGAGCTGGTTGTCTATGCATCCTTGCCGCGCTGGCGCACCTGCTGCTCCTGGTTGGCGGGCCGATGGTCTGGCGCGGCCTGGCGGCGCTCTTTCTGCTGGGATTGCCCGGAGCGCTGCTGGCACTGCTTGTCTTTCGTTCCGAGCATGATCGATTGGAGCGCACATTCCTCATGCTGTGCCATGCCCTGGCCTTGCCAATACCCCTCCTGTTCGGCCTGCATGCATTGCCCGGCCCATTGCATGGGTGGCATGTGTTGCTCGCCGTTGATACATTAAGCGGGCTCATAGGGATGCTGCTGCTCCGAACCATGACGACAGAACCGAAACCCTCGACGGTTTCACCAGCACCCTCTGGCGAAGCTGGCAAGACAATTGTCGCACGGTGGAGATCAGGCAGCGGGACGATGCTGGTGCTCCTGGCAGTATTGCTGCTTGCAGGGATGTTCCGTTTCCCATTCCTGGGTACTGCTGAATTTCAGGGTGATGAGACCCACGTTCTGCTCCGTGCTGCCGTGATGCACTATGGGCAAGAAGCGGTGTTGTTCCTGCGCGATAAAGGGCCAGCCGAGATTTTGTTGACGGCAGGGCCGCTGGTGCTGACCGGGCAGATCAACGAGTTGATCGCCCGCTTGCCGTTTGCATTGGCTGGATTGAGTATTCTGCCTGGTACCTTTCTGTTGGCACGACGCATGCTGCTGAATACGCGACCATCACCGTCAGGTGCAGTCATTGTGGGCCTCATTGCGTCTATTATTTTGGCACTCGATGGCTTCTTGATAGCTTTCGCACGTATTGTGCAGTATCAGAGCATCGTGATGCTGATGATGGTTGGGGCAATGTGGTGTGTCTGGCGCTTCTATGAAGGGGTGGCGTATGCACAGCGCTACCTGGTGAGCGCCGCAGCAATGGCGGCGATTGGTATGCTTGCCCATTATGATGGTATCTTTGTGTTACCGGCGCTGGCCTGGCTGGTACTGGCTGGTGGCTGGCGGCGCGGTTGGCATATGCGACAATGGATCACCGAAATCGTTCCATCAATGCTGGTCGGTAGTAGTTTGTTATGCAGCTTCTTTATCCCTTTCCTTCTCAGTGAACGGTTTCGCGAACGGACACCCACCTATCTCTCGTACCGCATTGGACTGAATGACGCAACTCTTCCGCTCTACAACAATCTGGTGGATTTTTACGGGCTGGCAACATTTTATAATACTGCTTACCAGATAGATTGGCTCGCTCTGGCATTGGCTGCCGGTATGCTAACCTGGCTCGTGCTCTATGGACGCCCGCGGTGGTTAGGATGGGGGCTGGCGGTGCTGTTATTGGCAGGGTGTGTTTTGCTGGTGCGAGCGCCGGAGCGGTTTGTGATAATGGATGTGAATGGAGCGATCTTTGTCTTTATGCTGCCGCTGGCAGCGCTGGCCTTATCACCAGCAACACCACCCGTGCTACGCACGCTGGTGATCTGGTTCAGTATCCCATTTATGGCCGAGTCATTCGTGATCGCTGTGCCCCGCACACACTTTTACACGATTCTCATTCCGGCCGCGCTGTTAATAAGCCTGGCCGTTGTATCGCTGGGGCAGTGGCTTGCTGCACATCGTATGCTCTGGGGCACAGCGGGATTGAGTGTGGCCGGGATGGTGCTGGTGCTACGTGCTATGCCGTATCTGTGGCTGGTGTTTGTGTGCCAGGTTCCTGAATATCATCGCAGCTTTCCTGCGGTATACTCCCAGGTGTATCGTGCGAGCTATGGTACGACCCTGCCCACTGAGCATGGCTACTTTGGTTTTGCTCGCCAGGATGGCTGGAAAGTCATTGGGCAACTCTACAGACAGGGAATATTTCAAGGCAGCTATGCCAGTAACCAGAAGCGCGTCATTGTGGGTTGGTATATTGATGCCTTCCGTTGTGGCACAGATCCCGACTACTACTTTGTGGGACTACGGGGGAAGGATGCTGATGACCACATTCAGATGCGTATCTGGCAAGATTATCATCGGTATGGTTCCGTGTTTATCAATGGGATAAGAACTATCGATATGTATCGTCGTCAGCCGATTCCACAATCGCCACAGGTCTTTCATCTGGAGGATTATGAAGCGGCGTTTGATGCCAGAACAGTACCTGATTTTCAGTTGCAGCGCATTCTGCTGGAACTCGCTCCCCAATATGCATTGGATCGCTCATGGCAGCAGGGAGTACGGTTGCGTGGTTATGATCTGGATCGGCAGTCGTTGACACCGGGTGAGACGGCGCGAATCTCGCTGTTCTGGCAAGCGATGCAGCCGGTGAGCACAGATTATGAGGTATTCGTGGAACTGCTTGATCCGACCGACAGGAATGTGGCCACAGTTCAACCGTACTGTGAGAGCCGTCCACCAGCGGAATGGTATCAACACTATTTTATTGATACCTCATTCACCGTGACAGTCGATGCCGCCTTGCCGCCTGATACCTATACCCTATATGTCGGTCTACGTCATCGGGTGGATGGCACGCTACTGCCGCTGGTTGATGGTACGGATGCCCTGAGACTGACAACGTTGACCGTGGAACGTTCATAGGTGAATGGTGATAAGGCAACGAGGCGATAAGGCGCTTCAAATCAGGCACGTTGCGCGTTGCGTTTTCTGCACCCACCTGCTCGTGCTGTCTAGCTACTTGCTGCTGAGTATCGCGCTGACCTGGCCGTTGATTGGTGACTGGCGCAACAGTCTTGTCGGTAGCACAGGCGGCTTTGTGTATGATGGTAGCTTTGGCGACGGTCTCCAAAATGTCTGGAATATGTGGTGGGTGCGTCAGGCCATTGAGCGTGGACAAAATCCCTTCTGGACGGATATGCTGTACTACCCTGAAGGGGTACAGATGTACTTGCAAACCCTGAATATCACCAACGCGATCCTCGTTTTGCCGGTGCAGTATGTGTTTGGATTGACCGCAGCCTATAATGCGGCGATCCTGCTGGCCTTTACCCTGACGGGCTATGCCGGTTTTCTGCTTACCCGTGCTTTTGTTCCCGATCAACGCATCGCTTTTCTGTGTGGGGCTATGCTCACAGCCGGGCCATTTCATCTTGTGCATCTTCAGTTCAATCATCTCAACATGTTGAGCATCCAGTGGCTACCATTGTACTTTCTGGCGCTGTATGGATTAGAACGAGGCGGGGGAGCGACGAAGCGGGGAAGCGACGGGGCGACGAGGCGACGAGGCAACGCGACGTCGATTGCTCTCCGCATTCCCGCATCCTCGCATCCTCGTCGCGCCCTCGTGCCAACGTTGCTCGCCATAGGTATGTTCGTGCTGGTGACGCTAACGGACTGGTACTGGGGGTTGTTCTGCGGGATTGCTACCGTTGTCTGGGTGGGTATCAGTCTGATACGGGTAACGACACATGAGCGGGAGTTCCTGTTGTGGCGCTATCTCGGCTTTGGCGTGGGGGTTCTCGTTTGCCTGTTGCCATTGCTGATCGGCATTGCCCTGTTGCACGAGCAGGTGCCGACGGTGGATATACGTCAGAACGAAATCTGGCGCGGATACGTTCAAAATTTTTCGGGTGATGCGCTGGGTATCTTTTTTCCTACGATGTATCATCCGCTATGGGGCGAACCAATGCGGGCACGGTTGCAAGAGACTGCTCCTGGATATTCGCCCAGCGGGTGGTACATTGCGGCAGGATGGGTGTTCCTCGGATGTGCGGCCGTGGGCGTGTGGACACACTGGCGGACACACTGGCCGTTGCTGATGGTTGGGGGTATCCTGTGGCTGCTGTCGCTCGGCCCATCGTTGCGCGTCATGGGCATAGACACCGGTATTCCTATGCCCTACCAATTTTTACAGGCGATTGAGTTGTTGAGTACGGCACGCAAACCCAGCCACTTTGCCATTGTCACGATTGTGCTGGCAACAGTTTTCGCCGGCATCGGTCTACAATGGCTAACACAGCAGGTTGCGCCACAGCGCCGGTCAGTTGTGTTGCTGGTGGTGGCAGCGCTGGCCATGTTTGAACTGTGGCCGATGGTGCCGATCGAGTCGCAATCGTTTGATCGCCATCCGATCTTTGCGCAGATCCGAACACGGCCTGGTGCGGTTGCAGACCTTCCGCTGGAATGGCGCGAATCGAGTCGTTCGCTCCACAACCAGATGATCCACGAGCAACCTGTTCTCGGTGGTTATGTGGCGCGGCGACCAATCTATGAGACCTTTTTTATCCCGCACATTAACCAGATCGGGCGTATGCGGCACCACGCCGACATCGTGCCAATGACGCACGAGGTATTGGCGGCAATGCAATGCTATGCACCTGTGCGCCATGTGGTGCTGAAAAAAGACGAGGAGACGCACGGTGGCAGTCAGCGCGAACTTGAGTCGTTACTGACGACGCTCAATGGTGTTGCGCTGCCACCAGCATATACCGATGCGATCTATGTCTGGTATGAACTGCCGCTCTTTCCGTCGGCCTGCCAACCATTTGTCTATCTCGGACAGGGTTGGTATGATGTGGAAGGTACTGCTACGGCCACCTGGCGCTGGGCCAGCGCCGCCAGTGACATCTGGCTGGTGAACCCCTTTGAGACAGCGCTGGTGGCACACCTGACGATCGCTATCGACTCGTTTGCCTTTCCTCGTCCGGTGGCGCTGTGGCAGGATGACCAGCGCCTGGCGCAGTGGGATGCTGGCGACGTGCCACGGCGGGTGGAGATGGTGGTCAGACTGCCACCTGGACGCCAGCGCCTGCAACTGCGCGCCGAGCCGTGGTTGGAGCAGTCTGCAACCAGCGAGCGCTGGCTGACGGTGCCGGTGCGGCAGATCACGTTGGAACATTCCACTGTCCTGACCTCGTTTGGAAGCGATGAAGAATAAACGACAGATACCCGTGATTGGTATGTGCCTGCTGGCATTGTTGCCGCGTGTGCTGGGCATGGGTGATTTCTGGACACGCGATGAACCATTTCACTGGCGCTGGCGGGCTGAGACGTTTCTACAGGCCCTGCAGCAGGGTGACTTCATCCATACCAATCTCACCGGTCATCCTGGTGTTACAACCATGTGGCTCGGTGCAACCGGGCTGTTTGTGCAGCAACAATTGGTTCACCTGGGTTGGGACGCCCTTGCCAATCCCGAATGGCAACGAGTGCTGTTGCGCCTGCCGCTGGCAGTCGTGACCGCGATCTGTGTCGTGCTGGCCTATTTCCTGCTGCGGTACCTGTTCGATGGGCGGGTGGCACTGCTGGCTGCCATGTTCTGGGCGACCGATCCGTTTCTGGTGGCTCATAGCCAGGTACTCCATCTCGATGCGCTGCTTGCGTCGTTTATGACCCTCTCGTTGCTCACCGCGCTGGTGGCGTGTGTGCACTGTTCCGTGTTCAACAATGCGACTCGCCAGCATCGCATCAATTGGTTCTGGTGGGTTGTGTCGGCAATTGCGGGCGGGTTGGCATTTCTGACGAAATCACCCTCGGTGTTGTTAATGCCGATCATTGGCCTCATCGCGCTTATAGGGATCGTACCGGTTCAACACGTATCGGCACGACCAGCCAGTCTTACACTGCGGTTTAGGATGATTCGTCAGTTGTTTGTGGCATTACTGATATGGATTTCAGCCGCATGTCTGATCTGTTTTATTTTCTGGCCAGCGCTATGGGTTGATCTACCAGGCACATTGGGACGCATTGTGCGTGAAGTTATTGACAATGGTGGCGAGCCACACGAAACGGGCAATTTTTTACTGGGGCAATCCGTTGAGGCACCGGGAATCTGGTTCTACCCGCTGGTGGTGGTATTCCGGCTGACACCCTGGGCAATGATCGGGTTCCTGATTGCCTGCATCCTGGGTATCACGGTGATACAGAGCAGGATACGCTGCCGCCAGTATATGACAGAAACGGGACAGGTACTGATCATCTTGAGCCTCTTTATCCTGCTTTTTACGGTGGCATTGAGCATCCTGCCGAAGAAGATGGATCGTTACATCCTCCCGATTTTTCCGCTGTTGAATAGTATAGCTGCGTGGGGTTGGATCGGACTACTTGACCGAGCAGTGGGTTGCTGGAAGTTGCCAATTGTGCAACACCTCAATCGAGTCATACCCCAATGCTGGGTATGGCTGGTCGTTATCTCTGGACTGGCCGCAAACCTGGCCTGGTATTATCCCTATGCGCTGGCCTATTACAACCCGCTGCTCGGTGGTGGGCCGGCGGCAGCACAGACGATACCGGTCGGGTGGGGTGAAGGGTTGGATCAAGTGGCTGATTTCTTAACAACCGAGACCGGTAGCTGCGAGCCGCTCGTGGCGGCATGGTACTGGCCATTACTGCTCGATAGGATGTGCATGCGATTGACTCCGCTTGATCAGGCGATTAAATCATCTGATGTGGACTATGCCGTCACGTATATTGATCAGCTTCAACGTGGTGGCGAGCCAGAGACAACAGTGGCATTGCGCCAGATGACGCCTATTCACACGGTGCGTATTCACGGCATCGATTACGCCTACGTTTATCAGATTCCATCGCCGGTTGAACACATACTCGCTGCTGATTTTGGCCCGGCGATTCACCTGCGGGGCTATACCCTGCACACTGAGGCAATCCACGATCATGGGACACTGACGCTGACGTTGCAATGGCAGGCACGGGCTATGCTTGATCGGGAGTACATGCTCTTTATCCATGTACTCAATGCCGATGGGCAGATCGTGCAGCAGGTTGATGTCCCGCCGGGTGGCCCGGATGCGCCGACCAGTCAATGGAAGCTATACCGATTTATAACGTGGGTACATACGGTACCTATACCAGCACACATACCATCCGGCACATACTGGATCGCTCTGGGGGTCTATGATCCCCAGGATTTCAGCCGTCTCCCCATACGCGGATCATCGCCACCGTCCGCACCTGACGATGGCCCAAACGCACTACTGGTGGGACCGGTGATGCTGGAGCGTTAAACCGTTTTCATGTTTCCACATATACATGGTACCTGAATGAATGATACCTACCAGACTATGTCAGAGCAAACGAGGAACCAGATCAAGGTGCGAACGAGTCAGCAATTCCACGGGATCACGTTCCGCACGCACTTGTTCGTTCTGTCTGGCTATCTGCTGCTGAGTATCGCGCTAACCTGGCCGCTGACGCGCTACTGGGCGACGGCCTATGTGGGAAATTTTGAGGAAGCCACACGCAATAGCTGGAATATGTGGTGGGTACGCCGCGCCCTTACACACGGCCAGAATCCGTTCTGGACGGATATACTCTATTTCCCAGATGGACTACAGCTGTATGTGCAGCCAATTAATATCTCGAACACGTTTCTGACCCTGCCAGTGTACGAATTGTTTGGACTGGCGGCAGCACACAACACGGCCGTGCTGCTGGCGTTTGCATTGACTGGCTATGGTGGCTTTCTGCTGGTACAGATGTTTTTGTCCACTGCCCCTCCCTGTGAACGGGAAGACGAACAAGGGCGGAGCAGATGCGTCGTGATCCCCTTCCTATGCGGAGCCATGCTCACGGCCGGGCCGTTCCACATGGTACAGTTTGAGATAAACCACCTGAATTTGCTGACGATCCAGTGGCTGCCGTTGTACTTTCTGGCGCTGTATGGGTTAGAACGAGGCGGGGGGACGACGAAGCGGGGAAGCGACGGGGCGACGAGGCGACGAGGCAACGTGACGTGGATTGCTCCCCGCATCCCCGCATCCTCGCATCCCCGCATCCTCGCATCCTCGCATCCTCGCATCCTCGCATCCTCGCATCCTCGTCGCGTCCTCGTGCCAACGTTGCTCGCCATAGCCATGTTCGTGCTGGTGACGCTGACAGATTGGTACTGGGCCTTGTTTTGTGGGATTGCGACTGCGGTCTGGTGTGGCCTGGGTCTGGTATGCACGCGTGAGCGCGGGCCGTTGTTCCAGCGTTATCTCCTCTTTGGTATTGGGGTACTGCTGTGCCTTTCGCCCTTGCTGATTGGCATCGTCCGCTTTCGCGAGCAGGTGCCGACGGTGGATATGAGCGCGAGTGTGATGTGGCAGGGGTACATTCGTGGCTTTTCAGGCGACGCGCTGGGGATCTTCTTCCCTACGATTTACCACCCGCTGTGGGGGAATGCCGCTCGCGAGTTGCTGCAACAAACTGCGCCGAACTACTCGCCGAGCGGATGGTATATTGCGGCCGGATGGGTACTGCTGGCATGTGCAGCTGTGGGCGTGTGGTATTATGGCCGCGCTCGTTGGCAGTTGCTGGTCGTAGCAGGGGTTATGTGGGTGTTGTCGCTCGGCCCCTCGTTGCGCGTAGCCGGAGTCGATACGGGCATTCCGCTGCCGTATGTGTGGCTGCAAAATATCGAGATGTTAAGCACAGCGCGGAAACCGAGCCACTTTGCGGTGGTGTCGATTGTGCTGCTGACGATCTTTGCCGGGTTGGGCTTGCAACGACTGACGCAGATTGTCGCACCACACTATCGGTCAGGTTTTCTCCTGGGGGTAGCGGCGCTGGCTGCATTCGAGTTGTGGCCGGCGCTACCCCTGGAGCCGCAATTGTTTGAGCTACATCCGGTCTTTGCGCAGATACGTAAGCGGCCTGGCGTCGTGGCCGATCTGCCGCTGGAGTGGCGCGAGAGTGGGCGAGCGCTCCGTAATCAGTTTGTTCACGAGCAACCGCTGGTGGCTGGCTATGTCTCGCGCCGCCCTGACTACCCGATCCTGCGCTATCAGCCGTTGCTGCATCAGATCGGGCATATGCGCTCCTGGCCTGAAGGCGATATTGTACCCGTGTCGCCCACAACTCTCCAGGCAATGCAGTGCTACACGCCAGTGCGCCACGTGGTGCTACGCAAGGACGCTGAAATTACTGGCAGTGTTGAGTCACTCCAGGCGACGTTGACCATGCTGAATGATGGGCCGCTCGTGCCATCCTATGAGGATGCGGTCTATGTCTGGTACGAACTGCCGCTGTTTGAAGACCAATGCCAGCCGTTTGTGTATCTGGGGCAGGGCTGGTACGATGTCGAACAGAACGACGAGTTAATCTGGCGTTGGGCCAGTGCGACCAATGACCTCTGGCTGGTCAACCCGTTTGCAGAACCAATTATTGCGCACGTGACGATGACTGCGGAAGGCTTCGAGACAGCACGGCCAATTGAGGTATGGCAGGATGATCGGCGTATTGCGGCCTGGGAGGTTGAGCGTGCGCAACGGCCCTACCAATGGCTGGTTCACCTCCCACCCGGTACCCACCGGCTCCAGATACGGGCGGCAACCGGATGGGATGTGGTGACGGAACGGGAGGTGAGTATGGCCGTGATGGATTTGCGGATACAGGACTATACGGTGTTGAAGGCCGAGAATTGAAGGCTGAAGACGAAACGATGACTGACCTTGAGGCAAAAATCGCCCCCTGGTTGCGGCATATGACCTGGCGGCGGGATTATGAGCACTGGCGCGAGCGGCGTATCAACCAGGAGCATTATCAGACCGAGCGATTAGCGCAGTTGGCGCGGGTAGCGCACCTTCCGGGCTTGCAGTTGCTTGATCTGGGGGCAGGCATGGGCGGTTTTGCGGTAGCGGCGGCGTTGCGGGGGGCGCAGGTGGTGGCCTGTGATTATAATCCGGCTTACTGCGAGATTATCGCGCTACGGGCGGCCCGCCATCATCTGACGTTCCCGATCTATAATGTTGCCGGCGAAGCGTTACCATTTCAGGCGCAGTGTTTTGATGTGGTGGTGAGTTGGGACGTGATTGAGCATGTACGTTCGCCGACACAGATGCTGACCGAGGTTGCGCGTGTGCTGCGTCCGGGCGGCTATGTGCTGCTGACGGCGATCAACCGGAGGGCCTGGGTCGATCCGCACTACCATCTGCCGGGCATCAACTGGCTGCCACGCCCGTGGGCCGAGCGCTTGATTGAGCGTCAGGGTCGCAGCAAGCAACACACGGGTTTTCAGGATAGGCAGCGCCTGAGCGCGATGCACTATTTTCACTATCATCAGTTTGTGGCTCTGGCCGCGCAGTATGGCTTCAAAACCTATGATCTGCGCGAGGCACTGCTCCGTGAGGGTCGCCTGCCCAGTCCTCGCCGCAGTCGGCGCATAGTGCGCGGGCTGTTGCGCACGGTAGGTCTGGAACACCTGGCCTATCGTCTGCAGCGCCGCTGGTATATGGGCATGTTTGAACTGGCGCTTTATAAGCATCGTGAAGCATAACGAACATCAACAAGAACGGGCAGAGCCGGTTGCTGCCGCGCTCGTCGTGCCACCTGCGACCCGTGGCCCATCGCTGGCCGCGCAGGTGTCGCTGGCCGTGCTGTGGAACACGCTGTTTGTGCCCCTGCGCATGCTGGCCGAGGTGCTGGCTACGCTGGTCAAGCTCAATCTGCTGTCACCAGCTCACTATGGCCTGCTGGCGCTGGTGAGTGGGGCCAACAACGGCCTGGGCACCCTGGTTGATCTAGGCACGGCGCGGGCGCTGCCCAAATATATTCCCGAAACGCAGCATAGCGGTGGGGCACAGGCGGTGCTGCGGCTGTTGGCACGGGTTTTTAGTGCGCAGATGTTGGCATTCCTGGTGATAACTGTCTGGTTGTTGCTCCAACGCTCGCGCTATCTGGGCGAGATGCAGGCCAAAATCATGGCCGACTCGCGGCTGGATGCCTTCGCTCGTACCGATCTGCTGCAGTTTGTGCAGGACTATGGCTGGTTGCTGATCGGCGTGGTGTTGCTGGTGCTGTTTCTGAGCGGCATTTGCTATGATATGCTGATGGCCTACCTCAACAGTTTCTTTAAGCAGCGTGCCTGGAACGGTATTGCGTTGATCGCTGGTTTGCTGCCGCCGCTGCTGAGCGCCGGGGCCATCCTGGCCGGATGGGGCATTCTGGGTGTGTTGGCGGCGATGGTACTGTCGCCAGCTATTGCGGTCGTGCTGGCAACGTGGCAGGTGGTGCGTCAATGGCGGCAATCCACGACTGCGGCAGTTACCCCCCACCCGCCGCCCGCCACTCGTCGCCTGCCGCCTGGCTTTATCCGCTATTCCGGCGTCTCGTTCTTGATGACCATGACCGACTTTGTGGCGAGCGCATCATTCGCGGTTTTCCTGGCCCCCGACATTGGCGATGTGGCATTGTTGTGGGCCGGATCATCGGTGGTGCGCATGATCCTGGCCTACCTCTATACGCCGATGGTGGGCGTACAGGTGCCACTCTTTACGCGGGTGCGGGTAGGTGAAGGCGGCACGCTGCTGGGGGCCTACCAGTCGCTGATTCGCTTGCAGGTACTGTTGCTGATTCCGGGTGGTGTCGGTTTAATGCTGCTGGCACAACCAGCGTTGCTGGTTATCAGTCCGCAATATCTGGCCGCCGCACCGCTGGTGTGGGTGCTGGTACCCTGCCTTTTCCTGGAATGTTTGCTGACCACGGCGCACAATGCGTTGATTGTGTACGAGCATCTGCGCATGATTATTATTTCGCGGGTGCTGACGCTGCTGGTGGTGGTACCGCTGGCATTTCTGCTACCACCGGTCTATGGCGTGTTTGGGGTAGCGCTGGCGTTTGGCCTGGCGCGTCTGGCGGCCGGGTTCTGGGTAACGGCGAGTGGCTATCGGCTGCTGGGGTTGTGCTGGCCGTGGCACTTTACATTGCGTGTCACGCTAGCGAGTCTGGTCATGGCGGTGCTGGTGATTGCACTCCGCGAACTACTCCCCGCCTTGCCCGCTGAAGTCAGCCTGGTTGAGCGTCTGGTCGAGGCACTGTGGTTGCTGGGCATAGCCAGCGTTGGGGCCATTGGCTTCCTGGGCGCGTTGCGACTGCTCGGCGGCCTGGATGAGCGCGATCGCCAGCAATTGCTGCAGATGAAGCTGCCGTTTAAGAAGTGGCTGGTGAAGCGCGAGGCGTGAGGTAACCGCTTCTTTTTTAACGCAAAGGCGCAAAGAGGCAGAGACGCAAAGATTTGGTGTGGTTGCGCCATAACGACGAGGCGTGAGACATCTTCAGGAACAGGTTTTAACGCAAAGGCGCAAAAGCGCAGAGATATATTTAGGTGACAGGTGACAGGTAAGGAGGAGAGAGCAAAGAGGAACGCGTATGGCGTTGCACCAACTCCTTCTTTGCTCACTGTGCTTGAGCGAGTGGGCCTATTCGTTTATTCGTTATCCATTCGTTGACAGTGGTGGCGTGCGACACCGAGGCGTGAGGCGTCTAAGCGGAAAGCGCAAAGCGCAAAGCGGAAAGCGCAAAGCGCACAACAGGGGGTTGCTGAGGCGTGATGTGTTCTGGAGGAAAAAGGGTGTGCGTCAGGCGAGCAAGGCTGACCTGTTTTCCGCTTTGCGTTTTGCACTTAGAGGTGTGATATGGTTTCGAGGAGGAAGGGTAAGCGCAGCGCGTTTAAGCGGAAAGCGCAAAGCGGAAAGCGCAAAGCGCAAAACAGGGGGGACTGAGACGTGATATGTCGTTTGGACGAAAAGGGTATGCGTAGGACAGACAGAGCGATCTGTTTTCCGCTTTGCGCTAAGGCCGCTTTGCGCTCAGAAGCTTTGCGCTTTCTGCTGCCCCTGCTGCTCTACACC
>DAOTWD010000076.1:0-3755 GCA_034435975.1 Chloroflexaceae bacterium | reverse complement strand
CCAGGCCAGCACGACGGAAGTAATCTGTGATAACAAGGATAGTTGCTTTTCTAAACATCAAACTGCAGGAGCCTGGGGTTATATCCCTGACCCGAACCAGGGTGTTGGTAGTCAGAATTCATATAATCAGCATGCCTACTGGACATACAACAGCCACAATCAAGCGCTGGACTCGGGAACCTGGCGTCCCAATTTACCCCAGGAGGGTACCTACGAGGTCTACATCTGGTATCCGCATTTCCCAGGCTTTGTCCCCGAAACAAACAATGCGAACTACCAGGTACACCATGCCGATGGGGATTATCATTTCACCTGGAATCAAGCACTTAATGCCGGAAAATGGAATAAAGTAGCGACGGTGCGATGCCGTGCTGGCACTGAGTGCTATGTGAAGTTAACTGACAAGACGAACGAGGCAGATGCTACCCGACGGGTCTGGTTTGATGCGGTGAAGTTTGTGCTGCAGCAACCGCCGAGCAACAATACAATATCTGGGCAAGTACGTGATAGTAGCGGCAATGGTGTGATTGGTGTGACGGTCTCGGATGGTACGCGTACTGCAATCACCAACGCCAGTGGCAATTACACGCTGAGTGACGTGCCAGCGGGTAGTTATACGCTCAGGGCCACAAAAGCAAGTTGTACCTTCACTCCGTCTGCACGCACAGTCACGGTGCCACCGAACATAATTGGGCAAAACTTCACTGCCGCCTGTACCGCGCCAACCTATACCGTCAGTGGGCGCATTATGGATAACAGCGGTACGGGCATCGTTGGCGTCAGTGTCTCGGATGGCACTCGTACTGCGACAACGGATGCAAATGGCAATTACACAATCAACGGTGTGCCAACCGGCAGTTATACTCTCACGCCGTCGCGCAGTGGTTATACCTTTATGCCAACCATGCGCAGTGTCGCGGTGAAAAGCAATATGACGGGGCAGAACTTTACAGCGACCGCAATACCGCAAGCAACGGCGACCGCCACGCATACGCCGCAAGCAACGGCGACGCGCACGCACACGCCGCAACCCACCGCGACGCGCACGTTCACGCCGCAACCTATGGCGACCGCCACACACACGCCACAACCAACCGCGACTGCCACGCATACAATTCATACCTACCGTGTGAGCGGACGTGTCACCAGTAACGGTACGGGTCTTCCCGGTGTCACCATCTCTGATGGCACACGCACAGCCACAACGGATGCGAATGGTCATTACACGCTGAACAACGTACCAACCGGCAGCTATATCCTCACAGCCACCAAAGCGAACTGTACCTTTGCCCCCCCCCAACAACCAGTTACTGTACCAGTAAGAAGAGGATGGAGGAATGGGGAAGAGAGCAACGAACCAAACTTTGTTGCCACCTGTATCGACACTGTCCCGCCTGATGGCAAGATAACGGCACCACTGCAGGGCGCAACGATCAATAATGCACCCCTCACCATTTCGGCTGAAGCATGGGATAATCCGAGTGGTAGTGGCGTGGCCCGCGTCGAGTTTAAGGTCTATTACAATAATGCGTGGCGCGAAGCTGGTCAAAGCACAACCAGTCCCTATCATGTTCGCTGGACACCACCGGCAGGTCTTGGTTCACAACGCATCAAATTTGCCATTCATGTGTATGATAAAGCTGGTAATCGTCGCATTGATCCAGGCGGAATTATCGAGGTCAACTTCAACCCGCCAATTGACAACGGATTCAAACTACCCTATCCTGGTGGCACTACGTATATGTGTACTCAGGGTAATCATAGTGCGTTCTCACATACTGGTCAGTATGCCTTTGCTTTCGATTTCGGTATACCACGCGGACATGAGGTAGTAGCGGCGCGTAACGGGCGGGTTGTTGCAGTAAAGGGTGATTCAACACTGGGCGGTTGTCACTCGAATTATCGGCCCTATGCCAACTACATCCGCATTCGGCACATTGACAACACTGACACGCTCTATGTCCATCTCGACAGTGTGTCCGTATCCCACGGGCAATCTGTTGAGCGAGGCCAGGTGATTGGGCGTTCGGGACAGACAGGCTGGTCATGTGGTGCCCACTTGCACTTCGATCGTCGCAATGCAGGCAGCAGTTGGACAATTCCTGTGAGCTTTCTTGATGTTCCCGGGGGGGTGCCCTACACAGGAAAATCGTACACGTCGGGCAATTACCGCGGGCAGGCCGTGGCACTACTGCAAGCTATAGAGCAATCAGCCTTGCAGGAAGGCGATGCAGTTGCACCCATCGGGAATGTACAGTTTCATCTGACGGGCGCAACACCCTACACCCTCTGGCTCATGGCCGAAGATGATACGACGTCGCTTAATAGCCTGGAAATGCGCCTGGCATCTGCCGAGGAGGATCTCGAGCAGGCAACGTGGCAACCGTTCGCGAGTGAAACGACCTGGGAGACCACCACGGTCTGGGTGCAGTTCCGTGATGAGGCGGGGAACATCTCCGACAGCTATGCCGATACGCTTGATATGGTAGCCACCAGTCCGATTCAGGCCTCGTTCGTCATTAGTCCGACGGTATGTGCCAGCACCGAAGTCCCGATTGTTAATCAGACGACACCGTTTTGTCCGCAGTGTCGGTGGGAGTGGGATCTGGGCAATGGCGTTACCAGCAACGAGACTGATCCCGCACCAGTCATGTATCCGGAAGGGACGCATACGATCGCATTAAGGGTCACGGGGGCCAGTGATACAAGCAGTACAAGTGAGCAAGTGACAGTGCTGCCGTCACCAGATGCGACCTTTGAAGTGACGCGTACCGGTAACACCGTGACGGTCGTTGCCAGTGGCACCGATGCGACGTCCTGGGAGTGGGATTTTGGAGATGGGACGATCGCGACCGGTCAAACAGCGACCCATACCTATACCGTAGAGACGCTAGCGACGGAACAACCGGTTATCAAGCTGACGGTACATGGAAGCAATGCGTGTTCTGGAACAGCAGCCTTTCAGATCCTGCAGGATACGCCACAAACGGTGTATCTACCGCTGATCGTCCGTTAAGTGGTGGCTAGCGGGGGAGAGGGCGGTAGTGAGGCGAGTCCAGTTTAAATGGATCGCCTCCTAACGTCCTTAAACTATATGCTTATCGGCATTCAGCGTAACATCATGAATATTTCGCAGTTATCGTGCAAACTTGCATTGCGGCCAGCCATAATGAAAAAATCAATAAAAATTGCCTGGCATAATACTATGAGACAACGGGCGTGTATACACGCTGGTGAGAGATGCCAAAACTGTGGCAAACACACTTCTATTGTGAAGGGTGTCATACATCATCTCACTTATCCTCCAGACGTTTACGAACAACCTGTCGAGCAGTTAATAGATGATGAAATATGTTCCTGGCTCTGTAAAATCTGCCACAGCCAGGAACACATCGCCTACAGTTTTGAAGAAAGTCGTCACTTTATGAGGCGTGGTGGGTACTGCCACCACTGTAATCAGCTCATCTTTGGAGGCTGGGACAGAGGTAAATCAATGGGGGTAAATTACTGTATATGTAAGAAGTGCTTTAAGTCCATCAAAATGAGGAAGAAGTTAGAAGACTCGGGCCAGATGAGCATGTTCTAGTAGTTGGCCTTTGAAGAAATGTTTTGTGGCTTGCGATCAACTATCCCTTGCACATCGTGTATATTCGCTTCATTGGTACCCACGCAGACTATGACCAGATTGATGCTACTACGGTATGACTATACCAGAGGAGGATGTATGGATCCGGTGCTACGACCCATAAAGACCG
>DAOTWD010000075.1:0-28185 GCA_034435975.1 Chloroflexaceae bacterium | reverse complement strand
TCAACGAGCGCAGCGCCAAGGCGATCAAGATCAACTGGCAGTTCTCCATCCAGGCCGCTCGAACCAAGCTCAATAGCCACTACACCAAAGTCCATCCCGAGAATGAAAAATACAAGGAAACTTAGTTTACGGACTAGTTAGCCTTGCCTTGATAAATAGACCAGGTTAAGGTTAGCCTTGACAAATAGACTGGAGTGATGTATGCTCATACTGTTATATTGAAAAGGTAAATATAACAGGTTCATATATCTTAAATAACAGGACGTGCGCGGTGGTTCCTCCGCCGACCGTTTTGGCCTCCGGCAAAGGATGAGTAGCGTTCCGTCCAGGCGAAAGCCGGGACTCCGATGTACCATTGGTATCGGCTTGCTATACATCCAGGCGCAAACAATCTGAAACAGTATGATACAACAATCATGACGCATCACAACAGTGACGACCTTGCATATATACCTGTGCCTCTCAGCCCTCAATCGCTGACGCTGGTTGCAACCAGATCGTCAATGCAGGTTATTGCTATCACAACCAGTCATACGATTATCCGCCGCCTGGCCGAACTGGGTCTGGCACGAGGCACTCGTCTACGGATTATTCAACATACCGGACGTTCGTTACTGATAGCACTACCTGGGGGCACGCTGGTGCTTAGTCATGATATTGCCGACAACATTCTGGTTATTCCCGATGGCTAAACAACGGTTTCTAAAAAATATAAACGTATTATGATATCTCATCAGGAAAATATGGCAAACCATACCTGTTTAGGGAAACGTTTGCCAGCAGGGAATTGTGGGAGCCTGCGGCCCCGCGAAATTCACCGGTTCGGCTCGCCACAACAGGCCGAGCAAGCAACGCCAGGAGGAGTACAGCTCACCGGTACAGGTTTTTGTCCAAACCGCATCGTGCTGCGGAATCCAGGGCAGTACAAATGTGTACCTCTACAGGCGCATCAGGATACTCTCCCGGAAGGCACGGGGTCTTGCACCACCCCACCTGAACGGTTACAACAAACTTATTGTAGCGGATGTAGGATTGCTATAGCATATGTTATCCGACTACCTGTTTCATAAATAGAGCATTGTAAGCAGATCTATCGTACTCACTACACATTATCGTCACAATCGAACGCGATCCTAGAAAGACTGTTTCGATGGCCGATGAGATGACATACGTTGCTCCGCCAATCTATGTCCGGTATGAACCAGAGATAGAGGCGGAGATTAGCCACCTCAGTACGATCATTAGGCAATCGCTCCCTATCGGATTCGCAGCATCACCGCGCTGGCTGTCAATTCAGTTATTAGAGGAAGATCCGCAACTGGTACAAGCCGTGCAGCAAACCAGCGCGGGAACGCCCGTTAGCGCAGCGCTTGCCGCGAGTCTCAATCGTCTGCGTGTGATCTATCCTGATGGCATAGATGTCGCGCTGGTTGATCAGCGTTATACCTTTGTACATCAGCTCGTGCGTCGCGTTATCACCTTACCAGGTGAACACCGCATTACGCCATCGGAGCGGATTGACAAGGTGGTTACCCATCGCTGGCTCGGTATTCCCATCTTTCTGCTGCTCATGTGGATCGTTTTCACCTTGACAACCCATGTAGTGGCACCGCTGGTCGATTGGGTCGATGCGGCGATCAATGGGCCAGTGACCAACCGGATCGTAGCGCTTCTGGGCCTGATCGGGTTGCACGGCACCTGGGTTGAACGGATAGTACTTGATGGGGTTATTGTCGGTGTAGGGGGCGTTCTCGTCTTTATCCCCAGCCTAATGGCACTCTATCTGGCGCTGGCGGTACTGGAAGACTCAGGCTATATGGCACGGGCTGCGTTTGTGATGGATCGGCTGATGCATGCCCTGGGGTTGCACGGCAAGAGCTTTCTGCCGATGATCGTCGGTTTTGGATGTACGGTGCCAGCCTTTTATGCCACCCGTACCCTCAAGCAAGAGCAAGATCGTATTCTGACCGGTCTGCTCGTGCCTTTTATGAGTTGTGGGGCACGATTGCCAGTGTATGTCCTGATGGCAACCATCTTTTTTCCGCGACACAGCGGATGGGTTGTCTTTGGGATCTACCTGATCGGCATGCTCACTGCTATCATCCTCGGTCTCGTCCTGAAACCTACGCTCTTTCGTACCAGTCAACCTGCACCGTTTATTATGGAACTGCCACCTTACCGTATTCCGACAATTCGGAATATCTGGTTTCACATGTGGGAACGCAGTTCTCTTTTTATCCGCAAGGCCTGGACAATTATTATGATCACCAGTATCACGATCTGGTTGCTCACCGCCACACCGGTTGACGGAAGAGGCACATTTGCCGATGTTGACCTGGAACAGAGTGCCTTTGCAACGATCGCAACCATGATTGCGCCTGTCTTTGCGCCGCTGGGTTTTGGCAGTTGGGAAGCCAGTGGTGCGCTGGTGACCGGTTTCGTTGCCAAAGAAGTGATTATCAGCACGATGGCCCAGGCCTACCATGTGGATAAGGTTGAGGACGATGCCCCGCCAGCGACAGTGATCGAAGACATAGAATTTATTGTCGTTGGCTTTACGCTGGCGGTTTTTGATGCAATCAAGGCTATTCCGTTACTGATCGGAGTCGATCTCTCTGAACACGAAGCAGAAGATGAATCTTCGGACTTGATGCTGGCTATTCGTCGGAGCTTTGAGGCCAGTAGTGGTGGGCATGGCGCACTCGCGGCGCTGTCATTTATGCTCTTTGTGCTGATCTATACTCCCTGTGTGACTGCCGTTGCTGCACAGTATCAGGAGTTTGGCAAAAAGTGGGTGTGGTTCAGTATTCTGGGGCAACTGGTTCTGGCCTGGCTGGTGGCCTGGCTGGTCTTCCAGGGCGGGAAGTTTCTTGGCTGGGGCTGAAGCGTCAGCCACGCCTATGTTCTATTTTACCATCAGGTCGTGGCGCTGTCTCATATTGGACACAGATGAACCTTATATCTTTCCATAAAGTCAGGACTTACGTGGTCACGTGAATACCACGTCTTTTGCCGCGTGGAAACGACTCTTTTTTTAATAAACAAAGGATTGCTCAGGCACCGATCTGGCGATTGTTCCCGTTCTTAATCGATGGGCGTTTGTGCGTTAGATATGTAGCCGAAACCTGGAATGTATGTGGGGGTATCATTCAGAGGAGCAAATCAGAAGGATAGAGAACCATGCAACGGAGTGATCAGCTTGTTGAGCAACACGTTATGGTAAAGAACGAACACTACCTTGTACGCTCAGGCATGTATAACCTGTCATTATCCATGCGTATCTTGATCACACTGATCACCCCTACAGTACTTTTGTTGCTAGTGCTTGTCGCAGGCTATCTCTATCTCAGGCCTGTGCTGGAGCCACAACGAGACTCGACCTTGATCATCCTGTTACTATCCAGTAGCAGTTTGTTAATCCTGATCAGCATCCTGGCACTGTGGTTGACACGGAGCATCACGCGCCCACTACAGGTATTGACCGATGTAGCCCATACGGTTGCTTCTGGCGATCTGACCTGCCGCGCTGATATATGTCGGCACGATGAACTGGGGCAACTGGCCTGTGCGTTTGATAGTGCAATTACAACTATCAGCACGGTGATCGAATTACATGCGCACAAAGTTGGTGAATTAAACGCGATTTTGCAGGCGATGGCCGATGGGGTGCTGGCAATCGACTACCAGGAACGTATTGTGGTGGTAAACCCGGTGGCGGCCTGTCTGTTGGAACACCAGCCGCCGGCTCTGCTGGCGCAACCCCTCACGAATCTGTTGCATTATCAAGATCCGCTGTATAGCGAGGGTTTGCAACGGATAGTCACGCAGCTCAAACACCAACTAACCGCACCGTCTGACACATCGGCCACAGAACAGATTGTACTGGGAAAGCGCATAGTACGCCTGCATCCCTCACCGACCTATGGTCGTGGAGTGAGCGTAACGGGAGCAGTTGTGATTATGCAGGATATAACCGAAGCGGTTGAGGCCGAGCGTGCGAAGAGTGCTTTTATTGGCACCGCCTCCCATGAAATGCGCACACCTCTGGCATCTATGAAGGGTTTTATCGATCTCTTTTATCTCAGCGGTATTGACAATTTGACCGAGGATCAACACATTTTTCTGGATACGATCAAGCGTCAGACAAACAATATGATCAATGTGGTGAATGATGTATTGGAAATCGCACGCCTTGAACAGGGGACGTTGCGTGGAGAACTGTGCTGGGTTATGCCTCTACAGGTCATCGAAGCGGTGCTGATCAGTCTCGATACGCAGGTGCAACAACGGCAACTTACAACACTGTTGTTGATGCCTACCGAGCTTCCGGCGCTCTGGATTGATGCCACGCATCTTAGTCGCATTCTGACCAATCTTTTGTCGAATGCAATTAAGTATACACCACCGGGTGGACAGATTCAGATTCGGGTGTCGCTGATTGACGATCCGTCGCAATTACCCGATATGGTGCATGATCAGCCCTGGTCTAATCAGAGTCCGCGCTCCATCTTGCTAGAGGTCGAAGATACGGGCGTGGGTATTCGCATCACGGATCAAGATCGCATTTTCACCCGCTTCTTTCGTTCCGAGAATAGCTTGAGTGTTGAGGCTGGCGGGAGCGGCTTAGGCCTGGCAATTACGCGCTCGCTGGTACATTTGCATGGTGGGCAGATAGGGTTTCGCAGTCAGGAAGGTCAGGGTAGTTGCTTCTGGGTACGGCTGCCGATTCCCGATACTGAGACACTTTAGGCTGTTACATGAGCAGACTCTTGCCGCAACAGGTTGCCGACAATATCGCCCGTCGTGGCACGGGGGCCAATTATCAAGGTGCCGATCTGGGGACGCTGGATTTGAGCAATATTAACCTCTCCTATGCGAATCTTCGCGGGGCCAGGATGAGTGGCTCGCGGCTGTACAATGTTGATCTCCGCTGGGCCAGCATGGCCGGCATCAATCTGGCCCAGGTGGATCTCAGCAAGGTGGCGGATCTGACCGGGGCCGATCTACGACATGCGATTTTGTGTGCCGCCAATCTCAACGGGCGCAATCTGAGTTATGCCGATCTCAGCCACGCGGATCTCTCGGCAGCCCGTTTGAGTGGTGCTGATCTAAGCGATGCGAATTTGTTTGGGGCCAATCTCAGCCATACCAACCTCAACCGGGCTAATCTCAGTCGTGCCAATCTACGGAAGGCAGATCTCCGCCATGCCCATCTGGTCGGAGCCAACCTGTCTGAGGCCCGCTTACGTGGGGCACGTCTGTGTGCCGCCAACTTGCTGCGGGTCAACCTGCATTTGATTTCCGGTGATTATGGAGCCGATTTGCAGGATGCTGATCTCAGCGATGTCAATTTGAGTGGTGCGAACTTGAGTGGCTTCCGGCTTGATCGGGCAACCTTGTGCCGGGTACGATTCGACCACGCTCGATTGAACTGGGCCAGACTGGTAGATGCTAATGTAAGTGATGCATTCATGCTGAAGGTGCAGGCCACGGGTATTGATCTGACACGAGCGATCTTAAACAATGCCGATCTACGCCGCAGTATGCTCCAGCAAGCCCGACTACACGCCGCGAACCTGACATCCGCAAATCTGGAACGTAGTCATTTAGAATCTGCCGATCTGCACCAGGCCATACTCCGCTGGGCATATCTCAATCATGCTCATCTCGCACAGGCGAACCTGATCGGGGCCGATTTGCGCGAGGCAAATCTGGAATGGGCAAACCTGTGCGGTGCTGATGTACAGGGTGCCAACCTGGAAGATGCCGATTTACGCTCGGCGGATATGTGTGGGGCCAATTTCCTCTCTGCACAACTCGATGGTGCCAACTTGACCAATGCGGTATATGATGCCCAGACACAGTGGGATGCGACATTTAACCCGTCTCGTATTGGAGCGCTGTACAAACAACGGCGCAACCGACGGTGGGGAACTGAACGCTAAGTGGCGAACCACGATGACGACGCCCGAACCGGAATCTGCGGATGCACCGTTTGCCCTGCCCACCGATCTGCCGCTGCTGCGTATGCGCATAAGCATGCGCATTCTGGAAGATGCGCCGCTCCCGGCGTTTAAGGGTGCCTTGCTGCGCGGCGGATTTGGCTATGCCTTTCAGCGAGCGTCCTGCCCGCAGGCATGCTGGAACCATTCTGACCAGTGTGCGCTGAAGACGGTCTGCCCCCATCGGCAGGTGTTTGAGACGCCGCATCCGCCTGATGTGCCACACCTGCACGACTTGAAGGACGTGCCACGCCCGTTTGTCATCGAGCCGCCCGCAGATACCGCGACGCACTATGCCGCTGGCAAAATGTTGGAGTTCCAATTGGTCCTCATAGGACAGGGAATCGATGCCCTGCCCTATTTTTTCTTTGGCTTCGAGCAACTGGGACGGATGGGGTTGGGGCACCAGCATGCCTGCGCCCGCCTGGAGCGGGTAGAGGCGTTGCGGCCCTGGCAGCCAACTGGCCCGGTGGTCTATCAGGATGGGCGGGTGGTGCTAACGGTGGAAGACAACCACCCGCCCAACGTGCATCCGGTGCTGGGCAGCCTGCCGATCTATGACGCGCCGACGCTGCTGGCACGAGCGGCAACGTTACCCACTGATCTGCGGCTGGAGTTGCGCACACCGTTGCGGGTCAAGGCACGAGGGACGTTGCTGGAGCAGATCGAGCCAGCGGCGCTGGTGCAGGCGCTGTGCTAGCGGCTCAATGCGCTGGCGATGTTTCACGGCGATGACCCATGGCTGGTCGATCACCGGGCGCTGGTGGCCCAGGCACAGACGATTACGGTTGAACAGGAGCAGGGAGCGCTGGGTCGATTGGGAGCGCACTTCGCGTCCCGGCGGGCAAGCGTGTTCGATGAAGCTGGGCGGCATCATTGGCAGTGCGCTCCTGCGCGGCGTGCCCCTGGAGGTGCGGGCGCTGCTGCTCGTGGGCAGCCTGGTGCATGTGGGTAAGGCCTGCGTGTTTGGGCATGGGGCGCTGGAGGTGCCTCCAGGCGGTGGATCGGCGTGAGACGTGAGGTGTGAGGCGTGAGGCGTGAGGCGTGAGGCGTGAGGCGTGAGGCGGCGCGAGGATGCGAGGACGCGGAGGCGACGAGGGAAGTAGCGCGTCCCTCCGGGGCGCGGGCGGCCATTGGGGACGTGGCGGGCGGTGAGGCGAGGATGCGAGGACGCGAGGACGCGAGGACGCGAGGCGGGCGACATGTAGTAACGACTTTAGTCGTTTCCGCCGCTTTTAGGGGCGCGGGCGGACGTGCGGCGGGTAGAATCGTGCCGCCGCACACCTGGCATGGGGCTGGTATGGCCGCATTCGTGTATTCGTGGCCCTATTCGTGGACGGCAGCGACCGTGCGGCGGCGCGAGGACGTGAGGATGCGAGGATGCGAGGACGCGAGGATGCGAGGATGCGAGGATGCGAGGCGGAACCAAAAATCATTCCAGGACTGATGGCATCAGGGTGGATTGTTGCTATGATGAAAGAAGGTGGCACGATGGGAGCGTACCAGGAATCAAGCATGTCCTGACCATTACATTCATTTGAACTATTATGAGCAGAGAGGAGTGATCATGTCCAATGAGTCGCAAGGGCCTGATTTTGTGGCCGCTATCGCAGCGTGCCTGACCTGTCCAGCCCCACCAGAGAGAAAAATCCAGGAGATGGTACAACAGGTGCTTACCGATCGTCTTGTTCCAACGAACGGTGGTGCGTTACCACCCCCACCTTCCCGCCAGGAACTACGCAATCTGCACGTACAGATTGATACGGTGTTGAACGGACGTGACACCATCGCATTGATCTACGGCGGGGCAACAAAGATCAAGGGCTATGTCTTCGAAGCCCCGAAGTTGCCAGAGATTCGCGGCGCGAGTGCGTTGCTGGATTGGGTTAATGAACAGGCATTGGTAGACCTGTGGGTGTCCACACTCGCACCGATATTGGGCAGTGAACAGCTTGCGAGAGATTGTATTATCTACGCCAGTGGCGGCAACATCCTGGCCTTCGCCCCAACCAGCAAGGGCCAGGCGTTGGCAACGGCCATTGAGCGGTGTTACACGGAACATACCCTGACTGCTAACAGTGTCGCCGTGGGTGAGTCATTTCGGTTGCTGGAACTGCGCTACGGACGGTTGCGCTCAAAGCCCGGCACGCAGGAAATCTACTGGGTTGAGGATTTTATAAAGGATTGCCAGGATCGGCAGAAACGGGCTGTCCTTGAGCAATACTACTATGCTCCCCCAGGCATCAAAAGTGACGACCTGTCCCCTGAGAGTCTCGCGCAGCGCTTCTTCAACCGCAAAACGTTTGGCGAACTGGTGACCGTGCTGGCAACAACGTTCAACCGGCGGCGTGACGAACGTACCTATGCGGGTGAACCACGCAGTGTGGCGCTCTACCCGATGTTGCCCTGGGCCGAAAAGTGTGATAGTAGCGATATTCGGCCGGCGGTAGTGCAGATCAGGGTCGGTGATGAACTCGCCCCGCGTGAGATGAGCGAGCCATCGGCCCGGAAACGGGTCATCGGTCAAAGCGTCAAACAAGAAACCCACAAGGCGACCGCCTGGTTTCAAACGGCATTCAAAACATGGAATGTGCCGCAAAGTATCGCTTCCTGGGAACATAGATGGGAACGCTATCTTCAGCATTGTACGGATACGCCCTATGCGCAAGAAGTTCAACGCTTGTCTGGATTGGGCACCAACATCAAGCCCGCGCAGGATGTTGGTGAGATTGCGCAGGCATCAGCACCCCATCGCTATGTCGGGATTATCTATGCTGATGGCAACAATGTAGGACGATTAATTGCCACCCAGCAAACCCCAGAGGCATATCACGAAAATTCGGTAATTCTCAGTCAGGCGGCGCAGAACTCTGTTTTCAAAGCGCTCTCAATGCATCTGAGACCGGTAGAGGTGCGTAGCGACCGCGGCCAGTTGCGCTGGATTCATCCGTTTGAGATTCTGGCGATAGGTGGTGACGATCTGTTCCTGATAGTGCCCGGTCGCCAGGCCTTCGATATTGCGCTGGCGATTGGATACTCGTTTGAAGCGGAACTCGCTGCAAACCTGCCAGGGATGGATCAAGCTCGTTCTTCACAGCAGTTTGTTCAGCGCTATGGGGCCGAAACCCGGTTCCAGACCGCGCCCTACACGCCGTCGATTGGCCTTTCAGCGGGGGTGCTTATCGCCCAGGAGAATGCGCCGATTTTCTTCTTGCGCGATCTGGTGGAGGAGTTGCTAAAGAGTGCCAAAAAGCTAGCAAAGCACAACGCTCAGCAGCACTATTATGGGGGTGCCATTGATTTTATGGTCTTGAAATCTATTACGATGGTAACCGATAATATCAAAGCCTTCCGCCAGGCAGCGCTGGGTGATCACGGTGACAAGAGTACCCGTCGGTTGACCGCCCGGCCCTACACCTGGCATGAGTTTTCGGGGTTGCTTACCACCGTTCGAGCGCTCAAGCAGGCGCGGGTGCCGCGTTCACAACTCTACCGTTTGCGTCGGGAACTCGATGTCGATCCCGGCGGAGGTGTCATTACCAGTGTGCTGGAATATCTCTACACCCGTGCGCGCCTGCGGGGTGCCCCGGCAGAAACCCTGTTCACCCACATTGAGCAGCACTGGTGCCATGCGCCGATGTTCGCCCACAAACGCAAGGGTCTGCCGCCCTGGTTGCCCCTGGGGAGCCACGGTTGGGAGACGATCTGGCCCGATGTGCTTGAGGCCTACGAGATGGTATCGGAGGAGAATGTATGACCCCGCTCTGTATTAAACTGACCATAACTCTGGAAACGGCACTGAGTGTCGGTGCTGGCGGCAGTGCCGGTACGCTTGCCGACAAGTCGATTGCCCGTGATGGTTGGAACCGTCCAATCATTCCTGGCTCACAGGTAAAAGGCAAAGTGCGGTATGCAGCCGAGCAAATTTTGCGCGGCTTAAGCCAGAATATCCCAACCCCGTTCGATGAACCGGCGCTGGTGGAACGTGCGAATCCCATCCGCACGCTGTTTGGTAGTCCCCAACTGCGTTCGTCGCTGCACTTTCACGATCTTCCAGGCATTATCGGTTCCTTAGAGACACAGCAGGCCGAGACCCTACGCAGGCAGAGCGAACAGCACCAGAGCCAGATTCGTCCTTCGGTCGCAATCAATCGGCGGCGTGGGATTGCCGAAGATGCACGCCTGCTCTTTCAAGAGACGACTCTGGAAGGCATACAATTCTTTGCCGAACGCGCCATTACGGGTACAGTGCCCGATTTGCCGCATGCAGCGCTGGTGTGGGCGGCGCTGAAGCTGACAACGCGCTGGGGTGGGGCGAAATCACGTGGGTTGGGCTGGGCCACGGTTCGTACCACCGTCATGGTTGGAGACCAGAAGCTGACTGAGGCCGATTTGCAGCAGGCTCTGCGCGATCTGCTGCAGAATATGAGGAGTGGGTAATGGAATTGCTATCGCTACACATAACCGCCCTGGCACCGCTGGCCTTTCCGCCCCGCAAGCCAGGCACCCAATTTCGGGCCAGCCTGCCCTATGTGCCGGGCACCGCCCTATATGGCGCTTTGGGAATGCACATGGGAGCGCAGGGTACCTTCGAGAGCCAGTTGTTCCGTGACATCCGTTGTCGCAATGCCTACCCGGCTTACGCAGGCGATCCCTGGGTACGTCCGCTGCCGATGACAGCGATACAGCCCAAAGGTGCGGATGATACTATCCCTCCGGTTGATGCCCTCGTGTCCCGTGTCTGCTGGGAGCGCCAGCAACCCGCCGCGCTGATCTACGCTCCAACCGACGACGACGGGCGACCGTGGGAAGCTGTCGGTGCCAAATTCTACACCCTGAAAGACGGCAACTTTGAGAAGCGCAGTGTCACCCAGCGTACCCTGACACGGGTGGCGATCAATCGGCGACGCGGCACCGCTGAAGATCAGCGGCTCTACTCTCTGCTGGCGCTGAATGAGGTGACTGAGCAACAGCCAACCCAGTTTTGCGGCAGCCTGGTCTGTCCCACGGAAAAAGCGACTGAGCTGGAAGCAGCGCTCAAAGCGCTCACCCATCTGGGGGCGCGGCAAACCACTGGCCTGGGTGCGGTGCAAGTGACTCTATCGGCAGGCGTTCACACCTGCGAGCCGGTGGCCGAGATCCGGCGACGGGTGCAAACCATGACCACGCGCTTTCAGCAACAGGCGGCGCTCTATGAACAACTGGGCGGTGCGCCGTGGCCGATCACGGCGGAAACGATCTTCACCGTCAATTTGCTCTCCGATGCGATCCTGCTTGCGCAGGGGTGGGTTCCGACGCACGAGTTGAGCGCAGACATGCTGGTGGAAGCGACTGGTATCAAGGCCGACCTGATCCGTGCCTTTACGATGACCAGCATCATTGGGGGTTGGAATGTCTCGTGGCAACGCCCCAAAGCCAGTGATCTGGCGGTGACGATGGGGAGCCTCTTTGTCTTTCAGGCCGATGGGCCATTGAACGATGACCAGTACCGCATACTGGCGCAACTACAACTGGACGGGATCGGTGAGCGGCGCGCTGAGGGCTATGGACAGGTGCGCATCTGTGATGAGTTTCATCTGATAGAAATGGAGCAGAACCGATGAGTACGCTTGACCCACAGAAACTGCGGCAGGAGTTACTGCTGAAGCAGGGCATGAACCAGCAACTGGACGAACTGGTGCGACAAGCGAATACGACCGTTGCCCTATTGAAGAACAACGAGCGGATGGAAGAGAGCCAGATGCGCAACTTGCTGAACGTTGCCATCGAGTCGCGCTCGGTCGAAGTCGTCATCAACTTTATCCGCTACCAGATCGCCCGGAGCGGTAATGCTTGGGGAACCGGCCCGAAGGATTTTGGACACCAGGTGATTGCTGACATACGCCACAAGGTCAAAAGCTATGCGGAGCGGGCAGTGCAGTATGTCGCCGAGGAAATCAAAACAGCAGCGACGGACGAGACGCTGCATGTAGAGGCGTATGTGCGCCTGATGCAACTCTATCTAGGCTATCTCCAGCGAGCGTTTTATTATGCGAAGAAAACCGGGGATTTTCAGACCCTGGCGGAGGTGATCAATGCACAGTGAACCGATTTATTCGTTTGCGGCTCTACGGAATCAACTGCGCGTAACCGGCGATCTGGTCGCTCTGACCGCACTGCGCATCGGGGCCGGGCGGGCGAGCGATGTCACCAGTAACGACCTGCCGGTGTTGCGCGATGCTCTGGGCGCACCATTTATTCCAGGCGCGTCGCTCAAGGGCGCATTTCGGGCCCGGATCGAGGCCCTGATTCGCGCTGTGGCCCCTGACCAGGCGCTCGATCTGCTGGAGATCGAAGCCTGGATGCGCCGCGAAATCCCGAAACTCAATGAAGATCCAGGTATTCGCTCCCTGCGTCAGCAAGGGCATGTGGCTGAGGCGGATCGGCGCTTCAGCGAGGCGATCTGGGCCAAATCAACGTTGATTGACCTGACCTTTGGTGCGCCGTGGATCGCCGGGCGCATCTTTTTCAAAGACGCACTGGTTGACCGCTCGATCTGGTTCAATCACTTTGAGGTGCGCAACGGTGTGGCGCTCAACCGTGACACCGAGACGGCCGAGCCGGGGTTGCTCTACGATTATGAGGTGGTGCCGGCCGGGATGCGTTTCAGGTTTGAGGTGGTGCTGGAAAATGCCGAAGCCTGGCAACGGGGACTCCTCCTCCTGGCACTCAAGCCCTGGGAAGATGGCAACGCCTGGATCGGTGGCTTTCGCAGTCGTGGGTTGGGGCGTATGAAACTCAATACAACTGAACGGCGCTACATTGAGGTGACACCCGACGTGACCGGGGTCGATGCGGTGCTACGCATGTTCGGCTACGGCAGCGAAGGATCAACCGAGGTATTGTTAGACGATGATCCCCGTATAATCGACTGGATTACCGATTTTCGCCATGAACTGGTGGCCCAGGCCCAGAAGGGAGATCACCACCATGCATAAAGCGACCTTTCTCGAAGGCCGATTGGCGCTGACCATCCAGCCCGCCGGCCCGATCTTAATCAAGGCTGGCGAGAGCGGTGGGGCCGATCCGACGCTGCCCGATATGGAGTTTGTCCGGACGCGGCTCGGCGGAGAACCACAGGTCTTTCTGCCTGGCCCCTCGCTCAAAGGCGTCATTCGGGCACAGGCCGAGCGTATCTGTCGCTCGCTCGATAGCAAAGATCAGCAACAGGCGCGACTGGAACGTCGGCGGGCGTTCGGTGATGATCAGCGCATTCCCCTGGCCGATAATCCGCTGGGCGAAGGTACCCGCTATGGTGGTCTGGATGATATGCAGTACAGTTCGGGACGGGCAATTGAGGCGATGCATCTGGAAGGCGACGAGCGTACCGCAACCATTTATCGCCGCACGTCGCTCGTCAGTCAGATCTTTGGGCATACTAGTCTCGCCGGACGGGTGCGCTTTGCCGATGCCTATGCCGCCGACGCTATCACGATCGAAGAGCGCAACGGGGTAGCGATTGACCGCATCTATGGCTCGGTAGCGGTGGGGCCGTTCAACTACGAAGTGGTGGTAGGTGGCAGCTTTGTCACGCAGATCGACTTCAAAAACCTGACTCTGTCGCAGCTGGCGTTGCTGGGATTGGCTCTACGGGATCTGGCAGAAGGGCGGATTGCGATTGGGTTCGGTAAGAGTCGCGGCCTGGGACGGGTGCAGGTGACGTTTACTACGCTGGAGGTTTTGTATCCCACCTGCGAACTGGTCGATGGTCAGTTGCGACTCTTGAATGGGACAACGGTGGCGAATGATCGACAGCTTGCTGGTCTGGGCGCACTCTGTCAAGAACCGGCCTATCGTGCCTATGCTTTACCGCCGCCCGACCGCGATCGCGTCACATTACCGCCCGACCTGTCCTACCAGGCCGATGAGGTGATGGGGGTGCGGTTGCAAGCCAGTGGAGATACGCAGGTACGCGCTATCTGGCGCGCCTGTATGCCGGCCTGGAAGTATGAGGTTGGTCTATGATGAATACATTGATGGACAATACCCAACCAGAGACACATTCCCTGGCAGAAAATACCAGTTGGCAGAACGGCTATCTATATCGCCTGTGTCCCGTCGATCCTGTCCAGTTACGTCAGTTGGTCACCGATCTGGTTGGCAGCCCTGGCTGGACGTTCGGCGGTGCCTCGGTCTGGGATTTCGATCTGCAGCTTGCGGATCGACGCCGGAATCTGCGCCCGATCACGCCCATCGATCCTGCGCAAGAACTGGATGTGCGTGGTGATCTTGGGCATGCCTTCTCACGTCAGGCTGAGGTACGCTGGAAACGCCTGGCACAAGAGCGCTACGATGTGCTGGTGCTGTCTGAGACGCCACAGGTGATTGCGCATGCCCACGAAATTCGTCCCGAAACTATCGACAACCAGACTCAGGCAATCGTTGCAGGCGTATGGCGTGTCGCTACAGAAGCGGCAGTTGCCCTCGTGCAGGCTGATCATCGTCCGGGCATTCGCTACTATGAGTATCGTGCCCCCAATGGGGTGGTGCAGTTTGTACGCTATAGGGAGGTGCAAGGATGAGCCATCAGCAACAGGGGAGCGGCGGGCGCGGTGGGCGCGGTGGGGGCCGCCCGCAAGAACCGCCGCTCCCGAAACCCTACGCATTTATACCGTTACCGTCGCAGCGTCCCGGCCTGCAAAAACCGGCCGGACATCACCGCTACCAACCGGGTACGCTTACGGGCACGCTCACGGCCCAGATTGTCGCCCGCTCGCCGATCCATGTTGCCTCCGGCCTGCTCGAGCCGTTGCGCAACCGTGATTATCCGCTGGTTAAGGGACACTTTCGCACCAATGACACGCTGGCAATCCCGGCTACATCATTGAAAGGCTGCATCCGCAGCATCCTTGAGACGATCGCGCCTGCGGCGATCACGATCACGCACGCACGTTCCTTGCCAAATGAGGCTAATCCATCGAATAATCTGGATCGGCTTGATGTAGCCCAACGCCTCTTTGGTACCCTGGGCTATCAAGGGTGCGTGCGCTTTCGTGATGCGCTGATCGAGCCAGCCGATGCACGACCGGAGATTGTTCCTTCCGTACAACTCTTCCGGCCTCGATCTGATGCCCACGATACATACTTCGATGGCAGACGTCCCAAGGGTCGGAAGTTCTATATGCATGGCACAGTAGCCACGGGCAATTTGCCGCTGGAGACATGTCCAGTGGACAGCACGTTTCGCTTGCAGCTAGACTTTGACAACCTGACGCGGGGCGAGGTCGGGTTGCTGTTGTATGCCCTGGGCCTGGGTGCGCCACGCCTATGGCCCAAATTGGGTGGCAGCAAACCGGCGTGCCTGGGGACGATCGAGGTGAGCAATCCCGCTCTGGTGGTTCTGGAGCCGAGCGCCGCCTATACGGATTTTGATGCGACTCCGCAGCCACAGGTGATTGAGCCACTCCTCAAAGCAGCAGAGACAGAGAAGCTCGTTTTACGGAATCAGCTGCAGCAACTGGCTGACGTGTTGCGCTGGCCGCGTGAAGATCGGGACTGCCCATATCGGAATTATTAATGGCGGCGCAAGGAGTTATGCAATGAAGAAATCTATAGACGTTAAAAGATCCATAAACGCTGCCGAAGCCCTCGCTGCCGATCTTGCTGGTGCGGGAGTGGATCCGAACGAGGCACAGAAAGCCCTGGCGTACCTGCGCAGCAAGCGCAACGGCAAGGCGTTATTCGAGTATCTTCAGGCTGTGGTCACGAATGGCAACGTCGTCGTCCGCTCTGGTCAAACCTTGAACTACTACCGCGAGCTACAGAGTGCCTGTCAGCGCCATCTGCGGCCGCTGCAGGACGACTACCAACACATGGCGCTGGCGTTTGGCTGGAGTTTGCGCCTGCTCCGCTACTACCGGGCCGTGCCCGCTGCGGCCAAAGAGCAGACGACCCGGCAAGCGCAACCGAACACCAGGGAACGTCGCCCGGCTGATCCCCCACCGGTTCAACGCGGGTCATCTATCTCAGCGCCTTCGTCGGGTCGGCAACTGCCACAGGTAGGGGACATTATTACCGGCAAAGTGCTGGAGCGCGATGAAACGGCGATCATCATTCAGGTACCTGGGTTCGACACTGATCAGGTCGTTGCTGTCCTCAATGTTGAGCCAGGCGTACCAAAATACCGCCCGAACAAGGACAGCGCTCGCGTGCAAGTGATAGGGATACACCACCTCAAAAATGGCAAGACCGTGTTGGAGGTCAAGCGTCCGACGTCAGAGTGAAACTGGTTGATGCTCGTCAAACCCTTGACACCTGGCTCACTACATACACCTTTATCACCCTGGAATAACATCGTAATCGTACATAATATTGCTTTTAATGGGATCTCTATATGTCCTGGCAATGCCTACGATCAACCGATCTGTTCGCACTCTTCTTTGATCCCAAGGTTCCCGTCTTCCCATCGCCGCTCGCCACGTCCCCAATGGCCGCGCGCTCTTTTTTTAACGCAAAGGTGCAAAGTGGCAAAGGCGCAGCATAATCAGATGGTATCCGCGCCCCGGAGGGACGCGCTAACGCGCCGCGCGCCCCGCGCCCTGCTGTAGGGCACGGCTCCGGCGTGCCCACGGTTGTGCCGGGTACACCGCACGCGGAGACGCCGCCCGTCGTGAGAATGCCACCCCGCCCGCCCGCGCCGCGCGCCCCGGTGGGCCGCGCACCCAGCCGTAGGGCACGGCTCCGGCGTGCCCACGGTTGTGCCGGGTACACCGCACGCGGAGACGCCGCCCGTCGTGAGAATGCCACCCCGCCCGCCCGCGCCCCACGCCCCGGTGGGCCGCGCACCCAGCCGTAGGGCACGGCTCCGGCGTGCCCACGGTTGTGCCGGGTACACCGCACGCGGAGACGCCGCCCGTCGTGAGGATGCCTCCCCGCCCGCCCGCGCCGCGCGCCCCGGAGGGACGCGCACCCAGGTTCCCCGCCCGCCGCGCGCCCCGCGCCCGTGCTGTAGGGCACGGCTCCGGCGTGCCCACGGTTGTGCCGGGTACACCGCACGCGGAGACGCCGCCCGTCGCGAGGATGCCTCCCCGCCCGCCCGCCCGCGCCCCGCGCCCCGGAAGGCCGCGCACCCAGGTGCGCCCGCCCGCCCGCGCCCCGCGCCCCGCGGCCCGCTGTAGGGCACGGCTCCGGCGTGCCCACGGTTGTGCCGGGTACACCGCACGCGGAGACGCCGCCCGTCGTGAGGATGCCTCCCCGCCCGCCCGTGCCTCGCGCCCCGGAGGGACGCGCTACCGCGCCGCGCGCCGCGCGCCCTGCTGTAGGGCACGGCTCCGGCGTGCCCTACAGCGGGCCGGGTACACCGCACGCGGAGACGCCGCCCGTCGTGAGGATACCTCCCCGCCCGCCCGCGCCCCGCGCCCCGGAAGGCCGCGCACCCAGGTTCCGCCCGCACCGCCTGCGCCCCGGAGGGCCGCTTTCCCGGCATACTCCATTCTTCTACTCATTCATAGAACGGGTGGGCTGTTTCGTCTTTGCCTGGAATAGGCTATAATATGAGCATGAACACATTACCCACCTGCCGCCTATTCTGGATCAGTGTCGTGAGTACCTTGCTCTGCGTGGTGCTGCTGGCAAGTTGTGACCTGGTAGCCGGCGAGCCGATGCCAATACCCGAACCACCCACGCCCACTGCTGAACCAACGCCTACACCGTTGCCGGTCGGCGGCAATCTGCCGATCCGTCTCGCAGCCGATGTGTCCGATCTGCGCCCCTGGCAGCCACGCTCGCGGAGCGAGGAGCAGGTGATTTCGCTGCTGTATAGCGGGTTGACCCGTCTGGATGCGCAACTTCAACCCCAACCTGACCTGGCACGTGAGTGGACGATTGCCCCCAACGGTCGCGTTTTGACCTTTACCTTGCGCAGTGGTATCACCTGGCACGATGGGCACCCTTTTGATGCCAACGATGTGCGCTTTACCCTGAACAGCCTGCGGTCGCTGCCAATTACCAGCACCGCGCTCCTGGCCGATCTGCAGCGCATCCGGGCTGTTTCAGTGCCAACGACCGACACGGTGGTCATCTCGTTGACCGAGCGCTTCGCACCCATTCTGGCCCAACTCACGCTGCCTATTTTGCCTAGCCATCTGCTGGAAGGTCAGCATTTGTATACCTTCGATTTCTGGGAGCTTCCCATTGGCACCGGCCCGTTCAAACTAGAAAATCGTATACCAGGCCAGTCAATGACCCTGACCCGCCATACCACCTATCATCATGGCGCACCGCTGCTGGAACAGGTCACCCTGCTTGTGACTCCAGCCACCAATGACGCCGTCGAGGCGCTGCAAACCGGCGACTTGCTGCTGGCCGAGCTACCCTGGAGTGCGACCAGCACGGTAGCCGCACTGGATAACGTCAACCTGGACGCCTATCCCGAAAACGGCTTTTACTTTCTTGCCTTCAACCTGCGCGACCCACGTCCAACCTCTGAACTGGCGGTGCGCCAGGCACTGGCCCAGGCGATCGATGTACCCCGACTGGTCGAAGCCGTCACGGATGGGCAGGGCATCCCCATTGCCAGCAGTGCCGCTCCGGGCTCGTGGGCCGATGTCTCCTCCCCACCACCCGGTACTTCCAACCTGGAAGGCGCACGCGAATTGTTGAACGAAGCCGGGTGGCTGCTCCCGCCAGGAATGACTATCCGTCAGCGCGAAGGTGCCTCGCTCACCATGCGCCTGTTTGTGCGCAGTGACGACCCGCGCCGTGTTGCGGCTGCCGAACGGATTGCTGCCATTGCCACCAGTATTGGGATCGAGATCAGCGTCGAACGTGCCAATTTCTCGTCGGTCATTCTCTCGAAATACGCGCCACCCTATGATTTTGATCTGCTGCTTGGGAGCTGGATCGGCGGGGTGGGCGATGCCGATTTTGCTGATTTTGCCTATTATGATCCTGACGACTTCGCCCTGTTCCATTCCAGCCAGATCAGCGCTGGCCCGGCGGATACTCGGATTACACGCAACTTTGTGGCCTTTCGCGACGAGACGTATGATAATCAGGCCCAGGCCGGGCGGCAACTCTATAGTCTGGAAGAACGCATTGCCGCCTATCAGCAAACGCAGGCGCGAATCGCGAGCCAGGTGCCCTATTTGTATCTCTGGGCGGATCGGATACCGGTGGCCTTGAACCAGCGTGTGACAACCCTGGATGGGCCTGTTAACCTGTCAACGCCAGCCTATTTATGGAATATCGAGCGATGGTACCTGCAACCAGATTGAACCGCACCAATCCCTTTACCGAACGCGAGCGCATTACCGACCCGGAACGGTTTACCGGGCGTTGGCGCGAGTTGTCCCTGTTGTTTGAACGCCTGGAAACCTATCGTCCGGTCTTGATCAGCGGTGTGGCGGGCATTGGCAAATCGTCACTACTCACCCATGTCGCACAATCGGCCGCTACCAATCTTGATACACCTGACCTGCGAGCGTTGTATCTTGATCTGCAGCCTATCGCCAGCGCCCAGGCAGGCTATGAGCGCATTATTCAAGCGTTACATTGCCAGGGCAACACGCTGGCGGCGTTCGAATTAGCGTTGTTGCAACACGAGGGGCCGGTGCTGCTATGCCTGGATAGCGCAGAAACGGCGCTGGCAGCCGGGTGGGGCGTAGAGGTGTTAGAGAGTCTGGCCCGCGTGGCTCGGCAAACTGGTCAAGCACATCAGACGTTGGGCCAGCTTCCGTACCTGTTGCTGGTGACGGCTGTGCGTGACCCGGTGCCGGTGTTAAGCGAACCGTTTGCCACCGTCAGTCTGGGGGCGATTACGCCTACTGAGTCGCGGCTGCTGGTTGATACCTATCTGGACGAAACCGGCATTCAGTTTAGCGCCAATGAACTGCATGACTTGAATGCTTTGAGTGCCGGGCACCCGGCCTATTTGCAACGGGCAGCCTTTCATCTGTTTCAAGCCCGCCAGCAACCGGGCTACAACTGGCGTGCCGCCTATGTCCAGGAGGCGCGTACTCGTCCCATCCCCGGGGCGCTATTGCCACCAGGAGTATTCGAGGGAGCCTCCGTCAGTCCAATTGCCTCTATCTACGGCGAACTGACATCCACGCCTGATGGGCAACGATCAACCTTGCTCCGGCTGGAGGGTCCAGGCGGTGTATTGCGTGTACTGTGGTTACTCGTGGCAACCGTACTTATGTGGCAACTGAGCGGAAACTGGTTGTTGTCAGGCATTGTGCTGGTCAGTGGCATCGGCCTGATTGTCGCATTAGAACGGCGGCATGGCTGACCACCAGCTTAACGGAAAGCGAGCAGATGTGTATGACTACCCGGCTAACCATTGCAGATTTGACCGGCGACCTGGTGATCTACCGCGATCTACAGCCGTGCGCTACCGATATGCCGGGTCTGGCACACCTGCGGGTACCACTCGGATTGCCGCCGGATCGGGTGCCTCGCAAGCGCGATAGCGATTATGCACGGGTCATCCTGGCCCTGTTAACGCAGATACAGCGGCGGAGGGTCACTCCTCCCTTACGTACCCTGCTGGTTATTGGCGATACCCACAATGATCGCCAGATGGCTGCCCATTTGCGTGCGGTCAGTGGTGTACCGGTGTTCGCCTGCATCGGTGCCGACCAGAACGACACAGCACCCGCGCTCACCTGGGACGGTGATACGGCCAGCGCAACACGCTGGGCGCTGTTGTCCGAGTGGTTAGAGCAGGTTCGCTCGCGTTGCGTTTCCCAGAATGCCACTCGCTCCAGTGGCTGGGGCGATGCCGCGATATTGCTCGACATTGATAAAACTCTGCTGGGGCCACGCGGTCGTGCCGATCGCCCGATAGACGAGGCACGGATCGAGGCAGCGCTCCAGATTGCGCTGGGATTGTTCGGTTCCTCTGTTGATCCGACCGGCTTTCAGCGTCTGTATACGACGCTGTGCCAGAGCGAGTACCACTCGCTGACCCTGGATAACCAGGATTATGTGGTCTTTATCACCCTGCTCCTGGCTGCCAATGTGATTAGCCTGACGGCTTTGCGCCAGGGAATGACAGATGGGACGCTGACGACTTTCGCGGAGGTTCTGGCAGCGGTTGCTGAGCGGTTGCCTCCAGCCTTGACTGCACTGCATGCCGAGGTACAGGCGGCGCATCAGGCAGGTGATCCAACGCCCTTCAAGGCCTTTCGGCATGCCGAGTTTGCGGCCACGGTCGCTCGCATGGCTGATGGGCGGCTGACGTTCTGCCGCGAAGTGGTGACAACGGCCCGGTCGCTGATCGCACAGGGGGCGCTGTGCCTGGCCACTTCTGATAAGCCATCTGAGGCATCACTGCCAACACCGCAACAGGCCGCGTCCGGGTTACTGCCCTTGCATCACACGCCGGCATGGGTGGCGTAAGTGATGGGGGGGCTGCGGAGGCAGGATCGCTTTGCGCTTTGAAACGGAGGTTATCATGCTAACAATACAGGAAATTATGGAGATTATTCCCCATCGCTATCCGTTCTTGCTGCTGGATCGTATCCTGGAGCTGGAGCCAGGCCAGCGAGCGCTGGGTGAGAAACTGGTGACCATTAACGAGCCGTTTTTTCAGGGGCACTTTCCAGACATGCCGATCATGCCTGGCGTGTTGATCGTCGAAGCGCTGGCGCAAACCGGTGCAGTGGCAGCGCTGAGTCTGCCTGAAAATAAGGGTAAACTGGCTGTTTTTGCCGGGATCGATCATGTGCGCTTTCGGCGTTCAGTTCGTCCTGGCCATACATTGCGCCTGGAGGTGACAATTGACAAGATCCGGCGGGGAATTGGCAAAGGCAACGGCAAGGCCACCGTCGATAGCGTGCTGGTTTGCGAAGGCCAGTTGATGTTTGCGCTGGAGGCTATTTAGTGCCTGAATGAGGCATGGATAACACAGGTTTTGCCGGGTATATACCACCTGTACTATACGTGATCGTAGAGTACCATTCTAGAATAGGACTATGCCGGTATTGATCGCAATCTTACCTCCATTCATAATATATACGATAGTATTTACAACCGGTATACAGGAGGAGGAAGAATGCACCGAACGCAAGACTGGTGGCGGCGTCCAACAATACTGGTGGCACTGGGAATGGTAGGGCTGGGTGCCGCATTGTTATGGCCGCATATTAGCACTTTTGCTACCTCACCCTCACGTGCCGTGGAACCCCAGGGGTTAGCCTTGCACAGCATGGGTACCGAGTTGCTGGTACGTCCTGATCCTCGCCCGGTGTCCGCACCATCCGATCCTGTTGCTATGACCGAGCCAGCATCGGTCGTGGTGTATATCTCCGGCGCTGTGGCGCATCCCGATGTGTACGTGTTACCCCATGACGCACGGGTGAAGGATGTTGTGGTTGCTGCCGGCGGTTTTGCTCCTGATGCGGATCATGAACGGATTAATCTGGCTGCCCTGATCTATGATGCCCAGCATATTCACGTACCGCACGTCAGACCGGTGACTGAACCACAGATCATCTCCGCCATTGTCGGCGAGTCGCAGGCGGACATGCTGCCCATCAGTGGCAACAGTGTATATCCAGATACAGTCGCCAATGTCCAGCGCCAGAACAGGTTGATCAATCTGAATACGGCCGGCCCGGCCGAACTCGAAGAACTGCCCGGAATTGGCCCGGCACTCGCGCAACGGATTATTGACCATCGCAACACCAGCGGGCCGTTCACGTCTATTAATGAATTGACAAAGGTGAAAGGCATTGGTTCCGTCGTGTTTGAACGCATCCGCGATCAGATAACGGTCGGGCATTAATTACCAGCCGAGCTGGCCAGAAACCGCCGTCAGATACTGCATGGAAGCCATAGAGCAATCCTTGCCGTATTGTCCCCTGGCCAGGCGAATGCCTGGCCGGGGCGATACCCAGACCCAGGCCTGGGCAGTGGTTTTTGCTGACGGATTGCTCCAGGTCAAATCTAATATCGGGCGCGTGGCTATTCGTCGGTTTTAGCCCCCTTCACGGCTGAAAGAGATTTCGACGAAGAGCCGGTACACGAAGATGGCGCATACTTTTCCACTCGCCTCAAAAGGCCTTGACATAGCTTAGACGCAATGCTACTCTGTACATATCATAGGTTATGATCGTGCATCATAGGATGATGATTACGCGATGTAGAGCAAATGGCCGTTTGTGCCATTCTCAGGCACAGGGGATGCAGCAAATGGATGCACCAGCATTGGTCATTGAGCAGATGAGCGATCACATATGCTACACGCCTCTGCTGCGCGGGTGGCTGGTTGCCGATTGGTACCAACCACTCGCTCAGTACGACACTCGTCTGCCAACCATTGCCGCGTTAGGTCACCCGGTCGTAGCTGTAACCTCCCGGGATACTGCAGGCCAGTTGCACCGGTGACGGTCACCGCTCTACAGAACGTCGCCTATCGCCGCTGGTCTATCCTGACAGTCAAGATCGTCAGACCTGTCCGGTATGGAAGAACACTATGGAACCCGATAGGTGAGTGGATCTCATAAGCAACATTTTTTAGAGATGGAGCAAGAATGCTATGCCTCCCAACGAGCCGACGATCGCCGACATACTCCAGGCACTTGCGACCCAGTTCGATGGCCCGGTCAAGGAGCGCCAGGTATTGGATCGCGTCCTTGAACAACGTCCCAGTACGGCCAAAAACCCTTATGCAACTATTCGTGAGCGACTGCGCTGGGATGGCCCGGCGCTGGGGTGGCTCCGACTTGATCGAGGCGAACTGGTGCCCGTACGGGTTGTTTTACAGAGCTTACGGTTCCGCTATATTCCGCTCCTCTGGGAGATAGAAGCCGGATTGTTGCCACTGGTGCGTTTACAACCGTTCGTGGGCTTACGGAGCGCTACGCCCCTGTTGCAAGACGCCACCGGTACCGGCGTCTTTGCTGCCTGTCGCCATATTGACACCCGCTATCCACGCCTGACCACCGGCCTCACGGCCTCGTTTGATCTCAGTGCATGGTATATCCAGACGGGCTTTGAGCCTGGCGACAGCATTGTGTTCACAATAACTGCCACGGAGCCATTGACATTGCAGGTGGTACGTGAGCGGCGTGAGGATTTTCGCCCCGCCGATGTTGCCGCCCAGGATGCAGCGTTGCTGGAAGGTATTGCGGAACGAGTGCAGCGTTCGCGTCTGCCATTGACCCCCTGTGACGAGGTGATTTTGCCCATATTTGCCCGCGCTTCGTGGCGTACTGGTTACCCCGGCTATCCCTGGCAGTATCTCGTGGTGCGCGACGAGCGATTGCAATTGGTGAACGATATATTCCTCGCTGAACGTAAAATTGGCGTGGATCTCTCACGCAACGGCTTTGATCTACCAGCCCGTACTCCTGATGGGCTACCCATTGTCTCTCCGCAAGCGGTAGAAGCACGCCTGGCCACAGATATTGAACGGCTGCAGAATGAACTCACCCATAGCCGCCAGGAGGATCAGGACGCCGGGGTGTGGGACGGGCAAATCCACCGATCTTCCACCAACCATTCCTGGTTTGACGTGCATGCCCATCAACACCATATGGATATGTTCGATCCTTTGCAAAACTATGGCGGCCTGTTTGATCCACCTGATACTGGCGAGTGGGAGAGTGATGATTGGGAGCCTGATCTCCTGGAGGAAGAAGATAGCTCCTCCTTTGAGGATTTTCTGCAGGAAGATGCCGATCTGATCGAAGCCAGTCAGCGCTTGATGCAGGCATTACCTGCCGAGGCGCTCGAAAAACTGCAGCATGCCAGCGTGGAAGAGGCTGAGGTGATTATTGCCGCCCATCTCAATGACTTGCTGGTGCGCGAGCCGTCACTCTTCATCAAGGTCGATCTCTCACCCGCCAGTTCCCAATCGTCTCACGATGAATATAACGATTACGGCGGCGCGCTGGATGCCGATCTGTGGAATAATGAACCGGAGCAGTGGGATAGTAGTTGGGATGATGAGTGGGACGAGGATGTGGATGTGGAGATCCCTAGCGTCTATACCCACAGTAGCGAGTTGATGAGCCAGTTTTATGAGTACTTGATCAGCAACGGCAAGAGTGACAGCACGGCTCGCTCACGCACACGCGACCTGTGGGTGTATGCCGAATTTCTGGCCTATTACTATAATCGTACCCTGGCCGAGGGGGACTATGCGACGTTGGACGAGTGCCTTTTCTTTTTCTATCCCCGCAAGGTATTGAACAGTACGCCGCGCCAGGTTCGTGAAATTTGTGTGTCACTCAAGCAGTTCTATAGCTTTCTCAAAGAACGTGGTGATATTGACGACGATCAGTTTGCCTATGCTCTCTGGCGGCGACGCGATCAGGCGGCCCGTGTGGTGGAACTATACAGCCAGTTAACTCACGATTTACCTGATTTCGAGCGGCTGTTTATGCAGTTGTTTGCACCCTATTCCTCTCTGAGATAGCGTTTGAATGTTCCGATGTTAAAACGTTGGAACGTTCAAACGTTCCAACACCAATAACCCTTAGGGTTTACTCTGAGCGGAGCCGAATGGCCCCAGAACAGGCTTTCCGTCACGACAACCATCTGTGGGGATGATGTAGAGGTATTCGGTACAGGGATCCCTGTGCCCCCTGACCGTGTGAACCCGCCGCAAGCCACGCCACTGGAGTGGCTGTGGTGAGGCGGGTTTCTCGCAGGCTTTCGCTCTTGTGCCGAACTCTTTCGCCGGGGGGAGGAACCCGCATGAACACCACACCACTACGCAAGAAACTGATTGAGGTGGCCCTGCCCCTCGATGCCATCAACAAGGCCAGCGCCCGCGAAAAGTCGATCCGCCACGGCCACCCCTCGACGCTGCACCTCTGGTGGGCGCGCCGCCCGCTGGCCGCCGCCCGCGCCGTCCTCTTCGCCCAGATGGTGGACGACCCCGCCTCCTGCCCCGAGGACTTCCCCACCCCCGAAGCCCAGGCGCGCGAACGCCAGCGCCTCTTCAAGCTCCTCGAAGAGCTGGTCCAGTGGGAGAACACCACCAACGAAGCCGTCCTGACCCGCGCCCGCGACGAAATCTGGAAAAGCTGGCGCCGCGCCTGCCGCGACCACCGCGCTCACCCCCGCGCCGCCGAGCTGTTCAACCCCGAGAAGCTGCCCGCCTTCCACGACCCCTTTGCCGGTGGCGGCGCGCTGCCGCTGGAGGCGCAGCGGCTCGGATTGGAGAGCTACGCCAGCGACCTCAACCCCGTGGCCGTGCTCATCAACAAAGCCATGATCGAAATCCCGCCAAAATTCGCCGGGCAGCCGCCGGTCAATCCCGAAGCGCGCCGGGACAAGCAGCTCATCACACGCCAATGGCGCGGCGCACAAGGACTTGCCGAAGACGTCCGCTACTACGGCCAGTGGATGCGCGAGGAAGCTGAGAAGCGCATCGGCCACCTCTACCCCAAGGTCGAGGTGACGCCAGAGATGGCGCGCGAGCGGCCAGACCTGAAGCCGCTGGTGGGTAAGAAGCTCACGGTCATCGCGTGGCTCTGGGCGCGCACGGTCAAAAGCCCCAACCCCGCCTTCGCCGGCGTGGAGGTGCCGCTGGCCTCCACCTTCCTGCTCTCCACCAAACCCGGCAAGGAAGCCTACGTGGAGCCGGTGATCGAAAACGGCGGCTACCGCTTCACGGTGAGGGTGGGCAAGCCGAAAGACCCGGAGGCGGCGAAACGAGGAACCAAGTCGGGTAGCAGTGGCAGTAGCTTCCTCTGCCTGATGTCAGGAGCCCCCATGCCCTTTGAGTACCTGCGGGCTGAGGCGAAAGCAGGTCGCATGGGCGCGCGGCTGATGGCCATCGTCGCCGAGGGCGAGCGCGGGCGCGTCTATCTGCCGCCCACGCCAGAACACGAAGCGATAGCGCGGGAGGCAAGACCTCATGACGTACCGGAAACCGAATTGCCCCCTAAAGCGCTCGGGTTCCGTGTGCAGGAGTACGGGATGACGAGATGGTGCGACCTCTTCACCCCCCGCCAGCTCGTGGCGCTGACGACGTTCTCGGACCTGGTGGGCGAGGCGATGGCGCGGGTGAAGCGCGACGCCCTCGCCGCCGGCCTGCCCGACGACGGCAAGTCCCTGCGCGACGGCGGCACCGGCGCCACGGCGTATGCGGAGGCGGTGGGGGTGTATTTGGCGATGGGTGTCAGCAGACTCGCGAATCGATTGGCCACGATATGCATTTGGAACCGCGTCGGTGAAAAGATCGAGCAGGTCTTCGCACGGCAAGCGATACCTATGACCTGGGACTTCGCGGAAGCAAACGCCTTCTCAGACAGCACGGGTGGGTGGGCGGGCTCACTGGAGTGGGTGCCGACCGCGTTGGAGGCTTTTCCTCCAAAGGGAATTGGTCGAGCTGGCCAAGCCGATGCCAGCAACCAAGTGACTAGCGCGAGCAAGATTGTTTCAACGGACCCACCGTATTACGACAACATCGCCTACGCCGACCTCTCGGACTTCTTCTACGTCTGGCTGCGCCGCTCGCTGCGGTCGGTCTTTCCCGACCTCTTCGCCACGCTGGCCACGCCCAAGGCCGAGGAGCTGGTCGCCACGCCCTACCGCCACGGCAGCAGGGAGAAGGCCGAGAAGTTCTTCCTCGAAGGCATGACGCAGGCCATGCACCGTCTGGCCGAGCAGGCCCACCCGGCCTTCCCGGTCACCATCTACTACGCCTTCAAACAGCAAGAAGTGAAGGAGGACAAGCGAGAAGAGGGCAATGCGCTTGATCCCGAATCTCACTCCTCACTCCTCTCCACTCACTTCTCAACCGGCTGGGAGACCTTTCTCGATGCCGTGATCCGCGCCGGGTTCGGCATCAGCGGCACCTGGCCAATGCGCACAGAACGGGACTTCGGGGTGAAGACCGGCACTAACGTTCTTGCCTCCAGCATCGTCCTCGTCTGCCGCCCGCGCCCCGCGAACGCCCCCACCGCCACGCGCCGCGAGTTCGTGCAGGCCATTAAGGCCGAGCTGCCGCAGGCGCTGGCGCATCTCCAGCACGGCAATATCGCGCCGGTGGATCTCGCCCAGGCGGCCATCGGCCCGGGCATGGCGGTCTATACCCGTTACGCGCAGGTGCTGGACGCGCAAGGCCGGCCGGTGGGCGTGCGCGAGGCGTTGGCGCTCATCAACCAGACGCTCGACGAGGTGCTGGCCGAACAGGAGGGCGACTTCGACGCGGACAGCCGCTGGGCGCTGGCGTGGTTCGAGC
>DAOTWD010000074.1:0-13639 GCA_034435975.1 Chloroflexaceae bacterium | reverse complement strand
CGCATGGGTTTGCTGGTGGGAATTGTAGGATTTCTTGTGGCATGCGGTGGCGCGGCACAACCGCCAGCAACAACGATGCCGGGGGCAAATGAAGCCACAACAAGCGGTGCAACCGAGCAACAAACGGCAGCGCAGTTCCCGGTAACTATCGAGAATTGCGGTACACCGTTTACCTACACAGAAGCTCCACAGCGCGTGCTTGCCATGGAGGGCAACATGATCGAAATGATGGTCAAACTCGGTCTGGCCGATCGGCTGGTTGCCTATTGGACAAGTGGTGCGGAACTTGCGCCTGAAGTTCAGGCACAGCTTGCCGATGCAACCACCATCACGGCGAACTGGCCCGGCCCATCACGCGAAGTGGTGTTGGAGCAAAGCCCCGACTTTGTTTTCGCTGGCTATGGCTATGGTTTTTCCGAACAAAGCGGGCTGACACAGCCGGCATTGCTGGAATTACAGATCAACAGCTATGCCATCAACGAATCCTGCCCGGATAAAACCGGTCGTACTACCATTGAAGATACCTACACCGACATCACAAACATTGGCCGCATTTTCGGTGTGCCTGAGCGTGCGGAACAACTGGTGGCAGAGATGCAGGCCGAGGTGGCAACAGTGAAAAACCAGCTTGGCACAAACCATTCACCAGTGCGTGTGTTTGTGTATGATGACATCGGCGACGATAACCCATTCACCGCGGGGAGCGCCGGGTTGCTGAACAACCTGATCACCCTGGCTGGTGGCACCAACATCTTCGAGGATGTCGAGGGGAGTTGGGCAACAGTGGGCTGGGAAAGCGTGATCGAGCGCGACCCCGACATCATTGTTGTGATGGATACGGACTGGGAATCGGCGGAGGAGCGCATTGCCCGGTTGAAGAGTTTGCCACAACTCGCAGCGTTACCGGCAGTCGTGAATGAGCGCTTTGCAACCATTCACTACCGACAAGCAACGCCGGGGTTGCAAAATGCCGAAGGCGTGCGCCAACTTGCGCAAGGGCTGCACCCAGAAACGTTTCAATAACATGACATGACGTACGCGGTGGCCCATTACCAGATGGTTTTCGCCGGCGACAGCGTGGAAAAACACACAAAGTACCGCTCTGCCGAAGGCGAAAGACGTTTTGTTTGAGCGACCGCGTACGTCGTGTCAACAAGGAAGCACATGACCGAAATTAGCCTGTATAAAGCGGTACGCTCGACCAATGAAGCACGTTTCCGTGTGGTGATGCTACTCAGTGTGATTGGCGTTGTGCTATCGATCACCATCGCGGTATCGGTGGGTGCAGCAAATATTGCTCCGACTGATGTCTGGCAAATCGCCGGGGCAAAACTCGGCCTGCTGCCTCCTGGTGATTGGACACTGGCGCAGGAGCAGATCGTGTGGCTCATTCGCTTTCCCCGCGTGTTGCTGGCTGCGTGTATTGGCGCCGGTCTGGCGGTGGTGGGCGTAACGATGCAGGCCTTGGTGCGCAATACGCTTGCCGATCCGTATTTACTCGGCATTTCGTCGGGTGCTTCAGTTGGCGCTGTGGGCGCGATTGCGCTCGGTCTGTTTGCCTTTGCTGGCATCTATGCCGTTTCGCTGGGCGCATTCGCTGGATCGTTACTGGCGCTTCTGGTCGTTTTTCTGTTTGCGCGTCGCTACGGCCAGCTTGCGCCACAACGGTTGATCCTGGCCGGGTTGGCGGTTTCATATGTGTTTACGGGCATCACCAGTTTTGTCACGCTAACGTCCGATAACCGCCAGCTTGCCGGGCAAATCCTCGCCTGGACGCTGGGCAGCGTTGCGCGGGCGAAATGGTTCGATCTGACCCTGCCGACGCTGCTGCTGCTGTGTGGCACGGGGTATTTGCTAACACAGGCGCGTGCGCTCAATGCGCTGGTTGCCGGTGATGAAACAGCGATGACGCTCGGACTCGATCTGCGTCGTTTTCGGCAAACCCTGTTTCTTGTCACGGCGTTGCTCACCGGTGCGATGGTTGCGGTCAGCGGCTCGATTGGTTTTGTCGGGCTGATGATTCCGCACATCACGCGGCTGCTGGTTGGTGCCGATCATCGTCGGGTACTCCCATTGTCGCTTGCCGTGGGCAGCATCTTCTTGATCTGGGTTGACATTGTTGCGCGCACGATTGTGGCCCCAACCGAACTCCCCGTCGGTGTCGTAACGGCACTGCTGGGCGGGCCATTTTTTCTGTGGTTGATGTGGCGCGAACAGCAGCAGGAATAGCATATGCGGCTTCAGGTAGACAGTGTCGTATGGTCAATCGCCGCTCGAACCATCCTCGATGCGGTTTCACTCGATGTTGCATCAGGCCAATTCATCGGACTGATTGGGCCGAACGGGAGTGGCAAATCATCGCTTTTGCGCACGATCTACCGTGTACTCAAGCCGCATGCTGGCTCAATTACCCTTGATGCTATGGCCGTGTGGCAGTGTTCGCCACGTGATCTGGCACAGCAGATGGCGGTTGTCACGCAGGAACGACCAGGTGAATTTGACTTTACGGTGTGGGAGTGGGTGCTGCTTGGCCGCAACCCACACAAGCACCCACTGGATCGCACGAATACACAGGATCAGCAGATTGTCGCCGATGCGCTTGCACGGGTAAACATGCATGCATTTGCCCAGCGCTTGTTTCGTACCCTGTCGGGTGGCGAAAAGCAGCGGGTGTTGATCGCACGGGCACTCGCCCAGCAACCGCGCTGCCTGGTGCTTGATGAACCAACGAACCATCTTGACATTCGCTACCAGATGGAAGTGTTGGCACTGGTGAAGCGTCTCCACATCACGACTATCGCCGCACTCCACGACCTCAACCTGGCCGCCATGTATTGTGATCAGCTGTGTTTGCTGCACCAGGGCAGGATGGTTGCGGTTGGTGCCCCCGCGAGCGTGTTGACTCCGGCGCATATTGAAGCTGTCTATGGTGTGCTTGCCGAAGTGCATATTAACCCGCAGACACAGCGCCCGCACATTGTGTATCTTCCGAAGGAAGACGGATCATAATTGTCTATAATAACGTATCTGGATACTGGAAGCATACCTGAATCATGGCCCGTCTTCAAAAAGTCTGGCCACATCGCTCGTGATCTCCAAAAAACGTATGAAAGCCTGGGGCGGAGTGATGCTGTATGCCAGGTGTGCCACAGTATGATCCTACCTGCCGCATGTTCGCTTGCCGCCGCGACTCACGCCACCACGCTGACACGCTGGCTCGCCGTGTTGTGCCGTCTCCTCCGGGCTGATCGCACCACTCCAGATGCTGATCAGGGCTTTCAGTGCCACAAGCACCACGTTCATCAGTAGAGAGGCGGCACTGAAGAGGGTTTTGTTGTCGAGAACGCTGGTCGCCATGTTCTGGTTCCACCTGTTCCGATCATGCGCTAAACGTGCCTTCTAGCACCGTCTCAGTCTCTGCTTTGGCCGGATGGTAGAGCGTCAGTACGACGCCAGCTCCCAGTAGCCCGCACGTAGCGGCAATGATAATGGTGGTGACATAGCCAAGCACCCCGGCTAGCGTCAGGCCTAACCCACCCACAGCAAAACTTACCAGCGACATGGCACTGTACTGGACGGTATAGTCGGTGCCGGCTGTGTTTTGGCGCGTCTTGTCCATCATCACGGTCGAGAGTACGGTAAAGGCTGGACTATAGCCAAAGAAGATCGCCCCCACCGCCAACGCAACGACCAGATCGCTAGTATTGCCGTACGCCGGGCCAAGCAGCACCAGCAGAGTTACGGCTTGAAGCAGCGCAAAGCTGACCAGGGCTGCCTTACGTCCGAAGCGCTTCACCGCCCAGCCTGCGCCGAGCGCTGCAACCAGTCCGAGCAGCGAACCAACGATATTGACGGCGAACCCGATCCGTTCCAGTGACCAGCCAGCGTCAACCAGGAGCGGAGTGATCAGAGCGTAGCCCATGTTGATCCCAATCGGGAAAATCAGCAACACAATCAGCCAGCGCCCCATGCCGGTACGTCGAAAACAGCTCATCAGGTCACGATAACCCACGCGCTCAATGTGCGACATATGGCGTTCGGTAACTTTCGGTGGCTCACGAAAGCGGAGGAGTTGTAGCACCGGGATCGCCGTTCCTGCGGCCAGGATTGCCATTGCTCCCATCCAGCCCACCGATGCATAGGCGATCAGTACCAGGCCGCCGCCAATCACATTCCCCAGCAGGCCGCCGGCAAGCTGAATGCCATTCCCTACGCCCCGATCTTCCGGGCGCAGGAGACGACAACTCAGCGCATCGGCGGCGATATCCTGGGTCGCGGCGAAGAGCGTTACCATTGTACTCAGGGCGAACACCATCCAGAAACTGGAGATAATGTCGAACAGCCCGGTCACCAGCAGGGTGACGATCATCAGGCTTTGCATCAGCAAGAGCCAGCCGCGATAGTGGCCATGGTGCCCAAAACTGAACCGGTCAACAAGCGGTGCCCAGAGAAACTTGAGTACCCAGGTCAGGCCGAGAATGTAGATCACACTGATCTGCTCCAACGGCATGCCTTGCTGGCGCATGATCGCTGGCAGTGCGATGAAGAAGAAGCCAATGCCTAAATATTGTGTGATATAAAGGCTCCCAAGCAACAGATAGATGCCCCGGTGCATCCTGAATGGTGCGGTAGATAGGGTGTTCATCAATGCCCCTTCAATACTTGTTTGATTATACATGCCATACTTATACCAATGTGACTTCGCCCTTCCGCTAAGATAGTTGCGCACTGCCGAGGGGTCTATTCCCGGCGGCACTGCGTCGAGGGCCAGATCGAGCGACTCGCGGGCAAGGCCCCAGGTGCCCCAACCGATCAGCATGACGATCACCAGGTTGATCAGCGGGTCAATCCAGGCCCAGCCAGTGAGCAGGAGCAACCCGCCAGCGATCACCACACCGAGCGATATTAGGGCATCAGCGAGCATGTGCAAAAACGCGCCACGAATGTTCAGGTCGCCAGCGCTTCCCCGCACGAAAAGCTATGCCGTCAGCCCATTGATCACAACACCTACCCCGGCCACGATCATCACTGTCAGGTCGGGCACCTCTGTTGGGGCGAGGAGGCGCTGACAGGCTTCCCTGGCGATTCCGCCAATCGCCACAAACAGCAATGCGGCATTCGCCAGCGCGGCCATTATGGTCGCCCGACGCAAGCCGTAGGTTCGGCGTGCGGTTGGCAGCCGGCGGGCGAGCAATGTCGCCCCCCAGGCCAGCAGCAGGCCCAGCACATCGCTCAGGTTGTGCCCGGCGTCGGCGATCAAGGCCAGTGAGCCGGTCAATAGACCAGCGGTGAACTCGACGATGACAAAGCCGAAGGTTCAGGCTTACCCCGAGTGCAAAGGCACGGTCGAAGCGCGCTGGCGCGTAATGGTGATGATGACGGTGACTCATACTGTCGTTCCTTTCCTGCTATCAAGTCCCACCGTGCTCGTCCCCAACTTCCACTGCTTTGCCCGCTCACGCTCCTGCCAGAAGCGCCGGTACAGCCCCGCCTGGGCGATCAGGTCGGCGTGGACGCCCTGTTGCACCAGTCGCCCGCCGTCAAGGACGAGGATCTGGTCGGCGCGCTGGAGGGTCGCCAGGCGATGGGCGATCACGATCACCGTCTTTGCGGCGGCCAGGGCGTCGAAGGCTTGCTGGATCTGCCACTCGTTCTCCGGGTCGATGCTGGCAGTCGCTTCATCAAGCATCACGATTGGCGCGTCTTTCAGCAAAGCGCGGGCGATGCTGATGCGCTGCTTCTCGCCGCCCGACAGCGTTGCGCCACCCTCACCAACCATGGTCGCGTAGCCGTTGGGTAGGGCAGTGATAAAGTCGTGGCAACGCGCCGCTCGCGCTGCTGCTTCGATCGCGGCGTCGCTCGCGTCAGATTTGCCAATGGCGATGTTGGCCCGAATCGTGTCGTTGAACAGATAGACATCCTGGAAGACCATCGACAGTTGCAATTGAAGTGTTGCGGAGTCCAGTGCCCGCACATCCACGCCGCCCACCTGCACGCTGCCCTCGTTCACGTCCCAGAAGCGAGCGATCAGGCTGGTGATCGTCGTCTTACCGCTACCGCTTGGCCCCACCAGCGCCGTGATGCTACGCTCCGGGATGCGAAAGCTGACGCTGTTGAGTACAGCCGCCGACCGACGCGGGACGAGCGGCGGTTCCAACTGCGCTACACCTGCCGTCGCATGGTCGTCCATCGTCAGGTATTCATCGTCATAGCCAAACGACACCTGGTCGAACACGATGCTCGCGTCCTGCGGTGTCTGGCCTGTTGCTGGATCGGGCAGGGTTGGTGTTTTGAGGAACTCGTTCAGGTTGCGCACGGCATTCTCGACGATGCGCTGGAAAGCCACGAGTTCGCCAAGCAACATTAATGGCTGGTAGAAGGCCAGACCCAGGAACAGAAAGAGCAGAAAGGTCGTGGGGTTCAAACTACCGCCCAGGAACAGCCAGACGCCCACGGCGATCAGTGCGGCGAAGCCAAACTCCATGACGCTCATAAGGCCGATCATTGCTGGCGTGATCCGGGTGGTTGTTGCGGCACTGGCATCGCGGTAGGCAGCCATCGCCCGCTCGAACTGGCCCATATGGGCACCAGCCAGGTTAAAAGCGCGGATCACACCGATGCCCTGAATGTATTCGACCATACGACTATTCGCTGCCGTGCGCGCCACGCGCTGCACTGCCCAGATCTCGCCGAAGATGCGCATAGTGCCGTGCAGGATCAGCAGCGCCAGAGGAATGCCGATCCCTGCCGCCAGCGCCAGCCGCCAGTCGATACAGAGCATGGTAATGAAGATAATGGTTGGTGCCACGACGCTGGAGATAAATATATCGGTGGGGAAACGGACATCAAGGAACATGATGTTGGTGGTGAAGAGCGAGTCGATCGTGCCGGTGTCGCGGCGGGTGAAGAAACCCAGCGGCAAGCGGCGGAGATAGTCCGCCAGGAACAATCGCAGGTCGTAGTGCATCCCCGCCACCACGTCGAGCATGACTCGCTGGGCACGCCAGTTGCAGAAGATCTGCGCCAGGAACAGGGCGAACAGTCCGCCGACAGCGGCCCAGATCCGCCCCGTGTTGATTGGCTGCTGAAACAGTTCGAGCAGAATGAGGAACACGATCAGCGCCGGCCAGGCCGAGACCATGCCGTCGAGTATTTTCCAGCCGATCCCTCGCAGATACTGCCGTCGCTGTCCTGGTACCAATTTGATCATCGTCTGGATCAGATTCTGATCTGGGTCAAGATCGGCATACATGTTGGAGCGTTGAAGCGGTTGCGTATTTGCACGCTCGACGGCTTCAGCGGTTGCACGCTTGACGGATGGAGCATGCAAATGCTCCGCCACTTGAGCGTTTGCACGCTCGACGTCTGCAACGCTTCGCGCAAGCTGCCACTCCTGTGAGGCAATGTGGGCGTCCCACAGGTCTTTGTAGAGCGGGTTATGCTGAAGCAGGTCGGTATGCGTGCCACGGGCGACGATCTGACCGTGGTCGACGACCAGTATCTGATCGACTTCGGTTATCGTGCTGAGGCGATGGGCAATGATGATAACGGTCTTGCCGGCACGTACCAGGGCAGCCATAGCTTCCTGTACCTGCGCCTCGTTTTCGGGATCGAGAAAGGCCGTCGCTTCGTCGAGTACCACAATCGGCGCATCTTTGAGCATGGCGCGGGCGATGCTTAAGCGCTGGCGCTGCCCGCCCGACAGCCGGTTGCCATTCTCGCCGACAGGGGTCGCATAGCCCTGCGGCAGATCCATAACAAACTCATGGCAGCGGGCGGCGCGGGCGGCGGCCTCAACCTCAGCGTCGGTGGCGTCGGGCTTGCCAACACGAATATTCGCCGCAACCGTGTCGTTGAAGAGAAACACATCCTGAAAGACAAAGGCCACATATTCCATCAGGCGCTCCGTGCCGATCTGGCGCACGTCCACACCGCCGAGCAGGATTTGCCCATCACTCACGTCCCAGAAACGCGGGATCAGTCTGGCAATTGTACTCTTGCCTGCACCCGATGGCCCGACCAGGGCGGTGACACTGCCAGCGGGCAGCGTAAAGCTGACACTGCTCAAGACCCGGGTTGTGTCCGCAGTATAGCGAAAGCTGACCTGGTTAAACACAATGCTCGCGTCAGCAGGGAGCTGTGGTCGGGCCGGCTCGTGAAGCGGCGGGGTATCGAGGACGGCGCTGATATTTTTGCTGGCCTGATTAACCAGCCAGGCTGCCGTGCTGTAGTTGGTGAACAATGACCAGATCGGGCGGTTGAACCCCAGGCCCAGCACCAGAAACAGCACAAAGGTGGTGAGATCCAGTGTGCCGCCAAGATAGAAGAGTACTCCCAGAGGGACGATCAGCAGCAGGTTGGCGCGCACCACGGCGAAAATCACTGCCAGTGTTGGTGCCGAGGCCGCGTAAGGGCCGGTGTAGTAGGTGCGCATCTCTTCTGCCACATCACGCAGTTTCTCGAACGAGGCGTCGGCACGCAAGAAGGTCTTGAGTACCTTCATCCCGTTAATGTACTGGATGACGGCGGCATTGATCCGCCCATTGATCGCATTATACTCTGCTATGCTTGTACGCGCTGTGACCCAGCCATACATGCCAATTGCAATCGGCAAGAGGGCAATCGTTGCCAATGCCAGCCGCCAGTCCACCGTGAAGAGGATGATCAGAGTGATGATCGGAACTGTCAGGCCACCCACAAGATCGGGGATCATGTGTGCCAGCCCCTCTTCCATCTGCTCGACATCCTCGTGGATAACCTTTTTGATCTGGCCGGTGGTGCGTGCGCTGAAATAGCCGAGTGGCAGGCGGCCCAGGTGATCGGCGAGTGCGATCCGCAGGTCATAGAGGATGTTGTAGGCGGCAATGTGTGAAATGTGCAAGGCCATACCCGTAGCGGCAGCCTTGATCATCACCGCCGCCAGCGCGATTCCCGCCAGTGTCCAGAGCCAGCCAGCATTGACCTCAGCCAGCGGCTGGCCCAGCACTTCTACTGCAATAAAATAGATCACCAGAAATGGCACCAACCCGGACGCATTGCCCAGCAGGCTCAATATGCCCGAGAGAACCAGTTGCCCGCGTCGGCGGGCGATGGTCGCCTTAACACCGCTACGTTGCGCCAGCAAGTCAGGATCGGCAGCAGCCGGTGCAGGCTGTATTACGTCAGTTGGCACAGAAGAGGCCATACAATCCCTCTTTCTACTATCGGCTATTACTAGAGTACGCCGGGAGTCTGAAGGCTCCGGCCGCCATTACGAAGGCCGCTTCAGCGGCTTACCGGAGTCCGGGCAGGCGGGCGTTGCACCGAGAGCCGGCGACTTCAGCCGCCAGGCTAAGCAATCCATCGCACCTCGATCAGTGGTAGGCCCAGGTCGCGTACCTTTGCCAGCAACCCGTGCAGCGCCGCCTGGTCTGCCACCACACCCGTGAGTACCGTGGTTCCGGCATTCGTGGTGAGGATCAGATCGTTAAACCAGATAGTGCGTTCAGCATCCAGGCAGCCGCGCACGGTAATGCGATACATCGCCGGGCAGCACAGATCAAGCCCATCATTGGGAGTCGGTATCATCAGCGCCTCCGGTCTGGTCAAGAGACATAGAAAATATAGGGATAGTCTAGCGCAGCCGGCGCGGCTGCGGATCACCCATATGCGGTATTTGATGGAATAATGTTGAGCGCCCGCGCTCGTTCTAGGGCTTGCACCCGGTTTTGTACCTGCAGCTTGCCGTAGATGTTCTTGATGTGTGTGCGTGCGGTGTGAGGCGTGATCGTCAGCCTGACAGCAATCTGGCGATGCGAGCAGCCAGCAGCCAGCAACGGCAGCACTTCAAGCTCACGGGGAGTAAGTGGTTCTGGCAAGGATACGCTGACCGGGTGATGAGCGGCGGATGCGTCGAAGAGTGCGACCAGATGCCCCAAGAAAGCGACGTGTGGATCGTGCCGACCGTTTCGCCGGTGCAGCGTCGCAACACAGAGTTGCTGCATCGGCGCACCGCGGCTAAGAAAGGGCCGCACGAAGGTCTCGGGGACAGCAAGGGCAAGGGCACGGTGCAGCGCCGCCTGCGCTTGATCGGGTTCAGCGTTGTGCTGGTGCAACACCGCAGCGAGGGTCTCAAGTTCGAGGACAACCGCGCCCAATCCCCAGGCGCGGAAACGTTGCCGACAACTGCTAATCAACTGGCTGGCGAGGATTTCGATACTGTTGCCAGTATGTACGACCAGCGGTGCCAGTCGATCCTGGTGGTTCAGACATGCCACCAGCGCCAGTGCCAGTGCCAACTGACGGATCATCAACCCGACTGGTGCTGCCGGGTCGGGTGGCGTCCAGTCCGCCACCACCCGCTGTGCCAGTGCGGTCATATCGCCCAGGCTGGCCCAGACCTCCACCTGTCGCAGGCGCCAGGTATCGAACCAGACAGGCATATCCTGATCGCTGTGTGCTATCAGACGCTGCATGCCCTGCTGCAGCGCCTGCAGCGCCAGGTGTGCCGCGGCTGTGTCGCCCTGCGCAGCGCTGATCCGCGCCAGTTCGAGTTGCGCGAATGGCTCGTAGATACTGAGACCACAACGGGTCGTCCAGGCCAGCCCGGTTTCAGCCGCAGCCCGCGCCGCCAGTAGTTCATAGCGCTCATACAGGATTCCAGCGCGACTCAAATTGAGCAGGTGCCGAAACGGTCGGGCAGTCGCATCGTGTGCGGCCAGTGCCTGATCGCCATAAGTGCAGGCCGCCTCAGCCGCCCTGAGCCGACCCTGCAGGAGTTCAAACTGGGTCAGGCTATGGGTCGCATCAACAAGTTGCACCAGATCACCGCAGCGACAGGCATACGCCAGTACGCAACGGTGACACTCCAACGCCTCAGTCACATCTTCGGCAAACCAGGCCATGTCGCCCATCCCGGCCTGAATAACCCCCTGCAACCAGGGGTCTTTGCCCGCCTGGTCGAGCGCTTGGCGGGCCAGGTAGAGCGCTGCCAACCGATCGTTACGACTGCGGGCAACGAAGGCGTGCAACGCCAGCACTTCGGCGGAGAGTTGCGGTGTATGGGGTGCGCCAGTGCGCTCGATCTGGGTGAGCAACCGTTCGACCACATCCGGTTGATACTCCCAGACATGGATCCAGGCCTGCAAAAGCAACAGATCTGGTCGGGCGGCCAGATGTTCTGGCGGCAGCGCGGCCAGCCAGTGCTGCAGCGTTGCTAGTTCGCCACGAGCAAGCCGGCTACGTCCGTTTGCCCCGATCAGGTCGGCAGCCAGAGCGATCTCGCCGGCTGCAAAGGCGTGGCGGATCGCCTCGTCGGGAAACTCCTGCCGGGCAAACCAGTGCGCGGCACGCCGATGTAATCCAGGGATACGCTCAGGAGTACGGTGCTGCAAACGGTAGCGTAACATATCGGCGAACAGATGATGATAGCGATACCAACACCGTTCTGTGTCAAGTGGCACAAGGAACAGATTGGCGCGTTCGATTGCTTCCAGCAGCATGGCCGCATGCCGGGTACTACGCACTGTGTGGCACCCGGCTGTTGTCGGTGGTTCATCGTCATTGTCTAACACGGCGGCACACAGCGACCCGCACATGCGCTCAAGAATCGCGGTGCCCAGCAGGAAATGCTGGATCTCTGGCGCTTGCTGGCTGAGTACCTCATCGGCGAAATAGTCGAGGACAAAGCGATGCTGCTCGACAAGCGCAAAGGTTTCGGCTTCCGGATCACGGGTCTGCTGCAGTGCCAGGGCGGCCAGTTGCAGGCCGACGGGCCAGCCCTCCGTGCGGCGGGCGAGGTGCGCTACTTGATCCTCGGCCAGCGTCAGGCGCATTGTGGTGCGCAAAAATGCGCCAGCTTCGGTAAGGCTAAAGCGCAGGTCGGCAGCGCGCAGTTCATTGAGGCCGCCGCGGGCACGCAATCGGGCCAGCGGGAGCAGCGGATCGGCGCGCCCGGCCAGCACCAGGTGCAGGTTGGGTGGTTGGTGTTCGACCAGATCGGCCAGCAGGCTGGTCGCCTGTGCATTGTTGAGCAGATGCGTGTCATCGAGTACCAGCACGATTGGCCGGGCATACGTCAGCAGATCGCCGATCAGAATCGCCAGCGCGGATCGATAGTCAGGCGGAGATAGCGTCTGCACCGGCGTCCGTGCTGCCGCCCCAATGGCAGGGTCAATCGTTTGCAATGCCGCGATCAGCCCGGCGAGCAGGCGTACCGGGTCATTGTCGATCGCGTCGAGCGCCAGCCATGCAGCAGGTAACGCATTGGCATCACACTTGCGGCCCGACTCTGGCGCGTCTTGAGTAGCAGGATCTGCGTTTGCAAGCCACGCGGCAAGGAGCGTGGTCTTGCCATAGCCCGCTGGCGCGATGACGAGCGTGAGCGGGTGGTGCCACGCAGCGTCGAGACGCCGGAGCAACGCCGGACGAGCGATAGCATCCGCTCGCACAGCGGGAATGTGGAGTCGGGTCGGTATCACAAGCATCATGAGATCCTCACTCAAGCAACAGCCATGGTTGTGTTATACCAATTTGACGTAGCTATTTCGCATCCTTTGGTTCGTCTTCCGCTTGCTCATACGACCACGAGACTTCCCCTGGAAAGGGGATTTTGAGGGGCGAAGCTCCTCCGAAATCCCTTTTCTGGTGCGGCGCGGCTTCGTTGCGCCGCACCAGAAAAGGAACATGTGTTGGGCTGCAGGCCCTGCACCCCCGCCGAGACACCGTCTCGTGGGACGACGAATGGCAAGAACATGTGGAATGGTCACGTCGAAACGGTATTATAGATGAGCGCATAGACCAAACCTATTGTGGAGTCCAGGCTTTCGCCTGGACTCTGGTACGAACAATGTAGCGACTGCAATAAAGATGGTCGGAAAACCGGGTCATTCCATTTTACTCGCGATCCATCCTACGGGTGCATGCCTATAACTGCATTATCCTGCGCTGTGTAGCTGACAGAAGTTATGCGGTGGTATGGTCAGATAGCCTTTTCCCGTGCGGCAGAGCGGTACCTGGTCTGTTTTTTGTCCCGAATTTTCGTCGTAGGCGAAAATCTAGGGCGAAAAGAGCGTTGCTTCCACTTGGCGGTACACCGAGGGCCAGCAGATTTGCCATCATTCCTTCGTTCAGCACAATAATGCGTTCGGGTGCCATCGGGATGCAACTCGATCCAAAAGCCCCTGCAATGGTGCGCAAACCGGTGGGGCAAGTGTGCGGCGCATGCGTCGCGTCAGCAACCGGAACATCTGTCGGCCCAGGCGCAGCCGGCGTTGTACCACAGACAACGATCAGGGTGAGCAAGACGAAAAAAAGCGACAATCGCGGTACCATTCTTTCAAACTCCTTCATGTATCTTCAGCCCCTTTGTTGCAACCCCAAAGAGTACCGATGATGTCTGAGGCAGGCCCTCTGGTGTACGGCGCGCCGCTAATTCGGCGAAGGCGGCAGCTTTAAAGCGTTGCAGTGCGGCTGATCCCTGTTGCTGCTCAACGGCTTCGAGCCAGCCGCGCATGCCATGCGACCACAGTGAGGCCCACCATGCCTCTTCGTCGGCATAGAAAAAACGCGCTGTGTCGGCAATGATCGTGATGTTGGTGAATCCAGCCCTGGCAAGCACAGCGCTCAGTCCGTCTGGCGTATCAAACACTGGCTGGCTGCC
>DAOTWD010000073.1:0-25870 GCA_034435975.1 Chloroflexaceae bacterium | reverse complement strand
AATGCTTCGGCTGGTACGCAGCGTTGTTCAAACCATGTCTACATCGTCAAAGAATGGACATATGCCAACGGCAACACATCGAACCAGCCACCGGCCAATCTGCCCGCAGGCTACAAGATCGAGGCCCAGAGCAGCCTGGGAACGGCTGTTTGTGCATATCAGGGTACCACCCTGTTGTGTAACTATAACAACCAGCCTGGACTGGCACTGGATAATGATGGACTGTGGGTGCCAGTTGGTACGACGTATACCGTGACGGAGACCAATCTGCCGGTCGGGTGGCAACCCGAAGCGGGTCTGGGCACATTCAACTCTGTTGCCCCGGTTAGTGGTGCGGACTCCTACTGTCTACCGAACCGCGACACTGGCTCGCAATATGGGCCACTACCCAAGTACTGCACTCATACGGTGGTCAATAAGGAGTTTCCTCCGACACTGACGCCGACGGCGACGAACACACCAACGAACACGCCGACGGCGACGAACACGCCGACAAACACGCCCGTACCGCCAACAGCGACCAATACGGCAACGAACACGCCCGTGCCGACCAACTACCGCCTCAACTTGTCGCACATTGAGTGTATTCCGAATGAGGATGGTGGAAGAGTCGAAGTTCACTTTGTGTTGTTGAACGTGCCGAATGGTATTACACCCGGAGATTTGACCTACACCTTGAGTGATGGGCGGAGCTTCACGGTTGAGCGTGGAAAACGAACTGGGAACGTCTGGCACTATTTCCACTATCAGCCTGATGGGTACTATGATGTAGTGAGTGCAACGGTAGAGGTGAATGGCGTCCTGGTAACGCTCCATAATCCGAGCGAATATGCAGGTAATTATCTGTGTTCGCCGACTAAGACGCCCACGGTGACGCCGACGGCGACCAATACGGCAACGAACACGCCAACGAACACGGCAACGGTAACGTGGACGGCGACGAATACGGCAACGGTAACGCCGACGGCGACGAATACGGCAACGGCAACGCACACGCCGACGAACACGGCAACGCCAACGCGAACGCCGACGAATACGGCAACGGCAACGCACACGCCGACGAATACGGCAACGCCAACGCGAACGCCGACGAATACGGCAACGCCAACGCGAACGCCGACGAATACACCAGTGTTAACTGGCAGGATTGGTGATCTTGTCTGGGAGGATGATAACTGGGATGGAGTACGACAGAGTTGGGAATATGGGGCGATAGAGGTGCCGGTACGACTCTTCCGGCGTGACGCCGACGGTGTCTTTCGATTGTACAGGACTACCTTGACCGATTGGGATGGACTGTATCTCTTCAGCGATATTCCGGCGGGTCGGTACTATGTTTCAATCGATCTGGCTAATAGTCGATGGTATCAGCGATGGTTCTCAACCACCAATAATCCATATGGTCCGTTCGATCTGGGTGCAGGGCAAATCTTCCTGAATGCGGACTTTGGTATCTCTTACTCTGGTTCCTGATCGCATGCGTGAGCACTTGATGGCAAGCGAGGGATGGTATATTCCATCCCTCGCTTTGTTGTGCATATGGGAGCCTTTCCCCAAAAAGAGTCGGTGTGGGGTTGCGTCGCTCACATCTGTCCGCAATGGCCAGAAACCGGGTTCCTGGAGGGGTGTTTTCTGACCGCCAACATGAATGGCGGCAGCATAGCCGCCGTATGCCAGGGATACGCCGTGGGGATGGCTGAATACTACTACGTGGAAATGGATCAGGAGGGTGACTGCTGGTCGGTATAATACACAAGGCGGCCATCTGAGGTATCAGGTGACCGCTTGTATCGTGTCGTATAAATCCAGTCCTTTTCAGATTGCCGACGCGGGTTATGCGATCAGGCAGAACTGGATGATAAAGATAGCCTGGCCTACACTGAGTACCACTGTTGCGTCAGTTCCTCGAAAATAGGTTGCTGATAGATACCGTTATGACCATTCGTAGCGGATTCAACGGTAATGTTACAGTGAGTCTGCAGATAATTGCGCGCCGCTTCCAGCGCCGGGTTACTCTCACTAGTGGGCCATGTTACGACTAGATTAGCCAGCAACTGCTCAAGTTCATGGGTGTTACTCATAGTGGTTCCTTTCCGGGTGTCAATCTGTATCCTTCACCTATTGATTTGATCCATAGCAACAGGTAGCCTGTTTGTACCTGACATGCATTATTTCCTCCTTATACATGTCAGATAGCGCATGATCAAAATGCGTGCTCTTGCTGCCGCATCGTAAGGGCCAGGCATGCTGATAAATATGCAGAGGGTAAGTTTTTTTGTGATATAATTCACAATATGAACTGATAACCAGCCTTTATGTTGCGACAAACCAGATTCATCATTGATCTCTAGCATATATGGATCCGCATTTTTGATGTAGACCAGTATACCTGATAATATCGTATATGTACAAGATCAAAGAGATAAATGTTTAACTACAAATGTTAGCAAGAAGCTATTATTTCAAAATGGACAGTTTTAACAACATAATGTTTTTTTGTCACTTATTATATAACCGTTCAGGTGGCCCCTGCGCCGGCCGGGGCGCAGGGGCCGCAGCCCCCGCAAAACCGTTGTTTCAGCCCATTTTGAACAGGCTGAAGCGAGGAGCCTCTCGGAGGGGCAACGCCCCTCCGGATCACCCCACCTGAACGATTACCCTAATTATTACGACAATGAGATATCGCCGAGTAGGGAGGCTCGGTGCGGCTTTGCCCTTCCGAGAGAGGAGCGAGAGGAGAGGAGCGAGGAGGCAGGATAGAGGGTTCCCTTTCCTCTCTTCTCGCCAGGCCCCCGCACCCTGGCCAGGATGAAGTCTCGTTGGAGTACTCGATACAGCTTGTCAGCACACTTGACAGTATAAAACATCTGTACTATTCTGAGCTTATCTGGAGTAACTCAGGAGACGGAGAAACACAATGCCTCTCAATTTAACGACATTGAGTCAGCAGGTGCGCCAGATGAGTGGTGCCCTTGTTCATAGTGCGGAAGATATGATGGTGCGCACTGCACAGGTGCGCGAGCGTTATGTGCGTGAGTCAGGTGCCGAAGCGCAGTGGATGCGGGTAGTCGATCTCAGCCGTGAAACGTCGGCCTGGTTGCTGGCTCGCCCGGTTGAACCACTCCACACCACACGTATTGCTCCCGCCTGCCCACCCGCCTATGCGCTTGTGGCGACCGATGGGTCGCAGATCGATGTTGATCGTCATGGTACCGCCTATTGCTATTTGATTAACATCGGTCGTGTCTATATGCGCTATGGCCCTCAGGCGACGGCATGCCTGACATCACAACCGGCCCTGTATTATCAAGAAGACGATCTGTATCTCACCGATGGCACGCGACGGGTAGCCATTGAAGGCAATTACCTCAGTGCACGCCGCGATGCAGAGGAAGGCATAGCCCTTGCTGCGCTTGCTGATGAATTTCTGCACGATGATCTGCCTGCATTGGCCATGCAGGATGGTACACTGGTACGCTGGACATTGTCCGGGGCCGAACAGTTTGTCCAGGAGCATTTCCTGGGGCAGTATCTCTTCTATCTGGAGCATATGCGTCAGCGTAATATTCCGGTTGTCTCCTATATCAGCCGCCCACGGGCACCAGAAGTGGTTGGCACTATTCGCCTGATGTATTGTCCTGATGTTGACCTGAAAGCAGGACGAGGCGCGCGATGTAACGAATGTAGCGATGTGCAAGCAGGTCGAGCTCCCTCATGTAGCATATGCCAGGGACTGGTTGATACCGATGTGCTGGCCGCTCAGCTAACCGAGGGCCAGCGCGGGCCGATCTTTGTCTCAATGAGCCGGATCAATGTGGAGCGTTATGGCCCCCATCTGATCCATTTCTTTTATCTGCGGGTGGGACGTGAACTGGCACGGGTCGAAATGCCACGGTGGGTAGCGCAGGATGCGGCCCAGGTTGATCTGGTACACAGTCTGGTGTATGATCAGTGCATCAAGGGCCAGGGCTATCCCGTCGCACTGGCGCGAGCCCACGAGCAGGCGATTGTTCGATCAAGTGACCGGCGTGCTTTTCAGCGTATGATCGAAAGCAGCCTGCAACGTGCTGAGTTGCCCGCTGTCTTTTCTCATAAGCATGAAAGTAAGGAGTTTATGCGTGGGTAGCCGTCTGGTTTGGTGTGAAATTCGGTGACTTATGGAGCGAACACGCATTGCTGAAGTGATCGAATCCTCAACGACACGGTTCACCGCTGGAGCGTATGAGTTGCTGGTGGCACCACCATTTGGTGCTCTGGTTCGGGCACAGACCCGGGTGGAGGGTCTGGCCGTCTATGGCCTGGTGTACGAGATTCGTACCGGCAGCAAAGAGCCAGGGGGCCGGGCGGTAGTACGCGGTCGTACCTATACCGGGCGTGAATTGTATGATGCCGAAATATATCATGAGCATCCTGATCTGGCCGAGGTCTTGCAGACTGAGTTTTCGGCAATTACGGTCGGGTTTGTGGTGAATGGGCAGGTCTATCAGTATCTGCCACCGCATCCGCCGCCAGTACACTACAGTGTCTACCAGTGTGACCAGGATGAGTTGGCACGCTTCAGTATGGCCTGTGATTTCTTCCGGGCGGTACTCTTTGCGCATCAGATACCGAGTGATGAACTCCTGGCAGCGACGATTCGCGCGGCGGCCCAGGCCCGCACCGATAGTCGTGCCTATCTGGTACATGCCGGGCGTGAAGTTGCCAGCCTGCTCAAGGATGATTATGATCGGCTGAGCGCCTTTTTACGGCGCATTCGCCCACTCTAGCAGGTGCTTTGCAGCTCTGCGCAGTCATGCTATAATTGTATGATAGGTTAAACATCACAGTGGCTCTATCAGGCTACAGAGTCGAGTGCCAGTCACTCAGGATATTTCGGCTTCTGTGGCTATCCGGGCTTATTCTGGTGATCTGGTAGGGATCTCTGTGGCAGCGGCTAGCGCCGTGGTTATCCCCAGGGAAGCAGCAAGTGTTTCGCAACTGCTATTCCCACAAAATGCACAGAACGGAGCGAGAAACAGGTGAAGGTGACAACAGAGAAACGACCGGGCAGTGTGCTGGCGCTCGATATTGAACTGGAAAAAGATCAGGTCGAAAAGGGGCTTGATCGAGCGGCACGGCGTCTCTCGCAGAAACACACCATCCCCGGGTTTCGCAAAGGAAAAGCCCCTCGATTTATTATCGAGCACTATTTTGGGCGCGAGGCGCTGATGGAGGAGGCGTCTGAGGATCTGATTAAGCGCGGATTTCAGCAGGCCTTAGAGCAAGAGTCGATCCATCCGGTAGGCCCGGCTAACCTTGAGACGGTAGAACCATCCGATCAATTTCGCTTTCGAATCACCGTTCCGGTTTCACCGACAGTGACATTGCCCGATTATCGGGCTATTCGGCTGCCGTTCGAACGGCCAGATGTGACAGACGAGATGGTTGACCGTGCGATGAACCGGTTGCGTGACAAGCATGTGGTACTCAAAGAGTTGGAAGAACCACGACCAGCCCGTGCCGGAGATCAACTTACGCTGAAAATGCAGACATTGGTAGATGGTGAGCTGCTGGAACAGCCGAATGAAGATGGTGAACTGCCTGAGACTACGCTGGTATTAGATCCGGATCGCCTGGTTGACGAACTCTATGCCGGATTGGTGGGCATTAATCTCCATGAACGACGCGAAATTCCAGCCCATATTCCCGATGATCACGCGAATGCAGAGGTGCGGGGCAAGGATGTGGTCTTCAACATTGAAGTAACGGCGATTCAGGAGCGCTTATTGCCTGACTGGGAAGAGTTACCGACGCTGGAAGAGTTTGACGGAACTCTGGAGGCGTTGCGTATGAAAACCCGCCAGGAAATGGAAACAGCGGCACAGCAATATGCTGAGCAAAAGGTATTTGAGGGCTTCGTTGAACAACTGGTTGCGCAGACTGAGTATGATATACCAGCAGTGTTGATCCAGGAAATGGCACAACAAATACTACATGAACATGCGCGTCAATTTTCTGAATACGGCGTAACGCTGGAACATATGCTAAACTATCGCAATCAGACTATGGAAGAGGCGGCTGAAGAGTTGCTGCCAGAAGCGGAACGGCAGTTGAAGATCCGCCTTGCGCTTCAGTCGGTCATAGAGCAAGAGCAGTTTACGATTACTGAGGAGGAAATAGAGGCTGAAATCCAGCAGATAGTGCATAATTACACTGTCGAAGAACGCGAGAGTGCGATCAAGATATTGCACGATCAGCTACGCTCAACAGTGGTTAGTGGACTGCTAGAGCGCAAGTTACGTGAACGAGTGCTGGCCATTGCAGCCGGGGTGTCGTCGGCATTGGAGATACCTGATCATCATACAAGCCAGGAGGAAACTCAGGTGCCCCAGGATACCACAGTGATTCGTAATCCGGATGCAGTTCCAGACGATACACCATTGGTGGCCGATACAGTGGTAGGTGACACTGCACCGAAGTCATAGATGCTTGCCTTTCGGCACTCCCCCCACCGCTGAAGGTGGGGGGAGTCCTGCTTTGGCCCGTTTCAACGCAGGCTTGTACGGGCGTTTGGATTGTGGTATACGGGTTCTATGATGCACAGCACATACGCTCCACATGAACAGGTGTCTCCCGTAAGGCCATACCACTGCTGCGAATGCTGCCGTGAATAGGGCCTTTCGGGCCGCCCGTCAGACGGCCTTTTGTGCTTTGCCAGCTTCGGGTGGAGGAGCGAGCACAGGCCCGGCAGCTTGAGCACCGGGTATCTGACATGATGGGGTTCAGGTTGCGGTTCTAGTTGAAGTAACAGGCCAGAAAAATAGAGTATACTGAGCGCATATTGATCGCTGTGGCCTTAGCTGTGGCCTTAGCTGTTATAGGGAGTATCTTGTATGAATTGGATGACCGCTCATAGCATAGAATGGCGTACACCCCGTCCAGAACTGCTGGTTCCTATGGTGGTGGAGAGTACGAATCGTGGTGAGCGTGCCTTTGATATATTTTCGCGCTTGCTCAAAGAGCGCATTATTTTGCTGGGAACGCCGATTGATGATCAGATTGCCAACTTGATTGTGGCGCAGTTGCTCTTTCTGGAACATGAAGATCCGGAACGCGATATTTCGCTGTATATCAATAGCCCTGGTGGTTCGGTAACAGCTGGATTGGCGATTTATGATACGATGCATGCCATTCGCCCTGACGTGGCTACCTTCTGTGTAGGTATGGCGGGCAGCATGGCGACGCCGTTGCTGGCAGGTGGTGCCCGCGGCAAGCGTTATAGCCTGCCGCACGCAACAATCCATATGCATCCAGCGGGTGGAGGGGCACGCGGGTATGCGCCCGATGTTGAGATTATGGCGCGCGAGCTTTTACGGGTGCAGCAACTGGTGCGCGAATTGTTGGCCCACGATACGGGGCAGCCGATTGAGCGTATCGCCAGAGATTTTGATCGCGATTTGTTTATGACGCCCGAAGAGGCCCGGGAATATGGTATAGTAGATGAGGTCTTGAACAAGGGTGACTTGAGTACCGCAGAACATCGATAATCTGTAGAACAGCAATAATCTGTACCTCAATGGAGCTATACGGCGGAGTGTGCGTCGGCTACCAGTCTTGACATGGGGCTATATGGTGCCTACTCTGTCAACAGGGGGATCGTCATGACCCGTTCTCGCAGCGGAGGTCGTGGGACATATGTATGTTCATTTTGTGGACGCGGGCAGGATGAGGTGCAACGCCTCATTGCCGGCCCTGGCACGGTCTTTATCTGCGATGAATGTGTCGCACTGTGCAGTGCCATCATTGCCGAAGAAGTTGAACAACAGATGACGACGCCTCGACGCAAAACGCCGGTAGGCCCGGCGCGCTTGCCGGCACCACGACGCTTGCGTGAAAAGTTGGATTTGTATGTTGTTGGGCAAGAGCGCGCCAAGATCGTCCTATCTGTGGCAGTCTATAATCATTATAAGCGTATACGTGCCAACAGTCAGATCGATGATATTGAACTGAGTAAGAGCAACATTTTGTTGTTGGGGCCAACGGGTAGTGGTAAGACCTTGCTGGCGCAGACACTGGCACGTATTCTCGAAGTGCCGTTTGCGATTGCCGATGCAACGGCGCTCACCGAGGCAGGCTATGTGGGTGAGGATGTGGAGAATATTCTGTTGCGCCTCATCCAGGCGGCAGATGGCGATGTGGAGCGGGCGCAGCAAGGGATTATCTATATTGATGAAATTGATAAGATTGCCCGCAAATCAGATAATCCTTCGATTACCCGCGATGTATCGGGTGAAGGCGTGCAGCAGGCGCTACTGAAAATTCTGGAGGGTGGCGTGGCGCATGTACCACCGCTCCCTGGCCGAAAACATCCCCAGCAGGAGTATATTCCCTTCGATACAACGCATGTGCTGTTCATCTGTGGGGGTGCCTTTGAGGGCATCCAGCACATTATTGAGAAACGCGTGAATAGTCGCCAGTCGTTTGGGTTTCATGGGGAACAGGTTGAACGCTCGCGATCCGCCGAAAAGTCTACGCTGCTCTCCCAAATTACGCCTGATGATCTGCTCCACTATGGTTTTATTCCCGAATTTATCGGGCGGGTGCCAGTGATTGTCGCTCTAGAGCCATTGGATAAGGCAGCAATGTTGCGGATTTTGACAGAGCCGCGCAACGCGATCCTGAAGCAGTATCAAAAGATGTTGGCACTGGATCATGTAGAGTTGGAAGTGACGGCTGATGCTCTGGAAGCTATTGTCGAGCGAGCTATGGCAACCCGTACCGGTGCCCGTGCATTGCGCGCAACAGTGGAGGAGGTCTTGCTCGATGTGATGTATGAGGTGCCTTCGCAGGAGAATATTGGTCGTTGTATCATTAATGCCGAAGTGGTACAGGGCCGTGGGCTTCCGATTCTGGTACCACGCACAGAGCGTCCTGAATATCGCCGCCGCCTCGATGAAGCGGTATAATCAGGTGAAAGCCCGTTGATATCGCGTGATTGGTGGGCATTGACCGTAGACCTGCTCTCCGTTATCGGTTTGGATGGAACGACAGACACGCCTGCTGCCCGGTGCTGATGGATGTCTGGTCGCTGATGTACGTTCACATGAACGCAGATTCGGTTCGTGCTATCTTGACGGGTCACTCTTGCGTATATGACTACCCATAGGACATTTATGCGTCTGTTCAAACGTACTTCGGATCGTGCCAATGATGAAGATGTGGCACCACGCCGGATTTTAATCGCCGACGATGATCCCTCGATTGCCACGCTGATCCAGGTGACGCTTAAGGATCCGCGGTATGAGATTGTGGCGGTCAAGAATGGCCTGGAAGCATTACGTGCTTTCGAGAATGCCAACAGTGAATTTAATGTGGTTATTCTTGATGTCATGATGCCCTACGTTGATGGCTTTGAGGCCTGCGAGCGTATTCGTGAACATAGTGATGTGCCCATTATTATTCTGACCAGCCGTGATGGTACTGATGATGTGGTTCACGGGTTTGAACTGGGAGCCGATGATTATATTACCAAACCTTTTAAGATCGCTGAGTTGATGGCCCGCGTTGAGGCCATTTTGCGTCGGGTGGAAGGCCACAAACATCGGCAGGCTCCCCCCATTGTGCGTGTGGGTGAGGTTGAGATCGATGAGCCGCGCCACCGTGTTCTGGTACGTCAGGTTGAGGTTAACCTGACGCCGATGGAGTTTGAGTTACTCTACTTTCTAGCCGCCAATGCCGGTCAGGTGTTTGATCGTGAAACGCTTTTTCGTGAGGTGTGGGGGTATGATTATGTCGGTGAGACTAATCTGGTCGATGTATGTGTACGCCGCCTGCGTGAGAAGGTCGAACTTGAGCCTTCACGTCCACGGATCATTGTGACGGTGCGCGGTGTGGGCTATAAACTGGCAGGTACATAGGTAATCTATGAGGTCTGTAGCATTCTGTGCGGCCACCACCGGTGCCTGGCGCTGGTGGCTGGTCGTTTATTATTGTGCAGCGGAGTAAGCCCATGCCTGAACATGTATATGTTTCCAGACATCCGCTGGTTTTGCACAAACTGGCATTGCTGCGCAGTAAGGTTACTGAACCTAAGAAATTTCGTGAACTGGTGCGCGAGATTGCGCAGTTGTTGTTCTATGAAGCTTCTCAGGATCTGGAACTGGCACCGCTGACTGTTCAGACTCCTCTCGGCGATTGTCCTAGCCTGGAAATTTCGGAACGAATTGGGTTAATGCCTATTTTGCGCGCTGGTCTGGGTATGGCCGAGGCGATCCTGGATATTGTGCCTACCGCCCATGTCTGGCATCTAGGGGTGTATCGGGATCATCAGACCTTGGAGCCAGTGACATACTACAATAAGTTGCCGTCCAGACCCGATATTGATCTGTCGATTATTCTTGATCCGATGCTGGCTACTGGCGGATCGGCGATAGCGGCGGTCGATATGCTCAAGCGTTGGGGTGCGAACCGGATCAAGTTCCTGGGCTTGATTGCCGCACCAGAGGGAGTACGGGTGCTTTCGAGTGTGCATCCGGATGTGCCGATTCACCTGGCAGCGATCGATGATTATCTGAACGAGCAGGGCTATATTGTGCCAGGCCTGGGTGATGCGGGCGATCGGCAGTTTGGTACGGGCTAAACGAAAACAAAATGCCTGGCAGTGTGCCGTGACAACGTTCGTTATGTATGGCGCTCGTAACCAGCTTGCTTAACAACGAATGGCGGTGGGCAGGCACAGGGATGTCTGGAGGGTGCCCCTGCACGTCAACATAGCAGTAACATAGCTGCTGTCCACTATAAAGCCTTTTCAGGTAGGCTCTAACGTCCGTATACCAGGAGCAGTGTCGTGAATGTTGCGGTGATACTGACACTGGCTGGAACATGGGTGGTAGCAGCGCTGGTGACGGCGCTGCTGGTGCCAGGAGTGGCCCAGCTCTGTACCCATATGGGCTGGCAGGCACAGCCAGGGCCACGCCATATCCATTGCGTACCGACGCCAATGCTGGGCGGAATTGCTATTTTTGCTGGCTTTAGTATGGCGTTGTTGTTCTCGCTGGCGATGGAACGCCTGGTGCCGGGATTGCAGCGCTCACCCTATGAACAGCTACGGCTCGGCTTGCTACTGGTTGGTGCGACGCTGGTGGCGCTGATCAGTCTCATTGACGACTTGCGTGATTTGCCGGCCTGGCCACGGCTAGCTATGCATTTTATTGCGGCTTTGATTGCGGTCGGGCCGTATGTGTGGGATCACACGCTCTATCCCGATGCCCTGGGTGCGCCGACCGAGGCACGTGGAATTATTCTCACCGCATTTAACTTCCCCTTTGTTCACCAGATCCACTTGCATCATCTCAGCCCCTGGGTGGCCATTGCGGCCACGCTGATCTGGATTGTTGGGATTCAGAATATGATCAACTGGGCCGATGGCCTGGATGGACTGGCGGCGGGCATAACATTGATTGCAGCTTCGGTTCTGACACTCCATACAGTGCGACTTGATCCACCACAACTGACAGTGGCATTGCTGCCGCTGGCGATAGCGGGTGCTTGTGCTGGCTTCTTGCCCTTTAACGTTTATCCGGCGCGCATTTTTATGGGCGATGTGGGTGCAATGACGCTGGGCTACCTGATCGCTGTAAGCGCGATTATCGGCGGAGCCAAGCTGGCGACGGCGCTGCTGGTGCTGGGTTTGCCCTTAATCGATATGGCCTGGCTGATTCTGTGGCGGCTGATCCATCGCCGCTCGGCCGCCCACGCCGGGCGCGATCATTTACACCATCGCTTGCTCGATCTAGGTTTCTCGCAACGGCAGGTGGTGCTGTTGTATTACACGTTGAGCACAGCAGCCGGTGGTATTGCGTTGCTGGATGTAATGACGCCGACCACCAAGTTGCTGGCACTGGTTGTACTGGGTATGCTGGTGCTGACGGTGTTGATCTATGCATCAATCTATGCTCCCCGACAGGGAGAGGAGCGCGTATGACCATGAATATTCTGGTAACGGGGGGGGCAGGCTTTATTGGTTCACACCTCACCCACTGGCTGGTAGATCAGGGTCATCATGTGCGTGTTCTGGACAATTTGAGCAGCGGGCGACCAGAAATGCTCGGTGCGGCGCAAGATGCGGTTGAGTTGATCGTGGGTGATATCTGTGATCTGGCGACGGTGCAGACAGCGGTTACAGGTATGCATCTGGTCTTCCATCTGGCGGCACTCGTTTCGGTGGTAGAGTCGGTTGATCATCCGTTGCGAGCGCAGGCGATTAATGCCACGGGCACACTGCACGTTCTGGAAGCGGCCCGTGCAGCCGGGGTGAGCCGGGTGGTACAGGCTTCATCGTGTGCGGTGTATGGCAACACCGTGTGTTTGCCTGTCAGCGAAGCTGAGCCACCTCGTCCGCTCTCACCGTATGCCTTGACCAAGCTGGCGGCTGAACAGGCAGGGCAGCTCTATACGAGCCTGTATGGCCTGGAAACGGTCGCATTACGATTTTTTAATGTTTATGGCCCGCGTCAAGATCCGGCATCGCCCTATGCGGCGGTGGTGCCACGTTTTATTGCCGCCTTGCGTGCTGGACAGCAGCCGACAATTTATGGTGATGGACAGCAGTCGCGCGATTTTGTGTTCGTGGGCGATATTGTGCGGGCGCTGTGGACAGCGGCGACAACACGAGGTGTTGCCGGAGCAATTTTCAATGTTGGGAGCGGCGCAAACTGGAGTATCCTGGAGCTGGCGCAAACGATTGGTAGGTTGCTGGGCGTCCCGGTACAACCCCACTTTGCGCCTGAGCGCAGCGGTGAGGTGCGCCATTCCTGTGCCGATACCACCCTCTTTGCTACTCGCGCCGGGTTCCACATCACCACCGATCTGCGTCAGGGGTTAGCCGAAACTCTGGTGGCGTATGCGTGACGATACAGAGCCGTACAATCAGGAATATACCGCTACTGGTTCCTGGGGAACAAATGTCGCCACGAGTCTGCCTGGTCTTTCTCGGCTGTGATCCAGCAGCAATACTGCTGTCGGCACGGTGGGTCGGGTCGTAGTAGCATTCGATTTGAGCCGTGGGGGCAGGGGGATCAGGAAAACCAGGAGCAGCGGCAGCAGCAGCCAGATCTGCCATCTGCTCTGGCGCACATGTCGTTCAAACGGTTCAAGCAGGGGTTTACGGGGATTGTTCTTCATTACACCTCTGCTGGATAGGGAACAGGGGATGGCAAGCAGCGGTGCGGAGGCGTGGAGATGACAAAGCCCCTGCACCTCCGCGCCTCTTCCGAGAACTTGCCCCCATATGCCTCATCACGCGGGCACGTCAGTGGTTAAGGCTGCCATAGCCGTATATGCATTGTGTAACATGCGCTCGGTTGTCTCCCAACTCACACATGCATCGGTGATCGACACGCCATAGCGCAACTGTGAACGATCAGCGGCAATCGACTGTTTGCCTTCATGCAAATGACTCTCAATCATCATCCCAATCACTGCCGGGCGTTCGCCAAGATACTGGTCTAGCACGGTATTCCAGATCTCCTCCTGGCGTGTATAGTCATAATTGGCATTCGCATGGCTGCAATCGATCATAATTGCCGGAGTCAGACCGGCTGCCTGCAACTTTGCTTCGGTCTGGGCAATGCTCTCCGCATCATAATTGGGGCGCGAAAGGCCACCCGAACGGTTCCCGCGCAGAATAATCATCCCATCGGGATTACCAGCCGTTTTGACCACACAGCCGATCCCATCCTGGGTGACTCCTAGGAAGCTGTGGGGATGCGTGGCCGCCAGGTACGCATTCACGGCTACCTGAATATTGCCGTCCGTGCTATTTTTGTAGCCCACGGGCATGGAGAGACCGCTTGCCATTGCCCGATGTGTCTGCGACTCAACCGTTCGGGCTCCGATGCCTGTCATACTCACCAGATCCGAGATATATTGGGGGCTGATCGGATCAAGCATCTCGGTTGCGGTGGGCAGGCCCATACTGTTAATGTGCAACAATAATTCGCGGGCTTTGCTCAGGCCGGCATTCATATCACACGAATCATCGAGATCGGGATCATTAATAAAGCCGCGCCAGCCGGTCGTGGTGCGCGGTTTTTCGAGATAGACACGCATTACAATAAACAGCCGATCCTGAAACTGACAGTGAGCTTGATACAATCGTTCGGCATACTCGATAGCCGACGACATATCGTGAATAGAACATGGGCCAACAACGAGCAAGAGCCGCGAATCCTCGCGGCGCACAATCCGCTTGATGGTCTCGCGTGCTTCCACCACTGTGCTGGTGGCCGTCTCGTTAATCGGGAACCGCTCTTTTAGCGTACGTGGAGGTATGAGCGGGGTCATATTCAGGACGTGAAGATCATCTACGCGTCGCACAAGTACTCCTTCGCATCTCGTGTATCATCTTGATCGGCTGGCTACGGTTTCACCACTGTTGGTATACATAGCTGCCACATGCCGGGGCAAGCCGGTCAGGATGATATGTTCATTTACCAGTATCATAATGCCGATAGTGTACCATACTATTGCCATCTCTGCGTTGGCCGCACGGTAAGGGATGCGAACAGGGATCAGTTTTCTGAGAAGAGATCGTAATGTACTTCTGATTTCGTGTGATGTAGCAGGCGCCAGGTACCGGGCGCACGTGGCAAACAAATGACCGGTAACCAGCCCTCTTCCGCCAGACATAGCGCCTCAGCGCTATCAGCTAGCCAGACGCTGCTGACCAGCGTGCGGTTCCGGCCAATCGAGATCGCACAGTCCAGGAATGCACCACCGGGCTTATTGGCCGGCCCGGTATGCAGGCGACAGCGCAAAATGCGGGCACGAGTGATTATTCCATACTTGATTAGCTTCATATCCGCATGGATGCGGCAGCCGAGCTTCCAGATACCCATACCAATATGGGCGGTCAGGATCAATACCAGTATAATCCACAGGGGGAGGCCAATCTCCAGTACGGTCATGGCGAGTGCGGCCACGATGCTTCCCAGCAATACTGGATTGAGATAGACCGATAGCGGTAGTTCAATGAGATATTCGCCCAACAGATTAAGCAGTAACAGCGGTGGCAATGCCCGCGGTGGTGGTTGCTGGAGGAGCGCTGGATCGACCTGTTCAATGATGATCGGCATATTGAATGATGCTCATTCTTCACTGCGTCAACTTTCTTTACTAGCTATTGTAAAACGCTCAGAAGACACGTGCAAGGGCGCTGCACTGGCAGCAGGGGTGACATACTGGTCGGTACCGCGTTGCTAGTGCAAATGCTTCGCAGTGATGCGAGCGATGCGGCTATAGCTCATTTTGAATCACTTAAATTAAGAATTTGCCATCGCGATAGATCAGTTCTCCATCAGCAAAGACTTCGCTACCAGTGCGCATATCACACACCATATCCCAGTGCAAACCAGACTGATTGCATCCGCCAGTTTCGGGGTAACTGGCACCAACCGCGAGGTGCACTGTGCCGCCAATCTTTTCATCGAAGAGGATATTGCGCGAAAAACGTTGGATGCCATAATTCAACCCGAACGCCACTTCACCCAGATAGCGTGCCCCCTGATCCATATCCAGTAACGAGAGCAGCAAATCCTGGCCCTTGGTGGCCATAGCTTCAACGACTTTGCCCTGCCGAAACACCAGGCGTATCCCCTCCACTTCGCGGCCACTGTACACCGCCGGGAAGCTGTACGTGATGACGCCCTCGGCGCTGTCTTCGATTGGCCCGGTAAAGATCTCACCATCAGGAAAGTTTTTGTCGCCGGCTGCATTAATCCAGGTGCGCCCGCCGACGCGGTAGGTCAGATCCGTTCCTGCGCTCGTCAGCCGAATGGTGTCACACTCGGCCAGAAAATCGGCCAGACGCTGCTGTTCAACCCGAACTTGCTCCCAGGCTGCGACAGGGTCATCGGTATCGAGCAAGCCAGCCCCATAGACAAAATCCTCATAGTCGCGCAATGACATATCTGCATCCTGAGCATTGGCCGCGGTCGGAAATTGGGTCACGCACCAGCGCAATGTACCGGCCGCAGCGCGTTCCATCATGCGCTCCTGCAGTTCACGCCGGGCATGGCGAGCCAGCGCAATGCGTTCTGGATCAATACCACTCAGGCTACGGGTATTTTCTTCACCCAGGATAGTAATGGTGGCGTCTACTATTTCTATCTCCTGTCGTCGGAGTGGCGAGATATAACACAGTTGTGTATCGTTGCTATGCTGATAAAACAGTTCCTCTATCTCTCCAAGGCTCACATTGGTGAATGGATATGCACCGACGTGCAGCGCTTCTTTATAGATCGCACCGATCAACGGTGCGGTTACGGTGTTACCGGTGATGCGGAATAGATCGCCTGCTTTGATCTGTAATGAATAGTGAACCAGCACGCGTGCCAGTTGTGTTACTCGAGGATCGTGCATCCCTACCTCCCGCCTTTGTTAAGGCTGGCAAAAATAATGCGTGTGATCTATGATACCATGCTCTGGATGACATGAGCTGCGCGGCGCGTGTGGCTATTGTATTTTTTCGCCTTCGACAGAGCGGTACAACTCTGTTGTTTTGCGGTAAAACAGCCCTTTCCACGTGGCTGGAAGCAAAAATGGGGAATGAACCCTGGCAAACGTTCCGTTCTGTTCCATTGTACAGAGGCTGCCCTGAGCGCAGCCGAAGGGTTGAAGGTAAACGTTGGCGAAGAAGACATTGTGTTCAGGCCACTGCATCCGTCCTATGAATAAAGTAGTGCATGAGGTATTTCAGGTGAGCGAGCCAGGATCTTTGGTATCCGTTTCAGACATTCCGCAAGAACTGGATATTTTGCCGCTCTTTGGAACGGTGATCTATCCGCTAACGGTCGTACCGCTGGCAGTGGGCCATCCTACTGCCGTGCGTCTGCTCGACAAGCCGTCTGGTAGCCCTTGCTTGATTGGACTGGTTGCGTTGCGCACCGAACACCAGCGCTCCGATCCGACGCAGCCAGAGGATTGTTATCTGATCGGTACAGTGGCACTGGTTCATCGTCTGTTACGTCTGCCCGATGCGACGTTGCGAGTGGCGGTGCAGGGGTTGGAGCGTATTCAGGTGGGGTCATTTCTGTCTGATGAAGCACCATTCCGGGCAGAGGTGCAGGTGCTGCCCGATCCGGTGGTCGAGAACGATCAGCAGGTGACTGATCTGGCATATACTGTTGCGGCCCAGGCGCAACGACTAGCTGAGCGTATTCCGAATTTTAGTGAAGAGTTGCGCAATCGGATCCGTAACGAACGTGACCCACGGCACCTGTCGTTTCTGATAGCTGCTGCGACCCTCGTGCAACATAGTGTGCAGGTACGCCAGCGGGTGCTGGAGTTACCCACAGTCTATGAGCGGCTGGAACAACTCAACGCAATCTTAGCCGGTGATCTGGGGCGCCTGGAGCGTATTCACCCTGCACCCGCTCCATCGCGTGGGTCAGATGTGGTACCGAAATCGTTTCTGTTGGCTTCGACTGGCGGAATTATGCATCGTCCAGGGCGGGCCCTGGCGTTACGCTGGTCAGCCACACTGGGTGGCGAGTGTGTGGCGATTGAAGCGGTACAGATGGTGGGCAGTCGGGGGTTCAGGCTTACCGGGCAGCGCGATGATGATGTGCTGGATACGGCGTATGTAGCGCTGTCGTGGGTGCGCTCCGAGGCGGCGCGACTGGGTCTGGCACCGGATTTTTATAACCAGGTTGATCTGCATGTGCATATACCGCCGGGTGGAGCTGATGATCCGGCGGCGGCTGGTCTGGCGCTGGTAACAGTTTTAGTCTCGCTGCTGACCGAACGACCGGTTGCTTCCCATGTAGCGCTTGTAGGGGGGATTACGCTGCATGGACAAGTGTTGCCTGTCAGCCACCTGAGTGAGAGAGCGCTTATAGCCCGGCAGTCGGGCGTCAAAACGGTGATTGTCGCTGCGGGAAATGCGCCAGATCTGACCACACTACCGGAAGGGATTAAAGCAGATCTTCATTTTGTGCTGGTTGACCATATCGATCAGGCACTGATTGCTGCCCTCTAGCAATCTACCATCATTGGAGCGGTGATCTGCGAGGTGCGCTACGTTCCCTATGCCAACTCCATCGACTCAATGCGGTTTACAATAAATGAGCGTAGGTCGTTGCGTAGATAACAATAGGCACGCAAAAAAAGCCCCTTCGGTTCCTGCGTCACTTCTAACGGTTGGATCAGTCGCTCAGTTGGCCCCTGCGTGGTGCGCGAACTATAGACGATCCGCAAGCGCCGCCCCTCGCGTAATGCCTGATCGATAAGTGGCGGTGACACGGGATCCGGCTGATCCGGCAGTAACCCGCGTTGAAAGCGCAACGTCTCCTCGAGTGTTGTGATCCCCTGGGCAGCGAGATAAGGGACAAGATATTCAAACAATGCGCGTAGGGCCATTACATCACTCATAGCGCGATGCTGTGGCATGGGCAAATGGAATGTGCAGGCCAGGGCTGCCAGGCTGTAGGAAGGTTGACGGATTAAGCGGCGTGCCAGTACGAGCGTATCCAGGACGGGCATCCTCGGTGCTGGCAGATTGAGCAGTTGAAGTTCGTGGATCAGAAAGATAACATCAAACGGCGCATTGTGTGCTACCAGTACGGCACCATGAAGCAGTTCTAGCAGTGTATGCACCACCGTTTCAAAGACCGGTGCTCCCTGCAATAATTCGTGGGAAAGGCCATTCACCGCTGCTGCTTGCTCGTCGAGGGCACACTGAGGATCGAGGAGCTGATCAAAGAAGGCTTCGATCTGGCCTGCGCGTACACGGAGTAACCCTATTTCACAGATGCGATGCCCATGGGCCGGGAGCAGCCCGGTCGTTTCAACATCAAAGAAAGCAAAGGGCAGTGCTGCGAGCGGCTGCCCTGATCGAGTGAAGGTATGCATATTGCCCTGGCATAACGATACGACCGATGTGTTGGCCGTTATATTTCCGGTACCAGATCCACCACCTCGGGCGCAATCGTCAACAAACTGGATGTCACCCAACCCTCGATCCCCTGTGCGTTTCGAATGCGATACCAGGCGGCGTTGGGGGTTCTTTGTAATAATTCCACACTCTGCCCGGCAACAACCTCACCCAGTGGTACACCATCCTGGCTCGGCTGGTCACGGACGTTGCCACTGTTAAACACACGTGCTGTCAACCCGGTATCAGACTCGATTCCCCCAGACGGTGCGCCTGAGTCGGCAGAAACGCGGGTGGGGACATTTGCACCGGTTGTGTTTGCTCCGCCATCGTGGGTTGGCACGTCCGCAGCTACTTCAGGCGGAATACCCAGCAAACTGGCGCTAACCCACCCGGTTGTGTCGCGAATAGTACGTACCTGATACCACTCTTCGTTGCTCGTCTTTTGGAGTAAATCAACCGTCTCGTTCACGAAAACCTGATCGAGCGGCGTACCCTGGGTGGCCGGCTGCGCATAGACATTCCCGGTTACAAACACGGTCACAATGGGACGAATCGGTACACGTGCTGCGGTAGCCGCATCCAACGTCACTAGTGTCACACTGACCCACCCGACATTATTACGGACATTGCGGACATAATACCACTCCGCATTGGGTGTGCGTCCGATAATCTCTACAGTTTCGCCAGCATTCACCTGATCCAGTACATTGTCGATCAACAAGGGATGGCGGCGCAAGTTCCCACCGTTACTCACGGTGCCGGCAATATCGGATAATTGCATACTCGGCGTTGGGGTTGGCTTTGGTTCCGTTTCTGGCTCTGGTTCTGGTTCCGGTTGCGGTTCTGGCGTTGCCGTCGCTGTCGCTGTTGGGCGCGGTGTGGGTTGGATAATCTCCCCCTGGCGTGCAACCTGTTCATAAATCGAAGGGATTGTCACTGGTTGGGGATTTGAGACAATCTCCTGCCCATTGGCAAGGGTCGATCGCAACAGTACCAATATCTCACCTGTACCGAAGGGTGGCGTATCTTCTGCTTTCGACAGGCGCATCTGAATGGTACCATTGGTCTGTACCGTCGTCGTCAGCGTCGCCGGGTTGGCCCAGAGGATCGGCTCGTCATTGATCAGCAGATCGGCCAGCACTTCGGTACCCCCAGGCAGCGTTGAATTGGCACGGATCTCAATCTCGGGGCGAGGATTGATGCGCGCCAGGGTTGCATCGTTAACGGTAATGACAGGTTGTGGCGTCGGAGTCGCGGCCGGGCTACCCTCGAACAATCCATCTGGCCACACAAAAAGGATCACTACCACCAACGAGACAATGATAAGCAATGGTATGATAACCATTAATAGTTTGCCGGCCAGTGAGAGATTACTGAAACGGTCGCGCCAGCTAGCTGGCTCCTGCTGTGGCATGGAAGTATAATCCATACCAGGGCCGAGCAATTCCAGCGGTTCTTCGTCGATGGCCGCTTGTTGACGACGACGCAAGACCAGTAGGATTGCGGTGAAGACCAATACTACGATAACAATCAGACCGACCAGGATCGGTATGAGTAATCCCTCCATGTTGGACGATGTCCTTCTCTCTCATATAGGTCAAGACGATAAAGACCCAACACTGTACCCATCATATTATAAGTTGCCGCGCTTTGCAAGAGCAAAATGTGCTTATTGCGTTGCAGATTGTTACGGGTTTTGTAATCAATGGCACTGTGGTATAATTTTACAAGATGCGTGCCATAGAGCAATCCTATTACTCCAACGAGACTTCATCGTGGCAAGGGTACGGGGGCCGTAGGCCCTGCGCACCTTCCCAGTGATTTCCGAGGGACGAGGCTGTACCGTGCCTTCCTACCCAGGAGATGTCTCGTGGTAGCACTAAAGGATTCGTGATGTAAGGGAGTCCCGGCTTCAGCTGGAACTTCGGTTTACCGTTGATAAAGACTTACTACAGATCTTCCAATCAAGCATATAGCAAATCAATCTCAATTGATGCTCCCCAACCAGGCAAGTGTTGGTTCGGTTGCGCAGAATATGCCGGTGTTGTGGTCGTAACACGGCCAGCCTGTCCCTGGCACTGGATTGGTCTCCTGCTCACCTCCCGTGGCTTTATGGCGGCCCCGCCGCCATCTATCTGCTCCTCCTTTTTTGACCAGCATTAACCAGACGCCAGCCGGATCGGACTGAATAAGGATACAATAGAGACAAGTCGATCTCTGGGATCGCTATGCCTGTGTGGTACATACCCGTATCGGTGTAGTACGATGTGTATAAGGAGAAATAATAATGCCAGATTATATTCTGGTGGCGGTTGCCTGGCCGTACGCCAGCGGCCCGCGCCACCTGGGTCACGTTGCCGGATTTGGGGTGCCGGCCGATATTTTTGCCCGCTATCAGCGGTTGAAGGGCCACAAGGTGTTGATGGTAAGTGGCACCGATGAACATGGTACGCCGATCACCATTGTTGCCGACAAAGAGGGATTGTCACCCAAAGCCGTTGCCGATCGTTACAATCGCATTATTGGCGATGATCTGTATCATCTGGGGTTGAGTTATGATCTGTTTACCCGCACTACCACACGCAATCATTACTATGTGGTTCAAGATCTCTTCAAAACACTGTACAAGAAGGGCTATATTATTAAGCAAATGACCATGGGTGCCTTTGCCAGCAGCACCGGGCGCGCACTTCCAGATCGCTATATTGAAGGCACTTGCCCGATCTGTGGCTATACCGAGGCGCGGGGAGACCAGTGCGATAATTGCGGGAGCCAGCTCGATCCGGTCGATCTGATCAATCCGCGCTCTAAAATTGATGGTAGCCCACCGGTTTTCCGCGAAACGGAACACTTTTTTCTCGATTTGCCAGCTTTTGCCGAGCAACTGGCGACCTGGATCAGTGCCCAGGAACACTGGCGGCCCAATGTTCGTACGTTTTCGCTCAACCTGCTCAAGGATTTAAAGCCGCGCCCGATTACGCGTGACCTGGATTGGGGCGTACCCATTCCCTTACCCGAATTTGTAGATCGTGATGATAAGAGGATCTATGTCTGGTTTGATGCCGTGATTGGCTATCTCTCGGCCAGTGTGGAGTGGGCCAACAATCGCGGCACGCCCGATGCCTGGCGCGAGTGGTGGCAAAATCCGAACTCGCGGCACTACTATTTCATGGGCAAGGATAACATCGTTTTCCATACGATTATCTGGCCGGGTATGCTGATGGGTTATGGGAATGGCGGTGAGGTTGGCGGCGGTGCAGTGGCCGGTGCGCCGGAACGGGTGCCGCTGCAGCTACCCTACAACGTGGTGAGCAGCGAGTTTTTGACAATGGAAGGTCGCAAATTCAGCAGCAGTCGCGGGATCGTGATCTATGTCAATGAGTTCCTGGAACGCTATGATCCCGACCCGCTGCGCTATTTCTTGACCATCGCTGGCCCGGAGAACCAGGATACCGATTTTACCTGGGCCGAATTTGTGCGCCGCAATAACGATGAACTGGTAGCAACCTGGGGCAACCTGGTCAACCGGGCGCTTACCAATGTTTATCGGCACTTCAAAGCCGTGCCGCAGCCCTCGGCACTGACGCAGACCGATCTGCGGAGAATTGAGGATGTCGAACATGGCTTCGGGACGGTAGGCGATTTGCTGGATAACGCTCGCTTCAAGGCGGCCTTGACGGAGGTGATGCGGCTGGCGATGCAGGTCAACTCATATTTGAGCGATCAGGAGCCGTGGAAGGTGATCAAAACTGACCGCGAGCGGGCGGGCACGATCCTGTATGTGGCCTTGCGCTGCATTGATAATCTCAAAACAATGATGACGCCGTTTCTGCCATTTACCTGCCAGAAGCTGCACGAGATGCTGGGCTATGATGGCTATATTGCCGGGCCGCTGGAGTTCCGTGAGTACACGGAGAGTGATGGCAGTGTGCATCGTGGGTTGACCGGGGACTACAGTAGCTGGTGCGGGCACTGGCAACCCGGCTCGCTGCCCGTCGGTCAGGCACTGCGCGAGCCACAGCCGCTGTTCAAGAAACTGGATGAACGGGTGGTGACGGAGGAGTTAGCCCGTATGGAGCAACGTGCCAGCGGGTAGGGAACGGATCTATGACACGGTTTCATCGTTGTGCGCCGCCCGTGTCGCTGGCCGACGCGACGCTCATGCCGGCCGTCCCGGAAGTACCGGCTCCGGAGCAGCTTTCGCGCTGGCCGGTGACGGTACGGGCGCTACACCACCGCAACTATCGCCTGTTTTTTTGCGGGCAGCTCATTTCGCTGAGTGGCACCTGGATGCAGCAGGTGGCGCAGGGCTGGCTGGTGTTGCGCCTGACGGGATCGCCGCTGCTGCTCGGTCTGGTGGCGGCTGCGGCCTCGCTGCCGGTACTGCTGCTGTCGATCCCGGCAGGTGCCCTGGTGGATCGGGTGTCGCGCCACCGGTTGCTGGTTATGACCCAGGTGATCGCCATGCTGCTGGCACTGGTGCTGGCACTCCTGACATTCACCAATACCGTGCGCGAGTGGCATATTCTGGTGCTGGCGGTATCGCTCGGCATCGTGAATGCCTTCGATGCCCCGGCGCGGCAGGCCTTCACGGTGGAGATGGTGGGACACGCCGATCTGCTGAACGCGATTGCGCTGAACTCGTCGATCTTCAATGCTGCGCGCACCATTGGCCCGGCGCTGGCGGGGATCGGTGTAGCGGCTATTGGCGAGGGACTGGCCTTTCTGCTCAATGGCCTGAGTTTCCTGGCAGTGATTGCCAGTCTGCTCATGATGCGCTTGCCGCCCTTTCGTCCGCCACCGCGCCGGAACCGGATGGAGCAACTCCATGAGGGTATGCATTACATTGTGCAAGAGCCGATCATTCGTATGCTGCTGCTGCTGGCGGGGGTTATCAGCCTGTTCGGGTTTGTGTATGTGCCCTTGCTGCCGATCTTTGCCCACGATGTGCTGCACGTAGGAGCACAGGGTCTGGGATGGCTGGCGGCGGCGGGTGGAGGTGGGGCGCTGGTGGCGGCGCTGCTGCTGGCACGAGCCGGCGATCAGCTTCCGCGCATGCGCATGGTGCTGATCGCGTCCTTGCTGTATCCCGTGTTTTTGATCGGCTTCACAATGATGACTACGTTGCTGTCGGCCATGCTGCTGCTGGCGCTGACCGGCTGGGCGGCCGTTACGACCATGGCGTTGATCAACACGCTGATCCAGTCGGTGGTACCGGATGCGTTGCGCGGGCGGGTGATGAGCGTTTTCACACTCGTGTTGTTGGGTCTCAGTCCACTCGGTGGGCTGGCGGCAGGCGCGATTGCTGAGGTGGTGGGCAACGTGCCGCTGGTGGTAACGTTGAGTGGCATCATCACTGCGGGCATGACGATTGGCATTCTCGTGCGTTCTCCGCAGGTTCTGGCTGAAACGTCCAGGTCAATACCAGGACGGTAATACCAATCTGATTTCACCCCCGCCAAAACGACGCCTCCGCCTGTTGGCGGGTGGCCGGGTGGGAACCGGGGCTGACCTGCGCTGGAACCACGAATGACACGAATAACACGAACAACACGAATTTTTGCAAAATGAACATCGGATTGGTATCAGCGCAATGTCCCTCCTGACCACCCCACCTGAACGGTTACGGTAATAACGAGGCATAGCGAAGATGCGGCACTACCGCATCTTCGCTATGCTGCAAGGAACAGATCAGTTTGGAACAAGGTGCAAGTCTTCGAGTTGCCAATAGATTTGCGGTGCCTGCACATAGACTGGAAGGTTACGTGTCTGTGCATCTTCCTTGAAGGCAGCCTGCACCACAGCACGACTGACATCTATGAGATAGACCTTATCATGATCTACAACAGATTTATAGGCCCTGGCTGGAATAGTTGCGCGAACCTCAATCCACCCAGGCATGTCGCCGGGAGAGCGTTGCTGTATGTCGTTCAACGCAAAATTCAAAAAGTCCTGTGGTATTAAGGTATTATCGACTGGCGACCCGATGATAGTAATACGCTGATCTTGCTCATCAACAAAGCGGAGTGTATAACTCGAAACAGTCAGGTTATAAGTTGCAACAAACTCTTCAAACACCGCCTGAGTGAGTGGGTGGCGAAACACAATTGTCGCATCGAGTGACAATACATTAGCGGAAACAAGTTCGCTGGCGAGTTCTTGTTGTGTTCGTGCGAAATCCTCAACTTGTGCTGCTGTGTCGAGAGAATACGTGACATCAGCGACGATTCGCCCTTCAGTCCGATCGACTGCCGCACGATATTGCCAGCTACCGCGTTGCCCTTGACGTTCGATTGAAGGTTCCTGGTTACTGATCGGAGCAGCAAATCCGTTGATCATTCCGAATCCGAACAAGAGAAGTATGAGCGCCAATGTGAATAAAACAAGGTTGAAATTTTTCATTATACTGTAGCTCCTTGAGTTAAGAGGTTGTGATAGTTAACAAACACCGTTCGCAGGGGCATACGTCGTATCAGGATCAATGCACACCTTCCCATGGAAGTCAGAGAAATCATGGCCTCCATACCAATTAGTTGCATAACTATCGAGGCCAATTTGACCCGTCGCCTTTGAAACAGTAGTGCCGTTGTACCCGGTGTCCCTATAGAGGCTGTCCAGTATTCGATTCAGTAAGATCTGGTTACACACAATAGATTACAGCATCCCGAAAAGGGTGGCCTTACACGGAGGCGCAAAGGAGCGGTGAACCATACCTAAAAATTTATTTTTGGGACTGAGAGTTTCTTGCAGATGGAAAGGATTCACTATCCTTGCACTTTTAACCAGCGCTAGGCGGCCAACTGGCGGAACAGCGTCGCGGTGGTCTCGCCGGCACGAAACTGTCGCTGCATCCAGGTGATGCGATGGGCCCAGTGGACACACTGCACCTCACGCTGCGCGTCCCCAATCGTGACGTGGCGCTGCCGTTCCTGTCGCAGCCGGGCGCGCTCCTCGTCC
>DAOTWD010000072.1:0-15542 GCA_034435975.1 Chloroflexaceae bacterium | reverse complement strand
CATAAACTGGGCGGCACCGCGCAACGCAAGCACCTTGGTGATTGCGGCGGTCAAGGTCGTCTTGCCGTGGTCAACGTGCCCGATGGTGCCGACATTGATATGCGGTTTCGTGCGCTCGAACTTCTGCTTTGCCATACAATTCTGGCTCCTGATAACCATCTGAGATGTACCACACTGTGTCAGCGAGTAGTGTTGGCACAAGGGCAATCTCAGGATACTGAGAGTAGCATATATTGGAGCCCACGATGGGACTTGAACCCATGACCTCGTCTTTACCAAAGACGTGCTCTACCGACTGAGCTACGTGGGCACGCTGTGAGTGCGCGAATTTCTTAAGAAGCGTTCCCCAGAACGGATGCATTTTTTCACTGAAATATGCTCCCGATGCCAAACGCTACGGGAGCATACCAGCGACGATATGAAAATATGATGCAGTATGGTGGGCCGGGCAGGATTCGAACCTGCGAAGGCGTAAGCCAACAGATTTACAGTCTGCCCCGGTTGGCCACTTCGGTACCGACCCACAGCCATGAGTCTGGAGCCGACGCAGGGAATTGAACCCTGAACCTACGGTTTACAAAACCGTTGCTCTGCCAGTTGAGCTACGTCGGCCTGCACTCTAAAAAAACTGAACATCTGGATGTCAGTCGCTTTATTCTAACATACTCATGCTATCTGTGCAAGTGCGGTTGTATGGCATTCTGATCATGGAGATTGCCTCCTGTACCTGTTCACGGGAACGCGCGCCAGGAAGAGGGCTGTGACACTTCTATGATTTTGCTCCATCCTGTTGTGATGCGGCAAAGCCCTTCCTCTCTCGTTGCCCCTTTTACTTATAAGCATATTTTGTTACATTCACTCAAGAGAAGTGATTCAAAATGAAAAAACTAGTATATAATAGATAACACCAAAAGCAGAACGATCCGGGTAGAGGGATATGTAGGGTATACTCTCAGCCCGGTCTAGAACAAGAGAGGAACGCGAAGTGATGAAGCAATTACGCCTGGCTATTATTGCCTTCATTATCCTGGTGGTGCTCGTGCTGTTTGGTTGCGGTGGGCCGAGTTCTGAGATGGAATCGGGTGCACATGAGGAACCGTCTGCGGCAGTTGAGAATCCGCAGGTGCAAGAACAGGAAGATGAAGATATACTTTCCGATCATGAAGCGACAGAAGACATAGAAGCGACAGAAGGTATGTTGCCCCCTGTTTCGGGCCATCAACGCGAGTTGATTATGATTAATGAACTGGGTGAATTACAACCTGATACCATTACTACCACTCCTGGAACCGCGTTGACGCTGAGTCTCTCCAATTTGAGCAGCAATGAGGTCACGTTGGTACTGGAACACGATACGGTGACCACGGGACTCTTTCTGCCAGCAGCGACCCAGGTCAATGCCGATATTACCTTTACACGCCAGGTGATGTTTGTTCAGTTTGATGAGCCGGGGGAGTATCGTATGACCTGCACGGATAATAGCTGCATTGGGGCTGTGACGTTTCTTGTCGGTCGTGGGGGCGGGTCGCCATCAACGACAGAATAGCGCGTGTATGTGCAACGGGCAAATGCAGAATCTTCCGCATTTGCCCTCCTGTTGCTCGCCAGTTGCAGTTGTACGATATTCTGTGAAAACGTGCGTCACGGTGTGTCCCTATACCGCCGTGGATGTACTTGATTCGCTCACTTGTGCTCGCGGGTGACCACGGATCTTGCGCCATACCCAGCGTACGAGCAGCAGCAGTGGTAGCCAGACTGGAGTCCATATAAGCAGGACAATCGCGATATTGATCAGCTCCTGTCCCAGCTCAATCAGGTCTCGGAGAGCACTGCGCGCCACGGTCACAGGTTGCCAGCTTCCCTCCTGGACAAGGGGAACCACCGGCACAGGCATGAGATAGACTTCAATGGTTGAGAATGCCGCGCTTTGCTGGAGATATTGCATACGCCCTCGCGTTTGTTCGATCTGGCCCTGTACATCGGTCAGTGCCTGGTTGACCTCTAAGGCATCCTGAACGCGGGTGGCTTGATCCAGCAAGGTGCGCAGACGATCACGGGTGGCTTCCAGGTTGCGTAGCTGTGATTCTAGATCGACAAACTCTTCAGTGACATCATCACCACTGATGGTACGTGAATGGACTTTCTTTGCCAGTCCCTCTACGCCCGACAATGCTTCTTCAAAGCGTTGTACTGGCACGCGGAAAGTGATGCGTGTGGTCTGGTTTTCATCAGTGCCACTGGTTGCGATCGTAACGATATAGCCGCCCAGTTCGTTAACACGCGCCCGAATCGATGCCTCAGCCTTGCTAAGATCTTCTACTTCTAATGAGAGATTGGCATGCTGAACGATCAGACGCTCAACACGTGCAGAATCTCTGCCCTGTGCTGGTTGTGCTGGTTGTGGGGTTGCAACTGGCATTGGGGCGGTGAACATTGGCGCGGCGGGTGCTGCGTCCTGGTTGGACTCTCGCGCGACACCACCGCTCAATCCTTCATTTCCCGTTTCCAAAGATTCCGACATGGACACTGCAGCACAGGCCGGAAGGATCACCAGTAGCACCGATACGAGTATGATCTGTAATCTTGGCGTTAACATCGTGGGTTCCTTTCTGTATCATTCTGCCAACGTTAAGTTGATACGACAACGAGGCTTCCCCTGGGTAGAGAGGCCTGGCGCGGCTTCGCCCGCTGCACCCCTGCCGAGATGAAGTATCGTTGGAGTATTCATCTGTCCCTTCTCTTTTCTATTAACGTCACACGTGCATTTCTGGTTCCATGACTCGAAAAAGACGTTGTGTTTAAGCGACCACGGAACCCGTGTAAGTGAAAAATGAGGACTGGCTATGATCGCTTTTACGTTTGAAGCCGAACCAGATACAGATGTTCATCAGCTTGTAGGAGACATTGCCCGTATTCGTAAGGGTACTCCTCTTTTTGTGGTTGTCGCTACACTCCATATCTATGACCTCACAGATGAGATACCATGGAAGCCAATCATCGATGCCTTTGTCACCCGGTATGGCTATACTGGCCTGGGTGAACACTGGATTGAGCTACCACGTCGTAGCGCACGTAACGTCTTGATCAATGTGCTCCTGGAGGAGCTGGCCTATCCTGAAGAAACGATGAGCGAGACTGAGGCCATTGAACTGGCGGAGCGCTTCTTGACTCTGTTTGAGTCAGGGAGTCGTTATTTCACCAACGGAACATGCAGTGGCGCGACCGCGATCTATACCCTGGCTGGCGAGCAGGTTCTAGGCTGGCGCTCAATCAGCACGAAAACGTTCGATAATGGCATTATCGCTGTGCATCCACATCGAATCGGGATGCTCTGGGCTGTTGCAGAAGATTAGTACCATCCCTGGAGGACTTTGTGATGTATATCACCACTCCACTATGCGAGAAAAAACCGCATTGCTTGACAGACGGGCTATTCGGTGATAGGATGAGCAATCAGATGGGCGATTAGCTCAGTTGGTTAGAGCGCTACGTTGACATCGTAGAGGTCACTGGTTCGAATCCAGTATCGCCCACCACCTGATACCTGCCTTACAGGAAGTTGTTGACACAGCCTTCTTGCATATGCGCCAGGTTGTTCCCACCAGGAGAGGCGCCATGTTGGTAGTGATTCAAATATGCTTGCCCAGGAGGGTGCTTGCATGCGATCCGTTATCCTCTATCTGTGGCTCTTGATTATCGTTAGCGTCCCTGGTGGTCTGGCCAGTGCCGCCCCGGTAGCGGCTCTTCCCCGTTGTTTCCCAGAGTCAGGATATTGCATCCGTGGCCCGATCCAGGCCTTTTTTGAGACCCAGGGCGGTGTGGATGTTTTTGGTTTGCCGGTGTCAGACCAGCGAATCGAGTTGCTTGATGGACAACCGGTAACGGTTCAGTGGTTTGAACGCGCCCGCTTTGAGCAGCGGAATGGTACGGTCGAATTGGGGCGGGTTGGGGTTGAACTCCTGCGATCGTATGGTGTAGACTGGTGGACATTGCCGCAGGGCCAACCAGCCCAGGGATGTGTCTATTTTGATCTGACGCGCCATACGCTTTGTGATGCTTTTTTGATTGTCTGGCAGAGTTTTCCGAATGCGATGACGATCTTTGGGGCACCCGTTTCGGAGCCGCGCTGGGAGTTGCACGGTGGTCGGAATGCAACCGTGCGGATGACCCAGTGGTTCGAGCGTGCTCGATTTGAGATGGACGTGAATCGGGTGGTTTTCGGTGCGGTAGGTGCAGAGTTGTTAGCACGCCAGCCCGGTATTATTGTGCCCGATCCAGGCAACGATGTGCCGCCACCACCTCGTGTTATACCGACACCGACAGTTGTGATTGGGAAGTAGGTTTCTGGCGGTGGGGTTCAGTCCGGGTAATATCAGGGTAGTTTTGTATCCCCTGTCATAATGACCTTCGTCGTTCTACAGCGCCCCAAACGACGAAAGCCGTTCCTCTCCTGTCATGTCGCTCAGCCCCAATGGAGCGACGAATCTTGTTTCAGATGAATGTCTTTTTTGTCATCTAAGAGAGTTGTTTCCAGGCGTCACAAAGCGAAATATAACTTTTGCGGATCGTGTCGTGATTGCTATGAAACAGAGCTTGATCTGCTATAATACTATCCTACAAAGTTAGTCTATTACTCCAACGAGATATCCCCAGAGAGGCTCGGCGTGGCTTTGCTTCTCCAGGATTACAAGGGAACGTGCAGGGGGCTGCAGGCTCTGGCATTCCCGCCGCGATGAAGCCTCGTTGGCGTACTGTTCGTATTAACGATTTACGCTATATTGGGAACCGTTCAGGGTGGCTGGTGGGGCTATGCCTCGCCAGATGTTCCTTTGTCGGCTGGTTGTGGCGGTACATCCGCTACACGCTGCAGAGTCGGGGCAGAAGCCCCAGGCTCCCACTCCTCCCGCCGGTGAACGTTCCCTGGAACGGGCGTCTGCATATCGATCGTCCCGTCTCATTCCAGGCATATGTACCTACAGACAGTAGTACTAAAGTTATAGATAAGCCTGTTTATAGTGAACCTCATTCAAGGTACACTTTTCGTTAAAGACCTCGTCCAACGATTCAGTCGGGATCAATGCCTGTCACAGAAGAGGGATATATGAATCAGCGATTGCACGTTCAATGGTGGATGAAAGGAATCTGTGTTGTCCTGGGCATGTTGCTGGGTATCGGGTGTATACAACCTGGCCCGATACATGCAGCGCTGATGGCACCTTTTCTGGCAGGCGATATTCGTGCAGGCTCGCCCGGTTCACAACCAGCGCGCTTTACGCCGTTGAACCAGAATGTTTTTTTCAGAGCAGATAATGGGGTGCATGGGTTTGAACTGTGGGTGAGTGATGGGACTGCCGCGGGTACGCGGATGGTCAAGGACATTAATCCGGGTACCAATAACTCGCTCCAATCCAATCCCTACTTCGCAGTTATGAAAGGGCGGTTGTACTTCGAGGCAAACGATGGGGTCAACGGGCGTGAGTTATGGGTGAGTGATGGGACTGCCACGGGTACCCGGATAGTCAACGATGTTAATCCCGGCAGTGGTCATGCAACCCCGTCATTTCTGACGGTTGTGAATGATCAATTGTTCTTGGTGGCATCTACGCCTGATGCCGGTACGGAACTATGGGTGAGCGATGGCACTGCGGCCGGGACACGCATGGTCAAGGACATTAATCCTGGGGTAACTGGCTCCGGAATGATTCATCTGACAGCCATTGGCAACCGGCTCTTTTTTGCGGCCAACGACGGTGTGCATGGGCAAGAGTTGTGGGTCAGTGATGGCACTGCGGCCGGGACGCGCATGGTGCGTGATCTGGTTCCCGGTTCGTCTGGCTCATTTCCTGATAATCTGGTGAACGTTGGTGGTAAACTGTTTTTTGTGGCCACCACGCAAAGCGGGCGTGAAGTATGGTCAAGTGATGGTACCGAGGCCGGGACACGCCTGGTGCGCGACATAAACCCGGGTAGTAATAGCTCATTTGCCAACTTTTTGACAGCCGTCGGTAACCAGGTTTTCTTTCGTGCATCTGATGGGGTCAACGGCATTGAGTTATGGGTCAGCAATGGGACGGAGGCCGGGACGCGCATGGTGCGTAACATCTATCCAACCAATCAATCGCTGCCCGAACAGTTGACAGCGGTTGATGGACGGCTCTTGTTCACGGCTGACGATGGGATCAACGGGCGTGAGCTATGGATCAGTGATGGGACGGAAGTTGGTACACGTCTGGTGCGCGACATCTATCCCGGCACGACCGGGTCACAACCACTGTCATTGGCAACTGCAAATGGCAAGCTCTTCTTTAGTGCGCTCGATGAGACAACGGGACGTGAGTTGTGGCAGAGCGATGGTACGGCGGCAGGGACAATCCGGGTTGCAGATATTGCACCGGGAACGGCTTCTTCCACTCCTGAAGGATTTACCCGGGCGGGAAACTATCTCTTTTTTGCAGCCGATAATGGGACGGTAGGGCGTGAACTATGGGCATGGCAAATAATCGTTTCAACACCAACAGCTACAAAAACATTGGTAAATACGCCAACAAATACAATAACAAATGCACCGACGAAAACGCCCACGCCCGTGCCGCCGACGGCAACGAACACGGCGACAAACACGCCCGTGCCGCCGACGGCAACGAACACGGCGACAAACACGCCCGTGCCGCCGACGGCGACGCCCACGCTCGTGCCGCCGACGGCGACGAACACGGCGACGCCCACGCCCGTGCCGCCCACGGCAACGAGCACGGCGACGCCCACGCCCATGCCGCCGACAGCGACGAACACGGCGACGCCCACGCCCGTGCCGCCCACGGCAACGAACACGGCGACGCCCACGCCCGTGCCGCCGACGGCTACGAACACGGCGACGCCCACGCCCGTGCCGCCGACGGCGACGCCGCAGCCGACGAACCCGCGCATGCCGACCGCGACGCCGCAGCCGACGAACACGCGCATGCCGACGGCGACGCCGCTGCCCACTCACACGCGCATGCCGACCGCGACGCCGCTGCCCACTCACACAGCCACGGCGACGCCGACAGCCACACCGACGCCGACAGCCACACCGACGCCGACAGACACGCCGACGCCGACAGCCACGGCGACGCCGACAGCCACGCCGACGCCGACGAACACGGCGACGGCAACACCGACCGACACGGCGACGCCTTCTGTTGAACCGGAGCTGCCGGTCTGTTCCGTCGGGTCATATCAGGTGGGTACAATCGAGGGAGCTATCCATGCCGATACCGGATTCCAGGTGCGCCACAGCATATCACTACCGGAACACAGCTTTGTTACCCTTTCTGGTTATGTGCGGCAGGAACTTCCGCAAGACTGTGCCTCTGGTTCCTGTGACCAGAGCCAGATGAATGAGGGTTTTACCATTCAGCTCCGTGGGATACCCATTGTGCAGTACACTCATCAGGATAATGCGGGAGTCTGGTTTCAGGTTGGCCCCTGGCGCACACCTTTTGTTGTACCGGCCGGTACCTATCGTGTGGATCTTGCGCACAACCTGCAGGATACGCCTTCCGGGTCAGGACAATCGCTGTTCTACATGTTTAACGTATGTGCTGAACCACTACGACCTTGATCGTCATCAGAATTGATAGGGGTCAGAATGGATGGTATCTGGAGCGCGAGCGTCCCCCCTGGGGGGGAGGGCGTCCCGCCCGCATCGTGGGCGTCCCCCCTGGGGGGGAGGGCGTCCCGCCCTCCGCCTGGGAGCGCAAGCGTCCCGCCCTCGTGGTGCGGCGCAGGCGGGACGCTTGCATCGCGCCAGTGGTCAACGGCTTCGCACTATTTTCCGTCGAGGACTAAGAAAGGTCTGGTGTTCCTATCAAACATCGTCTCACTCTGCTTACTCTATGGGTAGCCAGCATGCTTGCAATCGGTAGCGGTCTGAGCTGGAGTATACCGATTGCGGCCCAACCAGATACGGCACGACCCCTACAGATCATTCCGCAGACAGATGGCGTTCGTCTGGAGTGGCATAGCGATCTGGCTATAACACGCACGAACCGGCTTGCAGATACTGGCTGGTCGGAAGTAACGCTGAACGGATTGCAGTTGCCAGCCCGACTCGTTCCATTGCGCATGCTTGATGCGCGTCCGCTCGAACTGCGGTTTGAGACAATCACGAGCATTGCCTGGGATGCCGCGCTCACTCGCGCACCCGTTCCCATTCCCCGTACTGAGACTGGCGTAGAGCGTCCGGATCTAATCGCTGATGTGAGTCGAACCCCCCCATCGGCACCGGTGGTGGTACTGCATGATGGATGGCTACGCGGAACGCGGATTGTGGTGCTGGCGGTTAGCCCGATTTTCGCTGTAGCGGGCGAGGTGCGGATGGCACAACAGCTTGAACTCCTGATACCCGGTGCGACCCTGCTCACTGCCACATCGAGCGAACTGCTGGGCGATGCTATGCCGTTCCTCACTGATGCTCTCCCACCGACCAATCCGGTGATAAGACGAGCGCTGGCAAAGATCGAGGTGACGCAGGCCGGCTTGCAGCGGGTGACCGGTGCAGAACTGATGGCAGCCGGTATTGACCTGCAGACGCTGGTACCTGCTCGCTTGCAGCTCTGGCAGCAGGGACGAGCCGTGGCGCTGGAGGAGTGGCGTGCCGCTGAAGGGCCGCTGGCACCCACTGATGAGCTACGCTTCTATGCACCTGCGCCGGGTGATCGTTGGAATGCCAGCGATACCTACTGGTTAACGTATGAGGCAACACCGGGGTTGCGGATGACAACTCAGGACGCCCGGCCCACAGCAGAGGTGCTCCCGGAGTACACAACGGCCTGGGAGCAAGGTCTGTGGCGGGATTACCAGTTGTATGATCCCTTATTGCCCGGTCACGATGGCGATCACTGGTATGCCGCCGATCTGCGTACTGGCCCCGATCAGCCCGTGGCAACGCTCAATGTACCGCTGCCGCCCCGCTTGCCGCTGGCAGCGGGGGAACTAGAACTCCGCATCGGCGGGAGTGCCTACACGGCCGGGCAACGGACGTTGACTGTTCGCAGCGGCAATGCGACTGCGACGACGACCTGGGAGGGGACGGGAAGCTGGCAGCAATCGGTGATCCTGGCAGAGAATCGGCCACAGGTGACGCTAACGCTGGAGACCGGCCCGGTGCCGGCGGGGATCATGGTCGGCAGTGTGGCCTGGCAACGTCCGGTCACGCTCGATCTGGACGGTCAGGGCGCGGCATTTATCGGCGCAGCGGGTACCGGGCGCTATGCATTGCGTCATACGCCTCCCGAACGGGCATTGTATGATGTCAGCGATCCGGCGCAGCCGGTGCGCCTGCTCATTCCAGCGGGAACCAGTTTCCAGTTTGAACAGCGCCACCCGACCGTGAATGAGTATGTGGTGAGTGGGCCGGGCATGCTGCATCGTCCAGCCGTCACGCGCTACACCCCCACCAGCCTCACGGAACCGCTGAATGCGAACGTCCTCTATATCGCGCCAGCGCTGCTCCATCATGCACTTGCCCCGCTCGTGGCGCAGCGGCAGGCACAGGGCCACACGGTGGCGGTTGTTGATGTGCAGGCAATTTATGATAACTGGAGCTTTGGGCAGGTAGCCCCTGATGCTATTCGTGATTTCCTGCGCTATGCGGCAGCCACCTGGAATCGGCCACCGCTGGCGGTCACGCTGGTGGGTGATGGTACCGCTGATCCGCATGACTATCTGGAGCATGGGGCGCTCAACGTCAATTTTATTCCGCCCTATCTGGCGCCGGTTGATCCCTGGATGGGCGAAACGGCGTGCGAAACGTGCTATGCGCAGTTGCATGGTGCCCATCCGGTCACCAGTGCTGATGCCGATCTGTTTCCGGATCTGATGCTCGGTCGCCTGCCGGTGAAGAGCGCCGCCGAACTGGAGGCACTGGTGGCGAAGATTGTTGGCTATGAAAACGATCCAGGCGGTAGCGGCTGGCGCGCCCGTAATCTGTATGTAGCCGACAACGCCTATGCCGCTGATGGCACGCCAGATCCGGCCGGCGATTTTGTGCTATCCTCTGAGCAGAGCATTGCCATGCAGCCGTCTGGCATCCAGATCCAGCGCCTGTACTATGATCCATGGAACCGAGATAATCAGGGCCGTCGGCTGGCTGAACCGTGGCGTGAGCCAGATGCTGCGCGTGCCCGCGAACGTACCCATGCCGCCCTGAGCGCCGGAGCGGGCATCGTCAACTATACCGGCCATAGCAATCACTGGCGCTGGGCACGCACCGACGATTCGCCCAATAATCATCTGTTGCAGCTCTATGAAGCCGATACGCTGACCAATGGCGAACGGCTCCCGATCCTCCTGGCGATGACCTGCTGGACCAGTTCGTTCCAGAAGCCCACCGAGAGTGGCACCACGCTGGATGAGCGGCTGTTACTGAATCCACGAGGGGGCATGGTGGCGGTGTGGGGGCCAACCGGGATGGGCGTTGCGCATGGGCATGATGCGCTGCAGCACGGATTCTATCAGGCACTGTGGGGTGCGCCGCCTATGACTGCCCCTCTCGGCCAGCTCACGCTGGCCGGCTATGTTGAACTGCTGACCCGTGGTGGTTGCTGTGATGATGCCGTCCACACCTTTGCGTTGCTCGGCGATCCGCTGACACCCGCCCGCGTCGCTCCCGCCAGTCGGGTATATCTGCCGCTGATTCGGCGTTGAGGGATGATCGGGCTGAGGGCCAGCCTGGAGCGTGTATCTGGACTATGGCGTGCGGCAGCCATGCTGCTGCCTACCGGGTATGGTGGGGTGGGAGATTGAGCGTGTCCTGGCTTCCGCCGGAACTCCAGCAGCGTGGCACCTACCCCCGGTATGGTAGCGTGAGAGACCGGGCTTCAGCCGGGACTCCCGAGTCGCTAAAGGGCACAAAGTCCCATGGTATCATCGTGTACATCCTGTTATAGGAACGCTGGAGTGATCCTATGCCGCATCATCCACAACCGGTTGACGATCTGCCGCCGATCGGCAAGCGTTCGCTGAGCCAGTTACGCCAGGAATGTCAGGCCCAACTTGACCAGTTTCGGCGCACCCGTGACCGGGATGTGGCGAGTAGGAGTTGTGATGAGATCCTGCGCCGTGCGGTGGCCGGCGATGCGGCGGCGTTTGATGCGCTCTGGGACATCTCGATTCCCCTGGTGCGTTCACACTGTCCGCCAGAACTGCTGGTTGCCATCGACGATGTGCAGCAACTGGTGGCCGAACGTCTGATCCGTAAATTTCGCAGTCGCACCTCGCCCTACCGCGCCGATGGCTTTGCCGCCTATCGCACCTATCTCAATCTCACAGTCAAAAGTGTTTGCCTGAATATGCAGCAGCGTGATCCAGCCTGCGAGTCGCTGAACCGGTTGCACGCCACCAGACGGCTTGAACCTGTCGAACCATCGACAATACGTAGCGTGGAGCGCCTGTTGGTGCTCCAGCGTTGCATGGCACTGCTCCCCGATGATCTGCACCGCGAAGTGTTCCGACGCCGGATTGTTCTCCAGGAGGATGTGTCCACGATTGTCACCGAGCTTCAGCCGCTGGTACCGGGATTGACAACCCAGGATGTGTATCGGCTGACCGAGCGCAGTATTCGCTTGTTACGCTCTATGCCCGAAGTGCGCGAAATGCTGGAGATCGACGGTGGAAAATCCTGAAAAACGGTGTTTATCATGTAAGATGTGGTTCTGGTCTGCCAGGATCGATCCTGATCTGATTTCAAATGCCGGAAATGTGATTAAGTGATCCTTGGTGTCCGTGCAATTGAGCAATCCTACATCAGTTGTGAAGTACCGGATTCTCGCTTTAGAACGACCATAGGATTGCTACAGTATAGACAACCGTTGTGAGACAGAGTTCGTAGCTACGTTCACGGACGACGAACGTCGTTACGACACGTGCCGCTCCATATATGTCACGCCACTGTGTGACATCTGGAACCATGCCCTGGCGTGCATACCTCCCGGGTTAACCGACGGTGTTGCCCCACAACGTATGCAGCAGAATAAACCGTTCGTGGGTATATCTCCCACAGGTCTTGCAGGTGAAGAGAATGATCGATCAACCGATTGAACCAGGTGATTTGCTGGCCTATCTTGATGGCGTTGATCTGCCGCATGTCGAGCAGGCGTTGCAGGCGTCACCGGGGCTGCGCCAGGAACTGGACGAGTTACGCCAGGCCGAGCAGGTGTTGCGACAGATGTTTGGGGGCTTACCACTGCCTGATCCGCAGGATCTGGTGGATGTCGTAACCGGCCAGGCCACACCGCAGCAGCAGTTGCGCGTTGCTGCGTATATACGCGCCAACCCTGCCGGGCAACAGGAACTGGCAGCACTCCAGGCCGCTGCCGCGTCCCGATCATCGTCGCGTGTGCGCTTTCTGGCGGTGCGGCAGACCGGCGCATTGGCGGTGCGTTCGGCGGCTGCCGACGCGATCGAGCAGTCCTTTTATGTTACGGAGCTGGCGATCCAAGTGGTGCTGCGTATCGGCCCGCCCAGCAATGATCGCTGGCGACTGGAGGGCTATGTGACGCAGCACGACCAGCCCGCCGCCGGGGTGCGAGTCACGCTCCGCGCCACGCATGCCCGCCCGCGCCCGCGCCTGACCGATGCCGACGGCTTCTTTGCCTTCCAGCGGCTGGCGGCGGGCACGTATCGGCTGCAGGCCGCGCTGCCCCAGGGCACGGTCGTGTTACCAGACATTGTTCTGCGCTATGACTGATCAACTGCTCCAGCAATGGCTGGATAGCGGGGGCGACCTGGCGATGCTGCCGCAGCAGTTCGACGCAACGATGTTCACTCCGCGTCTGCTGCTGACGAGGATGCGTGACGCGATCCTCGGCTGGCTGGATGCCGGCGCGGTGGCAACGATTGAGCGCGCAGTGCAGGTGGCGTGGACGCTGGCGCAGCAGTCGGGCCAGGCGGAAGACGAAGCGCTGGCGCACTGGTGTCACGGCCTGGCGCTCTTCCACCGCGACATGCGGGCCGCGCTAGGCCATCTGGATGCGGCCTATGCGTTCTATCACGCCCAGGAGCGGCGGGTGGAGCAGGGCCGGTTGCTGATCGGGCGGGCCGGGCTGCTGGGACAACTTGGCCGCCTGGCCGAAGCCGAAGGAGCGATTAGTACGGCTGCCCGCTATCTGGCTGATGTGCCGGAGCAGCAGCAACGTCTACCGGCGCTGTACCTCAACCGCTCAGATATTGAGGGCCGCCTGGGACACTATGCGGCGATGCAGGCGACGGCGCGGACAGCGGAGGCGCTGGCGCTGGCGTATGATCAGCCGGCAGCACAGGCGGCGGCGCTGATCAATCAGGCGTTTGCGGCGCTCTTTCTGGGGGAGTTTGCGCCCGCTGAGGCCGCGTTGCACCAGGCGGCAATTGTGGCCCGGTCGCTCGATTCGGCGGAGTTGCGGGCACGGGTGGCGGTGAACCAGGCCCGGCTGGCTGCCTATCGCGGGCAGTTGTTTGCTGCATTACGGCTGCTGGAGCAGGCGCGGCTTGATTTTGCGACGGCTCGGATTGACATCGATCAGGCGACCGTAGCAATCGAGGAGGCCAGCCTGTATGAGCGGCTCCATTTGCCCTATGCGGCGCGGCAGGCGGCGCTCCAGGCGGCCGACATGTTTGTGCAGGCCGGCCTGACACACGAGGCAATCGAGGCGATCGTGCAGGCGGTACGTCTGGCGCTGGGATTGGGGCAGGGAACGGCGGCCCGCAATGACGTGCAGCGTGCCCAGGCCCTGGCCGAGCAATCTACCGTAGCACCGGTATTGCAGGGTTTGCTGGCGGGCTATGCCGCTCACCCGCGCCTGCAGCGCACAGCCGCAGCGCGGCGCAACGCCTACCATCAGGCGCTCGCTGCGGCCACCCGCCTCACCCAGGCCGGTATTGTGGCCGAACAACTGGAAGTGGCGCTGATTGCGGCCGATCTGGCGGCGGCGCTGCGTCTGGCCGAGGCGCGTGACCAGTATCGCCAGATTGCCGACCGTGCCCGGTCGCAGGGGTTGGTCTTGCTGGAGCAGCAGGCATTGGTTGGCCTGGCGGGAACCTTGCGTCCGGCGGCTGCCTGTGCGCCGCTCCAACGGGCGGTTGACCTGGCGACGCTGGCGCGGCGCAGCATGCCGGTTGAGGAGTTAAAAGCCAGCTATCTCAGCGGTACCACGCCGCTCTACGCACGGCTGATCACGGCCTATCGTAAGGCCAGACAGCCGGATGCCGCGTTCCGCATGCTGCTCGAAGCCCGCGGCAGTATCTGGGCGGAACTGACCGCGCCAGCGGCCGAGCATGACGCCACACTGCCGCTCTTTGATCCCGCCTGGCTCCGCGCAAAGACCGAACTGCACTACTGGCAGGAGCAGCTCCATCCCGACAATGACCCGGATTATCAGGCGCTGTGCCGCGAGCGGGTCATGCAGGCGGAGACGACCTTGAACACGCTGGCGCGACAACAAACCCGGCACCGATCCGCGCATGCCTTGCCTGACCTGGCGGCGATCCAGCAGGCGCTCCCGGCGGATAGTGTCGCAGTGGAGTATCTGGTTGATGCGTCGCAGATCGCCGCCTGTCTGATCAGCGCTACCGGTCAGCCACAGTGGATTGACCTGGGTGCAGTGGCCCCGGTCATTGAACGATTGGGCAAACTGGCATTGCTACGCAGAGCGTTGCAGCAGAGCAGTACGCCAGAACACCAGCGGCACCTGGCCGAGGCGCAGCTTCCGGCGGTGCGGCGCTTGCTGAGTGAGCTGTATGCATGCTTGATTGCGCCGCTGGAGGCGCTGCCAGGCGCAGCGGCAGCCCGGTTGATTATTGCGCCTGATGGTATCTTAGCCAGTGTGCCCTGGGCCGCGCTCTGTGTGACTGATGCGGCAACGGGCGACCCTGATGCGCGTCTTTACCTGGATCAACGTTACGAACTGATCATCCTGCCCTCGGTGGCGTTGCTGGCGTTACCCTATCCCAAAGTTGCGTCCGGGCCACCGCTGGCGCTCGGCTATGCCGGGCAGCCTGCTTTGAGCCAGATTGAGGCGGAGCTGGCGGCAATTCAGCGGCTCTTTCCGACGACGCGCTGTCGCAACCCGGCCACGCTACGCGATGTGCTGTGGGAAGCGCCACCGCAGTACCTGCATTGCGCGATGCATGGACAGGTGAACCCCCAGTCGCCGCTGCTCTCGCGTCTGGTGCTGGCCGATGGCTCGCTCTTGCTGGCCGATGTGTTGAATCTGTCCTTGCACGGGACGCGACTGGTCACGCTGAGTGCGTGTGATACGGGGGTGGTGCCGGAGCGCGGCGGGCTGGCCCTGGCGCTGGCCGGGTCGTTCCTGCTGGCCGGGGCGCAGGCAGTCGTTGCCAGTCTGTGGCCGGCCGATGATGCGGCGACGGCGCTGATGATGGAGCGCTTCTATACCGGACTCGCGGCGGGACGGTCAATACCGCAGGCGTTGTCTCAGGCGCGAACGCATCTGCGGGCCGCGGGCTATGCGCATCCCTATTATTGGGCTACGTTTCAGGCGCTTATGCGCAGTGTTTCCCCACCT
>DAOTWD010000071.1:0-12896 GCA_034435975.1 Chloroflexaceae bacterium | reverse complement strand
GCATGCGGATAGATTGAGGCGCGCATCGTTGCGATGCTATGCCCCCACCAGGGATGCGCCGGGTTTGGAAGAAAAAAATCCATAAGATCTGCCGAACGTTCCACCAGAATACCGCGCATATCGGACAACATCGTATCACCGCTATGCACGAGCAGCATAATCTGGGGTGTCAGAACGAGCGCCCATAGCGCCAGCGGGATACTGCCCCAGAACATGCAGCGTACTCCCTGAGCAACAGGCCGAAAGAGTAACCAGGTCATTATAGCGCATCCGGTGTAGATGACACAAAAAAGACCGTAGTACCAACTGCCCAGACTGACCCAGAGCAACCCGACTCCACTAAGCAAGGCCCAGATCCATGTTTGCCGTTCCAACAGCCGATACAAGGCAAAAACGAACCAGGGCACCCACTGAATCGCGGCTACCTCCAGATTCCCATCCAGCACTTTCTCCAGATGAAATGGTGAAAAAGCAAAGACGGTACCCGCAACAAGCGCGGCTGGCGTGCTGGCAGTCAGGTGGCGCACCAGCACAAAGGTGAAATACCCCGCGAGGATAAAGCTGGTTATCACGATAAAGTTAAAGGCAGCCAGGGGGCCGAAAGTTAACGTTACCGGCAACGTCAGAAGACCCTGTGAAAATCCGAGCGTTTGCCAGAACAGACTGACACCATCGGGATAGTAGAGCAGTGGCGTGGTAAATGGTGAAAGCCCGTGGGTCAAGGCATAGCTGACCCACCATAGATTCCAGGCATTCTGATAGGCATCCACCCCCTCTACACGGCCAACAATGCCTCTGGTGAAATTGATAGCAACCGGCCACGTCACCAGAATGGACAACAGCGTATAGATCATCAGCGCCAGCAGATGGGGATGTCCAGAACGATATAGATGACGTAACGAAGAGGCGTTGCATACAACACCGCTACGACCTGCCTGACCCCATTGTGTTCGTTCCTGCCCCAACCGTCGTTGCGTGCCCATCATTGATGACGCTTTACCAGCGCCAGCATCACATACAATGGATCGCTCCGATCAAATCGTTCCTCCAGCGGATGCACGATAGTTGCCAGGAGCCAGTCTTTTAAGATGAACCTGCGCCAATAGCGATTGCGTTTTGTCTCGTGATACATACCGTTCAATACGCGCCGTCCAAAGCCGCACCAGGCCGTCAGCGTCGCCTGAGCCGGTTCAAGGTATACACGGTAAATATCGGCCCAGGTATAAAACCGAAAGAACGAGCCGGCTTTGCCCTCCTGCACAAAGGCGTTGGGCGCAACCCGTCGGAACGGCTTAATGTCCGCAAAAAAGGCCGTGCGCTCTTGCGTGGTATACGGCAGGGTCAGCACCGCAATCCCACCTGGCGTCAACACACGCCCAATCTCGCGGCCCACCGGCTCATCTTGCGGAATATGTTCCAGCGACGAGATGGCGCTGATGCGCGGAAAGACTGCATCGCGAAAGGGCAACTGCGTCGCATCAGCCACCAGCAGCCAGAGTTGTCCATCGCCAGCACGAGCGGTGGTCTGGCGTTTGCGTTGCTGCCAGAACACGCGCTGCCGGTCGAGTTCCACCACCACCACATGCACACCCTCACGCGCCAGCATATGCGGATACGTTGACGTACCGGAGCCAATATCCAGTACCCAGTCGCCCGGTTTGAGCTGCAAGGCACGGGTCGTCCAGGGATACTCGATCAACCGCCACAGGCTGAAGTCGTTGACGGTGTACCACAAAATGCACCAACCATTCAGCGCAACTTCGTTCGCGATGCAGCGCAGACCGGATAGGCGGATGTGGCGCTGCTGTTTGCTCGATACAATTGCCTGTGCGAAACCACGCACGGGCGATGTTCCACTGTGTATCATCAGCGCTCCTGGTGCAACGCAATGCCCATAAAGGCAATGCTAATCGCTCGACCTTGCCGGCCCGGTGCCGCGTCAATCGGCGCTTCCAGCGTCAGCACCTGCGTGCCGGGATCGAGCATCAGGGTGATAACGCGCCGCATCGCCGCCCGGCTGACTTCGATTGTTCCAAACAGCGTGCCGTTCATATACAGGGTCAAGGGTCGGCTCCGTTCAAAGCTCTCCATATGCAGGTGCAGATGTCCCACCCGCGGTTCGTCAAAGGGATTGATCAGCCGCAACTCAGCCTGCTGGCCCATCCAGCGCCAACGTTGCGCGGCATCCTGCTCCACTGAACCCCATCCGTCGCCCAGGTAAACCAGCGGTCGTGGATGGGCAACTTCAGGCACGGGATAGATCTCCAGCCGATCATCTGCATAGATCGGCTCAAAGCCCAGTTCGTCCATCAAGACGCGCATCGTGGGCAACGAACTGCCCATCGTATCAGGATGATACAGGACATAGCGAATTCGGTTGGCTGCAAGCGCTTCGCGTGCTAACTCGGGCCAGCCCGGGTTAAGAATATCGTCCTGATCACGCCGCCCATAGCGCAACTCGCGCACACCAGGCGTATAGCGTCCGGTCGGATAGGGTGGCTCACGGCCGATAAACCCGCCGATGATCGGCCAGTGATGCACGGTCTGATACCAGAGATTTTCGCTCCGCGACAGGTTGAGATGGATCGGTATCGGCAACAGGCCGCCATCCGGTTCCGGCAGGTGAGCATAGCCGGGGGGGATGGAACGCGAGAACATGGGCATTGGCGCAGCCCAACCATCAACCAGTAGCACGGCCAGAATAAGAGCGCCGGTCAGTACAGACTGCTGGCGTGGCCAGCGCCGAAACAGGGCGATAGCACCATAGGCTGCCAGCAGCGCCACCAGCAGAATGCTCAACAGCACGATATGGTTGGGGCGATGGCTGGCACGGATGCCAGGCAATCCCGCCAGCAGACGATAAGGCAGCGGAATGCCGGTCTCAACCCCAAACACGCGCAGATCTTCGCCCATCGCCAGAATCATCGTCGCGCCCAGCACCACCAGCCAGCGCCAGTTCGTGCGCCAGGTGGTCGCAATCCCGATTGCCGCCAGCGCAATGGCCACCAGCCCAAACGAGACATTCCACAACATCGCATCGTGGTGCAGGCTGTAGTAAAAGCGCTCAATCGCCCCGCCCCAGAGCGGATGCAGCGGACTGGGCAGCCAGAAGGAGATCACGTCCGCCGAACTGCGGGCATTGAAATTGCGCGCCTCACCCAGATATTCGTCGCCCGTCTGCAACAGGGAGACCAGGAACGGCAGCATCAGCAGCATCCAGATGAAAGCAGGGGTCATGCCCCAGATAAAGGTGCGAAGCGAAAACTGGCGGGCCAACCTGGATACTGCACCAGGCGCTGGTGGTGCGGTAGTCTGTTCAGTGTTTTCGGCGGGCGGCAAATTTAGCGCCCACGTCGCCGCTGCCAGGCCGGTGTAGAACAGGCAAAACAGCGCATAATAGGAACTACCCAATCCCACCCACACCAGCAGCAGACCGGCCAGCAGTGCCCATTGCCAGCGCCGCCGTTCAAGCAAGATATGCAGTGCCAGCAGATACAGCGGCACCCACTGGATCGACGCAACCTCAAGTTGCGCATCCACGACCTTTTGCAGATGGAACGGTGCAAGACTATAGACCGCCCCGCTAACGAGCGCGGCCGCATTACTGCCGACAACATAGCGCACAAACAGAAATGCCGTGTAGCCACCCAGGAGAAAACCGGTCAAAATCAGCACGTTGTAGGCTACCAGTGGCCCCGCCATTACCGTAATTGGGAAGGCCAGCAACCCCTGGGGAAGACTCAGTGTCTGCCAGAAGAGATCCAGACCATCTGGATAAAACAGCAGTGGCGTAACAAAGGGACTCTGCCGAGTTTGGAGCGCCTGCGCCGTCCACCAGACATTCCAGATTCCTAGATAGCCATCCACCGAACCCGGCTCGTTGGCAATAATCTGGCGATCCATATACAGGATTAACGGGTACGTGGAGACAATCGCCAGAAGCGTGTAACATACCAGCGACAGCAGATGGATCTGCCAGCGCGCCAGGTGCTGTATCCGCACGCTTGCTTTGTGCGTAACAACATCTATCATCAGGAGAAATTCGTTACCAGCCACACCATTTTCTTTTTTCTTTTAACCGGACGTAGTATACCACAAGCAAGAGGAACGTTCGCCATTCGGCGGGCGAAAACCTTTTGATACACCCGCCTATCTCCGTGCCCTAAAGGGCGGTAGCTTGTGGCGGGTTTCATCTGGTCAATCTTGCACGATGTGGCGACGCACATGGTACATATGCAACCGTATAACCAGCAACGACGAGATGTCTCACATCCTGCGCATGCTCCCAATCCCCCTCCACAACAATCCCCGTCAGTACAATGCTCAACTCACGGTCACCAGTTTGCTCCAGCGTGGTCGGCGCGTGCAAGGCCAGTCGCTGCTCCCCCGGCGGCAGCAGGAGGTGCAGGATCGTCGCTGTGGACGCCGGTTGTACCAGCCACGTTCTCAGCGTCTGCGCATTCAACCGCAGCTCAACCGCACGTGGCTCAAGATAGCTCTGCGCTTGCAACACGAGCCTGACCGGGAGTGCCGTATCGGTCGGGTTGACCAGAAAAAAATCACCCGTTGCCGCCATCCAGCGCCAGACCCGCCCCTCGGCTTGCTCTTCCGGGTGCCATCCCGGGCCGAAATAGGCAAAGGGCCGTCCGTCAACCTCCGGCACGCGATAGGCGCTGAACGTGGCGTCGGCATAGACCTGCGCGTCTGCGGGGAGCGTCTGTGCCAATATCTGCTCTAACCCGGTGCGCTGGCCTGGCTCCAGCAGATCCCAGTGGACAACGATATGCCGCACATTATAAAAGTCGAGCGCCGTCAGGTTCGTATGAGCATCCGCGGCCAGCAGTTGCTCCCGATCGAGCGTCAGCGTCCAGAGTTGACGAATACCGGGCGTCAGCGTGGCGAAGGGATAGGCCGGCGTGCGCGACACAAAGCCACCCAGAATTGGCAATTCATGCGTTATCTGCGCCTGAAGCGGGACGCTCGACTCATTCCGAGCAGGCAAATCAAACACTGCACCCTCGGCACCAGCCAGGCTGGCATAGTAGGGATGCACCACCGGATCGAGCCGCGGCCAGCGCGGTGGCGCATATTCCAGCGCCAGCAGCACGATCACGACCGCCAGCAGCAACGGCCGGTGCGGTGGTGCAAGCCGGTGCAGCAACCAGCGCAGGCCAAGTGCCACCAGCGGTGCCAGGAGCAGCGTGGTAATCACAACGAAATGGCTGGGACGACGCGCAATGCCCACACCCGGTAGATCCAGCAGCAGCGCATACGGCAGATAGACCGAGGTGCGCAGCGGCCCAATATGCAGTAGCGGCCCCAGCGCCAGCACCAGCGCGATCAGCGCCAGCGCTGCCCAGCGCCAGGCCACACGCCAGGCGACAACGCCTCCCAGGACGGCCAGCGCCAGCGCACTATAGCCCAGCGCTAGATTCCAGCCGCGAATGTAGGGATGCCACTGCGCCCCCAACTGCTTGACCGCCGCGCCCCACAGCGGGTGCGTGTAACTCGGTAGCCAGAAATCAAACAGATTGGCCGAGTGAATCAGAATCAAATCGAGCGGGCTATCCGGGTTGATCGTTGTGCTGGTACCCTGCACATCGGCCAGCGCCGGTAGCAGAATCGGCGCGAGCAGCACCGCACCGACGACGCCAACAACGAGCATGTGTCCCAGCAGCGCCCGGCGTTGTGCCCAACCCGGCGTCGTGATCAGCCAGAGCGCAACGAACAGCACGCTATACACGGCAAAGAAGAGCAGGTAGTACCAACTGGTATAGCCAATCACCGCCAGAAACACACCCGCCAGCAGCGCATCACGTTGGCGCATCGTGAACCACCCGGCTCGGTGGTCGCCTGGTGGTTCAGAGCCAGGTTCGGCTGTGCGCAGCAAAAAGAAGGCATACCACGCCAGCCATTGCAGTGCGATCAGCTCAAGCTGCCCATCCCATACCTTGGTCATATGAAACGGTGCAAAGGTAAAGATCGCCCCTCCTATAAATGCCGCCGGCCGATGTTCACAGACATGCAGGGCCAGCACATAACCGCCCATACCGGCCAGGATAAACGCTAGCACGACCGCGAAGTGATAGCCCGCAACCGGCCCGAACAACGCCGTCACCGGCAAGGCGATGAGGCCGTTGCTGATATTGAGCGTTTGCAGGTGTAAATCGGTACCGGTAGGGTAATACAGATAGGGCGTATGAAAGGGATTAAGCCCACTGGTGAACGCTCGATGCACCCACCACAGGTTCCACACATTCTGCCAGCCATCGACGGCCGCAACCTCACCCCCAAAAAGCGCGTGCCGAGCATAAGGCAGCACCGGCGCCAGAACGAGCAAGGTCAGCAACGTATAGCCAGCCAGCGGCACCAGATGCAATCGCATAGCCAGCGCTGCGGGCCGCGTGTGTAACTCAAGATAGCGTTCGTTTTTTCGCATACATCTTCAGAAGAGAGGAGGGAGAAGATAGGAGAGAGAAGGGAGAAGATAGGAGAGAGAAGGGAGAAGCCTCTATCATTCCTCCTCTTTTCTCCTTTTCTCCCTCCTCTTTTCTCCTTTTCTCCCTCCTCTTTTCTCCTTTTCTCCCTCCTCTTTTCTCCTTTTCTCCCTCCTCTTTTTCGTGCACATGAGTGTTATTCGTGATTGATGCGATATGCAAGGCAAGATAGGCTTAGATTCCATACAGCATGCCGGGGCTACTGCGGCTGCGCATAAATATTCACAGCCCCCTGCTGAAACACCCGATCCATAAACTGCTCGAATTTTGCCAACCCCGGCCCGGCATACAATCGTCGCTCGGTTGGCCCCACATACACATAGCGCACCCCATAGTGATCCAGCAGTTGCCGCGCCTCGTCAATATCGGTTGTCGTGTAGATACGCGGAATATCTTGTTCTCGCGCCCGAATTTCCACCATATGTGCCGGAATGCCACTGCGCCAGGATTCCTGATGCCCAAATAACCATCCCAGCAGCGTGGGTCGCCCGGTCACACTAGCTACTCGCCCGATCTCATTATAGTCACATTCACAAAACGCGGTCAGGACAATATCTGACGCCTCGGTGTGGGCCTGTATCCAGCGCATCGCCGCCAGTTCTGTGGGAGCCTGCTCTTTCAGGAAAGCCAGACCATCCAGCACGCGCTCGCGCTTGCCCCACGGATCGGCCCAGGCCAATGCGCCCACCGGATAGACCAGTGCGCCGAGCAGCAATAGACCGACTGGCACTCCCCAAACCAGGGTGGCAACGCGCTGGCATCGCCACGACCGGAGCAAGGCCCAGATCATATAGACCGCCAGCACACCCCAGATGAGCCAGGCCTGATAGTAGAACTTGAAGAGTGTATTATTCCGGCTAATCGCTCCCTCCAGGTAATCACGGATATAGATCACATCAACCGCGAATACCACCACCGCCCCCACCGCTGTCGCCCACAACACCAGCGCCTGCGCTGGATGTTCGGCTCTGATCCAGGCCTGGTGTGCCAGCAAGCCAGCAGTAGGCAGCAGAGCCAGCAACGGAAAGTCGTACTGCATACCGAACAGGAGAACCAGACCTGGTATGACCCAGAGCCAGCGCCGCCGCTGGCGGGTTAGAACACTATAGGCCAGCAATACCCCGAAAAACAGGCCAAAAACGATCAGAAACGCATGCAATCGGGTCTGGTTGGATGCGATTCCCAACGTTTGCGCCAGCCGGCGGATGATCGGTATCTGTGACCAGGGTGACGCAACTGGTTGCTCACTGGCTGGTGCATGAAATGTCAGCAGAAAAGGGGATATTAACAGCAGCATAGTCAATCCTACGCTACCCAGCATACGAAGGTAGTGCCACCAATCAAGCGCCCCCATTCCAGCCAGACGCCGGTAGCGTAGCAATAGCGCCCCGGCATACAGCAACCCGAAGGTGGGCGCATCCCAGGCATTGATAGCATAGAGCATGCCCAGGATCAGGCCGGTCAATGCTAACTCTAGCCAATCTGAAGCACACCAGCAATCCAGTATGGTGGGCCGAACAAGTAACGCCAGCGCCAACCCCATTGTCAGTGTCACAAACGGTAGCGATAGGACATGCGGATGCAGATCACCCAAGTAAAAGCTAAAGAACGGAAACTCGGTGATCAGCGGCCGCCGCTCAATCCGACCCTCCGGCGTCATAACCGTATCCCAGACAGCCCGCGAGGGTATCCACCAGTCAAATGTGCGCGGGGTTTCTGGTGTTATCACCACCGCGACTGGCGGCTCCCCCAGCATGATCGATTGATAGAGGCGGATCTCGTCCGCACCGCGCAGTCGCTGGCCCAATGCCTGCATGATCTGCCCGCCATCCAGCAATTGCACGGCGGGCGACCCGACCAGCACCTGCAGCGCTCCCTGTTGATTGCCCACCCCCAGTACCAGTAGTACCCCCAGCAGTGCGGCCGCCGTGCGGCTCAAGCGGGCGGCAGGATGCGGCGGAACGTCCTCTGTACGTCGAGTCACCTCCATGAGCGTGACCACCAGACCGGCCACGCTTAGTGCCGTGAGCGCAAAAGTAGTTGCCACCCCCAGGTTAAAAGCTTCGCCCAGGCTGACCCCACTCAACCGCTGCAGCAGCGCTATCAGCACATAGCCCATGTAGTAGTAGTTTAGGGCATAGCCCGCAAACCAGGGATCCTGCGGCGGAAACGACGGACTGCGCAGTACCCCGGAGAGCAGCGCCAACTCCATCGGTTTTTCTGTCCCTACTGCCGCCGGCCCGACGCCCCCATGCCAGCGGAGCCACACGCCAACACACAGCGCCACAACAAACAGCACTTCATACGCCAGCCATCCCCGCCAGTGCTGTTGTAACGCCAACGAGAATGGAGGCCAGCGCTGTTGCCGCATCGCCCATCCACCCATACCGACCAGCAGTACCAACAGCAGCAACCAACTCGTTATCCCAAATGGCACCAGGCCGATCATCGCCAGCAGCCAGAGGCCATAACCCACCACCAGTAAACCCAGCGCCTTCCCAAAGGCATACCCGTACCAGGGCAGATGACGAAACACATACAACGTCAGGGGTAACGTCACGACCATCACCAGCTGCAGCGCCAGCCACCAGCGCCAGAGTGCTCCAGCCTGCAGCAGTGCCAGGCTATCATGGAAGAAAGGAAGCACCAGCAGCGGATGGCGCACCCATACCCCGACCAGAACACCCCCCACAATCAGACTTACTGCCTGACTCGCTCGTCCAGAACATCCTCCCAGATACAGCGCAAGAGCTAGCAGAAACGGAAAGAAACTCAGGAACAGCAACGGTAGACGCGGCGGCATCCGCCAGATGCTGGCAACCGAACGCAGACGCACCGAAGATAATGCAAGACCAAGCGCACGGGCCTCGATCCGTTGCGCTGGCACCTGAGCTAGCAGTCGCAGTTGCGCTGTCCCATCGGCATTGATCTCTGGTAGCCAGAGCAACGCATAGCGACGCAACACCGGCTCATCTGATGCAGGCGGGAGCGGCACCTGCGCGTGTTCCCCCAGGTACAGCACCACCTGGGTACCATCGGGGGCCACCGCACCACGCACCTCCAGGATACCAGGCACATGATTCGCGGGCAAGATCACATATGCCTCAGGTTGACTCCAGCGATACGTTTCACTTGCATTCTGCTCCGGTGCATAGAAACCCTGCACCAGATCTCCATCATTATTGCTGCCAATGTCTATATATGTGGTACCGGGCAGTTGCCAGCCAGCAAACACCAGTATGATCGGCACCAGCCACCACAGGCAGGAAGCAATCGTCGGCCAGGAGCGACGGATGGCTACTGATACAGGTTGAAACCGGCAAAGCCGTATGTTACTGGAAAGCATGGACATCCTGCTCATTACGACATGGCACCCATGGCAGGGCAGACAAGACCGGTGGTGGCACTAGCGGTGGCGGTATATATTGATCCGGACGCTCACTGCTGCTAAACGTCAGGCGCGTAACCGAAACGCTCAACCACCGTCCGTCAGGTGCTGACAGGGCCTCACTCTCCAGGCGGAGTTCACTCGTTCCGGCTGGTACCACAAATGAAAGCCGCAGCGTCGTTTCTTGCGGGGCAGCCGGCACATCGATGGCAGCCAGCAGTGTATCATTGATCGCTACGCGGAGTGGGCGTGGCGACTGATAGCCCGTCAGCGTCAATGTCAGCGCTACGACCGATTGTGAACGGGCCAGCACCTGTATCCGCGCCGTATCACCGATCCAGCGCCAGGTCTGCTGTCCATCTGTTTCGGCGGCATACCAACCAGTCGTAGGGAGCAGCACTGGACGCGGGGCAGCGGCATGTACCCGGTAAATCTCGATCTGCGCATTCCCAGCATAGCGTATAATTCCTGGTATATCTAGCTGCTGACGCAAGCGGACAATTTCACGGCGAGACAGGTAGTCCAGATTGAGAACAATAAAGCGAATGCCCAGCCGATCCAGTTCATTTGCCGCATCAACCTGAAACACATCCGGCCGACCTGGTTGGACGTACCACAACCGACGCACAATAGTATCGTGGGCTACTAGAGGGTAATATGGCGTCCGCGCCAGATAACCACCCACCAGTGGCCGCCCATGACAGAGTTGATTCAACATATACTGGCTATCATTGGTGCGCGGTGGTAATTCAATAACCGCTCCTGGTGCCTGATAAACGTTTAACGCCGCATATAACGGATCAACCTGGATCGGCATCATCGGCCAGGGCGCAACTATGAGTTCACACAGGAGTACCCCCGCAATCAGGCCTGCGACAACTGACCGTTGGTGCCACCACCGCTCGCGTAACGCCTGCATCCCATAGCCAGCCAGCACACTGACCGGCAGCATCATGAGCGTTATAAAGCGGCTGGGCCGACTGCTGTTCTGGAAAGGGCCAGCCGCATTGAGCCATTGAAAAGGCAGCGGTATCCCGGTTGGTTCACTGCCGATCTTCAGTTCCGGCCCCATTGACAGGATGAGCATACCGATTACCAGCACCAGCCAGGGCCAGACCGTGCGCCAACAACGCCAGCAGCCATAGATGAGTAGGGCATAGACCACCAGTCCCGGTGCCGCCCCGATTTCAACTCCAAATGGGTGGAGCATCTGCCCCCAACGAGTAGCCGCCGCTCCCCACAATGGATGCAGTACGTTCAAGCCCAAAAAATCCACCAGTGCCGTTGAGTGAAAAAGTTGACGGGTGTACCAATCTTCCGGTGCTGCGGCCTGAAGCATCGCCCGATCCCAGGCGAAAGGCAACAGGGTGATGACCCAGATGCCTGCAATAGCGACGCCGATCATGAGCAGGCGATAGCTGGCGGCATTTGAGCGTTCGAGCGACGGAGCGGTTGAGCGTTCGAGCGTATTACGCTCAGACCGCTTTGTGCTTAGATGTCCTCTGTCTCCCATCCCTGATCGCCTGTCATCTGGTTGCTGATCGTGTTGCCACGTAACTACCAGAAGCGTAGCGAGCAGCACATGCAACAACGTATAGACGGCACAAAACAGGCCATAGTAATGACTCGCCAGCGTGGTCACGGTCAAAAGCAGCGCGGCACCCAGCACACTGAGTACCGTTTGCCGCTGGAGCGCCCGCATCAGGAGCAGCACATAGAGCGGAATCCACTGGATGGCAACAATCTCCAACGCACCACCGAGTAGGGGCTGCATATGATGGGGCGTAAATGCGAACACAAAGCCGACAACGAGCGCCGCAATGCGATCGGTGAGTACCGTTCGGCCCAGACGATAGGCAAAGTAGCCCCCTAGCCCGAACGAGAGCAGGATTAGCGTATTAAATGCCACCAATGGGCCAGCGCCCAGCAAGATCGGCAAAACCAGCAGCGCATTGGGTAGCCCCAGTGTCTGCCAGAACAGATTGATCTGCTCCGGGTAGAAGAGGTAGCGGGTCAGGTAGGGATTACTGCCGGTCAGCAGTGACTGGCGCACCCACCACAGGTTCCAGATATTTTGCCCGGCATCCACCGGAATCGCGCCCTTCTGGATCACGTGAGTGTCAAGGTGCAGTACCAGCGGCCAGGTGAAAACAATGCCTACCAGCAGATAACCCAGGAACACCACCACTTGCCAGCGCCAGGATTCGGCGGGCGGCACGGCGGCCAGCGGATGGCTGGAACGGGTACACAGTGCTCCCGTTGAATTGGTTCGATATGGCCTGATCATAGTTCGCGTTCATCATACCATATCTGGCCGGTTGTATAGTTTGTGGCCGCAGCAATGGTAGGAACCACGAAGAACACGAATAAACACGGCTTATATACATTCATTCTTTGCACAGATTCGGGTTATTTGTGGCATGCTATTCAACGATCAGTATCAGGCCCGAAACAGCCGCGCCAGGGCATACTGAAAGCCAGGAATGACCGTGCCGCCCTCCAGAGAATCCTCCCGGCCATACTGCCGAATCTGCGCCGGTGGCTGATACTCGACCACAACGGTGCTATCGGGATAGACCAGCCAGATCAGTTGGGTACCGGCGGCCAGGTAGTCCTGGACTTTGGCCTGCACCGATGCCGCGGTCTCAGAGGGGGAAATGATTTCGACCGCCAGATCGGGAGCAAGTGGCCAGAAGCCAGCCTGTTGATCGGCGGGGGGGATGCGCTCCTTCCGCACAAATGCCACGTCCGGGGCACGAACAATCTTTTCCGGTTCTGCTGCAAGTTCAAAACCCGGTTCTGCGGTATAAACTTCGCCCAGATCGTGATCCTCGACATACTGTCCCAATGCACGTGAGAGACGTTCAGCATAGCGTCCCTGAACGGGACTGGCCGGACTCATCATCAGCAAATCTCCGCGTACCAATTCATAGTGCCGCTCGTCATCGGCCAGCGCAAGCAGATCGGCCTCCGTCCACGGGCGACCGTGTCGTGGAACCAGCACAGGTTCA
>DAOTWD010000070.1:0-22429 GCA_034435975.1 Chloroflexaceae bacterium | reverse complement strand
CGTCGCCTCGTCGCCTCGTCGCCTCGTCGCCTCGTCGCCTTTGCATCTTCACACCTTTGCGTTACAATACCTCCGCTAATACTCTGCACAAGGAGAACATCTATGCCCATCCCTTTTGCCAGCTTGACTCGCACGCTGCTGCCGTGCATCCTGACGCCAACCACGACGGTGTTCGAGATGCTCATTCTGTTGCGCGAACAGCCGCAGCCACGGGCGTGCTATGCCGTGGTGCGCCTCGCTGCCGATGCCTACGATGTGCTGGCACTGTCTGACCTGGATAATGCCGTGCAGCAGCATCGATGGACGCTACTCCAGTTGCCCCTGGGCGCCGTGCCGGGCCTGTTGCTATCGGCCGCGCCGGTTGCGCAGGCCACTACTGGTATCGATGCTGCCGAGCAGGCATTGCAGGCCACTCCCCGTCGTCGCCTGGTCGTTATTGACGAACAGGGTGATGTGGCCGGCATTCTCGTTGGGCATACGCCGGGGCAACCCAAAGGTCTCGACCCGCTGACCCTGCTCGGCCCAACCATATTAGGAGATACGGCTCCGGTGCCGCCGCCGCATCTCAACACGCGCTTCGATGGTCTGGCCCCCAACGAGCCGCTGCCGGTTGGGCAGCGTGTGCCACTGGTCGTGTGGGTCGGCGCACCTACCGCCACTGGCCACAGCCAGCGTAGCGAGCGCTTTCGGTTCACCTTCTCCGATGAGCAGATGCCGGTCGCTTTCACCGTGCAGGTACTCGCCGCACCTGAGAGCTGGACGATAAAGGTCGTTGAGTCGACCATGGTCGTCGCGCCACCCGGTACCACCACCCGGGAAGCCGAATTCCTGGTGACGGCGCAACAGCCTGGCCGCGATACGCTCTTCCTCACGGTGACGCATGCCGACACGGGGGTAACCGTGCAGCATCTGTGCCTGCCAGTGTACGCAGTGCAAGAGCGACTCACCACGCCACCACCCGCCGCCCGCCAGCAGATCACGGTCAGCTTTCCGCTCGAAGACGCGACGATCCCGCGTCCCACGGTCGAAATTGCGCTGCATCCGGGTGACAACAGCGAGGGTTTTACGGCAATGGTACGCGGTGATCTGCATGGACACGCCCTGTGGGAAACCTACCGTGTGCCTGTCAGCGCGGACGAGATCCAGAATGCGGCACTGCGCCTGCGCCAGGAACTGACCAATATTGTCCTTCATCCTGGTCAACCGGGCGGTGATGCGTTTCCGTTTGCAAACAACAACACGTTGACCATCGACGCGGCGCTGGCACGTAGCACTGCCGTGGCCCTGGCCGATGCCGGGCAACAGGTCTGGCAATTGCTGTTCCATGCACCCCGGGCACCAGACGCCTTGAAGCAGTTTGCCGCGGATCTGCGCATGTTGCCTCCCGGCAGCACGGTGCAACTCGTTCTCTTCAGCCAGCGCTTTATTATTCCGTGGACACTCCTCTACGACCGGCCGGGGCCGATCACTGCTGATACACTGGACTGGAACGGCTTCTGGGGCTACCGCTATCGGCTAGAGGTCATTCCACCCGGTCGTTATCCCGCGTTGACGATCGATGAGCGGCCGGTGGGTGTGCTGGCGCTATTCAACGACGAGAGTGCCTTGCAGCCCTTCACTACCGAGCAAGCGCAGGTGCTGCGCACCATGCTGGGTGCAGCACAATGCCACAGTGTCTGGGGCAATGCGGCGGTGCAGCAGGCATTACGCACGCCCGAGGCAGCGGTGCTGGTCTATGGCTATTGCCACGGCGTGCATCGCAGCGGTGCGATGCGAGTGGCAGCGCTGGCGAGCGAGTCGGCACTACAATTTAGCGCAGGGGCGCACCTGCGATTGGCCGATCTGCGGCGGTTGCCGACAGCCTATTTCGTTCGCCGCCCGCTGGTCTTCCTCAATGCCTGCGAGGGTGCCACTCAGGACGCGTTCTACTATGATGGCTTTATGCCCTACTTCATCGAGGAGATGGGGGCACGCGGCTTCATTGGCACCGAGGTCAAAGCACCGCAGCTTCTGGCACACGATGTGGCATTGCGTTTCATTGAGGCCTTTGCTGCCGGGCAACCCGTGGGCGAGATTTTATGGCACCTGCGGCAGCACTATCTCGATACCCATCACAACATCCTGGCCTTCAACTATAGCCTCTACTGCCCTGGCAATGTGCGGCTGGCGGTTGTGCGGGGGGGTGAGGCGAGGAAGCGAGGAGGCGACGAGATGTGAGGCGGCGAGGCGCTTCAAAGCGCACAGCGGAAAGCGCAAAACCGGGGAGTGTTGAGGCGTGCTATGGTTTCGAGCAGAAAGGGAACGCGCAGCACGAGCAGAGCGATCTGTTTCTTGTTTTCCGCTGTGCGCTGTGCGCTCAGGCCGCTGTACCTGGTAATCTGTCCCCTATCTGCCTGTTGCTCGGCGGAACAACTGGCGGCCAGGAGTATGACGCAACATATGCCGGTAATAGCCCATCAACTCCCCCATGACCAGCGGCCATGAACGCCCTTCGGCCACAGCGCGACCAGCCTGTCCCATCATCACCCGTCGCCCAGGATCGGCCAGGATGCGGCATAGTTGCGCCCGCAGATCGGTGGCAATCAGTGGCTCGAACAGGTATCCCGTCACACCTTCCTGTACCAGATCCAGCGTTCCTCCACTGCGTGCGCCGATCACCGGTAAGCCAGACGCCATCGCCTCCTGCACCACCTGCCCGAATGTTTCGGTATGGGAAGGAAACACAAACACATCAGCGCTCGCATAGGCTGTTGCCAGTTCGGCGCCTTTCAGGTAGCCCGTAAAATGCACCGGCAAGCCGCGCATGCGCTGCTGTAACTCCGCTCGTGCCGGGCCATCACCCACCACCACCAGCCGCACCGCTTCCAGGTCACGTAACGCATCCGGCAGAAGTTCGACCCCCTTCTCACGTGCCAGACGTCCAACATACAACAGCATCGTTTCGCCTTCACGCACGCCGACCTGCTCACGCCAGGCCATGCTACGGTGCTGGGGATGGAAGCGCACGGTATCAACGCCACGTCCCCAGACCCGCAAACGCCGGAAGCCCGAAATGCGCAATTTCTGCAAGGTTGCCCGCGAGGGACACAACGTCATTCGGCAGCGGTTATGGATCCAGCGTAAATAGAAGTTCACCGTGTCCTTCAAAAACCCCAACCCATAATGCAGGCTGTAGTCATCGAAATTGGTGTGATAGGAGGCAATCAAGGGCAATCGCAGCGACCGCGCCACATACGGGCCAGCTGCACCCAGAACAGCCGGGCCAACCAGGTGGAGCAAGTCCGGCTCGAAGCGCCGCAGGTGCGCCGTCATCCCAAACTGTGGTGGAGTCAGCTTCAGTTCAGGGTACATAGGGAGTGGCATCCCGCTCAATGGCACAATGGTTGCCCCAGCATAGGTATCGGGTGCCGTCTGCGGAGCCAGCAACAATGCCGCATGCCCTTCGGCCTGCAGATGCTCCAATAAACGACACAGCGTGGTCGTCACACCATTCACATCAGGCAGAAAAGTCTCGGAAATGAGAGCTATGCGCATCACGTATACCCCAGTACCCCCAGTCATGGCTCAACCATCGCCTGGGAATTGGAATGTAAGCACTGATAAACAAGAGGCTGTTACGACTCAAGCTGTGCAACGTTTTGAGGACAACCCCGCGCTCCAGGCGACGGTCATCGAGCGAACGAACGGCCAGTTCAGGGAGATAGTCTACCCGAAAGCCCTGCCGTTGCACGCGCATCATCAATTCGGTATCCTCGTTGACGGGCAAATCCAGGCGAAACCCTCCCACACGCTCAAACACTTCGCGCCGCAGGCCCATATTCGAGCCAGATGCAGCAGGAATGCCCAGACGGTGGAAAGCTCGCTGGCTGGCATTGAATAACTGACTGTAGCGACGATAGGTCTCAGTACTATATTTTGGCCCATAAAAGGCGTCACTGCTGATATGTTGTGCCAGGTAGGGAAAATAGCCTGGTTCAAAACACACATCAGCATCGCTAAACACGATCCAGCCCCCCCGAGCGACCTCTGCCCCTAGTTGTCGCGCCCGCGCAATGCCTACCCTGGAGCGAATCACGGTCGTACGCACCGGCCGGGTAGCCATTATCAACTGAGCCGTGTCATCATCACTGGCGTCAACGACTACGAGTTCAACCGCAGGATGCAAGGTGGCCAGAAATGCTGCAATGTTATGCGCCTCATTGCGGGTCGGAATAACGACGCTGATCGTGTCCAATGTACACGCCATAGCCTGTCTCTTACCTCCAGGAGGAACCCTATCTGAGAAGCTGACTGAAAAAGACATGAGGGAAGAGGGGCGAGGATAGACGAGACGTGAGGGAAGAGGGGCGAGGATACAGAGGCCGCTCCCCGCTCGCTCCTCGCTGCTCCCTGCTCGCTCCTCGCTGCTCCCTGCTCGCTCCTCGCTCGCTCCTCGCTGCTCCCCGCTCGCTCCTCACTGCTCGCGAGGCCTGCGCACCCCGGCCAGCATGAAGTCTCGGTGTAGTAATAAACGACGATACCGGCTCTATGTTAGCAAAAAGTTAAGGCAAGTTTAAGAAGAGAATAACCTTTTGTAATTTTTTCTGTCAAATGACCTGTATGATCGGCAACACCTGTAACCCTGTTGTCTTCGCTTGTGATACAATATAGGCGACGTTGACTCAAGCTTCTTTCGTCCAGGTGAAACAACGCGTCACCAGAGAGCGACTGCTGGTGGATGTGTATGTTGGGGTTCAGGCTAAAGCTTGCTATGGATATACGCACTTCAGGAACAGTAGACACAATAGATATGCCTACCATTTTGCTGGTTGAAGACGAACCACCGCTCGCCGAAACGCTTTACTACAATCTTGAGCGCGAGGGATATACCGTGTTGCACGCAGCCGATGGTGTGCAAGGATTGGAACTGGCACGCCAGGAACGCCCGGATCTGTTGATTCTCGACATTATGCTGCCACGCCTGGATGGTTTTTCTATTTGCCGTATTTTGCGTCAAGAACGTGATGTACCGATCATTATGCTCACGGCCCGCCAGGACGAGGTGGATCGCATCGCCGGCCTGGAGCTGGGTGCGGATGATTATGTCACCAAGCCCTTTAGCTTTGGCGAACTACTGGCCCGCATCCGTGCCATTTTGCGCCGGGCAGAACGGCAGCCCAGCGGTGGGAGCCGCGAAATCCTTGATGCAGGGACGATACGCGTTGATACCAGCAGTCGCCGCGCCTGGCGCGACGAGAAGGAACTGGTGTTGCCCCAGAAAGAGTTTGATCTCCTGACCTGCTTGATGCGCAATCGCGGTATTGCGCTATCACGCGATCTGTTGCTGGAGCGTGTCTGGGGCTTTGACTTTCTTGGCGACAGTCGTACGGTTGATGTTCACATCCGCTGGTTACGGGAGAAAATTGAGCCAGATCCTGCCCGCCCACGGTTTATTCAAACCGTGCGCGGTATTGGCTATCGGTTTGAGGCACCTATCAGTGAATAGATATCTGTTCTCTATCGGTATGACCCATTTTTCTGCTATTGGTATCTTTTCCCGGCCCTGGTCTTGCGACATAGCTTCAGATTCGTCTATCACACAGTCAAGCTGAAACAGCACTGATGCACCCGAAGGATATGAAACTGGACATGCATGCGTTTGTCCAAGAACCGCTTGATATTTCCAATCTATCACCGCTCTTTCGTGCGACTGCGGCCGCACTTGATGGTGGCCTGATCCTCGCTAATACTGGCTGCCAGGTCTGCTTTATGAACCGTCAGGCGGAAGAATTATTGGGCCTTGACGGAGCGACAGCAGAGGGACAGGGGTTGATCGCCTTGCTCCGCGATTATCAGGCGGATACCCTTATTCGCGACGTACTCTCGGATGGTGAAACCCGTGAAACGACGATCCAGCCACTTTTTAGCGGGCTGACCCTGCGCCTGTGCTGCACCCCACTGGTCACCGGTGACAAGATCAATGGGGTTCTCCTGTTGATTCGCGATATGACCCAGATCAGTATGCTTGAGCGAGCACGGCGCGATCTGGTGGCGAACGTCTCCCACGAACTACGCACGCCGCTCGCATCGTTGAAATTACTGATCGAGACGTTGCAGACCAGTCCACCACCGCATGTAGCGCAGCATATGCTCAATCAGGCGGCCCAGGAAGTCGATGTGGTGACCCAACTGGTCGACGAGTTGCACGAACTGGCCCAGATTGAGTCAGGACGGATCACGCTCCAGTTAACGCCGAGCCGTATCAACGCAGTGGTGGCACGGGCGATGGATCGCATTCATCCTCAGGCCGAACGCAAAAATTTGCGCATATCGGCTGATATTCCGCCCAATCACCCATTGGTACTGATGGACGAAAAACGGGTGGGACAGGTGCTGCTCAACCTGTTACACAATGCGGTCAAGTTTACGCCGGATGCGGGCGAGATTACGGTACGTGCCTGCACGATTATTGTTGATGCGGAAACACCTCACCTGGGGTATATTGAGCAAGGGGATGAAGAGGCTCGGCATCATCTGGCACCGCATGCTGCGGTGCAGTATCAGGCGCACCCGCTGGCCACAGTTGCGATCAACGTCTCATTTGTCACACTACCCGCCCCTCATCCGCCCGGTCTGTGGAGTCTGATCAGTGTCAGTGACAATGGCATCGGTATTCCTGCCCGTGATCTGCCCCGAATCTTCGAGCGTTTCTACAAGGTTGACCGTTCACGGAATCGCAACACACGTGGCACGGGCCTGGGGTTAGCAATAGCCAAGCACCTGGTCGAAGGTCATGGTGGACGACTGTGGGCTGACAGCGAGGAGCGGCGCGGTAGCACTTTCTATTTTACGTTGCCAGCGACATAATCCCGCTCCTACATGCCGTGAGCGATGTACAATACTCAGTGATTTCGTCCTATATCAACACCATATCATCACGATGTACCACCTCCGGGCCATAATCATAGCCTAACACACCCGCAATCTGCGGTGAACGCAACCCCTTGATCAGCCGCAGATCCGCCGCGCTGTAGTGGGTTAGCCCACGTGCAATCTCCTGCCCATCCATGTCATAAATGCGGATCGTCTGCCCGCGGTCAAAGTTGCCCTCCACCGTGACCACGCCGGCCGGCAGCAAGCTCTTGCCCTGATGGGTTAACGCCCGTACTGCCCCGGCATCGACAATCACACGACTGTGTAACACCGTCTCTGAGAGCAACCAGCGCTTGCGCGACTCCAGATGTGTGTTGCTGGCAGCAAAATACGTTCCCAACCGCTCACCGCCCGCCACACGCAGAATGACATCCGGCTGGCTCCCCCTCGTTACCACCACGGCTGTCCCCGAACGAGTCGCCAGATCCGCAGCATAGAGCTTGGTGCGCATCCCACCCGTGCCGCGATGGGTGCCGCTATCACCCGCCATCTGCCAGATCTGCTCGTCAATTCTGGTCACCGTCTCAATAAACACCGCGTCGGGGTTCTGGCGTGGATCGGCGCTATACAGGCCAGCAATATCGGTCAGAATCAGCAACAGATCAGCATCGATCACATTGGCCACCAGCGCCGAAAGCGTATCGTTGTCGCCCACGCGAATCTCGTGGGTCGCTACGGCGTCATTCTCGTTGATAATCGGCACAATGCCGCGAGCCAGGCAGTGCAGCAGCGTATTGCGCGCATTGAGATAGCGCCGTCGATCATTCAAGTCATAACGCGTCAGCAGTGCCTGGGCTACATGAACGCCATACAGGTCAAAGAGTTGCTCATAAAGGTGCATCAAACGGCTCTGGCCCACCGCTGCCAGCACCTGCTTGAAGGCCAGCTCGTCGTTTTTGCGCTTCTGATGGGGTGGGAAGCCAAGCCGCTCCCAACCGGCCGCAATTGCCCCAGAGGAAACGATCAGCACCTGGATGCCCTGCGCCCGTAATGTCGCCACCTGGCGCGCCAGGTCAACCATAAACGGGCGATTCAGCCGATCCGACCCGGCGGTGAGCACACTGGTACCCACCTTGATCACCAGGCGTGAGGGAAGAACGGTATCTGGCATGCGCTACTCGTATGATACCTCTTCAGGCCCAGATGTGACCTGGTTGCCTGTCAAGGAAAAAAGATGTCCCGATCGATCTGGTTCCTGCAGCAGCGCCCGCAGGTTGATGATCTCCTGACGCAGGCGCTCACGCTCGGAGTGGCACTGAAATCGGTCGCCAATCCGTAGCTGGTACGTACAGAACGCCAGTTCGGTAACAAGATGGTGCAGCCGCCGCACGCGCAGATACTGACGCAACCCATGGTTGCACAATGCCTGTAACTGGGCACGGGTGCGGTGCGGGAGCGAAATCGTCTCCACATAGGTGGACGTACTGATAACCCCCAGGCGCAGTTCTTCGCCGAGTGCCTGCTCCAACCGGGTACGCTCATGACGCCAGGCCCACACCACGATCATGAGCATGATGAGCAACCCCGATGAGTGCATCGCCCATGCAACTGCCAGACCCAGCCACCGGTACTGCACAATCATGTTGTGCAAGCTATGCACCATGATAGCCAGCAATAGACTGGCAGGAAACACCACATATCCTGACCAGCGCCGGCGTGCATAGCGCACCAGGCCCAGGCCCAGACCGACGATGCTGGTAAAGAGCGCGTGATTGAAACCAAAAACAACGCTACGCAGCCAGAACAACCCGCTGAGATCATCGGGGTTGTACAAAAAGAACAGCAAATTCTCGGTCATCGCAAAGCCAGCGCCAATCAACGCCCCATAAACAATGCCATCAATCGGGCCATCAAACTCACGGCGCACAAAGACAAAGAGCGCCACCAGTGCCAGCGCCTTAACTGGCTCCTCTACGAGCGGCGCCAGTGCCCAGGTTGTTACATCTGGCCCCAGCGGAGAGTGCGATAAAGGTACGGCCAGCACGACTTGAAACAGGATCGCCAGTATAATCGCCGGAACCGATCCCCAGATAAACACTGCCTCCAGCAGCAGAAGCGGTTCCTTCTCATATCGATCCAGCCACCAGATCAACCAGAAGTACAATGCGGTGGGAAAAAAGGTAGCCAGAATTGCAGGCCATACCAGCGAAGTCATTATTCTGTCCAACCTGTGGTGCGCGAGTGACCTGTGACCGAATGATACCCCAAAGCCTGGCCGGCACAGGCTATGGCACACTGGCCACTCATTTCTTTATGCCCAGTTCATTCAAACGTGACGCAGGAGGGCGGCCAGCGCTATTCCAGCCATGCCGCCGATAGTACTCCGGGAGCAACTCTGCCAGCGGGGGCACATACCCGGCAGCCACCCCCTCACGAAGCGGTGCTTCCTGCCAGCGTGGAGGCAGTTCGTCTGGGAGTGTTTTATAGCCATACTTGAGCGCAAAGAGGCGTTCCAGGGTCACAACCCGCTCTCCCAGGCGCCCCATATCGGCTGCACTGAGCGGCACCTCAGACACGGCATTGATCAGTGCCAGCACCTCGCCCGGCGTGATCTGATAGGCCATCAAACCCAGTCGCCGACAAATCCCGGCTGCATCAAGCATAGCCGCCAGCCGTTCGTGCCAGATCAAACGCACCACTTTGCCACTGGTTGCCTGTGGCGGCGCAGGTGCATCGGGCAGCCACGTGGGTGGTGACTCCAGCAGTTCTTCATACATCATCGCATAGCGGTAATCACCGCCAATCGGTGCCGTTGCCATCGCCAGGGCGATGCCCGTCAATGCCCGTGGGTCAAGCGTGGGCATCGCCAATCCTTTGACCTGGGGTGCAAAGCGATCACTCTTGTAAAAGATGTCTTGCATTTCATCGACACCGAGTGACAGCACATCGCGTTTGTCCCGTCGGGTGCCAAGCCGGGTCAGGGCCGTCAATACCGCTTGAGCATCACCCCAGCGGAGTGTTCCAGCGTGGTTCAAGCCAGCTTCCTGGCATTCCATCATAAAGGCCATGGCGGCACTGGTAGCCACCGGATCAAGCCCCAGTCGCAGACAGAGATCAGCCATAGATAGCACCGCATCGGCGTCAGTGATACCGCAACGGGCGCTAAACCCGGCGACCATTTCTAGCTCAGGGAGCGGCAACGGCTGGTCTCGTAGCGCCGATGGGTCGCTCATCAGCGGGATAGGGACGCCGGTATAGGTGCGGCCATTGTGCTGTCCCCGTTGTGCCAGAACCGCCGGGAGATCATACAAATGCGCCGCAGCCATACCATCTTGCCCGTTACGCTGTGTTAACGCTCCACGCTCCAGCGCCGGTGTAAAATAATGCATGCTGCCGGATCGCTGCAAGCTCTGCGCCAGAGAACTGTGTTCCATCCGCTGACGAATAAGATTGAGGGCAACCGTGAGTTTGCGTTCATCTCGTACCGGCAATGGCTGGTTGCCGCGTACTGCAATGGCCTTGACGCGCTTGTGCGCCATCACCGCCCCGACGCCAGCCGGCTCGGCCAGATAGCGCCCCTCGGCGACAATGCTGCTATAGGCGACACCTGCCTCGGCTGCCGGGCCAATACAGATGATGACATAATCAGAACCCAGTTCGGCCTGTAGCCGCCAGGTGGTTTCGATCGTATCCAGGCCCAGCACGTGTGTCGCCGGGCGCAGAACGACACGTGCGTGGTCAATCTGAAGCAAACACCATTCGGGTGCCTGTCCGTTGAGAATCAAAAGATCATAACCGGCCCGACGCAAGGCCGCTCCCCATTGACCGGGCGCCCAACTATAGGCGATACCGCCCGTAAAGGGGGAACGGGTGCCAACAATAAACCCGCTCGCTGCAAAATCAACGTGTCCCGCCAGCGGCCCGGCCGCAAAGATCAGCAGATTCGCAGCAGACAGGGGAGCGGTATCGGACGCAAGCTGATAATAGAGCATCCAGGCGATCACGCCACGCCCGCCCAGATAGGCCTGTTCTACCGCTGTTGGAAGTTGCTGCTGCGTCTTACCGCGATGAAGCAGGACTGTTAACGCACGCAGAGGCATAAGATTCCTCGATAATAATGGCAACGAGCACTTGATTTATGCTTGCCGCGTCATAAGAGCGAAAATATTGTACACGATCTATGACTGGTAGGCAATGGGCAATTGGAACGACGAGGGTATTGGACATCCATACCAGATGATGACCCGCCTCTGCGCCTCCTGGCGGCATATGGTACAATACAGTATGGTTTGAACCGACGTTTATTGGTGAACAGGGCCTGGGCCGTGGCGTGAATCAACCGTGTTTTTCGCTTCCGCCGCTGAACACGTCCGCAGATGGTGCCGATTTCTTCTTTTCAAACAGCGGGAGGCTGGCGACACACACCGGTTGTACTGATAGCCATCTTCAAAACACTCGTTTAGAAAGTCCAGAAGGTATTGCATGGCAACCTCTACCAGGCACCAATCATTCGTATCCCATATCCCCTCCGCCAGACAGCGCGCAATCACCAGAATGCGTGAGGAGCAGCGCCGCCAGGCGCACGTGGCTGAACTACAAGCCCTGGATAGCCTGTGCAATGTGCCACCGACAGAATTACGCTACCTGGTTGATCAGTGCGTCTTCCGCGTCTTTGCACCGGATACCACCATTATCAGCGAACGCAAACCGGGCGAGTTTCTCTATATCTTGCTGGCAGGCAGTTTGCGACTCACCCTACATGATAAAGAAGGCCACGAAGTCTTGCTGGGTGTGCTGAGCCGGGGGGACTGTTTTGGCGAAGGGCCACTGTTTGGCGATTACTTTCGGCGGGTTGGAATCTATACCGAAACACAATGTCATGTGTTGCAACTATCGCTCGCATCTGTACGTGAACTCTTGCCCGTCATGCCCACGTTTCAGGCAGTGCTGCAAACCATCTATCGCCGCCGCCTCGTTGAGAGTACGCTGGCACGTGTGCCACTATTTAGCCGTATCTCCTCGCTCGAACGTGTGTTGCTGGCCGAACTGCTGCAACCGCTGGAGTTTCCACGTGGGAGCCTGATTGTACGTCAGGGTGAATGCGGTGACTCGCTGTATCTGATTGAAGGCGGGCAGGTGGTGGTCGAAGCCGATGGCAAGGCGATCGCGTTTCTTGATGAAGGCGATTTCTTTGGTGAGATTGCACTGTTAGCCAAGGAACCGCACACGGCCACGGTGCGAGCGCTCACGCCGCTGTCAATCCTGGCACTGCCAGCCATAGCCTTTGACGATCTCCTCAAAAACCGCCCTGATTTTCAAGTGCAACTCGAAACCACCGTTGCCCAACGGCGCGCCAACACGGAGCAGTTTCGGCATGACCGCGACCGGGTTACTCGGATGACCCGGATTATGGAGCATGGTCTGTTACGAGGCAGTCACCTGCTCGTGCGGTCGCCGGAACTCTGTCTGCCTGATTGCAGGCTGTGTGAGGCAGCGTGTGCGTCGCGCCATAGATATGCCCGCTTACGTATGGAGGGTGTGGCGCTAGGTCAACAGCATGTGGTCGATGCCTGTCGCCAATGTCGGGTGGGAGCCGAATGTGTGGAGGCCTGCCCGGAAGATGCTTTTGAGTGGAACGACAAGGGCGTGTTGCTGATCAACGATAAGTGTACCGGCTGTGGTGCCTGCGTACCTGCCTGTCCCTATAACGCTATTACCCGGGTGCCCCGAACAACGAAGACTGCCAATGGCCCGCTGTGGCAACTCTGGCGCACGATAAAAGCGATGAAAGCACGGTTGCACTCACCGATGATGATGCCGCTAGAGCCGGTGTCACCTACCTATACCCATCGCGCCGATAAGTGTGATCTGTGCGATGGCTATCCAGATCTGGCCTGTGTAACTGCCTGTCCGACTGGTGCGTTGCGGCTCGTACCGGTGGAAGAGCTTCTGCCGCTATAGTGTTGTGAGGAGGGAAGATGTCAACGGATACGTTCAAGGCGCTGGTGTTGGAACAACAGAACGGTGAAGTACAGGCAACAATACAAACGCTCACAAAGGATGCGCTCCCAGAAGGTGAGGTGCTCGTCGCTGTAGCCTATTCAAGCCTGAACTACAAAGATGGGCTGGCACTCACCGGTCAGGGCCGCATTGTGCGCAGCTATCCGATGGTACCCGGTATTGATCTTGCCGGGACGGTAGTCGAGTCCAGTTCGCCTGACTATCAGCCCGGAGATGAGGTAATCTTGACGGGATGGTGGGTGGGAGAACGTTACTGGGGTGGCTACTCCCAGATGGCCCGCGTGAAGGCCGAGTGGCTCGTGCCGGTGCCTGCCGGTCTCAGCCTGAAACAAACGATGAGCATTGGCACTGCAGGATTGACGGCGATGCTGTGTGTGATGGTGTTGGAAGAACATGGCATGACGCCCACAATGGAGCGCGAAGTGCTGGTGACCGGTGCAGCGGGTGGCGTGGGGAGCATTGCAGTGGCGCTCCTGGCAAATCTGGGCTACAAAGTTGTGGCCGCCACGGGCCGGGCAGAGACCCACGCCTACTTACGTAGCCTGGGAGCCTCCGACTTATTGGATCGTACCGTGCTAGCCGCTCCTGGCAAACCACTGGAGAGCGAGCGCTGGGGAGCGGCAGTCGATACTGTTGGCGGCGATACGCTGGCGGGGGTATTGCGTTCAATGGCTCAGAGTAGTAGCGTGGCCGCCTGTGGCAATGCGGGCGGGATAGCACTCAATACAACAGTCATCCCTTTCATCCTGCGCGGCGTGAATTTGCTGGGTGTCGAGTCGGTGCAATGCCCGCAACCACGCCGCCGCACCGCCTGGGCACGCCTGGCGACCGACCTGCCCAGAGCCGCGTTCGACCCGATTACCCAGGTGGTCGCACTGGAAGACATTCCCGACCTGGGACGGCAGATCCTCAAGGGTCAGGTACGTGGGCGGATAGTGGTTGATCTGCAGGCGTGATCGAGTGGAACGGTTGAACGTTTCACCGTCCCGTTACCGCTCACCGGCAACCCTCTTATGCGCAGAGGAACACAGAGGCCACCCTATGCTCATGCTCTGTGTCCCTCTGCACTCTCTGCGGTAGGAACACCCGTTGAAGCGTACAGCGGAAAGCGAAAAACAGGCCGCCATGCTTGCCTTGCGTGTTCCCTTTCTGCGCAAACCCATCGCACATCGTAATACGCCCCTGTTGTGCATACTGCGCTTTTCTGCACAGTTGCTTTGCGCTTTTTCACCCCAACATGGCAAAAAGCTTTGTCAAACTCTTAGCCAGGGGGTATAATTGCAGGCAGATGGAACGTACCATCTCCTCGGGCACAGTCCAGGCGCACTGGCAGGTTGCCCTGGTATGATAATAGGACATTGTCGCTCCATTGCTGTCAGTCGTGACACAACCGGTGTCAGCGCTGGCAAGGGAGGAACAACCAGGCCATGCGAATCTTAATTACGGGCGGTGCCGGGTTTATTGGCTGTAATCTCGCCCAACGACGGCTTGTTCGCGGCGATACGGTGACGATCTACGATAACCTCTCCCGTCCAGGTACAGCCTCGAACCTGGAATGGGTGCGTAGGATTGCCCACGATAGTGCCGGTCATCTTGACTTTATCCAGGCCGATGTCCGTGATGCTGCCGCAATCGCCAGCGCTGCCCAATCGGCGGATGCGATCTTCCACCTCGCCGGGCAGGTAGCGGTGACACATTCGGTGCAAAATCCCCGGCTGGACTTCGAAATTAACGCCTTGGGCACGTTTAATGTGTTGGAAGCAGCACGCACCGCACCCAGGCAACCCGCGGTAGTTTATTCGTCCACGAACAAGGTATATGGCGGCATGGAAGACGTGGCAATCGTTGAAGAGGCAACGCGCTATCGCTACCGCGATTTGCCTGGCGGCGTCTCAGAAACGCAACCCCTCGACTTTCACTCGCCCTATGGCTGCTCAAAGGGTGCTGGTGATCAGTATGTGCGTGACTACCACCGCATCTATGGTCTCAGGACGGTCGTATTCCGGCAGAGTTGTTGCTATGGACCACGTCAGTTTGGCGTTGAAGATCAGGGCTGGGTGGCCCACTTTGTCATCGCGGCCCAGCTCAACCGACCTATTTCGATCTATGGCGATGGCAAGCAGGTACGGGATGTGCTGTATATTGATGATCTGATCGACGCCTATGAGCTAGCCCTGGAGCAGATCAACGTGGCAGCTGGTCAGGTCTATAACGTGGGTGGTGGAATCAACAACACGCTCTCGATCTGGGCTGAATTTGCGCCTATCTTGAGTCGCCTGGCACAACAACCCGTGGTTCCAGCACGGTATGGAGACTGGCGACCGGGCGATCAGCCGGTCTTTGTGAGTGACATCAGTAAAATTGAACGCGAACTGGGCTGGCGGCCACAGGTCGGGGTCGCAGAGGGAGTCGAACGGTTGTGGAATTGGGTGCGCGATAATCGCCACCTGTTTGAGTAATGTAATACGAGCCAGCATGCAAAACAGAGGGGCCAGCTGTGATGTCTGCGGGGCATCCATGTGGCTGACCCCTTCTATTCCGTCTCGCACTACACGATATAGGATAAACAGATGCGCCTGCTCTTTGTATTAACGTACTACCGTCCCCATACCAGTGGGTTGACGATTTATGTAGAACGCCTGGCACGATCGTTGGCCCGGCGCGGACATACGGTCACCGTGTTGACCTCCCAGTATGATCCCAGTCTCCCGCAGCGCGAGATGATGCATGGTGTCTGGGTGGTACGAGTACCGGTCGCCGCTCGCGTGAGCAAGGGCGTCTTGATGCCTGCCTTTGGCTGGATGGCAACCGGCCTGGCGCTGCGGCACGACGCGATGAGCTTGCATCTGCCCCAGTTCGACGCCAGTGGCCTGGCTATCCGTGGGCGCTTGCTCCGTCAGCCTGTCGTGTTAACCTACCATTGCGATTTGCAGTTACCGCCCAGCCCCTTCAACCGTGTGGTGAATAAGGTGGTGCAACTCAGCAATCTGACCGCGGGCTACCTGGCAACGGCGATTGTGGCCTATACCCAGGATTTTGCCGATCACTCGCCGTTTCTCTCGCGCTTTCGTTCCAAGGTGCGCGTTATTCCGCCACCGGTTGAGATGCCCGACATCCCTGCTGAGGAGGTGCAGGCGTTTCGGCGGCGCTGGAACATCCAGGGGCCAATCATTGGTATGGCAGCGCGATTGGCCACCGAGAAGGGGGTGGAGGTACTGCTGAATGCCTTACCGCGTGTCCTTCAAGAATACCCCACGACCCGTGTTCTATATGCCGGGCAGTTCGAAAATGTGCTGGGCGAGGAAGCCTATGCCCGCCGTCTGGCCCCCCTGTTTGAACGATATCGGGATCACTGGACGTTTCTGGGAACGCTTAGTCCAACCGAGATGGCGGCCTTCTTCCCCAACTGTGATATGATTGTCGTGCCGAGTCTAAACTCGACCGAGTCGTTTGGTCTGGTGCAAGTAGAGGCGATGTTGTGTGGCACGCCTTCGATTGCCAGTGCCCTTCCCGGCGTGCGGCAACCTGTATTGCAGACCGGTATGGGATTGGTGACACCGATTGGTAACAGTGATGCCCTGGCGGAGGCGATCATTCACATCTTGAAAGATCCTGACGCCTTCATCCGCCCGCGCAGCGAAATCGCGGCCCGCTTCAGTACCGAGCGCACGGCCGAGGCCTATGAACAGCTTTTTACCGAATTGCGGAAGTAGCCCCCGTTTGAAGACAGACTGATTAGACGATGCAAGATTTTTTACGTCCTCATTTGCGTACCTTACCAATTCACCGTGCTATGTTGCGGGCAGTGGAAGCACGCCTGTTTGCCGAGATTGCACCAGATTTGACCGAGCCAATCGTGGATATTGGCAGCGGCGACGGGACGTTTGTACAGATTGCCTTTCCTGGCAAGCGCGTGGTCGGCATTGATCCGATCCGTAGCGATACCCATGAGGCGGCGCAGCGGGGCGTCTATCACGGCTTAAGTGTGGCGAATGGCGCGGCCTTACCCTTCGCTGATGCCAGTTTTGCCAGTGCGATCAGCAATTGCGTGCTGGAGCATGTGGTGCCACTCGATGCAACGCTGCGTGAAGTGACCCGTGTGCTGCGCCCGGGTGGTCAATTTGTGGCCTCAGTGGTGGGAAACCGCTTCCCGCAGGATTTGCTCGGCACAACGCTGCTCAATGCGCTTGGTCTGGATGGGAGCCGCTATGGCCGCTGGTTTAACAAAATATCCTCCCATTTCAATACCTTGAGTGCTGACGAGTGGGGACGCCGGTTCCAGGCGGCAGGTATGGAGGTGGTGCACTATCGTCCTTACTTTAGCGCGGCAGCACTCAAGCTGTTTGATTTCAGCCACTACTACAGCGCGCCATCTCTGCTCACCCGGCGCCTGACGGGACGCTGGTTGCTGTACCCACCCTTGACGCCCAATCTCCTATGGGAACCGCTCTTACGCCGCATCTATAATGCCCCGCCCGGTACCGACGGGCCATACTACTTTTTCGTCTGTCGCAAGCCGGGCCGATAAAGGGAAGGAACGGATACACCTCTATCGACAACCATGCGCATGGTTGATGGCAAGCCCTCGCTGACGTATGAAAACCTGCTATTGCAATTCGCTTTTGCCACCTCCGGCCCCGATGCCAGCTCACAGATGCTGGTAGAAGCCAGTTTGAACACCACAAAGACAGCGCTGTTCTGAGCGCGATTGCATCTGGTACTGCCGCGCCCAGCTTGCTCTTCCAACGTCATCGTCCGGTGGTGTAGGAGAATGCAACGGCGGAACACGGAGCTATTCCACCGTTGCACCGTTCCACTGCTAGAATGGTATATCGTCATCCGACTCGATAGGTTGCGGCTGGTTACGCCGTGACACAGGCCGTGCGGCCGGGGCCGACTCACGGTTCGCAGTGCGGGGCGGCGGTGACGCAACAGGCTCTTCCATGTCGGGCTCATAGTCAGATTGATAGTCCATGCTGCCTCCACGAGCGCTCCCACCATTGCGGCTCGACAGCATAATCATATCCTGGGCAATCACCTCGGTGATATAGCGATCAATGCCGTCTTTATCCGTCCATTTGCGCGTTTGCAGGCGGCCTTCAACATAGACATGCGTCCCGCGAGTCAAGTATTGATTACAAATCTCGCCCAGTTTGTCCCAGGCGACAATCCGAAACCACTCTGTATCCTCATGCTGGTTCCCGTCACGATCCTTCCAGGTGCGATTACTGGCAACACTGAAATGCGTGACCGGGCTACCCTGCGGGGTATAACGCATTTCAGGATCACCACCCAGACGCCCCGTCAATTGCACTTTGTTTAAGTCTTTGGCCATCACAACCCTCCTCGTTCATGTTTAGCTGTCGTCCCAACCGTCACCACGTTCGAGACGGCCATCAACCGGCGAACCTTTGTGCGAACTATAGCATGCAAGTCAGTTACTGTCAAGTTGGAACCGACAACGTCCATGCGTCGAGAAGAATCGGCGTCAAGGCCTGTGCCTGGCCACCAACGTACATCTGGTACAGGCTTGCTATTACTCCAATGAGCCATTCCCTGGGTAAAGAGGCGCGGCACGGCTTTGCTCCGCCAGGATCACCTCACTCGTGCAGCGATGAAGTCTTGTTGGATTCCTGATAGAAAAAGCACCAGGACATTATGCCCTGGCGCTTACTCGTATTTGCCCGGCTACACGTCTAACGTACAGTGCCCCGTCGGAACAGATTGACAATTGCCAGCAGAATAACCGCACCCACGAAAGAAACGAACAGCGACCAGAGGCTAAAATCGCCCTGCATAATGTTTGTGCCTTCCATTCCCATCAGGTCAAAGACAAAGCCACCGATCATCGCCCCGATAACTCCAACGACGATATTCAGTATGGCCCCCTGCTGCGCATTGGTGCGCATTACAATACTTGCCAACCAGCCGATCAATGCACCGAACAGGATCCATAGAATAAGGTTAATCATGGTACGTCTCCTTCTGAGAAGCTGTCCTAAAGTTTCTCAACGAACAATTACCTATACATTCGCAATAAGTGTGCCAGCAGAGATATGGTGCTGCTGTTTATGCTCCGACCATTTGTTCCATCACATGATACGCACAAAGTATGCCAGCAGAGTTTCTGCAACCCCGTTCAGAGGGAGGAGTCCAGAGAAGCACAGCCACAGGCCCCTGCAACCCCCGCTGACAAACATCCTTATAAACAACGGCGAATTGATGGTTCGGGTTGATTACGTCCGTCTGGTATAGTCCATCGCAAAAAGTGTGCCAGGACGATCAGGCGACTTGCGTTTGTGGGCCATCGGGTGGCTGTGGGAGTGCAGAGCATATGCCCTCTGCGCAAGCAGGCTTCTGGTGGCAGATTGCATTGCAATAAGCCACATCGGGATCAGGGGTGCCATCAAGCATTCAGGGGCAGGTTTTCTTGTCGGAACCAGCATCAGTCACGGCTCCGACAGCAACCTGACACGTGCATGCAAGGAAAGGAATGGGGCAGCGCGCCGATCGGCAATTAGCCTTCTGCATCACCCAATCCAACGCCTACCGAGCGGAAGCCCGCATCAACATACACGATTTCGCTCGTCACCGCGCTGGCGAGGTCGCTGCATAGCCACAGCGCAGTATTCCCTACATCCTCGATGGTGATATTGCGGCGGAGTGGCGCATAGTCGGCAAACTGGCGATACAACGTGCGAAAACCACCAATCCCGCTGGCAGCCAGCGTACGGATCGGGCCGGCGCTGATCGCATTCACCCGCACACCACGCGGCCCCAGATCAACCGCCAGATAGCGTACACTGGCCTCCAACGCGGCTTTGGCGACGCCCATCACGTTGTAGTTTGGTGTCACCTGCTGCGACCCGTGGTAGGTCAGCGTCAGCACCGAGGCCCCCGGCACCAGCATATCACCCGCAGCCTTGACCAGCGCAATCAGGGAGTAAACGCTGATTTCCAGGGCGATGCGGAAGCCCTCACGCGTCGTCTTAAGGAATGAGCCGCTCAACTCATCACGATGGGCAAACGCAATCGCATGCACCAGAATATCGATTCGGCCATACACCTCGCGCACGCGCTGCATCAAGGCCTCTATCTGCGCATCGCTGCTCACATCGCACGGCTCAATCAGTTTTGCCTCCAGGCTCGTCGCCAATGGCCGCACCCGTCGCTCCAGCGCCTCACCCACGTAGGTAAAGCCCAGATCCGCGCCCCCGCGGTGCAGCGCCTGGGCAATACCCCACGCGATCGAGTGATCGTTGGCAACGCCCAGAATCAGCCCCTTCTTACCTTCTAATAATCCCATGATAGATTTCCCCTCTGTTATTTCCAGGCGCAGCAGAAGGGCACGACGGCACCGTGCCTCTGCTCCCCACGCTCAGACTTGCCATCCCGTATCTTACCATGAAACGAGGCGCGTGGCGTCTGCCCCTTTTTGAACGCAAAGGCGTAAAGGGGCAAAGGCGCAAAGGTGTTGGAGGGTTGCGCTAGAGGGACGAGGCGTGTGACATGTAGCGCGTCCCGCCGGGGCGCGGGCGGGCAAGCAGACAGTACGGCCATGTTTGTCCCGCACCGGCACCGAACGCGCCTGTTTGAACGCAAAGGCGCAAAGGGGCAAAGGCGCAAAGATGTTGGAGGGTTGCGCTAGAGGGACGAGGCGGGCGGCGCGAAGAGAATGCCCCCTTTTTTAACGCAAAGGTGTTGGAGGGTTGCGCTAGAGGGCGGCGGGATGCGTCTTCAGGGGATACGGGGACAGCTTTCAAGATACTGCTGGTTTCTTCTGAATGGCTTTAAGCATAAGGAATGGCAGCTTTTCCCTCCAGACCAGATGCCGCCCTATGTCGGTTGACGGAGCCGATATGGTTTTACGATATCGGCTCCTTTAATCAAGAGGTGGATGTACGTGCTATGTTGGTCGGTAAGTGGCCTATCAGTTATAACACCGGGCAATAAAATCGCGGGGAAAGCCGATGCGCTCCACCTCGCTTTCAGGGTCAGCCAGCAGGCCAGGCGCAGGTGGCGGGTAGGTTTCAACCACAACCCAAATCCCCGCCTCCTTGCGCAACAGCACGCTGCGATCATCGACCTGGTCAAACTGGGCAACGGTTGATGTATAGGTTCCATCAACAATACACGCAATCCGGACGTTAAGCAGTTGTACTGTCACATCTGCGAAATAGGCCCGCACAGCCGCTTCAATCGCAGCGTTTTCATCAGTTGCCGGCGTCCCCGGTGGTGCTTGCGGCTCACCCGCTTTTGCCACTCCCAGACGGGTCAGCAACACATTATAGGGCGGGGCATTCTCAGGATGCAAGTCGAAGCGCGCCCGCTCGAACCACTGTACGACATGAGTCGTGCCATCCTCCAACGTTGCTTCAAACTCACCCGTCAGTGGCAACCCGAATAGTGCCAGGCTCTCGGCAGTTGAAACACCGGGATCGCCCAGATCCAGTCCGCTAGCGCTCCAGGAGGCCAGGAAATTGCCACACACATTAAAACCGGTCTGGTCGAAATATTGGCAGCCCTCGCGCGGCTCCTGGCGGGGCGGCGGGCCACCACTCTCCGCGACGAACTCGGCACCGAGCCGGCCAAGCAGTACATCGTAGGGCGGGGCATTTTCAGGGTACAGCTCGAGCCGGTTGCGCTCAAACCACTGCATCTGCCCGATCCAGTCACCAATTGTCTCTTCGCGCTGTGGAGTGATCGGCAGGCCAAACACGGACAGTCCACCGTTCTGCTCCCAGTACTGGAGCAGTCGCCCGGATATGCAGAGTCCCGTTTCCGCGAAACAGCGTTCCCGTAGTTAGGCCTGAGTGGAAACAGGCGTTGCAGCGGCCGGAAGGAGCATACCGAGGAGCAGGACAATACCAAACAGAATCCATCTGGGGCGTGATCCAACGCACATTCTGGTCTTCCTCCGTGATAAGATCGATAGTACTATATATACACGATACGCAGAGCATTCATGCTATAAAAACTCTACGTCCATATAATTGGAAAGCATATATGTCAGGTAGGAATTAATACCCGATAATTTCTTTGCCGGGGCCTGGCAAGCTATAGCATTATTTATGGCTGTAGACAATGGTTTCAATCAGGCATCCTTTTTCTTGTCCTTACGGAGTTTAGCATGTGGGGAAGCGGTTGTCAACCATGTATCCTGGTTTTGAAAGAAAATAAATATCTGTGTTTTCAATTAAGGATTTCACATTCTTATTACTCCCCAATTTTCATATTTTATCGTAGTCAATTCGTGGTAATCACATTCCTAACCGATCTATGCACTGGCAGAGGAATAATATCCACCTTGATTGCTAGTTCATGTTCGTACAGATGAGTGCAATGAGCGTTGCGTGCATCTTCAGTTCAAACCCGGCATTGGTACGTGCGTAAAGCCGCTCAATGCCCATCTTCTCCAGTTGACTAGACTTCATCAAGATTTGTTTTGATTTTCGGACTGCTTTTTGCGTTTCAGCCAAATTCGGAAGTTATGCAGCCCGCAACATGTTTCCATGACCATATCCCGAAATTCGGAGCAACTGAAACGGATAATGTC
>DAOTWD010000069.1:0-4888 GCA_034435975.1 Chloroflexaceae bacterium | reverse complement strand
CGATCGGGGAAGCTGGCCTCGTCCTGGCTCTGGATCTCGATGTGGATGAGCAACCAGGTCTCCTACCCGCTCTTCTTCCAGACCTTGACCAGCTTGTCAACATATCGGCGGGTGAGCCAAGCATCGCGGGTAATCTGCTGCAGTTCTGTATCCAGGAAGGTATAGCCCCGCTCCTGTGCAACTCACCCGTGCGTGAGAACTGGTATCATGATAGCAGGTTGACAGCCAATCAGCAAGGGCATAGGCGTTGGAGTGCAGGTATGCCAGATGCCCCACACGACCATGAAATGGGGCCGGGTCTGCATCAGTGCCAGGCACGGTTTGCGCTGCCGGATAGGTTTGTGGTGCCGGATAGGTTTCTGTTGGTGTGGCCGGGTCTGTCCCGTCACTACAACCAGCGATCACGAACAATACCAGCATCAGCGTGTAGCGCAACGTTACTTCCTAAGGCCGCATACACCGCCTCTAGCCGGGGTACGATCACCTCCCAGTCGTAATATTGTTGCACAAAGCGCCGCCCGTCTGTCCCCAATTGTTGTCGCAGCGCCGGATCATCCAGCAGGCGCAACACCGCCGCTGCAAAATCTGACGGCGAATCGGCCAGCAGCAGTGGCCTGGTTCCAATCAACCCTTCTGCCCCCATGGAGGTACTGACAACGGGGGTCTGCATTGCCAGCGCCTCCAGCAGCTTGAGCCGAATACCGCCGCCAATGCGCATCGGGACAACATAGACCGCCGCTTGCGCGATAAATGGGCGCACATCAGCCACGGCACCGGTTACGTCCACCATCACGCCATCGTGCAAGGCGCGAATAGCCGGGGCTGGATTGCGACCAACCACCACCAGGCGCACTTCGGGGTGAGAGGCGCGTACTAGCGGTAGCACCTGCTGAACAAACCATGTCACGGCATCAATATTCGGGCGGAAATCCATGGTGCCGGTGAACACCAGGTGCGGCATAGGCGTAACTGTTAGCGCACTACGATCAAAATAATGAGTGTCAACGCCGTTGGGAATGATGCTGATCGATGCTGTCTTCGCTAAATGATGTAGCGCCTGCCGGTCTTCGGTCGAGACTGCCAGGACGTGATCATAGGCCTGTAACAGGCGGCGCTCGTAGGTCGCCAGCTTTTGCCATTGTACCAGCGAGTACAGGCCAGCCAGCAACGGTCGTAGTGTGCGCCGCAATGCCGTGATCTGGCGCAGATCGGTGAGCGCGGCCCGCCGCTGTAATACATATTCGGCGTTGAACTGGTCGAGCACTAACCAGGGTTGGCCACGGGCACTACGTTGCTGCAGCAGCGCCAGGCCATAGTGGGCCATCTCGATACTCTCGGCCTGCACCACATCGAACGGTTGTGACACCAGCAAGCGCTGTAGCGTCGCCGCATACCGTGATGACGCATTGCGCAATGCCATATCAGGCTGTGGAGCGGTCAATGTTGTCCAGGCACGTTGCAGCAGTGAACGTGCTGGCGCACCGGGTACCGTCACTACGCCGCATACGTCGCGTAGTGGTGCCAGTGCCGCAACTGCTGCCGGATCGGACGCAAATGTCAGGCAGTAGACCGTGTGCCGTCGCGCCAGTCCGCGCAACAGATGGTACATGCGCAGCATGCCCCCGCTATGGGGCGGATAGGGTGGATAGGGACAGAGGAACAAGATACGCATAATGGTTCCCACAGGACAACGAAATACGTTCCATCATCTGAGCACAGCCCTACCATATGAATCGCGTACCTGCTCATTGTAGAAGGATAGCCGTTGCTGTGCCCCTGTGTGCTATGGATGCAATGCATCGCATTCGGCCAGACAAGTTACCCGACAAACCATAGCATACCCTTTTATACCCAACAAGACGAGATTTGTAAACCGGGGTGAGTATCTGTATTGTATGTCAAGAGGTGCGGGTATGCAGATGTGGAGTTGACGTGCAGACCATGCAATGTTATTGTATAACTTCATAAATTGTTCATATATGCTGAACCAGACCCATCTAAGAAACTGTCTGAAAGGGGGGTGAGTGAGGGGCAAAACCCTTCATATTCTTCCCTACCCACCGCGCAGCAGCGGGCAGAAACAGGGTTTTGGGAAGGCTGTACTTTCCAGGCCGCCCCTTTTTAGACAGGCACTAAAAATGAAGGAGGAACCCATGTACTTGCTACTTCATCGTGCATGGACAATCATCATGTGCCTCATACTGGCTGCCTGTGGCATAGCACCTGCAAGGGATGCTGGTTATACCCTGATTCATGCTGGATCAATTCAGCCTGGTGATATTCTCCCCCCGCCAGCAGGCACCGTCCTCCTGACCCTCACGGGGAAGATCGGAGTGACCAATGTTGCGGATCGACTGGAGTTCGATATGGAGACATTGGAGCAAATTGGTCTGGTTGAATATACCGTTGATGATCCACATCTGGTCAAGACCGTCACCTATCGGGGTGTATTACTTGAACAATTACTGGCGGTAGCGCAGGTACCGCCCGATGCAACCATGCTATGGGCAACAGCCGTGGATGACTATCAAACCCTTATTCCCCTGAGTGTCCTGCAGTGGCCAGTAATGGTTGCTACCATGCGCGATGGTGAACGTATGTCTCTGGCAACCAAAGGCCCGTTGCAGATCGCTTTTCCGTATAATACCTTTGAGATTGATCCGATTGTCCATGATCCAATGTGGGTCTGGCACCTGGCAGCTTTGGAGGTACGCTAGATGCCATTGCGCCGTGTAATTGAGATGGGGACACTGATCATTATTGGCACGGTGCTGACGATTGGGATTGTTCTTACTATCCAGATCTTACAAAAGCTGGCATTTGAGGACTTTTCGATTCAGTTTAGTCTCTGGGGGCCAACCCGACAGGAACGGGCTATCCTACAGTTGCGTGAGATGCTAGGGCGGATCGAACTCGGCGCGCCAGTTGATCAACTCGAGTATGCGCGCCAACGTGATTTGCTCAACGGACGCATCAGAATATCGCGCGAATTTCTGCTGAGTGCTCCGGAGTCACTCCAGGGTGAAGATCAGTTTGTGACTCGCCTCGAAGAGGAACTGTTGCGCTATATGGCGATTGAGAACCAGCAACCAGTAACGCCCGAGTTAGCGCGTCAGTTGCTGCCAGTCGTGGACACAATGCTCATTTTGAACCAGGACTTGATTAACTCGCGTCGTCTTAGTATTGAGGCGACCTATCAGCGCGTTATTCAAGGCACCAACGAACTAAAAGTAATCCAGATTACCACCCTCTCTTTTCTGTTTCTGATGGGCGGGAGCCTGTACTGGTTGACCCGCCGCACATTGGCGAGTGATCTGCTGGTGGCCCAGGCCCAGGCGGAAGCCGCTGAACGCCAGGCCCATAAGATGGAACTGCTACATAGTATTTCCTTGTTGCTCAGTAGTTCGCTGGATCAGCGAGAGATTTTCGATCTGGCTGTACGCGAAGCAGCGAATCTCTTCCGAGCCGATCATGTCGCCTTGCTGGTGACCGATGTTCACGACGTGAACCAGGGTATTCTTGTGGCAATACATCCGGTAGCGCCGACCGCCAACCGACGGGTTTCACTTCAGGATCGTCCACTGGTGAGAGATTTACAGTCGGCTGGGCACCCATTGGTAATACCGGTGGTGGCTGCTGATCCACGGGCGGTGCTGGCTGGCGACATTTTTAGGCATACACCGCTGCTGGAGCTGATGATTGCGCCGATGATCGGACGGAGCGGCTTGCTTGGACTGATCGCCCTGGGGAATTGCACCGCCCGTGAATATACCCATGAGGAACAGATGCTCTTCCAGGCACTGACGATTTCAGTGGCGACGGCATTGGAGAAAGCGCGTCTCTATCAGGAGTCTGTGACCCGTGTCGAGCAAGAATTGGAGATTGCACGCCATATTCAAAGCAACCTCTTCCCCCGTTCGCTGCCCCAGGTTGATGGTCTGGCTGTTGCTGCGGTGTGTTTGCCAGCACGTGAGACTGGTGGTGATTTTTATGATTGTATGCTCTTACGCGACGAACGGTTAGCAATTATTGTGGGTGATGTGTCTGGCAAAAGCATTTCGGCTGCTATGCTGATGGCCGTTGCGCGGTCAACCGCTCGTTCAGAAGCCTACGATCACGAGACGCCACAGGAGGTGATGCGCGAGACGAACCACTGGATAGTACAGGATATCCCACCGCGAACCTTTATTGCGCTCTCTTATGCCACAGTTGATCTGGAGCAACGCCAGTTGGCTCTGGCGAACGGCGGGCAACTGTCCCCTCTGCGCCGCCAGGCCAGTGGCAATATTGAATATCTGGAGGCGACCGGGCCATCGTTACCGATCGGGGCACTGCCCGATATTCAGTATGCGACGCTAAATGTGCCACTTGAGTCGGGCGATTTGATCGTCTTCTATACCGATGGCGTGATCGAGGCACACAATAGCCAGCGACAACTCTTCGGGTTTGAACGCCTGGAAGCCCTCATCTGTGCCTATGGACATGCGTCGCCACTGCAATTCATTGAAGTGGTACTACAGTCGATTAAGAATTTCACCAATGGCGTGAGCCAGCACGATGATATTACGCTGGTGGTCTTGCGCGTGGAGTAAGACCAGTTGCTGTATGGTTCGCCCTGCACTATTTCAACGTGCCAACGCCCCATTTTGTAACCCTGTTTACGCAAAGATGTCCCCCAGGGCTTGACGGCATCGTGGCTAATTCGTTTATTCGTTGTCCATTCGTTGGTAGCAGTTAGATTGGCTAGCCCCTACGGCTCGCGCTTGCCGACCAGAATCGCCTGCACTGCGTCGCGCAACTCGGCCACATCCGGCATATTGCGCCCCGGACTGGTCGTCTCGCCGCGCCAGGGATCGACCGGCGCGACCTGCCGCAGGTAGGCGATCTC
>DAOTWD010000068.1:0-7349 GCA_034435975.1 Chloroflexaceae bacterium | reverse complement strand
CGCGAGCGTACCTTTGGCAAGCAGTCCTTCAAGCGTGGTGCGGTCGTTCTCTGTCAGAGTCAGGTGATCTTTTTTCATACCACCAGTCTATCCGATATCACCTCGGAATGCAAGAGAACTTAGTTTACGGACTACTTACTGCTCCGGCAAAACTTATTGCTCCCACGGAACACCACACGAATGCAGCAATGGAAAATGGCAGCAGTGTTAGCGGTACAACCAGAAGTACTACTGGCAAGGGATAAGCAATGCCTGCACGTGGAAAAGGTTCCGGGGCATTCCATAACTGCATCAATTGTGCTGTTGCCTCTGCACCATAGGGTGACTCCCCTGCAAGTAATAATTGTCCACCAAGATACAACGGGAAAAAATCCGGAGCAATGATCTGCGCCTGCCAGAGCAAAATGAGGATGGTACACTGTGCAGTAATTACTAGTAGAATATTGGTAGGGCGTTGAAATATCATTTGATTTCACTCAAACCTGTTGATTAAGATAATGCAAGGGCAGTATAGCAAGCCTGTACCCAGGGTATATCGGAGTCCAGGCTGAAGCCTGGACGGAGCGAGACTCAAGCAAAAGCCACGACTCCAGTGCTTTACAACTGACGTAAGATGGCCATCGTTCTGACTAGCACGAGCTACTCGGCAGAGCAAGGGCAGGCACAAGGCACTGGCCCTACAGATGTTTTTCTCTCCATATTTTCGCCGTAGGCGAAAATATGGAGAGAAGAGACGTGGTTCTTCCACACTATGGGATAACACAAAATACGTTCTGGTCTCTCAGGATCGTGATGTTCTGGTCGCGTTCGCTGCTACGTTGTTGCCTATGGCGACAACGTAGCAGCGAACGCGACCTGTTTAGAATATGACTGTGTAAACCTGAAGGTAGTCTGTATGTTATACCATTGGCGATCGCCAACCAGTTACTCTTTCAACGCACAATGAGCGGCAGAAAGACCGTTACCTTTGGCAAGCCGCTGGCCTTCGGCAAGGTTGGATCATCGGGCGCTGCCAGCGCGGGTGCGTCAGTGTCCAATGTAATCTCTGTCCTGGCCATACGGGCCGCACCACTTGCCATCACCGGCGCTACCGACATGACACTGATGGTGTAGACTCCAGGTTGGGCATTCGGCGGGAAGAACAACACAAATATCAACTTCCCATCACTATCGGCCTGCAGCGTGAGAACCACCGTGCTGTTCACTGCCACGTGCACTTGCTCATCTGGCTCGAAACCCTGGGCTACAAACACAAAATAGCTACCTGGCTTGCCGCGATTACCATTCTGTGATTCCAATACTGGCCCGGCCAGGCGGATTGTCAGTGTGCCATTGACAAAGGTGATGTCATAGTTTGGATTGGCGGCCTTACTGGGGACAATCGGATATGTACCAGGAGGGCTGCTGCTGGTCGCTTCGGTTGTCAGTGTCAGCGGTGGATCGAAGCTGTCTTCCGTGTCGTCATTCACCAGGCCTTCAAACCTAGCCGTCAATGCTGGCACTTCCTCGCCCGCAACCATCGTCTTGTCCTCAGCCGTAATCGTCAGCGGTGCTGGCCTGACATCAACCAGCAGCTGCTTCTCCACCGCTTCAAAGTTCACTATGTCTGTCGGTGTAAACGAAACCGTCAGCGTCACCCCAGTGCCGGCGTTGAGTATTGTGCCAATCGGAGGGTTATAGGTGAACTCACCTGCCAGTGGTTCATTATTAAAACTGGCCGTGGCGTTGAGTTCCGCGTTGCTCAACCGCGTGCCATAAGTCAACGGCGGGACACTCCAGGTGATGATCGGCACATCCTTTTCAACGACACGTAGCGTGCCAGGAACCAGCGTCAGGGTGTAGTTAGTGGCACGACCCCCACTGAGAACAATAGGGTACTCACCGGGTGGGCTATTCTCATCAGCAACAGTGCTGGCAATGACTGGTTCAGTCAGCACTGTTGAATCTTCATTATTCACAAAGCCACTATAGCGGATGGTTAACTCCGGGTTAGGTGAGCCTATCTTGCGCACCTGGTCGTCAGCAGTCACGGTCAAGGCAGCGGGACTGATCTCCAACGTACTTCCCGTGAAACTGATAGTGTAGTTCGTTGCTGCCAGCGTGCCTTGCGTGATAGAGTAGGTACCGACCGGGCTGGTCGGTATAGCCGTTGTTGCCAGGCTGCCGGTCAGCGCTTTGTCCACCGTATCACCAGCGACGAAACCCTCGGCGTTGAAAGTCAGCGGCGGGTTCGGTGCGCCATATGTCCGTGTTTGATTATTGGCAGTAACTTGCAAAGGTGCCTTGTTGATCGTCAGCGTACCAGGAGTGAATGTGATCGTATAGTTTTTGTTTGCAAGCGTGCCCTGGGTAATCGGATAACTGCCAACAGCGCTGTTTGTGGTAGCCGTTGTTGCCAGGCTACCGGCAAGCTGATCGTTGTTCACCAGTCCAGTAGCAGTGTACGTCAACGGTGGATTGGCTGCCCCATAGATCTTACTCTTATTATCGGCTTTCACCGTCAGCGGTCGCGGACTGATGGTCAATGTCCCATTCACAAAGGTGAAACTGTAGTTGTCATTGGGCGTCGCGAGGGTACCCTGTGTAATCACGATAGGCAGTTGCCCGATCCCAGTAGTGGGTGTGGCGCTAGTACTCAATGCTGGTGTGCCAGTCACGATTGTTGGTGGATCGTTGTTGACAAAACCGGTGATAGTGTGGGTCAGGGTTGGATTAGCGGCACCATAGACTCTGGTCTTATCATCAGCGCGCACCGTGAGTGGAGCTTTGGCAATGACCATCTGCACACCCTGGGTTGCGTCAGGAGCGATACCATTGCTGGCGGTGACGGTGAAGTTATATGTACCGGCCTGGGTGGGTGTACCGGTCAATTTACCATTAGCCGGGTTCAGATTCAGGCCAGGTGGCAGGCTGCCTGCACTAATGCTAAAAGTTGCGCCAGGATTGGCGTTAACAACAAAGGTATGATCAGTGTACGGCTTGCCATACGTGCCATTGGCGAGATTCGGACTGCTGGTAAATGTAGGTGCATATGTAACCCCCATCTTTACTGGCAGGGGACTGTCGGTTGTACTGGTGTTCCCAAGTTGGCCCCAATTATTCCGGCCCCAACACCAGCCTTCACCATTATACAAGGCACAGGTATGCCAACCGCCCGCGCTGATGACACTGGCAGTGGGAAGATTCGGTACAGGTACAGCACGGGTGCGGTTCTCGAATGTATTATCAGGTCTCTGGCCTATCGGTTCCTTATCAGTCTGTCCATAACGGTTGTCACCCCAGCACCAGAGGCTGTTATCAGCTCTAATAATACATGTGTGTAGATCACCGGCACTGATGGCGGTAGCATTACTGATAGGCGGAAAGCCTTCCGAACTATCTCTTGCTGCTTGTGGAGTATGCGTTTGCGTAAGAGTACTACCATCCCCAAGCTGGGCTTCATTTCTATTACCCCAGCACCAGATTTGACCGCCCGTTTGTCGGACACAGGTATGTTTCTCACCCGCGCTAATCGCTGTGACATTCATTATATTTATTGGTTGTGGTGTAGAGTGACCGAGACCACTCGCTTGACCAACCTGTCTTAAACTGTTATCGCCCCAACACCAGGGAGTATTATCGTCCTTAATAGCGCAGGTATGATTTTTGCCAGCACTGATGGCCTTTGCGCCGGTCAGGTTGGTACTGTCCACCTGCACTGGTGTAAGTCGGAGGGTCGTCGTTCCATCACCAAGCCGCCCCCTGGTATTGTCACCCCAACACCAGACACTGTTGTCAGTTTTAATCGCACAGGTATGCGCGCCACCAGCACTGATAGCGATCACATCTGTCAGGTTATGTACTTGTGAGGGAACGTTGCTGTCATCTTGTGAGTCATTACCAAGCTGGCCCCGATGGTTCCGACCCCAACACCAGACTTTTTTATCTTTGTCAATAGCACAGGTATGTTCACTCCCGGCACTGATAGCCTCAACATTCGTGAGATTGCTAACTGGCCACAGAAGTGTACGTTGGGTAAAAGTACCATCGCCAAGTTGTCCGTACTGGTTATTCCCAGTACATAGAACCTGATGATCAGCTGTCAGAACACAGGTATGCCCGCCACCGGCACTAAGCGCGATCAGGGTTGGTGGTGCGGCCTGGACAGGAGCGAGTGGGAAAGCAATCAGGGATAAGGCGATGGTTCCGACAATGGCGAATACGAACCCGATCGCGAGAAAACGATCGGGGTGGATAGACTCGAAATCTCGATCAGCCATACATTCTCCTCTGGCTCATGCATGATCGGGCGTATTCACTATGTCGAGGAACAACAATGTGTACAATCATAATTGCGGTTAAACAGGTATTCATAACAATGACGCACGACACGATCATGCAAGAATAACGCCCAATAGCGCACATATCACATGGTTGTACAGTGATGATGTACGCACTACGAAATAGTAACTATATAACTATAGTGTACCCTACCCTGGCAACAAGATATAGATAAACGCTACTCCTATTTTCCGACCAGTACCGTACCAGGCTCAAACCAGGACCAGGTTCCCGGCATGCGTCATAAAGCGCGAGACGGCAGTCAGTAGTCACCCATATCATGCTATAATCGACATGGTAACCGTTCAGGTGGTACCTGCGCCGGCCGGGGCGCGGGGGCCTGTGGCTCCGCAAAACGGGACGGAACGAAGAGACTCCAGGAGGGGTACCTGACCACCCCACCTGAACGGTTACATCGGTATGTACCGACTTATTGCACAAAGAGAGAGGGTTGCGCGATGACCAATCTTCACCAGAATCTAGCGCAATTGTTTGGCTTCAACACCTTTCGCCCGGGCCAGGAGCCAGCCATCGCCAGCCTGCTGGCCGGCCAGCATACTCTGGTCGTTATGCCGACCGGTGCCGGTAAGTCGCTCATCTATCAATATACAGCTATGTGCCTGCCTGAACCAGCGGTAACGCTGGTGATTTCACCACTGATTGCGCTGATGAAGGATCAAGTTGATAGCCTGCAACGGCAATCGATTCCGGCCACCTATATTAACAGTGCCCTGCCGTCCGCTGAACAATCGCGCCGTCTGCAGGCTGTCGTCCAGGGTCAATTTCGATTGATCTATGTTGCGCCCGAACGTCTGCGTAGTGTGCCATTTCAGCAGGCGTTGCAGCGCATGACCATCGGCATGCTGGCGATCGATGAGGCCCACTGTATCTCCCAGTGGGGCCATGATTTTCGCCCGGACTATCGGCGCATTGCGCAGGCCCGCGCTGAGATGGGCCACCCACTCACGGCTGCGCTGACGGCCACCGCGACCACGCTGGTGCAGGACGATATTGTGGAGTTACTGGCTATTCCTGCCGCGCAACGGATTGTGACCGGCTTCAACCGTCCCAACCTGAGCTTCGAGGTCTGCTACGCACCCGACACGCCGGCCAAGTTGCAGCATCTGACGCAGCTACTCACGGAACAGGCGCACACTGCTGGCACCGCAATCATCTACACCGGCACGCGCCGCGATGCTGCCGAAGTTGCCAGCTTCATCAGTGATACGGTTGGTATCCAGGCCGATTATTATCATGCCGGTCTGGACAGCGACCGGCGCACGGCAATTCAGGATGCTTTTCTGCAAGGCAAACTGCCAATCGTGGTGGCAACCAACGCTTTTGGTATGGGCATTGATTGTCCCGATGTGCGCCTGGTTGTCCATTTCAACATGCCGGGCACGCTGGAAGCCTACTACCAGGAGGCTGGACGTGCTGGCCGCGATGGACACCCGGCACGGGCGGTACTGCTCTACGCGCCGCAGGATCGCATCTTGCAGCAGTGGTTTATTGAGAACAGCACCGCTACCTTTCCAGATCTCCAGCACCTGTATCAGACCCTGGCCCGTTCTGGGCAGTCGCAGGTGGTGGTCGCAGTGGATCAACTGGCCCGTCAAACACGCCTCGATCCGGTCAAGGTGCGAACGGGACTGGCGCAACTGGAGCGTGCTGGTATGCTACGACAGGAGGGCGATGAGGGTGGGCAGATGCAGATCATACTGGAACCCTGGGACAACCATGCGGTGATCGCCGTCACCAGCGCCCTCGAAGAGTATTGCACTCATCGCCAGCGCCAGCTCGATCAAATGACCGACTATGCCGAAGCTGATACCTGCCGTCGCCGGATTGTGTTGCACTATTTCAGTGATCACAGTTCGGCGGAGGCACCACGTTGTTGCGACAACTGCCTGGCGCAGCAGATACCGCCGCCTGATCCCCAGGATGTCAATACTCTCTCACGTGCCGCGCGGGGGGCGCTGGTTATCCTGGATGCGGTGAAGCGCCTGGAGTATGGCGTTGGTCGGCGGCGTCTGGCTGAGATGCTTAAAGGCTCGCGCTCAATGACCAGCACCTATACCCGGCAGACCTACTACGGACGTTTTGCCGAGTTCTCGCGTAGCCGCATTGAACATATGATCGACCAGCTCGTGCTGCGAGGGTATCTCAAGATCGTCGGCGGTGATATACCAGTGCTGAAGCTCTCGCACCAGGGGCAGGCCGCGCTTATGGCCCGCGCTGCCATCCCACTCACCATACCTGGTACTGACGACATAGATGACGGTGGCAAACAGAAACGTTATGCCCATACCAGTACTACGCGGCAAACCGAGGCGCTGTTTCGTCAGGGTTTGCAACCAGGCGCAATCGCTGTTGAGCGGGGTCTGACCGAGGCAACGATCTTTCAGCACCTGGCAGCTCTGATTGGCGAAGGGCGGCTGGCACTCACCGAGGTTGTCAGCGCAGACGTGATCGCGCAGGTACAGGCGGTAATCGCGGAGGTTGGCGATTTGTCCCGCCTGGCACCCCTCAAAGAGCGCCTGCCTGCCAGTATCTCCTATGACGAACTGCGCTGCGTTGTAGCAGATGCCAGGCGTCAGCGTGAGACAGTTTAAGTAGAAAGCACACCAGCGGTTCATCTGGAGTGCCAGAGTATGGTTCCTACCAATTGTGCCAGGCCAGGAAAAGCCTACAGAAATGCCACGCCCCATCTGGTATAATAAATCTAGCATTATTGTTCGCTAACGCACAAAAGGCCATCAGCGTTCCGACGTAGTATGGATGTGACTACCGCAGGGTATACATGTCGAGATAAGGGAGAAAGGTATGGTCAGTTACCATCAACCAGCAGGTGTAACGGTCACAACGACACTTACCCCTTCCTGGTCGGGCGTTCATTACTATGACCAGCATCCCACACGGGAGGATCTCATGGGTGAGAGGGTGATCCAGGCCAGAATCATTCGCTATCTGACCGCCGTGTTGGAATGGCTCTATCGGGACGACGGCTGGCTGGTGGCGAACAACCTGAA
>DAOTWD010000067.1:0-7340 GCA_034435975.1 Chloroflexaceae bacterium | reverse complement strand
CGAACGGGCAGAGCAGGAGCGCGAACGGGCGGAACAGGCCGAGGAACGGGCAGAGCAGGAGCGCGAACGGGCGGAACGGCTCGCGGCGCGCCTGCGCGCACTGGGGATTGACCCGGATACAATCGAACGCTAGCCCGCTGGTTCATTCTAGCAACGGACGGATCAACATGCCAACGTGTCAATGTATCAACGTGCGAAAGTGCCAATAAACCTTATGTGTGGCATAGCTGGTATTGTGCTTCATCCCGGTCGAGCGCTGTCGGATCTACCGCAGCGTCTGGCTGCAATGCGCGATGCGATGCGCCATCGCGGGCCGGATGATGCCGGGATCTATGTGTCGTCTGATCGACGTGTGGGCCTGGTCAACTGTCGCCTGGCGATCCGCGATCTCTCACCGGCCGGGCATATGCCCATGTCAACCGCAGACCAGACGGTCTGGATTAGCTATAACGGTGAGGTCTATAACGCCGAGGCACTGCGATCCCGTCTGGTTGTGCAGGGATATCACTTTTGCTCCAATAGTGATACCGAGGTCATTTTGCAGGGCTATCGGGCATGGGGGGCGGCAGTTGTTGCACAGTTACGAGGGATGTTTGCGTTTGCAATCGTTGATCAGCGTGATCCTTCTCACGCTATCCTCTTCCTTGCCCGTGATCGCCTAGGCATCAAGCCACTCTACTATGCCCGCTGTGCCGAGGGCCTGCTCTTTGCCTCCGAGTTGAAGACGCTGCTGGCGTCGGGATTGCTGACAGCGGAGCTTGATCCGGCGGCACTGGTGGCCTACTTGATGCTTGGTTCGGTGCCCGATCCACTGAGTGTCTATCGTGGAGTGCGCATCCTTGAGCCGGGCTGTAGCCTAACGCTTACACTCGATGATCGTGTGCTGGATCCCGTGGTTGCCCGTTACTGGCAGTTGCCGGCTGAGACTGATGAGACGATCAGTGCGGCTGATGCGCTGGAGCAGGTTGCGGCGTTGCTTGAGGACGCTGTCCGTAGCCACCTGGTGAGCGATGTGCCCCTGGGGGCCTTTCTTAGCGGGGGCATGGATTCGAGCAGTGTTGTGGCATTGATGCATGCGCTGGGGGCCGCTCCGATCCGCACCTGCTCGATGGTCTTTGAGGAGGCTGAGTATAGCGAAGCCGGCTATGCCCAGGCGGTGGCTGATGCGACGAGCAGTGAACACTATGCGCGGGTCATTACCGCCCGTGATGTTCAGGACAATCTCGATCGCATTTTCTGGGCCATGGATCAGCCCACGATTGATGGTGTCAATAGCTATTTTGTCTGCCAGACGGCGCGTGAGGCCGGGCTGACGGTGGCGCTTTCCGGGCTGGGGGGCGATGAATTGTTTGGCGGCTATCCCAACACCTTTCAGACGCTGCCGCGCTTGCTGACGATCCTGCAGCGCACCCGGCGCATCCCGTTGGTACCAGAACTTCTGCGCATAGCGCTGACGCTACCGATGACCCATCAGCGCTGGGCCAAAGTTGCTGCTGCCCTGGCCCGGCCTGTGTCAGCTGCCAGTGCCTATGTTGTCTGTCGTGGGCTTTTTGCGCCGACTGAAGTGCGCGCACTGGTCAGTGACGAGGTCTGGTATGAAGCACAGCGCACATTTGATGTCGTTGCGCAGGTGGCCGAGCGTGCAGGTGCGCCGCAACCCTCAGCCAGTGGCATGTTCAACTGGGTCAGCAGGGCGGAACTCCGCAATTATACGCAGCACCAGTTGTTGCGTGACACCGATGTGATGAGTATGGCGCACTCGCTTGAAGTGCGGGTGCCGCTGCTGGATCATCATCTGGTTGAAGCCGTGCTGCGCCTGCCTGCCAGTGTGAAGGCGATGCGCAACGGTTCTGGTCCCAAACCGCTGCTCGCCGAGGCGCTTGGGCAGCGTTTGCCAGCGCTGGTGCGCCATCGCAATGACAAGCGGGGCTTTACCTTTCCGTTTGATGTCTGGCTACGTGGCCCTTTGCAATGCGCTGATGATGCCGCGTCGGTGGCATTGCCAGGCCTGCTGCGCCACGAGCGTGTAAGGCATGTCTATCGTGGCTTCGCTGCAGGCACCATCCACTGGTCACGCCCCTGGGCGCTGAAGGTGCTGGAAAGTTGGTACGTTTCTTGCGCTGGAAGGTTGGTACGTTAGAACGTTGGAGCGTTCAAGCGGAGAGCGGAGAGCGTCTGAGCGTTCAAGACCCGTGGTTTTGCGCACGTAGATTGTATTGCTCAGTTCAAGCGGAGAGCGGAGAGCGTCTGAGCGTTCAAGCGTCAGCCCGTTGGCCCATGATGAGGATGTGATAAGTCAGGACACCGAACTGGTAGCACCAGCTGAGACCGCCGAGGACTGGTGGGCGGGCATTCCGCCCGCGTTGCTGCCGGATGAGACGCAGCTGGTGATGGAAGATGCTACGCCGGTGGACAACATTTTTTCGGAGAAGCAGCAACGCCTGTTGACCGAGAGCCTGTATAGCTCATGGCGCGGGCCGGGTGCGGAGCGCCCATTTCTGGCGCTGGCCAATGTCGGGGTGTTCTATGCACTGGCGAAAGCGTCGCTGGTGCCGGACGTGCTGCTGAGTCTGGATGTGCAGGCTCCGGCCGATCTGTGACCGAAGGCGCACCGATCCTACTTCCTGTGGCGCTATGGGAAGCCGCCCGATGTGGTGATCGAGGTGGTCTCGAGTCGCACGGAGAAAGAAGACAGCAACAAGTTGCGGGACTATGCCCGGGTTGGTATTCCGTTCTATGTGATTTTTGACCCGGCGCAGCATCTGAGCGATCAGGTGCTGCGGGTGTATGCGTTGCACACGGGAGACTACGTGGAACACCCGACCGGGCGGCTGGCGACAGCGCAGATCGGGGTGACGGTGTGGACAGGGCGGTTTGAGGAGCGCACGGCGACCTGGTTGCGCTGGTGTTACGAAGACGGCACGCTGATCCCGACCGGAGCCGAACGAGCGGAGCAGGCCGAGGAACGAGTGGAACGCCTCGCAGCGCACCTGCGCGAACTGGGCATTGACCCGGATGTGTTAGAACGGTAGCACGTTGGAACGTTTCAACGTGCTACCGTGCGAAGGAGGAACCGATGCACACGGAACCAGCCATAACGGAGACGGTAGACGTATCCGCCGCTCGGGCGGAACCGGATGAGCGGCCAGGGGCGTGGTGGCTTGATGGCGATCAGCCGGTAACGGAGGACGATACGCCCGTGGATAATCTGTTTTCGGCCAAACAGCAACGCTTGCTGGTGGATGCGCTCTATAGTTCATGGGCCACGACGACGGCGCGTTCGTTTCTGGCCGATGCCAATGTGGGCGTGTTTTCCACCGTGGAACAGCCGGCGATCGTCCCCGATGTCTTTGTAAGTATGGACGTGCAGCCGCACGACGGATGGTGGGAGACGTTCGAGCGGTCGTATTTTGTAGGGGATTACGGGAAGCCGCCGGATGTGGTGATCGAAATTGTCTCCAATACCAAAGGCCATGAGGCGGATGACAAACTGGGGCGGTATGCAGAGATGGGCGTCCCATACTATGCGATCTTCGATCCGAACCAGCAGGTGGGGGACGAGGTGTTGCGGATATACCGGCTCCATGGGGCAACCTACGAGCGCTGGGAGGGCGGATGGCTGCCGGAGATCGGGGTGGGCCTGATGCTGTGGACAGGGCGGTTTGAGGAGCGCACGGCGACCTGGTTGCGCTGGTGCGACGCAGACGGCACGCTGATCCCGACCGGAGCCGAACGGGCGGAGCAGGCCGAGGAACGAGCGAAGCAGGAGCGGGAACGGGCGGAGCAGCAGCGGGAGCGAGCGGAACGGCTCGCGGCGCGCCTGCGCGAACTGGGCATTGACCCGGATGCGTTCTAACGTTAGAACGTGCCAACGTAAAAAATGCGAAAACCTGGGCATACCCAGACTTGCACATTCTGTGATTTCGGGTACAATGAGTCGCTCACTCTGGTGTTTGTCGGGCTAAAACCAGCCTATTGCGACCGCCTCCCAGCGTTTGTCGAAATGGCGGAGCGTGCCTGAGAAGTACCAACGCTTTAACACTCCAATTTGGTGATACGCGAGAACGTGGACATAAAAAAGTACAGTCAACGATCTCATGAAGAAACCTTAGAAAGATGTAATCCGGAATCGGTGCTCCAACTCCGTCATAAGTCATAGGATGATAAAGGCGCTCTTGTAGGGGTTTTATAGTTCTTATGCTTAGACAAGGAATTCTAATTTGGGGTGCCTCTGGACACGCTCTGGTCGTTGCTGATACCGCGCGTCTTATCGGTATAGAGGTAGTGGGTTTTATTGACAATGTAAACCCTGACCATCATGGAAAGCCATTTGCTGGAGCACACATTCTTGGTGGGCGTGAGGTGCTGGATCGGCCAGGGCTACAGAGTCAGACCACTTTGCTGATTGCGATTGGCGACTGTAAGACACGGATGGCCCTTGCGAATGAAGTTGTCGAGCGAGGCTTCCGTCTTGCAACAGTAGTTCATCCAAGCGCCATCATTGCAAGGGATGTCTCGGTTGGATCGGGGTCATTTGTTGCCGCCGGAGCTGTGATTAACCCCGGGGTACACATTGGTTCAAACGCGATTATCAACACTGGTGCCTGCATCGATCACGAGTGCCGGATCGCCGAAGGTGTTCATATTGGTCCGGGTGCCCACCTCGGCGGACGGGTGCGCGTAGAGTGTGGAGCCTGGATCGGCATCGGAGCCGCTATCCGAGATCATGTGTCGATTGGTGCGGCAGCAATGGTTGGTATGGGTGCTGTCGTAGTCAAGGATGTCGCGCCTGCGACCACTGTGATTGGAATACCGGCCCGAGTACTCAGCGCAGCTGCACGAGATTAAGCATAGCCAACTCAGGACTTTGCGAAAGCCCTTACTTATGAGCATCGGCAACGCACCTCTCGATCAACTTGCTATTCTCGGTGGAAACCCCTCTTTTACCGCACCCCTCCACGTTGGATGTCCCAATATCGGTGACCGTGAGCGATTGCTTGCTCGTATTAATGATATGCTTGATCGGCGCTGGTTCACTAACAACGGTCCAATGGTTCAGATGTTTGAGCAGCGTATTGCTGAGTTAGTTGGCGTGAAGCACTGCGTAGCGATGTGCAATGCAACAGTCGCGCTTGAGATTGCTACGCGTGCAGCGGGACTGCAGGGCGAAGTGATCATTCCCTCATTCACCTTCGTCGCTACCGCCCATGCACTGCAGTGGCAGCAGATCACGCCAGTCTTCTGTGACATCGACCCACGCACTCACACTATCGATCCAGAAAAAGTGGAGCAGATGATCACCCCGCGCACCACAGGGATCATTGGCGTCCATGTTTGGGGGCAGCCTTGTGATATCGATGCCCTGGCGAGTATTGCGCACAAGCATGGCTTGACACTGATGTTTGATGCAGCGCACGCCCTGGGTTGTTCGCATCGGGGCCAGATGATTGGTGGCCACGGTCTGGCCGAGGTTTTCAGTTTCCATGCTACCAAGTTCCTCAATTCCTTTGAGGGCGGCGCGGTGGTTACGAATGACGACGCGCTCGCCGAGAAGATGCGCCTGATGCGCAATTTTGGCTTTGTCGGCTACGATAATGTAGATTACATCGGCACCAATGGTAAGATGACCGAAGTCGCTGCCGCCATGGGACTGACCTCCCTAGAGAGTCTGGACGACATAGTAGCTGCGAACTACGCCAACTACCAGGCTTACCAAAGCGGACTAGCCGATCTGCCTGGAGTGCGCCTTTTCTGCTACAACGAATGCGAGCACAACAACTTCCAATACGTTGTTGTCGAGGTGGATAAGGAGATAGCCGGAATCAGTCGCGACCTGCTAGTGCAGGTGCTGCATGCCGAGAACGTGCTAGCCCGGCGTTATTTCTACCCGGCTTGCCATCGTATGGAACCCTACCGCTCGTACTTCCCGCATGCTGGCCTGCTGCTGCCCGAGACCGAGCGCTTGACCAATCGCGTGATGAGTCTGCCAACTGGTACAGCGGTGACACCAGATGATGTCGGGAAAATTTGTGCGCTGCTGCGCCAGGCAATTACGCACGCTGCTGAGTTGGTGGATCGGCTAAGAACTACCGAACATACGAATGAGAACAGGCTCAAAGTCAGTGTTTTGGGTATTAGCTGCGATCTTTGAATGGTGGTTTAAAATTATGAATACTATGCCAGAGCAGCATCCTTATATTAGTTTCGTTGTCCTCTCCTATAACTTCGAACAATATCTTGGTGAGTGTGTAACCAGTATTCTTGCTCAGGAGGGTGATCACAGCTTTGAGATCATAGTGGTCGATGATGCCTCGACCGATGGCACACCAGCGTTGTTAGATACCTTCACCGATCCACGCATTCGAATTATTCAACATGCTACCAATCAAGGTCACGCAGCTACTGTGATGGATGGGCTTAGGGCTGCCTGTGGTCAATTGATCGCCCGCATTGATGGCGATGATCGGTACCGGCCTACTTTTCTCAATGAGGTAATGCCGATCTTTGCACGCTACCCTGAAGTGGGTTTAGTTTACGGCGATGTGCGGCTTATTGACAAGGCGGGCACTATCACTTTGGAGCGATCTGACCGTGCTCACAGGGGGCACGATTTCAAGGGCAACGAACTGGTAGCTCTGCTGACTTGGAACTTTATCTGCGCCCCTACAATTATTGCCCGCCGCGAAGCGTGGTTAGCAACTTTGCCAGTTCCAAGTCACTTATCGTTCCATGATTGGTACTTCACCACCATGATCGCACGCTCGTGGGATTTTTATTATTGCAACCGGGTATTAGCTGATTACCGCGTGCATCCTGGAAACATGCATACCCATCTGGTTCACAAAAAAGCCGAAGAACCATCTATTATTTGGGTACTCCATACGATTTTTAACTCACCTGAAGCTGATTCTGCTTTAGAGCAAGCCAAACAACGGGCACGACGTACAATCTATGCCCAACATTATCTGACCTTTGCCGATAAGTACTTTGGGGTTGGCTTTGATCGCGATGCGCAAAGGTGCTACCTGCGGGTTCTGTTTTATCAACCTCGTCTTATGTTTCGCCCTGGTCCACTACGTCGTTTAATAGCAACCTACATTGGACGGGTGCCATATGCACATCTGAAACAAGCGTTTCGTCTATTACAAAGTTTACGTATTAAACTAATCATATAAATAGAACTCAGTTACCCTTTCTCACCGATGCTTTGACGTATTCGGAAGCCATGCGGTGCAAGTCCATCCTCAGCGTGGTTCAGAAAAATGGCGGATATCCCTGTAGCCGTACTATCAGCTATGTATCTTGAAACAGATGAAAGATATGGGGGTATTGATACCAAA
>DAOTWD010000066.1:0-5383 GCA_034435975.1 Chloroflexaceae bacterium | reverse complement strand
CAACCTGCGCCGCCAGTATCAAATCCAGCGCCTGCTGTTGCAGCATAGCCTGATCTACCTGTTGCGCCAGTTCACGCTCATCAAACCGTCCCTCACATGTTTCCAATGCAGCCCGCTTGAGCGCGGCGGGATACGCTTCGGCCATAATTGCCTGCAGTTCTGGCGTATCTAGGTAGTATCCGCCCGCCTTACGCCGCCGATTAATGTGGACAATCTCATCAACTGCGTTCCAGATCGAGAGATCCCACGAGCGGGTGGTGCGTTGTTCAACGACACGCCTTATCAGATGCAGCAGCAAGATTTTGGCAAAGCTACGTATTTTGTTGATTTTATCTTCTCTGCTCATCTCTTCCAGTTCAGCCAGCAACGCCAGTGCTTCGGGATAGCGTTGTTGTTCCAGGTAGGCCCGTAATTCAAGCAGTTCTTCCATAGTGCCAATTCCTCCTGCTCAACCCCGCGATTATCAACCACGCACACTCGCAGCGTACGCAGAAGTGATTTACCATGGGTGTCCTGCGTGCCCGGCGTGCGCTGCGTGGTTCAACATTCGCTAACGACGGCCTGCGCTCAGACATCCGGCTCAATCCCCAGTGCCCGTAGCTGTGCCGCCAGTTGCTCCGCTCGCTGGCGCTCCTGCTCACGCGCCAGTTCGGCCTGCTCCGCCCGCTGGCGCTCCTGCTCGTGTGCCAGTTCGGCCTGCTCCGCCCGCTGGCGCTCCTGTTCACGCGCCAGTTCGGCTTGCTCCGCTCGCTGGCGTTCTTGCTCCGCCCGCTGGCGCTCCTGCTCCGCCCGCTGGCGTTCTTGCTCCGCTCGCTGGCGCTCCTGTTCCGCTCGCTGGCGCTCCTGCCGAGCACGTTCGGCCTGTTCAGCGCCAGTGGGCAGCACGTTGCCTGACTGGTCGCACCAGCGCAACCAGACCAGTGACAGGTCTTCGTACACCCCTTCCCACAGTTGTACGCCGATGCCCACCTCTGGAAACCAGCGCTCTGTAGTACGGCGATACCCTCGCTCACTCAGGCGATAAATCCGCAGTAGGGTCTGACTTAAGGCTTGCAAGGGGTCAAAGATGACGTAGTAGAGGATGCCCATACCGGCATAATCAATCAGCTTGCTGCTATCTTCGCCCCCTTCTTTGTTGGAGACGACTTCAACGGTAACTTCGGGCGGCTTTTTCAATTCCCAAAAGAAGTATGAGCGATGGCGCTTTTCCCACCACTCTTTGCCCACCTGTACATCCAGGCTGATAAAAGCGTCAGGCACGATTGGCGGCTGCCGCGGTGTGTAGAACAGGCCGACGTTGGCATCGGCCAGGAAGGGACGCTCCGGGTGCCAACTGGTGTACAGGGGTTCGATCAACAACCGCTGCTGTTTGGCCGAGAAGATACTGTCCACGGGTTCGTCATCCTCCGTCACCAGATCGTCCAGGTTGACATTGGCACTACCCTCAAGATACGGCAGGTCACTGATGAGTTCCTGCGGATCGATGAGCGCCGATGCAGTTTTAGCGGGCACGGATACACTCGCCATATATTTCTCCTCACCTTGGAACACATAATGGTACGATTAGCCACGGCGTATACCGAAGTATAGCACAAAATTGCCAGTTTATCTAATATGTGTATGCATCAACGGGCTACACTACACTTCTTCGGGAAAGGTGAGCCGGATGAGCGGCATGGGGGTACCTTCATCGCCAAGCGGAATATGGTCTTTGCTACTGGGGATTGCCTTTGTATCAACCAGGCCTGGAGGGGTGCCCCGACAAACGATCCGGCATTGGCAAGCATGGCGGGCGATGCTACAGTGCGAGACATTGCCCAGCATTGTTTCACATTGCCCGGCATTGATGCAACATTGCGATGCAAGGATGCGACATTGCGGGAGCATTGCAGGGCCTGGCGGGACAACGCCTTACATTGCCTGCAACGATCGTAGGGGCGACCCTTGTGGTCGCCCGCAGCGAGAGTCATTGATACCCAATGCCGGGCGATGCAGCGATGTTGGGCAATGCGCAGCGACAAAGGCAATGCGGACACCCACGAGGGGTGCCCCTACCAACGATCCGCTATGACTGGCATTGATGGACAATACCAGGCAATGCATCGCGGTGCGGGGCAATGCGGGCACCCACGAGGGGTGCCCCTACAAACGATCTGCCATGATTGGCATTGACGGGCATGGCGGCGGTGCGGGGCATTGTGACCCGGTGCAGTAGGTATGGCATATAGTGCAGATATGGATAGCAAGCGATGAAGCGATGAAGCGTTCGAGCGTTCGAACGTTCACGTACTCAGACCACTTCAACACTTCAAGGCTTCAAGGCTTCAAGGCTTCATCGCTTCATCGCTTCATCGCTTCAACGTTTATCCCCGCGCCGGATCAATTACCTCGAAAATATCTGAGACGGCAGACGGTATCCGTGGCCCCGACTGAAATGGCTCGATGATGACGCGGTAGACACCGGGTTGCGGATGTTCCAGGTCAAGCACCCAGGCTCCATCACGCACCACCAGCGATTGCCGCAGCACAGGCTGATCCTCTGCCAGCGGCTCGATCTGCGCCGTCAGCGGCCCTGGATCGGTTGTATCTATCACTTCCACCCGGATTTGCCCACCGTCCGTGGTATAAACATCGTCCAGCAACAGACGCAACGCCGGTTGCCCACTACTGACGACACTGAGATCCGGCTGGGCGGCAGCAAGCGTCCCGGTGCCCAGGACACTACCTGTTACCTGGAGCAACTGTAGATGATCATGCAGATGCTGTAATACATGTGGATGCTGCTGTAAACCGCTGTGGCTCTGCGGTACAAAAATCGGTTGGAGATCGTTTTTGCGTGCGCCGGGCGGCAAGGCGGCATAGAACGGCACGGTATTGTCGCCAAAATCGCGCACGTGGCGCTGTTGCAAATCAAGCGGCAAGTGGTTCTTAACATGGATCTGCGATCCGCTAAGAACTGCCGACTGCGCCGTCAGTTGCTGCGTGCCAATAATCAACACTGACACATAAGCACTGGCGTGGGGACTGGCCGCACGCTGGCTGGCGGCGACTTCGATCCGGTGGTGAAACTCATTCGCAGCGGCCAGCGCTCGTGAGCGTGACACATGCTCGATCTGCTCTACGTCGGTCACGCGCAGATAGCGGTCGCCGTGCTGGATCACTTCATAGATCGGTAGCAATTGGTACACCGAGGTATACGAACGCAGCGCCGGGCTGACATCGACCAGACCAAAGAACGACTTGCCATTGCTGATATAGTTCAGCGCATTTAGCGAGCCACGGTGCGGCGTGCCCAGCGTAAACAATGCCTGGCAATATTCCCACCCGCCCAGCATCTCCAGATAGTAACGGGCCACCAGACCACCCATGCTGTGCGCAATGATAATCACCTTTGCTCGCGCATTCCCGCTCCGCTCGCGCCAGACCGGCAACTGCTGTGCGACAAACGTGCGTAACCGCTGCGCCGTGGCACGATTGTCCCGCCGCCAGTCATAGGGAAACGGAAACAGGTTGGCATGCGGATAAGGTTGGTACACATCGCCCACTGTTACCTCGAACTCGGTCTGCAAGGATTGCAGCAGTGCGGAATAGCCATCAATCTTCCAAAAACCGGGAATAAGATGTGCATCGGGCATAATCCGTGTTGCCACCACGCCATCATCAAGGAACGGCAGATCGGGATCATCGCCGTCCAACATTAACTCGCGTACCAATGCCTCACGCTGTAACACCCGTGCCACCGCCATCAGCGAGGGTGCCCATACCTCACGCCCATGGCGGGTCAACACACTGCCCATAATCCCTGGCAACACGATGATCATATCGTGCATCGGTCGTCGACTCATAGGTTCCTTCCTTTCGACGCAGAGATCCGCCCGCCCCACGCCCCGGAGTGACGCGCTCCAACGTGCTAACGTGCCAACGTGCCAACGCGAAGCTACTTCACGTCCCCCGCGTCAGCGTGAAAATCGTTGCCTCTGGCGGGCAGCCGAGGCGCAGCGGCATCCCGCCCAGTCCACGTGAGACATACACGTAGGTGGAGCCAACGCGCTCCAATCCAACCGGATAGCGCAGACCATACAGCGGCAGGCAGAAGGAGCCGAGCAGGGGCAGGCACAGATGCCCGCCGTGAGTATGCCCGGAGAATTGCAGGGCCACGTTGCGCTCGGCAGCCATATCGGCCATATCTGGTTCGTGCGCCAGCAGCAGCTTGAACCCATCGGTGGGCACACTCCTCAGCGCAGCATCCAGGTCGGCACCACCGCTCCACATATCATCGACGCCGACGAGCCATAGCGTCGCACCACGCCAGGACAAGGGGCGGTGGCTGTTGATTAAAAATGTGACACCCAGCGGGGCCAGGCAGTTCTGAATATGCTCCAGTCCTTCTAGATGATCATGGTTGCCGGGAACAGCATAGATACCAAGGGGTGCCCGCAGTGGGCGCAAGAGATGCGGTAGATCGGCGACGGCATGCTCAAAATTGACATAATCTCCGGTCATGACCAGTAGATCAGGCTGTTCCCTGACCATCTGTTGCACAGCCCAGGCGGTGTTCGCATAGGTATGGACGTGGCCCAGATGTAAATCACTTAACTGCCCGATGCGCATGCCATCCAGTGCTGGTGGCAAGGTGGGCAGGCGCAAGGTGATATGCTCCAGCACCGGACGACGCGGCTCCAGCAGAGTGGCGTAGGTGGCGCCTGCCAGACCAGCGATGCCCAGCATTGCCGCTGTAGGGCTGCCGCCACGCTGAACGGCTAGAGTTGCCAGCGTACTCACGGCTGCGCCAGCACCAAGCCAGCGTAGCGAATACCGTACCAGCGTCGGGTCAAAGCGCGCCGGTTTCGGTGCCTGTGTTGGACGAGCGGCGGGCGCAATTGTTATCATAAGCTGCTGTTCTCCTCAATGTACGCATGCCGAGCAACCGCCCGGCTACGGATGCGAAGGTCGACTGTGCGACCTGGATGTCATTCTACCTAAACCTTCGCGTCATTGCGGTCAGCATCTTTGCTAACTATCAACCATTGACCCTTCTGACAGCCTCGTTGCCTCGTGCCGCAGCGCCTCTGACGTGGAGCGGAACCGAAACGACCGCGGCGCGGAGGGCCGCGCTCCGGCGCCCCCGCGCCGCGCCCCGGAGGGACGCGCTACGCCCGCCCCCGCGCCCCCTTCACGGCCATTGCCCACATTGGCGTTGGATGGAACCGGCTCGCCCGCGCCGCGCCCCGGCGCCGCGCTCCGGCGCCCCCGCGCCGCGCCTCCGTGCCCCCGCGCCGCGCCCCCTTCACGGGCATCGCCCATCATTGGCGTTGGATGGAACCGGCTCGCCCGTGCCGCGCCCCGGAGGGACGCGCTACGTCGTCTTGCGCCCGTGCCCCAC
>DAOTWD010000065.1:0-32574 GCA_034435975.1 Chloroflexaceae bacterium | reverse complement strand
GGCGAAAACGGCTGCGACGATGATGCCCCCGCGTCTGTCCCCGAACACAAGCGCAAGAGCCACAGCAAGAACGCCCCCAAAGGCGGTGCCATCCGCAAGCATCTCAAGCGCATCTGCGGCGTGGACGTGACCGCCATGCGCGGCCGGAGCGAAGTCCTGGCTCAGGAAATCGTCATGGAGACCGGCACGGATATGACGAAATTCCCCAACGAAAAACACTTCTGTTCCTGGCTGGGACTGGCGCCGAAGAACGACATCTCCGGCGGCAAGGTGCTACGCAGCGCCACGCTCAAGACCCGCAACCGCGCCAGACAGGCGTTTCGTAAGGCGGCTGCTTCGGTCATGCGCTCGGATTGCGTCTTTGGCGTCTTTTATCGGCGGATGAAGGCGCGCATTGGCCCGGCGCAGGCAGCGGTGGTCACGGCGCATCTGATGGCGCGGGTGTACTATCGCATGGTAAAGGACAAAGTCGAATACCAACCGTTGCGTGTGGAAGAATACGAACCTCGCTACCGCCAACAGCAGGTGTGCTACCTGCAGAAAAAAGCTGCCCGCCTTGGGTTTCAACTCACACCAGCGTAGGTGCTGTTTCCCAGGACGATGTTGGATGTTGGGCGCATTTTGCCAGAAACAAAGTTTTGCCACTGAACTGCCTGTGAGATTTCACTCACGAGTGACGACAATTTTTCTGCGTTCTCATAATCTTTCCCATAATCTACAAGTGTCGTCTTTAATGTTGAACGACAAGTTATTCTCACCTGCGTACTTGTTTCGCTGATCGGGTGCCGTGCGTTCTAGAAACCCACGATAGAGATCATACTGTCCCAGAGCTAACTTCAAATCCTGGATCGGGGAAGCATGCAGAAAACTCTTAATCTCAACGACGATCTTCTGTCCGTTCCGTTCGGCGGCAAGCGCTCGTTCTGCACCGAGATCGGCAACCAGGGTAATTTCATTATGGCGAATGACATAGGGATCGTCGGTAATAATCCATCCATCTTTTATAAGCGCGTTCCGTACCGTGAATCACGTCTGATGCTGGCATAGGGAGACTCTGGTAGAGAACACGACCGACGCGGTCGGTCGTTGTGCACATCTTTTTCGCCTTCGGCAGAGCGGTACTTTGTCTCTGCCACGCTGTCGCCGGCAAAAAGCATGTGGGATTCATGTCACCACGTATGTCATGTTCGATAACGCGGATCTACTGCCTCTATTATAGCATAGGGTCACCGATACAGCCGTACCCCACAGGTTGAAGTCGCAGTATAATATGTTGCAGGCGTCTATGATCAGGAGCTAGTGAATATTTTAATTGCTTTTTTGGGCCTCCTGATGGGGCAAAACCCGCTCTTTGCGCAAAAACCTGTACTTGAAAGCTGATCCCCCGTGAGCGGTCTGAAAGGGGGAAAAAACGCAGCACCCGATGTTCGTGACTTTACCGATCTGATTGTACTGCCGATTCCGCTTGATGGTGGTGGAGAACGTACGCCCCAGGCGATGCACCGGCGTGCGCTGGTCTGCCGAGGCATATACTCGATGCCGAACAGGATGGGTTGCACCTGTATTGGCGTCTCAGCAACGGCGGCGATCAGCATCGCCTGAACATAGTCATTATGAGTGGTCAGACTCAGACCGGGCTGTCAATACGTACCGTGCTGATGCACATGCTGTCAAGGGATATGGCTGATATCGTGTCTACTACCCTAAATGGGATGTTTTGAATGCTGAGGTAAACTGGCATATGAGATACCGCATAATAATGTTGGTTGTAATCACGCTCCTAAGCAGTTGTATGAGCAGCACAGATACAGAGAATCTGATTGCCGCGCCAGGTGTAACACATCCTGCAACGCAAACATATACAGCGAGTACTGCGGGCTTGACCTATACAGTAACAGTGCCGGCGACATGGATGTTGGTAGACGAAAATGCAGCGGGACTGCGCTTCCAGGCAGTTACAGCAGCGGAAACACCCACCATTCGGTGGGAGGATCAATCATATATCGGAGGGATTACTATTCGTAGCCGCTGTGCACCAGAGCAAACCACTGATCTTATGTATACCTGTATCCTTCCAAATCACAGTACTGTTCGGTCGTTTAATGCTGTGTCTACCCCAGCGGGAGTGGGCCGAGTATACACCCTAGAACACTCCTACCCAGTCGGCGATCAGCGTCGCTGGTGGGCACAGCATGCGTTTATTCCAATTGACAGATATATGTTCGATGTATGGGTTCAGGTTGAGCCTCAGACAACTGGCCCTCCAGTAACCATCCTGGAGGAAATGTTGAGAAACTTTCGCGTCACGTTGAGCGATACCTCTACTGGATGACAAACCTTCCTGGCAACGTTTTCCCACAGCTATTACCGTTGCTGCGGTGCACCTTTGCCACATTTCGACCGCCGGGGCGCCGCAACCTGGGTGAGCGCATGCGTGCGCTCAGCGCAGAATCGTCCTGGCGTTAACACAGACGAATCGGCAACCCGCTTCGATCCCGTGCGCGCCGAGGCGGTGTTACCGCTGGTCGCGCAACTTCTGGGGATCAGGGATGAGGTGCCTTTATAGGGGACAGAGGAACGTTCTTTTTTTAACGCAAAGGCGCAAAGATTTTGTTGGTGTGTATCGTAGGCGTAGGGTACGAGACGTGAGGCGGCGAGCCAGACGTTCCTTTTTTTAACGCAAAGGCGCAAAAGGGCAAAGACGCAAAGTATCTTTGGTACTTGGTGTCCTGGATGGCGGTAACGAGGCGACGAGACGCGGCGCGTGCATGTAGGGGCGCAGCCGTGGCAAGAGAATGCCTGCGCCCGTGCCATGTTTGCTCATGGCTGCGCCCGTCAGCATTGAGGCGTGCGGCGTGACTGTACCCTTCCTTGTCCACTCTGCTAGGCAGACTGCTACAGATTATGTTATAATGCACTGCGTTAGACGCACTGCGTTATAAATACAACTTCTGACTGTCAGGATGTTGATCGGTTTCTGTTCTGGCCAGGTACCTCCTCGATAATCTCAAAATCTCCTGAAACACTGGTCGGTTGTTCCTATTCTGTTCATCAACACGAGGGTTCAATTGGCATGACAGCACTCGGCGGCACATAGATAACTTGCTCAGAACACATGCTCACAGCCTTCTGTCAGGTATGGGTTGACTGATATGGGATAGTACGACAACGAGCTTTCATCTCGACAGAGGTGCGGGGGCCTGGCGAGGAGCGCGAAGCGAGGAGCGAGAGGGGAGTACCCTCTATTCTCATTCCTCGCTCCTCTTCCCTCACTTCTCGCCAGTGCTGTGCCTCCTTATCCAGGGGATGTCTCGTTATCGTAATAGTTAGCGTACAGATTATATTGGCAGAACATTGTTGTAGGGATCAGGTTTATTGATAAACATTCACTGGTTCATAGAGAGGAGCCTGGTATGCCCGCTGTAATTGTCAATGAAGACCGCTGTCAGTGCAGCCAGGTCTGTATCACTGCCTGTCCCTATGATGCCATCGGATTGATCTCCAACGATCGGGGTCAGGCCGTCCCCCACATTTACGAGAATTGTATTGACTGTTTGTTATGTATTTCTGTCTGTCCACAACGGGCAATCCTGCCGGTATCAACGTATGGTCTACCAGCACAATTAGAGGTGTACAACGGGGTCTGGGTAGTCGTTGCGGATACGGGTGGTGAAGCGCAACAATTGGTGACCCAGGCGGCGAAACTGGCGCAAACATTGCATGCACCAGCAGGGGTTCTTTTGCCCGGGGCCGATGTGCAACCGGAGGTGTTCATTACTGCGGGTGCAACGACGGTGATACCACTGGTTGCCGTAGCCGGTGATCGCCGGGCGGATCAGGTTGATGATCTGCTGCAATTTGTGGACGAACGACAGCCGGAGGCGCTTCTGTTTGTGGATCAGGCTCCCGTCCGCGATCTGGCACGCCAGCTTGCCGCTCGGTTGCAGATAGATGTGCGAACGAGTATTCGTGAGGTTGCCAGCGAGTTGAGCGAGCGTCGTCTGTGCTTTCAGCGTTCGGTGCTTGACCAGCACGTATACACAGCGATTGCGCTTGACACACGCCCGCTGCTAGCGGTGGTGTAACACCGTTGACGGCAGATGGCTGACCGCAATGTCATACTGGCTGAAGTCGAGCCCAGGCGTGAGCCTGGTAACGCTCGGTTCCGGCGTAAGTCTGGGCTCCAGGTTTATCATTCATTCATTGCAATAGGTTTGCTATAACGAGTAAGGCGAGAAAAGAGAACAAAGAAAAGAGGGGTGAGAAGCGAGAACCCGCGCCTGGCGCGAAGAGCAAGGAAGTGGAGCGAGAAGCAAGAACCCGCGCTTCTTCCTCCTCACTCCTCTTCCCTCACTGTTGCCCTGCAGAGCGTGCCGCAGACAACCAGAAAACCGTTCAGTCTCTCAGTACCCTCCGGTTCTTTCGTGGGAAGAACATCACATTGTCGTTGTCATACCTCTTCGACCATCATGCATGCTGACTTCCAGATCATCCAGATCATCAACATCGGCATTCGCCAATTGTGCTTCCTGTCCACAGCCGATATATTCATTGAGCAAGCGCTGAGTCTGGGCGCGGGCGTGATAATAGACGTTGTGGGCCAGTCGCTGTTCAAGCATAGCGGTGCGGCGCTGAGCTTCGCACCGCTGCGTCCAGTTCAGGGCTTCCTCTAAATCGGTGCAAACCTGTGTCAGGGCGGGCAGTTCCAGGCAGACGAATGGCGGTTGTGGCTGAAGAATTTCCAGCGAAGCCTGTAATCGACGCAGGTCGTTGAGTAACTCAACCGCCGTACGTGCACTCCGGGTGTTATCTGGGAGCATAATCTTGAGATACGGCGAATCGGCACCAAAGTAGTCACACAACTGGCGATGCATATGCATGTAGAACCGCTGTCCCGCTATCTCACATTCCCAACGCCGGGCCAGTGCCTGACGCCATTCGGCCAGTGAGCGTTCACCAGCCCGTTGATGTGTTTCCAATTCATGGCGCAGAGATTGATGCAGTGTCAGTTCTTTATCCACAAAAGGCAAATCAGTGCGGTAACGCTCCAGTAATGCAACCATACGATTTGAATCAGCGAGAATGTCATAAGAAGATGTGCTAATCTGCGTCACGGCAAGTCCTTTCAATGTCAGATAAATATGCGAATCGCTGTTATAAGCACAAGATGATGGCACAGTTGCGGTTGTTTGATGTACGGTAGCTTCCATCGCCTCCTCAATGTTTATTCTGTCGTCCAGAGAAGACTTTTTTAGTGAGCATCAGAATGAATGCATGATCTTGCTAACCATCATACGCCAGAAGTAAAAGCTTTGTCTATAGTACTTGCGTCGCATTTTGAACCGGGACTTACAAACTGTAGTAGGATGGTTCTGCTATGACCGCTACGGTTTCAATTGGACGTAAGGGCAACGCGAGCATGGTGGCATGTTTTTGCGCGTTGCGCGTTGCGCGTTCTGCTCTTCGAGCGATGCTAGCACGGGCAAAAACACCGTGCTGGTGTCAGGCATCGAGCCATCGCACCAGCACAGTATTATCCAGCTTTCCAGAGCCGTGGTTTTACCGATTGGCAAGGTTGGCCGCCACCAGGATTGGATCCCAGACCGGGGCGAAGGGCGGAGCATAGCTCAGATCCAGTTCGGCCAGGTCATACGTTGTCCAGTGGGCGTGCAGCGCAGCAGCGATGACATCAATGCGTTTGGCAACGCCCTCACCTCCAACCATTTGTGCCCCTAGCAGGCGTTGTGAGCCGCGCTCAAAGACGAGCTTGACATGGAGAGACTGGTGATCGGGCATATAGTGTGCCCGCGAATTGGCAGTAGCTGTGACGGTCTCGATGTCCAGGCCTTCTGCACGAGCATGGCGCTCGGAGAGGCCAGTGCGGGCGGCCTCGCAATCAAACACCTTGACGACGGCCGTGCTGACGATGCCTTTGAAGGCGGCATCCCCTCCGGCGGCATTCTCGCCGGCAACGCGCCCCTGCTTGTTGGCTGTGGTGCCTAGCGGTACATAGGTCGGTTTACCCGTCACCAGATCCAGGGCTTCGGCTACATCACCTGCAGCCCAGATCTGTTCCACGTTGGTGCGCTGATGATCATCAACCGCCACTGCGCCGGTTGGCCCCAGTGCGATCCCAGCAGCACGGGCCAGCGTCGCAGCGGGTTTAACCCCAACGCTAAAGATAACGATGTCGGCCGGGAAATGCTGACCGGCGGCCACTACTTCGCGCACACGGCCATTGCCGACAAAGGCCTCCACGCCATGTTCAAGCCGCAGATCAACGTGCTGCCGTACCAGTTCTTCCTGAACGTGGGCTGCCATATCGGCGTCCATATTACCCATCACCTGCGGCAGCATCTCGACCAGGGTCAATTGTATGCCATGCGCCGCCAGTGCCTCGGCCATCTCCAGGCCAATGTATCCACCGCCAACGATGACGCCGCGTTGGGGACGTTGCCGGGCAATCCAATCATGGATGGCGATCGTGTCCTCAACATTGCGTAGCGTGAAGATGCCAGGCAAATCCAGGCCAGGGATGGGCGGACGGGTAGCACTGCCGCCCGTGCTGAGAATCAGTCGATCCCAGTGATCAGTAAACTCGGCCCCTGTTTCGAGGTTACGAACCTGGAGCGTATGCTGCTGGGGATCAATTTCCAGAACCTGGTGTCGCACGTGAGCGAAGATGTTCTGCTTGATAAAATCCTGGGGGGTACGTACGATCACATCCTGGATGCGCGGAATTTCGCCTTTAATGACATAGGGGAAACCACAGGAGCCGTAACTAATATAGCCGGTCTGTTCATAGACCACAATCTCCATATCTTTCCGTGTGCGGCGTGCTTTGGCCGCAGCGCTCATGCCAGCGGCAACCCCGCCAATAACGATGAGACGATCTGTCATGTTCCTGACCTTTCATAACAAAATGAGAATACTCTGCGAACCTTTGATGGTTTCATGTGTTGAAACGTTACCGCCATAGTATGGGTAGTTGCTGTAGGCATAGTGGTATGCTATGATACATGATCATGCAAGCATTGATCTACTATGGGCCGGATTTTCTGATGGCCGTGCTATCTTGCTGGTTGGGGCTGAGTTTGCTCGTTCGCGCACCGCGTGATCGCACAACCCGGGCCTTTGCCTGGTTTTGTCTCTGGCTGGCAGTGTATGGTATGACAGCAATTTTGCCTCGCCTGACACCAGAAACAGGTGTGCAGCAGATGTTTGATCGGGCACAACTGATTGCTACGGTGTTGACCCCGCCTGCTTTTCTACACTTTATTCTCTATCTGGTGGCAGACAGGTATGCCACCGCTGTGCGCCGCTTTTTGCCGAGTCTCTGCTATACCACAGGGCTGTTGCTCGCCCTCTATGCAGCACTGGGTGATGTTACCTTTGGACAGATGACCGCCATCGGGGTGCGTACCGAGCCAGTTCTAGCAGCACCATGGACTGCCCTGGCCTGGTTCTGGATTGCGCAACGCTCGTTGCCACTGCTACTGGCAGTGATACTGATGCGTATGAATTATCGCCAGAAATTAGCCGATGAGCAAGAGCAGTTGCTCCAGCGGATCTTTGAGTGGACTGCTGTTCTGGGAGTAAGTGGCGCATTTATGGGCATTATCGCACGTATGCTCTCCGAATATACGATGCCTGGTCTGCTGTGGATTATCTCTCATGGAGTGTCACGGACGCTGATTCTGATAGCTATGGTGGTGCTGGCTTATGCAATGCTGTCCTACCGGGCGTTGCTGCCGACGCGGGTGGCCCGACGTACATTTTTCTTCTCGATGGCCGGTAGTCTGGTGACCGCATTGTATGTCAGCCTGCTGTTGCTGCTTGAGTGGCAGACGCGGCGGTGGTTGCAGATCGATATGCCGCTGGTGACAATCCTGGCCATGGTGTTTCTGGTCGCCTCGCTCAATCCCTTAAGCGAGTGGTTTCGTGCCGAATTTGATCGCCGCTTTTACCGCCGCGAGTTCGATTATGGGCGCCTGGTGCAGACGTTGAGCGATGATGTGTTCCAACGTGGTGAATTGGATGAGCAACTGCATACGACACTAACGGCCGTTTGTCGAGCGTTAGGTGTGCGCGAGGGCCTGATTGCTGTTGCTACTGCCGAAGGGTTGGTGATTGAGGCCAGGTACGGGCCGACGACTGTCGATGGTTCACTCCCTGCTGTGCCAGACATAACTGAACTCCAGACGCTGACCCGTCCCTGGATCCCCTGGCCGGCGGCCCAGTTTTTGCTACCACTCCGACGCGGCACCGAATGTCTGGGCTTGATGGCGCTGGGCCCACGGTATTCGGAGCAAACGTTTACGACCGTCGAACGGGGCTTGCTGGACTATTTGAGCAGTTATCTGGCGCTGGTGATCAGTCATGCCCACGCACGTGCGGAGCAGCAGTCAGTGATGGCCCATCTGGCTGAGCAGAGTCGCCTGCTGGAAGCGCAGCAAGAAGAACTGGCCCGCCAGACGGCGGCGGCCACACGTGAGCGCGAAGCAGCTGCTGTTACTCCCAGAGGCCTGGTGGTCTATGCTCTGGGATCGCTGCGGGTGGAACGTGATGGGGAAGTGATTACCCGCTGGGGCGGTGACAAAGCGGGCACCCATCAGGCCGAGGCACTGTTTGCTTTTTTGTTTGACCGCCGTGGCAAGGGGATTACCAAAGATGAGGCGGCAGAGATTATCTGGCCAGATGCGGGCGATGGCCTCAATATTGAGAAAACCGACAGTGCGTTTCACCGCACACTGGCGGCCTTGCGGCGCACGCTTGAACCAGATCTGAGTCGAGCCAGTAAAAGCCAGATGATCCAGTATCATCACGGACGCTACTGGCTGGAGCCGGCAGTGGTGAGCTGGTGTGATACCGAGGTGTTCGTATCCGCTGTTGAGCAGGGGATCAACGAGTTTCACCAGGGGCGCTTCGATGCCGCCCTCATGACGCTGCGGCATGCCGTGCAGTTGTATCGTGGTGATTATATGGACGATTGCCCTTTTTTTGGCGACTCCTACTATGTCGAAGAACAGCGTGAAATACTCCTCGCCCGCTACATTCAAGGCCAGCTTGCACTCAGTGTACTGTATGAGCTGCAAGGGCGAGTGGGGGAGGCAACCTCAGCCTACCAGGAAGCCGAGGTTGCCTATCGGCGCGTGTTGTTGCTTAATCCGGATTATGCACAAGATATTGCGGCCCAGCGGGCTGCATTCCGTACCCACTCGGTGGCAGTGGTTCCGCGTATGCGCACAGGCTAAGCCTCAAACGGCACCGGGTCAGGAATGGTAGCCGGATCCAGGTCACCACTGACTGGATCGACGCCCGTGGTCAGTGTTTCATCAACCAGCATCTGCAAGATTTCGGCCATACGCTGTTGTACCGCTTCGGGAATAACAGCGGCGGCATCGTGGAAATCGGCATACCCAATGCCACCATTGGCTGCTTCATAGACAACGATACCCGTACTCTCAAAGGTACCCTCAACCACGGCCCGGATCTGGTCATATACTGCCACATCGACACGCTTGATCGCGCTTGTCAGGATTCGATCTGCACCAGGGGTGGCCCCGCGCCCAAAGGTAGTATTGTATTCGTCTTGATCGACCCCAATCACATATACGCCAGCCTCGGCGGCCGCACGGATAGCGGCGCTGCCCATTGGCCCGCCCGCGCCAAAAATGACATCGGCTCCTTCACCGATAAACTGTTCGGCAGTGCTAATGCCGAGCGCCGAGTTGATGAACGATGGAACATAGGTACCAACCAGGTTGACATCAGGATTGACATACCGTGCACCGTTATTAAAGCCATTGCGAAAGCGTTTCACGGGGGGAATTTCTTCCCCGGCGACAACTCCCACCGTGCCGCTCCGGGTCATCATCCCGGCCATGGCTCCGGCCAGGAACCCGGCCTGATCTTCGCGGAACTGTAACCCGATCAGATTGGGGAGTACATCGTCGCCAGCATAGAACTGATCAACCCCGATAAAGATGATCTCTGGATTGGCACGTGCGGCGGCGAGGGTCTCATCCTGAATCAGAAACCCGACGGTGACAATGACATCATATTGCTCGTCAATAAACGTTTGAATATTGGCGGTATAATCAGCCATCGCCTGGGTTTCGATATAGCGATATAAGAAGCCAAATTCTTCCTGCGCCTGAACCACGCCCATATGGGCAAACTCGTTGAAGGTGCCATCGTTGACCCGTCCCAGATCAGTAACGAGTGCAACCTGCAAGTCTCCATTGCCAGTCGGGATGCTGTCCGGCGTTTCGTCTGTTTCAGCAAGTGGTGGGGGGGATGGGGTTTCGGCTGTGCCGTTGCCACATGCAGACATCAATGGCACAATCGGTACGAATAGTAGTAGCCATGCAATCAGTGTTTGACGCATATTTGTTTGTTCCTTTCCTAACCGTTTTGCCCGTAACGTGTGCCGATTATAGCATACCTATCAGGTTGTTGGATGAGCAAGATGTTATATGCAAGACGTAGGACGCTTGCAGGCGAGAGAGGTGATGAGGTGTTAGGCGTGACGGGAATGGGTGCGCGTCCCTCCGGGGCGCTGGCGAGAAGTGAGGGAAGAGGAGAGCGGAGTGAGAAGTGAGGTTCTCTCCTCTCGTTCCTCGCTCCTCGCTTCGGGTTCCTCCGAGGTGGAGTGCGGGCGGGCCGGGTTGCCCATCGTTAGCCGTGGCTATAGAGGCAGGGTACCCCCGCCCCTACTCAGGCCGGGTGGCTCGGACACCTGCCTTGTGTTCCCTGTTACCTTTCAGCTATCTGGCCCAGGGTGCGAGACGACGAGACCTGGCCCATCGTAGGAGCGGTTCTATGATATAATCAGGGAATGCGCGTGAACAGCACATAGGCGAACATGCTGCTTCCTTATTGGGTATGAAGGTTTCCTGTGGCAGAAAAAAAAGTGCACCTGGGTGTTGTGGCCGAGAATCGGCGCGCACGTCACGATTACCATATCGAAGAATCAATCGAATCCGGCATCGTCCTGACCGGTAGCGAGATCAAATCGGTGCGTGCCGGGCGTGTGAACTTGCGCGGAAGTTACGCCCGTGTTTTTAACAACGAGGTGTTTTTGTATGACGCGCATATCGCGCCCTACGAACAGTCTGGAACCTACTTTAATCACGATCCGATGCGCCCGCGCAAATTGCTGCTTCACCGCCGCGAAATTCGCCGCTTGATCGGACTGGTGCGCCAGAAAGGGCTGACCCTGGTACCGTTGCGGATCTACTTTAAGGGTCGTCGGGCCAAAGTAGAACTGGGTATAGCTCGTGGCAAAAAATTGTACGACAAGCGCGAAGATATTGCGAAGCGCGATGCACAGCGTGATATTGAACGAGCGCTCAAGAGCCGCAATTAGGCGTTTATCAAACAACGGTACACCAGTGACGGTAATGGGCGTTGCGACCGCGCACCACATCACCATAATGCTGCACCAGGCGGGCACTGATAGGGCCAATCATACCGTTACCAACCGGGCGACGGTCAATCTCGATAATTGGCTTGACCTCGACGCCTGTGCCGCAAAAGAAAACTTCGTCGGCCAGATATAACTCAGTGCGATCAATACCCCGCTCGATCACAGGAGCGTGCAACTCTGTGCGTGCCAGTTCGACCACCACCTGGCGGGTGATGCCCTCCAGAATATCGCTGGTCACAGGAGGCGTAATGAGTGTTCCATTGCGCACGATAAACAAGTTGGCTGAACTGGCCTCGGATACCTGCCCGTCGGCACTGAGGACAATCGCTTCGTCATAGCCGTTGAGCAGTGCCTCGGTTTTTGCCAACGCGGTGTTGATATAGGCACCGGTAGGTTTGGCGCGGGCCGGAATGACGTTGTCTTCGATACGTCGCCACGATGATACACAGACACGAGCGGCACTACCGGCAATATACTGGCCGAAAGGGAGGGCAAACAGCGTAAACGAATCCGTCAGATTGTTCATCTGCACCGCAATCGCCGGGTCGCTCTTGTAGACCAGCGGGCGGATATAGGTATCTTCCTGAAAGCCCTCGTGCCGCAGTAGATCAAGTGTAATCTGGCATAACTCATCGACGGTGTAGGGAATATCCATATACAGAATCTTGCACGAACGTTTGAGCCGCTCCATATGGGCCTGTAACTGAAATATCAGGAGTTGCTCTTCCTCAACGTTCCAGTAGGCGCGAATACCTTCAAAGCAGCCAGTGCCATAGTTGAGTCCATTCGTCATCACGCTTACTCTGGCCTGCTCGATCGGGACAATCTCGCCATTAAAAAATGCAAAGCGATTTGGGATAGACATAATAACTCCTTATATGTTAAGAGGGTGATACCACGAGAAGTTCCCGAAAGGATCGACCACAGAGGCCCGAAAACCACCGAATTAAGCGAGAGAAACAGGCCTTTGTGGGCCGTCCATATCTCTGTGGTGATCAACAAAGCTCGTGATGGCAACAGAATGTAAAAATGTAGCACGTCTTAGCATTTCGCGCAAATCAGCGCTACCGGGTGCCTGCTGGCATGCGTCAGCACCACGATGAGCGAACACGTGCCGCGCCCACGGAGTTGACGTGCCAGCACATCAGTGTCGAGTGGCGAACCGCGCTTCTTGACGGTGACAGTGCCAGCGTCAAGCTCACGCAGCCGCGCCCGCAGTCGCTTCAGGTTGAAGGGTAGCCATTCCAGCACGCGCCATATGCGGGCAAAGGGTGTTGCGACATACTGATCGGCGGTGAGATAGGCAATGTCGGCATCAAGTTGGGCGGCGTCGAGTTGTGCCGCCAGTCTGGCCACCAATCCAGCCCGGATGATGGCCGGGTCTGGTTCATAGAGGAATCTGCCCGGTAGGGCCAGTCGGGATGGCGGAGGCATCGTGTCAGCGGTCATGGTTGCCATCAAAACTGGTGTAAGGTCGGTTGTTGCCTGGTGCAACACGGTTGCCCGACGCGGTGTAGTTGCCAGCGGGCCACACCAGAGCGTGGCCTCCTTAAGTTCACCGTTGAGCGAGACAAATTCGATTTCATAGCCTGGCGTGTCTGGCAGTTCGGCCAGGTTGACTCCTGGCCCCAGTTTAACCGCCAGTGCCGGTGTTCGGTCTTGCCAGGCGAGGATCTGCGCCAGCGGTGGCTCATACTGCTCAACCGCGAAGCGCCGCCGTCCGCCAGTGCGTCGCCCGGGATCACAGAACAGGGCATCAGCAGGTGGTGGCGACATAGATAGCACATCGGCACACACAAAGCGTATTCGCTGATCCACACCGAGTACGGCTGCATTCGCAGCTGCCAGCGCCAGGCGTAGCTCATCGTGGTCAACGGCAGTGACAGACGGGCCAGCCGTCGCCAGTGCCAGGAGATCACCACCAATACCACAGCAGAGGTCTGCCACATGTGCATAATCGGCCAGTCGGTGGGCACGGTGAGTGGCGACTGGTTCGCTGGTGGCTTGCTCCAGCGCCTCGCGGGTGAAATAGAGCCGGTCAGCCTGGCTGAATTTTGCCCGTGCCCGTTGCCGCAGCAGGGTCTGCTCAATGGCCGCTCGTGCCAGATCTGCCGGGTAGCGAGGACGCAGGCGCGTCAGTTCGCGCAGTACATCCGCCTCGCTCAGGTGGCGTGTGGCCAGTTCTGCCAGTAACGCCTGACCAGTTGCCGAGCGCAGGGCACTCAATGTTTCCAGATGCATACCTTCCTATCGGGTCGAAAATAGAGCTTGACAAAGCCGATCCTCACTATACCATGGTATAAGAGAGTTGGTTCATGATGGGAATGTAGCGGTTCAGATCAAGTGTATCGTACGCCGCAATCGAAAAACATCGTGAGACACGCCTGGTATTCCTGGTTTGCGGAAAGCTAAGAGTGACATAGTTTGTGCCTAAGAGATGGTGACTCCTGTATGGTTGATACTGCGGCTGATCATACCATGATGCGACCGGGCATTCTCATCGTTGACGATGATGAGCATGTCACCCGTTCGCTGGCACGCAGTTTGCGTGATCAGTTTATCGTCTTTACGGCCAATTCAGCGGTAGCGGCGCTTGAGATTATGGCTCGTGAGGATATTGCCGTCGTACTCACTGATCAACGGATGCCGGGGTTGACCGGCGTTGAGCTGCTGGAGCAAATCCAGACTATTCGGCCGGACGCGGTTGGGATCATTATCTCTGGCTATACCGACATAGTGGCACTGGTGGATGCGATTAATCTGGGAACCGTGCGCGGCTATATTCCCAAGCCGTGGGATATTGCCGCATTACGTGAGCGCTTGAATAACGCAGTACATACCTACCATGCCAGCTTCCTCAACCGCGAGGTTCTGCACCGCTCGGCAGAGGCCGTGACCCGGATGCATCAAGACATGGCGGAACTCCAGCAGATGTTGGAGCAGATTGCTGGTGGTGAGACAACACAGGTCTTTTTGACCAGCGAAGCGGAGCGCGAAACTGATTGGCCTGATCGTCCTGATACGACCGATCCAGAGCGGAGTACGCGACAGGTTCCCACTGATGCTCCACTATCGACGCGGGGGCTTGTGAGTAAGAGTATGCCGGAACTCTTTCAGCGCTTGATGCTGCATTATGGCGAGTTGCTCGAATTAGCGCTGAACCAGCGCGTCTATAAGGTTGATCACCAGATCTCTCAGAAGTTACGTGCGATGAGTAAACAACTGGGACAATTGCGCGCTGGTCCGCGTGATGTGGTAGAAATCCATAGTGCTGCGCTCAAGGAAAAGCTGGTGGATGCATATTCATTACGCAAGCAGGCATTGATCGAGGAGAGTCATTTGCTGCTGGTGGAGTTGATGGGGTATCTGGCAACCTATTATCGGGTGAATTTTCTGGCGCTCAAGAAAACATTATCCTGAGGTAGTATGATCGATACTGGGCCTGAATGCGCTCTGGTGTGGCCGACACTGCTGTTTGAGCAAACCTGTCTTATGTTGTTCACGCTTGATCGGGCCGGCTGCATTACCAGTATGAATCCGGCTGCCGAACGCCTCTGTGGGCGTTCGGCAGCGGAATGTATCGGCCAGCCGTTTGAGACACTGCTGGATCCGTTCAGTCATGCCAAGGCGCGACGTATGCTTGAATACACCTTTGCCGAAGGTAGTGTGCAAGATTGGGAGCTTGATCATCTCCAGCCGGGGCGGGCACCGATCCTGATCGGCTACACAACGTCGCTGCTAACTGCTGCAGATGGGGCGGCGCTCGGTCTGGCAGCAATTGGACGCGATCTGTCGCAGACGCTGGATTTAACGGCGCGCCTGGCCGAATCGAATCAGCAACTGGAAGGTGCGCTCCTGCAGTTGGAGAAGACCCATGCGGCACTGAAGGCGACCCAGGCGCAACTGGTTCAGTCAGAAAAAATGCGGGCGCTGGGCCAGTTGGTAGCTGGTGTGGCACATGAGATGAATACACCGCTGGGGTTTATTAGCAACAATCTGGCGCACCTGGCACATCTGGTACCGGCCATACAGCGACTCTTTGGTGCCTATGCCGCGCTGAAGCCCGGTGCTGATCCACAGCAACAGGCAGCCATTACTACCGCCGAGCTGGATGCGGATCTGGAGTATCTCTGGGACGATCTGCGCGATGTGGTGACTGAGAGTCAGCAAGGGATTGAGCGTTTGAGCGGGATCGTACAGTCGTTGCGTACCTTTGTCCGACTAGATGAAGCCCAGATCAAAGCGGCGGATCTGAATCAAGGCTTAGCCAGCACGGTACGGATTGTGCGCTCGCTGTGTAAGGAACGCATCGAGATTATTGAGCAGTATGGCCAGCTTCCGCCTATTATGTGCCACCATGGGGAGCTAAACCAAGTCTTTCTAAATCTGCTGACGAATGCCATGCAGTCCATTGCGCACAAGGGCCAGATCTGGGTCAAGAGTGAGGTGCGCGACCAGCAGGTTGTCGTGACGGTGCGTGATACGGGCGAGGGGATGAGTGCGGACACGCTGGCGCATCTGGGCGAGCCATTCTTTACGACCAGGCCGGTTGGAGTTGGTACGGGATTGGGTCTGGCCGTCAGTTTTGGGATTATCGAGCGGCACCATGGGCAGTTGCAGTTTACCAGTACCCCTGGCCAGGGAACGATAGCAACCGTGACGTTGCCGATTACCGGTTGAATGCTCGAGCATAGCCGGTCTATCTCTGTTGTACATTGGAATCCAGGCAGTGTTCGTTGGCCTCTCGTCTGAAGCCGGGACGGAGTGAGACCCGGGCGAACGCCGGGACTCCTGATAGAAGCTTGCGATATGCGCCATCGTGTCGCTATCGCTTCCTGTTCCACGACCAGGTGGTTTATGGCTCAACCTGCACACCCTTCCAGAAGGCAACATAGCCCTGGATATGCTGCGCAGCCTCCTTTGGAGAAGGATAGTACCAGGCTGCGCCTGGATTAACGTGTCCATCAACCTCGATGTCGTAATAGCTTGCCACGCCTTTCCATGGGCAGGTGGTATGTGTTGTATTTTCCTTAAAATACTGCCAATAGATCGAATCCGGGGGGAAATAGTAATTGCCTTCGACTATTTTCCCTTGATCACTCTCCGCTAAAACCGTTCCGTTCCAGATTGCCCTGGGCATACCTTTCTCCTGCTTATAGTACTGACCAGATTTCAGGTGGATGGATGATCGGGCCAGTGTTAGTAATCCTGATCCAGCTCGGCATGTGGGGCAGGTTGCGCCATTACCCTGGCAATCGAACGCAACGCGAGCCACCACTGTTCTTTGGGGCGACTGTGGGCATAATCCATCATTCGCGACATATCTTCCAGGCTAGAAAAAACGACCTGCCCCGACTGCAAGCCAATGAATGCCCCGCCGGGCGGGTCTTTGCCCGCTTCTTTAATCAGATACCCGATACAGCGTGCCGCCAGACGGGTCGCCTGGATACGGTCATATGGTGTAGGATTGCCGCCTTGTTGGAGATGGCCCAGGATGGCCTGGCGTACATCAAACAGATCACCGCCCTCTTCCTCAAACAGCGCGCTCATAAAACTGGTGGTATAGACTGGATTAACGCCCTCATTGCGGATCACCAGCCCTAGCCGTTTCCCGCGCTTGAAGCCGGTTACCATGCGTTCCAGATCGATCTGCATATCCTTTAAAGACACGCCCTCTTCGGGCAAATATACCCGTTCAGCGCCAGTTGCCAGACCGCTCATCAGCGAGAGGTAGCCACAGTAGCGCCCCATGACCTCAACTACGAAGCAGCGGCGGGATGCTACGGCTGACTGCTTGATCTTGTCAACGGCCTCGACAATGCTATTGAGCGCAGTATCGCTACCAATACTGATATCTGAGCCTGGGAGATTATTGTTAATCGAGGCCGGCAAACAGATCAGCGGAATATTAAACGCCGAAAAGTTATCACGTTCGGTATAGAGTCGATGCATGGCCTGGTAGCCTGTCCAGCCACCAATCATGAGCAGACCCTGGATGTTAAAGCGCTCGATCTGCCGCGCAATCGCATACAGATCGCGCCCCTGGGGGATCTTGCGATTGGTACCCAGTTCCGATCCGCCGGTGGTTGTCCAGCCGGCAACGCTCATCCATTCAAATTCCTCTATTTTCCCCTCGATCAAGCCTTGAAAGCCATCATGGATACCGAGCATAATGTGGCCCTTATCCATGCCCAGGCGTACAGCGGCGCGTACTGCCGTATTCATACCCGGTGCGGGGCCGCCGGCATTCAGCACGCCCAGCCGCAGCGGTTTTTGCCCAGCAGGAGCGGTATGCGGCAGTGCACGCACAAACGTCCGCAAAATCTGAAACGACTCCTTAAAATCGCTCCCGCGCAGATCCATCGCCCGGTCATAATCATGAGCTGCAATCGCCTCAGCCACTGCACGGGTTTGTTCAACACACTCCATTAATGGGAGCCGGGTAATGCGATTATCTTGCATTCCGATCAGAAACGCCTCACCCGTCATATTTCCCGATAGGATTTCCATCACTGCCGAGTAGCCGAGCAACGTACTCATATAGCGATCATACGCACTTGGTGCACCACCACGTTGCACATGGCCCAGGATCGTAACCCGCGTGTCTTCTCCCAACCGTTCTTCGAGAACCTGCTTTACATAATTGCTGCTAATATGGTTGCCATAGCGATCCTGGGCACCTTCGGCAACAACCACAATCGTATCACGGCGGCCTGCTTCGCGGCCCGCTTTCAAAATCTCACACATCTTCTCTTCCCAATTGTCCACATCCGGGGGACTCTCAGGAATAAGCACCCAATCCGCACCAGTTGCGATCGCCCCCATCAAGGCCAGGTACCCACAGTGGCGGCCCATGACCTCCACCACAAAACTGCGCTGGTGGCTGGCCGCCGTGCTGCTGATGGCATCAATCGCCCGGGTGATCTGATGCAAGGCGCTATCGGCGCCGATCGTTGTATCAGTGCCCTGCATATCATTATCAATTGACCCGACCAGCCCGGCAATGGTCAGATGGGGATGTCGGCGTACCTGTTCGGCACTGACCTGACCACTTTCCAGCAGTTCTTCCAACAGATCGGACCATTCCTGTCGAAAGAGATTGGCCCCCGTCAAACTACCATCGCCACCAATAATGACCAGGCTATCAATATCATGTTCCAGTAAATTACGGGCTGCCCGCAAGCGCCCCTCACGCGTGCGAAATTCAGCCGAACGAGCCGTTCCAATGATCGTTCCGCCTTGCTGCAAAATACCACCGACCGACTCCCAGGACATCTTGCGGATGCGCTCGCCACCCTCAACCATGCCCTGATAGCCCTCATAAATTGCATAGACATCCGTATTTTGATCGAGTGCGGTACGTACCACGGCCCGTACTGCGGCATTCATACCCTGCGCATCACCACCACTCGTCAATACTCCAATATTTCTTGGTCGATGTATCGTCATTATGCCAGGTCTCCTACTGTATACGAGTATAGGCAACAGTGGGCAGTAAACAGCGAGCATTGGGCAACACACCGTCTGCAACGTGAAACTGCGTGGTGGTTCCTACGGGCCAACTGCCTTATGTCGCCTGCTGACTGCCGACTGCCAACCGTAACCTGCAATCTGTCAGCAATTGCCAGATTATATGCAAACTGAACATCACTCCTACCTGGGCAGATGTCTACTAGCATTGTACTGTGATTTATGACCCACTGTCTACTCTTTGTAGCCCGGATCCTGTGGATGCTAACACGTAGACATCAACGTCGCGCCAGTTGGGTCGGATCAAAATGCCACCACTCGTTGACCATTGCAATTAAATCCTGGTTGACCATCCCATCGTAGGTAAACAGAAACACCTGCTTGTGAAATTCACGCCGCACCAGTTCAACTGCTGGCACAAAGTCCTGATCACCTGTGGTAAGGACAAGTGCGGTAATATCTGGTAAACTGGCTTGCCAGATCAAATGGGCACTGAAGTCGACATCAACCCGACGCTGGCGATTCGTACCGGGTGGCCCGGACTCCATCGGCTGCAGGCGTACCTGGATGCCCTGGGCTTCCATCGCGGTATAAAACGCCTGCAAACCGCTGGAAATGCCATAGGCTGGATCAAAACCGTTGAACAGAAACGTCCGTGTTGTTCCCAACCGCTTGCGAATGAACCGCTCTGCTGCCATATAGTCGAGCTTAAATTGACCTTCACTTGCTTTGACAACATAGCCCACATCGACCAGCCAGGTTGCTTCTGCCATTTGTCTTCCTTTCTCACTATGGCACACTGCATTGTCTTGAGTGGTGTGTCAGCCTTGACCATTCTCAACCACCAGGCCAGCGCAATACGTTCTTCCACCCATCCTGTTCACCTGACCCGCGGCCGAGATTTGCCGTAGAGCAGAGGATACCAGAGCATAGCGAATATGCCTGGAATAATAAAAGCGACGGTGATGGTTTTGAACAGCGGCAAGCCTGGGTGTCGCGTAGCCTCCAGTACCAGATAGAGCATATACACAACATACATTCCCAGCAGCACGAGTCCTTCGCGCCGATTGATAGAGGTGCGATTGAAAAAGATGGGTAAGCATCCGATCACTATCATGACCAGTAAAGGTATATCAAACCTGATGATGTCTGCACCAACTGGTATGCCACCGCTGGTAATCAGACTGGGAACGCCAGGCAAGACAAGAAGATGCAAGATACTGCTGCCGACTGCATTGCCCAGCGCAATATCACGCCGACCGCGCAGGGTTGCCAGGATCGAAGCCGCCGCCTGGGGTAAGGCCGTGCCAATGGCGACAACCGTTAAGCCGATGACCAGATCGCTTACTCCTAACCACGCAGCCAGATCTGCAGTACTCCGAACCAACAGTCGTGAACCGAGTATCATCATCAGCAACCCCAGTAAAATCGATCCTACATACATATATGTTGATCTCAATCGATGCGACTGTGCCTGCTCGGGCGTGACATCGGTTTGTATCTGGTGTGGTTGAAATTGACGAATGGATAGTAATGTATAGACAATAAAACCAGCACAGAGCAATCCCCCGAACCACTGCCGAATGAACCCGGTTATGGCCATCCATCCCAGCGCCAGTACCAGTCCTATCATCAGTGGTATATCCACTCGTTTTAAGCGCGATGAAACGTTCAAGGGGGTGATCAATGCACACACACCGATCACAAACAGAATGTTAAAAATATTCCCACCTATCACGTTACCTATAATGAGATCATAGCGTTGTTGAAGGCTGGCTTGAATACTGACTGTCAGATCGGGAGAAATTAGCACGATAACACTAATAATAATTGGTGAGAAGCCCAATAAAAAACTCAAACTAATCGTTCCGTTCAATAGAATTTCAGCGCCAACAATTAATAAAGTTAATCCGATAATAAATAACACCAGTATCATAATGATGTATTATTTCTATATGCTAAGAGCCTGTCTATAAAGGAAGTATGTGCGGAGCGTTGTCTCTCTTGTTCTTCTCCCGCACTTTCATCGTAGTAGGGATACCTCCTGCCATTTATCCCCGTTTCGGGAGACGTTTGCCCATGGGGAGTACGGGTGCCGTAGGCCCTGCACTCCCTCCTTCGCGGCCCGTTATGATAGCTTTGCCATCATAACGGGCTGTACTAGCAATACCGGGTGGGGCACGGCATCTCTCTCCACCACTTCATCGGAACGGGTACATACGTTCGACCTGCCCCATGCATCTGGTCAAATCACTAGCGTACACGTGGCACCACTTGTTTTTCATGGACGAATGAACGCACCAGTATCAGTATTGTAAAAGGAAACACAAACGCCACCATAAGTGTATGAAAATAGGGTATTGCCGCACTTTGAGTTGCATATAAAATAAGATAAACCGTGTATACAAAATAGTAGCTCAGCAAAAGAGCGCCTTCCCAACGTTTAATTGTTGTACCCATAAAAAAGATAGGCAAACATGCCACTGCCACCAACACCATAATCGGAATATCGAAACGCAGGGCGTGGTCGGCCACTTGAATCCCGGCCGGAGCCAGAATGCCCGCAGCACCGAGTACCATCAGAATATTGTAGATATTACTCCCGATCACGTTTCCAATCGCTATATCGCGCTTGTTACGAATAAGTGCCACTATCGAAGTCGCAATTTCTGGCAGCGAGGTACCAATCGACACAACCGTTAATCCGATTATTAACTCACTCACACCTAGATAGTACGCCAAAGCGGTGGCCCCCCGTACTAACCATTCTGAGCCAAGCGCCAGCAAAATGCCACCGACTACCACCAGCACAACATGCCGATACCATGGTTGCCTGATGAGCGAGCTGCCGACCTGATACGCCTCAGCATACTCGGCCATACGGCCTTCTCCCACATGTTGGCTCTGCCGAATCGACCAGGCCACATATAGCAGAATGCCCCCAAAGAGCAGTAAGCCATCGCTTCGTTGAATGGTTCCATTGAGCGCCATCAGAAACAGAATGATCGACAACCCGATCATAAGCGGCACATCGACCTGCACCAGGCGACGAGAAATTGGTAACGGATGGATACATGCTGTAAGGCCTAGCACAAACAGAATATTAAAAATATTACTGCCGACAACGTCACCCAGAACAATGTCCGGTTCTCCCATCAAGGCTGCTTGCACCCCAATCGCCAGTTCGGGCGCACTCGTACCAAGGGCAACAATCGTCAGCCCGATAATGAGCGGTGAGACACCAATCGTGGCGGCGAGGTGTGTGGCTCCCTTGATCAATGCTTCGGCCCCAACAACGAGTAATCCTAATCCGATGATAAAAAGGAGGGAGGTCATAAGCATAGCTACTTCCTTATCATCCACAGCATAGACAATCATTCAGCCAGACCATGATGGTTCGGGGACAGCGAAAAAATGAGTGACCAGCACTGACTCTTTCCACACTATTGAAGGCGAAGTATGTTGGTTAGACAGGCCTCCGTGATTGGATGACCGGGATCCCGGTAGATTAGCACCGACTATTCGTATATTCATGCCCCGTTGTGTGGACGGCGGATTCAGCTGATAGCAGAACCGTACCGCCCACTGCGTAACTAGAGAGTATCGTGCTATACTCCGTTTATGACATGTGCAGATTGTGCTGCCGACATATGATGCGTATATGCTCTTGATTGGCATCAACCAATGGTTCAGCAACACGTACATGTGACAGCAGCCGTGTGAAAATCATGAAGATCATAGAGTGGGACTAACCGGTAGCAACCCGATAGTCAGGCATGAAATGAGTGGTAGTAAAGAAGCGCATTCCATCAGTTCCATGCTTATCCCCGCTTCAATGCGGAAGAGAACAGCTACTATCTAGATTCGATCGATTCCTGGTAAGTCGCTACAGCTATGGTGTGATGCTGGTCTCCTCAGTGTGTTCTTGAGTATACCGTTTGAGACTCACAATTGTGGTACTCAGATGCCGCACTGCCCCATCCATTTGCTCAAAAATTGTATCATACTCCTCCTCTGTCAATGGATCATCCTCACCGACTAAACGGTTCAGATGGCGACCAAGCAGGCTGACAGAACCATACAAATCGTTCACCACGGTTGAGAGTACCTGAGTGGGAGTCAACCCCGCCCAGGGGTGAGCATCATTCCGGGAAGTCTGGTCACTCATAGGGATGAACCTCCAGAGTTGCAGGATCGCGCCAATTCAATAGTGTGGCTTGACCCATGGTTGTTTCCGATGTCTAACACGTCAACGAGACGTTGCACCCGGCGACCGTAACCGGCAGGACACAGCGAAGCGCAAATCATATCGCATGGTTGCAACAGAGGCAGGTTACGGCTCTGTATGTGCGATGATGTGGTGGTAGCCATACAATCGTGCTTGCGTTCTGATACGACAACGAGACAGCTCAGTACCCCACCAGTCTCATTCTCGTTCTAAGCGTCCACACCATAATATAGTACTCAACGTGTTTACGGAACAATCGCTCGCTGTTGTTGTGCGTGTCTCATTGTACCACAAGCCACTGCCCTCCGATACGAACCTGGGATTAGTCCACGATCCTATATGCCAGACGATCTCTGGTGACCGGTACAAAGATACGGTTCCTCCCCGGGCGTGTTCCAATACGATGCAGCAACACAATCAGCGGATGTAAGAACCGTTCAGCCAGGCTTTCGGTATCGGGAGTTGCGGGGCTGTAGATCACCTCAAGCGTTGCTGATGCAGTTGAAATACTGGTGCACAACCAGCAAAGAATCGCTAGAGCGATCACTTCCAGAATACAGCAGCAACGGGGAATTATACAGAAATGACAAGAATTTTAACAAAATGCGCTATGGAACATAGATGCATGCTTGACAATATGTGCAAATAGCCGTATACTCTTAACAATCATGGTACTTTAGGTGTCCATGCTGCCGATGAAGGTGTAATAGTAATCCGAACGAAACAATATTCTTGTCTTGTTTGAGTAACTTTGTTTACTGCTTTGTGTTAAAATAAGATACAAAGGATGTCACAAGCTGTTTCTTCATACACAAGTGTCTCTATATTTATAGCTATAGAGAGAGCTTTCAGAAGTCGTCCTATCCGTCTTACTGTCGAGTGTTATGATGCAGCACGCCCCCGTTCAGGTGGGGTGGTCTGGTGGGACACCGCCACTTGCTGAAGTCAGGAAGGGCTTTCTCTCGTCGTGGTTGTTGTCCTGAATAGACAATATTACAGCTTAACATATGTGATCGCTCGTCGCTCCCGTCGTTTTTACCGATGTTTGCCCCTGCCCATCTGTAAAGTAACCTCTGCTGAATTGGGCAGTGTGAAAAAGACCGGTCTACCCCGACCTTTTCGCCGTTGGTGAAAAGGTCGGGGCACCAGAATAAGGAACGTACCGTTCTGTCAGGAGCCAGAACGATGGGGTGATGGACAACCGTGTAACTCGTATTTGCTTAAGGAGTATATGCAATGAGCGAAGCATCAACGGCGGTGCTGTGTGATGCCTCTCTGTCCGGCCTGCCACTCTCGACATTGTTGTTTTATACGGCTATGCAGCAGGAAATTGCCATCGGTGATTTCGCTGAGCAACTGGGTATTGGGGCGCTCTCGTTACGCCAGTTTATCGCCGGGCAAACCCGGCGCCCGCGTGGTCGAACCCTGGAATTAATTGCACAGGCGTTAGGTATCTCCGTTGAGGAAGCACGCGAGCGTACAACTTTTCGCCCCACTGCCGCGCCGCGGTTTGCGGACTGGCTCAAAGAGCAGATGGAAATAAAGGGCCGGTTCTCACGTGCTAGACTCACGCGGGAGACCGGGATTAGCGATGGTGCCTTGCGGAATTATCTCTCGGGGCAAACACTGCCAGATGCAGATCAGGCGCAGCGGCTGTGTTATACCTTGAATGTCAACCCTCTGGAACTGGCGAAAATACTGGTTGCCGATCAAACCGTGCGTGCCGGTGGTCAGACTGTGTCCTCTACCACCGATGGTGTTCAACCAGATGAGGAAGACGTGGCTGCTCAGGCAGTGCCCTCTATGGATGCAGCGATGGACGAAGAGCCGATAGCGCCTCAGTCTTTCAATCGTAACAATCGATTTATGCCGGCCAGTTTCGCCAGCGAAGAAGAACATTTGCTCCATCTCTGGCACCAGTTACATCCCCAGGGACGGCGGGCAACGTTGATTTATATTGCCGGCTTGCTGGCCGAGGGCTAAGCTAAGCTTCAGCATCTATGCTCAACACGTGTCCATTCGTAGAAACGGCTGTCGTTGTTTCTGGCGTTCTTAGCCGTCTGAAGACGTTGCTACGGGTATCCAAAGGGGAAAGGAAATCTGAATGTGCTACCGTCTGTTGCTTTTTCGTATGAGCCATGTTAGAATCTAACAAAATTCGAACTGGATCGATGTCTGCACACGTATGACAGAACAAGTTGTTAGTAACCTGCCATCTCCTCGTATTCCTGGCCTTGACGCCGAAGCGACACCTTTCTTAAGTGTTGGCCTGGGGCTTACCGGGCTTGCACTGGGTTTACGTCCTCGGTTGGCTCCGCTCCCCCTGGCACTGACTGCCTTAACCGCGTTGCTCTATCGTGATCCTGAACGACATACACCTGATGATACCTCCGTGGTTTTTTCGGCGGCAGACGGGATTGTGCTGGATATTGATGAGATCTATGAGCATCGCTTTTTGCATACCGATGGTTTGCGGATTGCGACCATCCTCTCGCCGTTTGATGTGCCGGTGAACCGTAGTCCTGTCTCAGGCGTCGTTCGCTATGTGGAGCATGTTCCGGGGGAATATCGCTCTCTCACCGATGAACTGGCGGCAGAACGCAATACACGCTCGTATATTGGGATTCAAACGGCGTGGGGGCCCGTCCTGGTAGTGCAAATAGCCGGGCCGATTGCTCGTCGGATTGTGAGTCGCGTCCATGTTGGCGAACATATTGAGGCTGGTGAACGGATCGGAACGGTGCGCTTTGGTGCCAGGCTTGATTTGATTATTCAGCGCGACTCGATCAAGCCCCTGGTACGTCCCAGGCAACGCCTGCTGGCTGGGCAAACGCGGATTGCGCGCGTAGTTCCTCTGTAATCTGGCCTGAATTCTGCTCCAGCCAGACTATCATTTCAGGTCATGTTGCAGATGCGGTGTTGTACACAAAGCATTAGCCCTGATATGCATGCTGTCATGGCTTATTGTTGACCATATGCCGGAAAACCACGTGGTATTGTGCAGGTTTATCTACGCTGCTTTTGATTATGCGCTACTGGCAGTCAAGGTATTTTCAAAAGGTCATGTGAAATACTGTGGCAATAGTCGCCGAAGAACAATACCTGATAGAAGCCAGTCGTCAAGGTGATGTTGAGTCCTTCAACCAGCTTGTCCTCCAGTATGAAGGACGCATCTATAATCTCTGTTATCGTATGCTGGGCCAGAGAGAAGCCGCAGCTGATGTAACGCAGGATACCTTTTTTTCTGCCTTTCAGCATTTGCGCCGGTTTCGCGGTGGTTCATTTCGTTCCTGGATTTTGCGTATTGCGACCAACCGCTGCTACGATGTGCTGCGTTCGCAGCAGCGTCATCCCACGACTTCCCTCGATGCGGCCCTTATTGCTGAAGGTGGTTCTCTTGATTTTGAACCGCCAGATCACCATGAGTTGCCCGATGAAGTGGCGTTACGCCACGAACTGAGTGGAGCCATTCAACGGGCGCTGATCGGCTTGCCCGAAGACCAACGGGTCGTGGTTATTCTTGCTGATGTACAGGGTCTGCCCTATGAAGAAATTGCCCAGATCACCCACGCAAATATCGGAACAGTCAAGTCGCGCTTGAGTCGCGGGCGAGCGCGGTTGCGCGATGCCTTGAAAGCCGGGGAACTGTTACCCGAACGGTATCGTCATGAAAGTGAGCAACAGCGCACATAAGGCAGGACTTACGTGTGTGGGAGAAACAACAATAAACTTCTGCCCCACCCTCGCAGGTCAGCCCGGCTTTCTGATAGCGCGGCTATATATGTTCGCAATACAGAACATCGCCTGATGTGCGATCGGTTCTATGTGACACGAGGTACGCGATGATATCTTTTGATGATCTTCTTTCCTACGGTTGTGTGGAAAGAACAGTCGAAGTACTGCTCTACTACAGATAAAAATACGTCTGGGTTGAGTGATTGCATAACTCATGTGTTTGCTAGCTGATTTACAATGAAAAAATCGCCACAACCACGGTATACAGATGATGACCTGATATTACTGTCAAGTTACCTTGATCGCCAGGTAACACCAGCCGAGCAGCAAGCGATTGAAGATCGGCTACAGGTTGATCGTGCATTACAAGCGGAGTTAGAAGAGTTGCGTATCACCACTGCACTGCTACGTAATATGCAACCAGTGGTGTTACCCCGCTCCTTTACGCTCGATCCGGCCCAGGTGCGTCCCCGGCGCCCACTGTTCGTGGGCTGGATGCGTCTGGGCAGTTTGCTGACCGCATTTGTCCTGGCTCTTACTGTGACCACAGTCTACTTATTATTGGGTCAGCCTGTTGTCACTGTTTTTGAAGCCATGCCTCAGGGTGAACTGGTGCTACCACAGGCAGAACAGAGTGAATCCGAACCGAGGCTGGCCCCGCTCCATTCAGTCCCACCATCAGGAGCGGATAGCGTTCCACCCGTTGATCCTATACCCGACTCGGCTGACATACTGATAGCACCTACGGATGGAGCAGCAGTACCGGATGATGCAGGCAGTGCGGCGTTGGCGTTACCTGCCGTGCCACCTGACCGGCACGGGCTGCAATCTCGACCAGAGGCAGTCAGTGCCGCTGAAGCCGAACCGATCGTCTCAGCCGCCGAACCAGAACCACCGCCAGGTGCGAAGTGGGTGCTGGTGGTAGTCGGGATGCTTGGTATTGTCGGGTTGGGTGTTATGACCTGGTTCATCTTCCGTCCACACCGTCGTTGAGAGACTGGCATACAGAGTACGGCAGCTATGCTGCTGCGCGTGGCCCACGCGGTGAGCGCTCGTATCGATGAACAGAGTCGACGAACAAAGCAAAGCCCGGTGACTGAAGTCACGGGCAAAGGCTGTGATGCCCACGCAGGCGGGCTAGTGGTTGACCACCGTGATGATGTAAGGATACGCAGGAATGACGCTCGTCGTTGATACAGCGTCAGAAACGACGTTCGTCGTTTCTCAATACGCCATATATGCAAATGTGAATGTGGTTGACCACGAGCATAGCAACAGTGGTGGCCGTTGCCCGCCAGAGCCGAGGTGGTTACGCCCACGGTACGGTCGATCAGTGGGATTTTGACGTAGCCCTATCCTAATATAGATGATTAGACAATTGTTGCCACATAGCACAGACCGCTAGAATGGATGCCGATTCAACCATGGTAGGTACATAAAGGAGCAACCTTGCATGCAATCCTGGAAGACGCTGGCGCGTTCGACAATCTTTGACCATAGCAAGTATCTGAGAATTGAGCAACATACGATTGAATTACCAGGTGGACGTATAATCCAGGACTGGCCCTGGATTATTACCCCGGATTACGTTAATATTGCTGTTCTGACCACAGAGGGTATGTTCTTGTGCTTTCGGCAGACGAAGTATGCCATACCAGAGACCTCGCTGGCACCGGTCGGCGGGTATCTGGAGCCGGGCGAAGAACCACTGGCAACCGCGCGACGCGAGTTGCAGGAAGAAACGGGCTATCAGGCCAGCGAGTGGGTTAATCTTGGTTCCTATGCGGTGGATGGCAATCGCGGTGCGGGCGTGGCGCATCTCTTCCTGGCACGCGATGCGCGCCAGTTGAGCGACCCACATGAGGCTGATCTGGAAGAGCAGGAGATGCTGCTGCTCCAACCAGAGCAGGTAGTCCAGGCACTGTCCGCTGGCCAGTTTAAGGTTATTGCCTGGGCCACCGTTATGGCGCTGGCGCTGCTGCATACACAGACGCAGGCGGGCAAAATTGTGGTACCATTAGGTGAGAGGTGACCGGTGAGGCGTTTGTCTGTCGGTAGTAATGACTTTCGTCGTTTCTAGTACTCTTCACCGTCTGAAGGCGCTTCTGCATCGCTGCAACAGGTCAGGCAGCGTTGCACCATGTCTAATCCCAGAACAACGAGGAAAGAGGTATGACTGATACGTATACCTTGCTGTATGATGGCACTTGCCGCATCTGTACTGCACAGATGCAATGGGTAGCCCGCTATGACACGCAGCAGCGCATTGTACTGGCCGACATCAACGATCCGGCGCAACGTGCCCGGTTCCCGTCGATTACGCCTGAAGCGGCACAGCGCGAGATCCACCTGGCGGCCCCAGACGGTACGATCTACCGCGGCGCGGAAGCTGTGCGCCAGACACTGCTCCTGCTGCCTGCCCTGTACAGTCTGGGCACTCTCATGAGCATGCCTGGCATGATGATGCTGGCTCGCCCGCTGTATGCCTGGATTGCGCGTAATCGCCATGCGTTAGGCGGGCGGGTCGTGGCCTGCGAGGGCGATACCTGCCCGCCAGCAGCGACCGCTCCGGTACAGGACGAAGCAATGCCGCCGAAGCATTCCGGCTAATCAATGGGCAATCTGGCTACCGTAGATGAACAGCGATGAAGGACAGGAAGTATGTTGCGTGTTTTCACGCGCCGGTTGCGCACGTTGCTCGTAATGCTCGGCGTGGTTCTGCCTGCAGTGGCGCTGGCCTATGTGCTGCCCCTGCCAATTGCGTCCGTGCCGACGTTGCGCATCCAGGCACAGGCTCCACCCACGACGGTTGAGCTACCTATGACTTGGATGGCTATGCCAGTGATGATCATCTTTCGCAGCCTGGGTCAGCAGCAAGGGGCAGCACGGCTCGATAGCGCGGAACCGGGTGTCGAGCCGCCGCTCGAATCACAAAGCCGCCTGCCGAGTGCCTCAGTCATTTTTCTGGCGCTGACATGCCTGATGATCATGAACTTTGTGACGATCGGGGTTGCGCTAGGGATGCGTCGCCGCTTTGAGGCGATCAGCCCGGAGCGTGAGGCTCGCTCTGGCCCACGCTGATGCGGTGATTACAGCATGCCCTTAAGTTCCTCGGCAGCTTTGCGCGTCATACCTGGCACAGCCGCCAGTTCTTCCACCGTAGCCTGGCGGATCTTGTCCAGCGAGCCGAAGGCCTTCAGCAATGCCCGCTTGCGCCGGGGGCCAATGCCGGGTATGTCTTCCAGCGGTGAAGCCAGCGCGGTTTTGGAGCGTAGCTTGCGGTGATAGGTGATTGCAAAGCGGTGCGCCTCCTCATCAATGCGCTGTACCAGGTGCAAGGCGCGGCTGTCGCGGGCCAGCACCAGTGCCTCGGCTACCTCAGGCCGCACCAGGTCAAAGCGGTTGCGATCAACACCCTTCGCTACACCGATGGTCGGAATATGCGCAAAGCCCGTAGCTTGCAGTGCCTCCAGCGCGGCATTCAGTTGCCCGCGTCCACCGTCGATCAGGATCAGATCGGGCAGTGTGGCCCACTGTTCCAGGTGTTGTGGCGTTAGCTGGTGGGGCTGCTTCTCGGTCGTTGCCTCTGTTGCAAGTGGCTCGTCCTGGGATGCGTCTGGCACTGACAACTCGGACAGTTCGGCGCTGGCCGATTCGCCCAGTGCCTCGGCTGCGCGCTTGAAGCGCCGGAGTAGCACCTCGCGGATCGAAGCCACATCATTGGCCCCTTCGACCGTTTTGATCTTAAAGCGTCGATAGAGCCGCGGCACCGGCTCGCCGCGCTCAAACACGACCATGCTCGCCACCGAAAGAGTGCCCTGGGTGTTGGACACATCGTAGCACTCAATACGCTGCGGCAGGGCGGGCAAATTGAGCAGATCGCGCAACTCGCTCAGACCCGCCACCGCTCGCTGCTCGCTGTTTAGCCATTGCAGGCGCAGTTCTTCCAACTTCTGCTGCGCATTCTGAGTCGCCATTTCGATCAGTCGCCGCTTTTCTCCCCGGCGCGGCACTTCCAATTCCACGCGATGACCGCCCTTCTGCGCCAACCAGCGCTCAATAATCATCGGCTCCTCAACGTAGTCGGCCAGCAGCAAGTTGGGCGGAATGTCTGGTGCATTATCGTAAAACTGGGTCAAAAAGGAGGCCAGCAGGTCGGCATCGGTCGCCTCCTCGGTGCCTTGCAGCGTAAATGGCTCGGCCCCGATCAGCTTGCCGCCGCGAATGAACAGCACCTGTACTACCGCGCTATCAGCCTCGCGCGCAAAAGCAATCACATCCTGATCGGTGTCTACTGTGCGTAACACCTGCTGTTTCTCCAGCACCTTCTCAATTGCCCGCAACTGGTCGCGCAGGTATGCTGCCCGCTCAAAGTTCAGTTCCTCCGCCGCCTGTTCCATGCGCTGACGCAGATCGCGCACCACCTGGTCACTCTTGCCCTGCAGAAAGCGGCAGGCCGACTCGATGGCATAGCGGTACTCATCGCGCTCGACCAGGCCCGGCACACACGGCCCCAGACAGCGCTTGATGTCGTGGTACAGGCAGGGCTTGCCCATTCGCCGGTGGCGCATAAACTTATCGTCCTTGCATGCATAGGGCGGGCGGAAGGCAAACAGGCGGTTGAGCAGGTCAAGCGTGCGGTAGACCGAACCGGCATTGGCATAAGGGCCAAAATAGCGGGCACCATCATTCAATACTTTGCGGGTAGTAAAGAGGCGCGGCCAATCGTCCTGCAATGTCACCTTAATATAGGGGTAGCTCTTGTCGTCCTTGAGCAAAATGTTATAGCGCGGACGATGCTGCTTGATCAGGTTCATCTCTAGCAGCAGTGCCTCCAGTTCACTCTGGGTGACAATAATCTCAAAGTCGGCAATCTGGCTGACCATGCGCCGCGTTCTGGTGGTCAGGCCGCGTGGCGCACCGAAGTAAGAGCGCATACGGTCGCGCAGGCTCTTACTTTTGCCAACATAGAGCAACTGCCCCTGCGCGTCCTTCCACAAATAGACGCCAGGAGATTGCGGGATATGCTTCAGCCGTTCTTCAAAGGCTGCGAGATCAGGAATGGCCGTACAGGTTAGATCAGGCATAGATCTATTGTACTGATAGGTAGTACCGGCGTCAATTCATCCGGTCGTCATCTACAGCGGATATACTGAGTAGCATATGGTACTATAGGTGGCGAGGCGTCTTTAGGGAACAGGGAACGGATGCTCAGGCGGGTTGGTGTTGCTCACTGTTGCCGCTTTCCTGTCACCTGTTCCCTATCAAGGCGTAGCGCGTCCCTCCGGGGCGCGGCGCGGGCGAGCCGGTTCCATCCAACGCCAATGATGGGCAATGGCCGTGAAGGGGGTGCGGAGGCGCGGCGCGGGGGCGCCGGAGCGCGTCCCGCGGGGGCGCGGGGGCGGGCGTAGCGCGTCCCTCCGGGGCGCGGCGCGGGCGAGCCGGTTCCATCCAACGCCAATGATGGGCGATGCCCGTGAAGGGGGCGCGGGGGCGCGGCGCGGGGGCGCCGGAGCGCGTCTCGCGGGGGCGCGGGGACATGGTAGCGCGTCCCTCCGGGGCGCGGGGGCGGGGTGGGGCACGGGCGCAAGACGACGTAGCGCGTCCCTCCGGGGCGCGGCACGGGCGAGCCGGTTCCATCCAACGCCAATGATGGGCGATGCCCGTGAAGGGGGCGCGGCGCGGGGGCACGGAGGCGCGGCGCGGGGGC
>DAOTWD010000064.1:0-12120 GCA_034435975.1 Chloroflexaceae bacterium | reverse complement strand
GGGGTGCGTAGCCGGCGAAGAACAACTGCGCCGCCCGCGTCACACGGTGCGGGCCACCCGCCAGCGGCACAATGGCGTCAGCCCGCATCAGCGGGTCACGGACGATCAGGAACGCACCCACGGCGGGGAGCCAGAGGGAACGCAACAGAACCAGCAACATACCGGTTGATAGCGTTAACACAAGCAGGTGGGATCGGCTGCACATAGACTGGCGTTATGGCTGATGATCAGGCAGAACCACGCATGCGACCTGTCCTCTGGTGATTTACAGTCGGCGTTCGGCGTGGCGGGCAACGTGGGCGCAACGCCCGCCGACGCGGGCTAATAGGCCCCACAGGGGGCCTTGGCATCGTAGCCCGACGCTTCAGCGTCCGAGCGGCAGGCTGGCTGCATAGGCCCCGTCGGTGGCCTTTGTACGGGTAGCCTTCCACAAATATGGTCGGAGCAACCGTCCACGAATACGACCATGCATGCAACTATGAATGAAGATACTTCGTGCGTAAAAGGGCTGGCTGATATACAAACCACCCATACACTCATTACTACAACCAGCACTCCAGACGAAGATCAGGTACAACTTCAAAATCCCCATCACTTGTGAGCAAAATCAAATCATAGCGCAAAGCTGTAACCGCAATCAGAGCATCAATAGTTGCAAGTTGACGACCTTTCTTTCTCAGACTCACCTGAAGCTCTACGGCACTGACAACGTCGTTAACATCAAACAAATAACAACTGAATTGCGATTGCAGTTGTGTCCAGACTACCCGATTCTGCTTGCTACGAGGGACAATACTGATTCCATAGAGCGTTTCTGCAAGAATCAACACATTGATTGCAAAGCTATCACCCGCTTCAAGGGCAGTCAGAACACACTGGCGTAGAGGATGATGCAATGTCACCAGCGGTGAGACATGGTTGGTATCAAGCAAATATGCGTTCATGAACTATCCCCGACCTTCGGCAAGATCATCAGCCCGATTCAGTACACGCAGTTCTTCTTCAGCAGACTGCAGGGCTGCGATCTCTACGTTCAAGTCAGAGGTATCATCCGGTGTAGCCTCAAGTACACGCAAGACGGGAGCAAGGTTGCCTTGCGCTGCAATGATGCTTGCCGGATTGGGTGGTAAGGCTTTTATGCGTGCGACGACAGCACATAACTCAGGATCATCCTCTCTGGGATCTGACCGGGGTGCATCTGAGAGTGCCATGGTCTCAAGCAACCCGGTTGTAATATATGCTATCGCCAGAGCTTCAACAGAACGATGCTCAATCGTAGCTCGCTCCTGGAGTTGCGCTACGAGATGCGCCGGGAGGGTAATGGTGGTACTCATGTTTCACCTCCATGACGGTTTCTTCCTATGCAGGACGTATGTCTGTGTTGTTCCCCACACCCTGCTTACGTATATGTGCCATCAAGGGAACTACCAGCAGACTGATGCGGATGGGTAGTCCCATTAGTTCAGGTTTTTTCAATTGTACCACCAGTCCAGGTTTTTAACCGGATCCAGAATAACCACGTATGTCCGGTTATAAGATAGGAGGTACGCGACGCCTCTCGCCTCCCCCGTGAGGCGGGATGGGCGTCGGCCCGCCTGGCGCGTCCCCTCCTGGCTCCCCGCGCTGGGGGGACAGGCGCGCTCTATCGAACACGCGAGGGCAAGATGCCCGCGCTCTGTACCTGGGAGGGAGGGCGTCTCGCTCTCCGTGCCCCCTTGTACCTGGGAGGGAGGACGTCTCGCCCTCCGTGCCCCCTTTGCCCCCCCTGCTGGGGGGGGGAGGAAGGACAGGCCCCGCTGGGAGGAGACGGGCGAGCAATGCGGCAGCGAGGCCCGCCGACAACAAAGCATTTCATACTGCTTAGCGGTTGCACCATCGCCGTGCCTGATCCACCAGACGGCGGTACTCGTACACGACTCGGATCGGGCGTACCAGATAGTAGAGCAACGCCAGCGATTTAGGCAGTGGCAAGAAAGTAAAATCGTGGTCATTCGGTGTCACGCTAAACGCCAGCAATGCTCGCAAACTATGATAGAGATAGATGAGTTGATCCTGCGTCCGCTCGCGCGCTAGCATGTAAAGTGAATATTTTTTTAGACCTGACGGTCGGCGCACTGCCGCAACCAGACGTTCCTGTATCTGAGCAGTGAGGGGTGGCAGATACCGATCTTGCTCCATACGACGGATAACCACATCTGGCAGATTGGTACCGAGTAAATGATAGGTCAGCGACAAACCGATCAGGACTATTCGCGTGACATGGAACTGGTCGCTATACGCAAATACCCGCGCCCAATCGAGATCCGGCGTTGTTGCCAGCAACCAAGCGATATCAGTCACCCAGCTTAACCGCTCCCAGTAGTGCTTCATGCCATGCACACACAGCAGCAGCAGCAAATCCTCTGGGGCAAATACAAGAACCGGTTTACTCGCTACACATACCGCGCTACACCGTGCAGTCATAGCATCAAGTGTCAGTGACAGAGCATGAAGGCGATCAATGAATGCCCAGTGCAGTTCAATGTAGACCGAGTCGCCCACAAAGCCATGGTGGTAAGCATCCTTCAGGGCGAATGGTGGAAGCGGTTGGGACAACCCTTGCTGCAACTCATACCCTTGTTCCAATAACAGTGCTTGTGCTCGTGCGGCATCATGCGCATGAACCACAATATCGAGATCGCCTGATCGCCGCAATGCCAGGTTTTTGTAAACGGTTGCAGCTAAGATCGGCCCCTTAAACGGCAATACCCTTATGTCATGGGTAGCGAACAACTCCAGAAGCAGCAGGAGTTTGCGCATGAGAAAAACGTTCCACCGTGAATTAGCAACAAAGTCGTCGTGCAGTTGCAGCAATACGAGTGCAGGCACGCTATGCGGCAAAACCGTCTTCAAGCGCCAGTAGAGCAGTGGTTTCACCGCATGCTCCGTAGCAAGATAGACGACGCGATCCCAATCCAAACCTGCCTGCACCAGCGCAGCCATACGCTCGCTCGTTGAGCGCGTGATTGTCGGGCGCACACAACAGAGCAGCAGTTCCATTTCCGGACTGACGAGCGGGATTACGGTCGATTTCATGCTTCCTTCGGTGCGCATAGCGGTGCGGGCACCGTATGAACATCTCGCGTATCAACGCACGCACTGCTGGCCCGCATCTGTGCCCACCACGACTGCGCATAGCAGCCGTTCAGCGCCAGCAACTCGGCATGTGTACCAGACTCGACAATCCGTCCAGCTTCCATAACATAGATCACATCGGCCTGCATCGCCGTCGTAAAGCGATGGGTGATCATAATCGTTGTTTGCCCGGCCACCAGTTGTCGTAATCGGGCCATCCATTCAGTTTCCGCCCAGGAATCCATCGCACTGGTTGGCTCATCCAACACCACAATACTGGCCCGACGCAAAAAGGCACGCGCCAGTGCCACTCTCTGCCACTCCCCCACACTCAGTTCGGTCTGCCCAAACCACTTGCTTAATACGGTATCATAGCCATCAGATAGACGTGCGATCGGCACATCGGCGCCGCTGGCCCGAGCCGCAGCTTCAATCTCCACCCGCCCGTGCCCGGCATGCAAATTACCAAAGGCAATGTTCTGCGCTGCCGTTTCATGATAATGCACCGGCTCTTGAAATAGCACCGTGATCAGTCGCCATAGCTCAGTGGGATCAACGGTGCGCAAATCGATCCCATCCAACGTAATGCGACCTCGAGTCGGATCAAAGAAGCGGCATAACAGCTTGACCAGCGTCGATTTACCGGCGCCATTAACCCCCACAATCGCCACTATTTGCCCGGCTGGAATGGTCAGACTAAAATCGCATAAAGCCGCCCGATCGCTGTTGGGGTAGTAAAATGTCACCTGCTCGAAGCGTAGCGCATCGCGCATCGCTGCTGGCAATGGCGTGGGGTGCAGCGGGGCCACAATATGCGGCGCTTGATCCAGAAAGGTAAACAGGTCTTCCAGGAACAAACTGTTACGATACATCTGGTTCAAACTGCCCAGCAACGTGTTCATCAAGCCCTGTCCACGGTTGAACGTCTGATAAAACAGCGTCAGGTCACCCAGGCTCACCAGACCCTGTAGCAGATGTCCAAACATCCAGAACAAAGTGGCTCCCACCCCACCCAGCGCAATCGTCTGTGTCACCAGTTCACCAACCAGATGGTGCTGGAGAAGCGATAACCGTTCGCGGCGAAGCCGCGCCCGGAGCAACTGATAGTTCTGACGAAAGTACGATCCCAGATCGAACAGGCGCATCTCGGCCGCAGCCATCTGATAGGTGAGATAAATATCGTAGTAGTTCAGGCGGCGGTTATCCTCAGTCGTCTGGTACCGCCAGCGGTATTCCTGCTGTGTATGCCGCACAGCAACATAGAAGACCGGTAGCACACTCACCAACAGTACCAGCGGTAGCCAGAACGCATAGGATGCGAGTATCGTGGTTAATCCTACCAGAGTCAGCGTATGCTGCAACAAGGTACCACTGTTGTTGAGCAGGCTCACTGGCTGTGTTCGTGCTTCCTGGGTGGCCCGCTGAAAGCGATCACGTTCGGCGGGCAGTTCGTAAAACGCTAGATCGAGGGCCAGTGCCTTTGCGTGCAGCAGATTGGTAATGTAATCCTGTACCAATTCAGACTGGATGGTACTGACGAGATGCATCACCCGACCCAGCATTGTTGTGAGCAGCAGCACTGCGGCCAGCACAGACATAAGGATAAGTGCCGGCTGTAGTACCAGCCAATCATCAGCGTGGTTGACCACAACCACCAGGCTATCGACCAGATGGCGCATCAAATAGACCATGACAACCGGCAACAGTCCCTGGATCACCAGCAGCAGTGCCCATACAACTGTCCAGTAACGAGCAGCGTTCCAGACCAGCGCCAGCGCACGCGGCAAATACGGCAAACGCCGTGCCAGCACTGCTCGTACTGTGGTTGGGATTAGACCTACAAACAAGTACATCTATGTACCATACCGCTGTACTAGCTTTCCCACCCGTCCACGTGCCGCATTCCGGTTAGAAAACTGCCCCGGAAACCGATCCATCACCGCTGTCGTGATCGCGTCGAGTGATCGGGTACCATCCATCAAACTCAGCACAAACTGATCGACCTGTCCCTCCTCGCTTAACGTTGGAATATGGCGATCATCGCCCTTACGAATCTGATCAGGAGTAACGATACGACCAAGCAGCGTGCCTTGCTTAAAACTCGCCTTTGTCCGTTCCGGTTGACCAGTTTCATACACTTGGGTATACCAGCGCCAGGTGTACTGATCATTTACGAGCGTACCCTCTATCATGATGTGTACGGTATTACCCGCGCTCAGTTCGACCGGCGCAAGCCAGGGGAAGAACATGTTTCCATAAACCGATCGCGGTTGATCCGGTCCGGTGGAAAAACCAATATCTCCTGCCAGTATGGTACTAAACCATAACAAACATCCATGCCCAATGCCAGACTGATTAATCGTCAGCATCAGTTCAGCCGTTATATTCGGACTCTCAATAATGCGGTAGTCAAGTGTCGCCACGGGTTGCGGTACAGAGAGCATCTGTTCTGGCTTTGCTCGTCCACTGATAGGAGTATTGGCTACCAACCGTGCCCCGGCACGCAGATCCAGGCCAAACTGGTTCTGCATCCAGGGATTGGTCACATGGCGAGCATATAATTCCGATACACTGACAACTGCAACCCAGACAGTATCCTGCTGGGGAATCAGCACTCCACCCGGTTTGAGCAAGCGGCAGCGAGCATCCACAATCGATGGCAGATGTTGCTGGAACCAGGGCAAACTACCTCGCATATCCGAGATAATCACATCGGCACGCTCGGCGAGCGTTACCTGAGTCGACAATTTCGGCACAACCGTCAGCCGATCAGCATAGCCATTGGCTACCGCCAGTTGTCGTGCCAGATAAATGGCCGGGTTTGGCTCAATCGCATACACCCGGCCCGCACCGAACTGACAGGCCAGCAGGGCAAAAATGCCAGTGCCGCTCCCAATATCAGTCACCACACAACCCGGTTGTACCGCCTCGCGTAGTGCTTTCACGTAGGATTCGATCCGCACCGGATCGGTGATCATCTGGCCAAAGGCCACAACATCGTACATTAAACCGCCCAATTCTTCTAAGAACTAGGACCTGTGGTCGGACCATACATACCCCCCGCTGGTGTCTCATCTTCATTAGGTCGTAGAACTCCCGTCAATGTATTTGACATCTGTAATATTTTCAGCTCAGGTTTATGCCATTCCTTCCTGGTCGATACCGATGTTACCATAGAAGTGACTGTTTTTTGATCGTTGTGTTCCTTGTGTTCCATTAGACTACTCCTTTCAGAAATTAGACCCGACATAGCGCTAATGAAAGCATTTAGCATGATATTGCGATATGTACTCACACTGGATGGCACGTGCAAATCCTTTCGATAATAGTGACATGGTTTGTTCTAATTGACATTGATACAACCGCTCTTCATCGAGACAATAGAGCGTCCGACAGGGCACATCCTTATGGAGCATCCGCTGCAACATCGTTTGATTTGCACGCTGATAAATAGGGTTGTTCGCGTGAGTGATCGATGGTTCGTCTGTTAGTGCTCTGATCCAACTTATGGAGGAAGGAAGCATAGTTGAAACTGCCTGGCGGACAACATATCTACCCCATCCATGTTTAAAATGCTGATCGGCAGGCAATCCCAGGCCAAACTCAATAATGCGCCGATCCAATAAAGGATAACGATACTCAAGATGATCTGCTGCAGCATCTATGGCCCATGCCTCTGTGCGTTGGCTTGCTAATCCTGAGCGCAGTGCTTGTAGCTGATTATTGCGCACACCAGGATAGCTGCGCAAACAGAGACCACTGAGCTTCAGGTTACGTTGGAATAGCTCAACACAATCGCGCCTCAACAGAGCAGGCCACTGTGGACGCAATAGAGCAGGTTGTTGCCATCGGCATACTACATCAGGTAACAGTGGGAACAAAATATGGTGCTTCAGGCTCCACTTGATGTACGATTTTCGACCGCATGTTAACATATTAAACTCACGCCATAACGTAAGCCAGCGGCCCTGTAAAAACAACTCCGCGAGATAACTACCACCTGGCGGCAGAATCACCTGATCACAGCCCCACCCAGAGAGCAGCACCCGAATGCCCAGTTTTGTGGCTGTCTTGCGAACAACTACTTCGCGTGGCGAACTCACTGTCTGGTTAGTCAAAATATCACGGGTATACCAGGAGACAATATCGTCTGCCAATAACTCGGTATACATAACCACAACCTGCTCCTGTCTGGCGACAATCTCCACCAACCTCCGTTCGTCTTGTCGCTCAAAAGGGAGATCAGTGTCGGTATATGGTGGTGACCAGGAGAAGGATGTAAGCTGCTGACCCAGTTCACGCAGGTATCGTGCCGCCAGTACAGTGATGGTAGATGAATCGAGACCTCCACTCAGGTGTGTCCCCACCGGATAGGCTGAACGCATCCGACAATGCACGGCCCGCGTTAACAGGTCACACAACATTTCCGCATACGCGGTATCAGCAGGGAGGGACAGCGCTGGTATATCTTCGTAGTGCCAGTAGCGCTGCATGGTAATCACACCTGCACGTAGCGTCATCGTGTGTGCGGGGGGCAATTTTTGCACATCCTGTAGAAAAGTCTGTTCACGATGAAAAAAGATTGGGTAGTAGAAATAGGCGGCAATGAACGCCATATTCGGACGGGTAGGCACACCTGGCCCGGCCAGCACACCGCGGATATCAGAGGCAAAGACAAAGCATGCAGGGTGCCAGCTATAATAGAACGGTTTGATCCCCAGTTGATCGCGGGCACAAAACAGCATATGGGTGCGGCCATCCCAGATAGCAAAGGCAAAGTCACCCAGCAGGTGCTGCGGGCACTCCTGGCCCCATTTTTCGTAGGCATACAGGATCAACTGACTGTCGGGCATCCCAACCCCCTCGTCGGGGGGGATACGCAAAGCTACCAGCAGCTCATCACGGTTGTCAATGCGCGCATCAGCCGTAATCACCAGGTCGAGGTGCGGATGGCACCAGGGGAGAACTTCACTGCGCGACTCAGGTGTGATCCACAGCATCTGGTGGCCCAGGGCAACCGGCCCGGCCTGCCAGGTAGCCTGGCCATCGGGGCCATACACCGCCAGGGCATCCATCATTGGGACCAGTTCGTCGGCTACGACTGGTGCCCCATTGAGCTTCAACACACCGCAGATCGCACTCATAGACTGTGCCACTCCCGGGTCGGTTCTCAATAACAAATACTACTCAGACAACGATGACTATATAGCACCAGGATACACAGATACCGTACAACACTTTCCCCATTCATATCACACTGGCAGATGTCAGCATGAAAATAACCGTAAACCGCTCACGACCCTGGGCACCGGTAACCACCACCGGCCCATGACACAACCAGGCATGCGCCTCTAATTCACGCGTCACATGACGAGCCAGGCCGAGATACAACACACTGACCAGGCCACGCCGCCGCAACATCCACTGCGCTGCCAGCGACTGCACCAGACAGGTACTCTGCCAGGGAGTATAGCGGCTCATCGTAGCCACCGCCCATCCCAATTGCAGCGCCAGATCCGGTCGCATCGCAACCAGCACTGGTGGCGTGGTAACTGGACGACCCAGCAGGGGTACCAGTTTCCCAAACGGAACCGCCAGCACCAGCAACCGCGCCAGAGCTAGCCAGAACAGTGCCTCCAGCAGCAAGCCCCGCCTCACCCACGACTGTCGCGCCCAGCGCACATACAAACGCTGACCGTACCACAGGTGGCGTAGCAAACGCGATCGGACGTTGACGTTAAGGATGCGTACATTGTTTGGCATTCGTCGCGTTATTTCGTTGGACTCTGGTGTAAAATACTCGCTCAGTTCTAAGGAATCACGGTGATCAACTTTTCCGCGTACAGATGGTTCAACAATTCCAAAACGTCCGCCTGGCATGTTTCCAGCGCTACGTCAAACTCGGTTACGAGCAGACTGCACACCTGTGCAACTGAGGTAGGGAGGGCAATCAACTCCCAGATCCGACTACCAATCGTGTCCAGGCCATAGTAGGCACTGTTTTCCAGACTCATCATAACGGTCTCGCCATCCATATCGCTGGCGATAATATCATCGGCTCGTTGTACAACTGTATCCAGGCTGACTGTAGATTTTACGTCCATAAAAAGCCTGTTCCACCTGTCTGTTATATTTATTGAGGTAAATAACGGTTGACTGGGAGTCTTTAGACTGTATGGCAATACTATTCGGTACTGTTATAATATACCACATTTCAACCCGGAGTCAAGTCCATTTGTACCTGTAACTGTTCACCCTTGGGGTAACACGCACCCCTGGGCACGAGAGCGAGGCACACTCCATCGGGCACGCGAGGGCAAGATGCTCGCCGGGGCGGGAGGGCGTCTCGCCCTCTGCCCTCTGCGCCGGGGAGCGCAGGCGTCGTCGGCGCGCCTGGCATCCTGTGCGGCGCGCCTGGCATCCTGTGCGGCGCGAAGGATCTTCGTTCAGAAGGTGCGATTCTGCGCTGCGCAAGCCGCTTCGCTACGCTTAGCATGACAACACCCCGGAGCGATTGCTGTCAGCGGGGACTAGTAGCCCGACGCTTCAGGATCCCCCGCGTGGCCCCCGCTGGGGGGGGCAAACACCACGGCAGCAAGGCCCGCCGAGGCGGGCTAATAGGCCCCGTAGGTGGTCTTCGCATCGTAGCCCGACGCTTCAGCGTCCGGGCGGTGTGCGCTCGGCCCGGCGTTCCCCCCCGCTGAGGAGGGAGGGACGAGCGGCGGATGCGCCTGGCCCCCCCGCGGGGGGGCCAGGCGCACTCCAGCAGGCACGCGAGGGCATCTTGCCCGCGCTCCCAGGAGCAGGGTGAGCGCGGGCGTCCCACCCGCCATGATGAAGAGTGAACACTTACTTCTGGTCAGCAGAGAAACACACTGCCTGATCAACCGGCAACATCTGTTCGTCCAGATAGCCAAAACGACGCATGACCGGCCCATGATCATGAATAATCTGCTGAACCTGGGCTGGATTAAGCCTCTCACGCCATTCACCTGGTTGTCCCCGGCGAAAAAAAGACTGCATCCCTAACGGCTTTTCACCAAAGCCACGCTGATATTCCTGGCTCTGCAACACCTCGAACCGCGAGAAGGCAATTGCCCGCTCAATCTGTTGCGGGTCGTCCGGCAACCCGGCAAAACGCACAATGGCGGTAAAGGTAGCAACCGGATCGGCCACCATGTCTTCATAGCGCACAACCTGTAGGGGCAAATTCGGCTCGTCAATCCAGCTTACAACATGCTCGCTCCAGGTGAGCAACCGTTGCCGTAACTGATTACTGATCCCATGCCGCGAGCGACACAGACACTGCTTCGCAGTGCCCATCCAGGTGATCGCTTCGTCCAACGTGATCGCGGAATGGTGCGCATAGGAGATTGCCACATCTAGTGGATTGCGGATCAGGTAGATGACACCCTGCGTGGCCGATCTAGATAGCAGCGGACGGCCGGCTTGATTGTAGGTATAGGCATCGTGGGTTTTCATAAACAGCGTCTGCTCACTGGTAGTCGTCATATGTTCATAGACCGCTGGCCGATAAAGCTCGATCTCGGTAGCGGTCAGATCCGATGCCTCAATGCCCATCGCTTCATCAAACAGATAACGCGAACTGGCAATTGGCCTGTCATCCAGTTGATTGATGTCGGCTGGTTCTTCCTGCTTGCCCCACAAATTGGTCAGGAAGGTGCGTAACCAGGTATTGCCTGATTTAGGGTAGGAAGCCAGCCAGATAATCTTACCCATGATTGTCACCTTACTACCGGAGCCACACCTGTAGTTTAGACAGCAAAATCAGCAATCAGAAGATCCAGAAGTTCCTCCAGAAACATGCCATCACTCGGACGGGTAATACGCTTGACGTTAACTTGATTTGCCACAGTTGTTACCTGCTGAAAATGCGTAGCTTGCATACCCAGACCACGCACAAAGTGTTGTCGATAGGTATTAGACAGCAGGATGCGAAACTTGTTCATCTGTGTAATCTGTTCCAACAGAATATCTGGTTTGTTGTGGAGGGTCAAATGGTAAATCGTATGTAAAGGACAAGGAGTCGCATAGAAAGTATCGTCCAGCGGGAACGCATATTTTTCCAGGTTCATACGAACTCTACGCAACGTTCGATCTGCCTGTCCAAGTTGATCAAGCATGTTCGCCCACAGCTTCAGTTGTGGGAAGGACGGATACACCAGCGGTACACCCTGCGTATCTATCTGGAGCGCACACACATCGTCGGCCATAACCATGTAACCACGTTGGCATAAGGCAGCCGCCAGTGTAGATTTGCCCACACCCGAAGGCCCGACAAACACCACCGCATGGTCTTCAGTGACGATTGCACTTCCGTGTAGCACGAGCATCCCCCGTTGATGGAGCAACGCAGCCAGCACCGATCCGAGCAAAAACAGGCGCACATCATCATCGTGACTCGTCTCTGCGGGGGCCACATAAATGTCACGTCCGTCTAAAACCAGGTACCGGGCAATCCCATCCAGTCGGAGCAGAAACTGGTTTGGGCATGCTTGGTATACCACACCGCGTGCTACGGGTGCTCCCAGATGTTCTGGCACAGGGCCATAGCGAATCCATACGTCCGGGGTCAGCGATGCGCTCTCTGGTAAGAGCGTCAACTCGGGCAGATCGATCGCGGACTCAATGGTCAATCCATAGGCGGTATAGCGTTTCATGGTCATTGGTTGTGATTCTGATGTCATACGATGCTCTCTTGTTTCCTCTGTGTGACACTCCGCAGGGGCTAAAGCCGCGCGGCTTCTTGGCCCAACCCGCCTTCTGGCGAGCGTAACGACCAACGGAGCTGTCCGCCCCGGTTGAGAATGGTGATGGCCGCGTTGTAATCGCTATCGAGCGAGAGGCCGCAACGGGGACAATCACCCCATCGGTCGGCGAATGAAAGCGTCTCGAAGACATGCCCGCACCCAGAAGAGCACCGTTTGGAAGTCTGCCGTGGGTCTACCAGGACGACGATACGACCGGCGCTTGCCGCCTTGTGCG
>DAOTWD010000063.1:0-32500 GCA_034435975.1 Chloroflexaceae bacterium | reverse complement strand
TTCGCTTCCATCCCCCTTACTTTTTTGTCTGGCTGCGTTTGTTCAGCCTCTGTGTGAACGACTTGTTATACATTATGGCTTTCCAGACAGGCTTTCAGATTCCTATGACTCAATATCTGCCCGGAGACGATGAAGTTCGCTTTCAATATCCGAAAATGTTCGCTGCAGATCCGTGAGTTGTTCCCGTTGCGCTCGCACAAAGCGTGTATAGGGACCAATCGCCTCGCGGATGCGAGCCAGTGACTGCTCAACTTCACTGATAAACTGGCGCTGGATGGTTTGCCGTAGTTGTGCCCGTAACTCATCGATCCGATTGCTAAAGGTGCGCCTGGCCTGCCGCCGCTTGGCGGGAAGCAAATAGAAGCCGCCAATCGCCACGACAGTGGCCGCAATGATACCGGTGACATCAAATAAAATGCCCTGAAACACTGCCAGCAGCAACGCACCCAGGCCCAGTGCGCCGAACTCGGTAATCGCAGTGGCAGCCACTGACGCCCGAATTTCATCTGCCAGTAACTGTGACTCCTTCTCACGGTCATAGCCTGCGACAATGAGTCGCGCTTTCTGGCCCACCGTTTCGAGCAGTGCACCGCGATTGTACTCAAATGAACCACCGACCTCACCAATCATCCCATCCTGGTTGTGTAAGACACGCCGCCGATTGATATAATCGGTGGTACTTTGCCACAGACGTAAATCTTTCTCGACCATCCAGTCAATGAGCGATTGCACCCGTTGTTCAATCTGCACCGTGACATCTCCTACAACCTCTTGTTCAAATTTCGCGCGTGTATGTTCTGACCGTAAGAGATCTGGCAAGCGGTGGATGCGGATCATATCGTCAAAGAAGCGTAGCCCGCGCTTCTCCAAATCGAGCAGGATGGCATCAATTTCGTTCAAATGATACTGGACATCGGTACTCAAGTCATCACGAAACATATCCAGTTGCTGGTCAATATTACTGAGGGTGGTAAAATCCTCGCGCAGCGTAGCCAGGCGATTATCGGTCAATGTCAGATACATCTGGGCCAGATGTTCCCCGACACCAAGCGGAGAGAGCAGCTTAAGACGCACACGCATTTCTTCATCAAGTGTTTCGAGAATGAAGCGTTCTACTTCTGAAAACTGACTCGCTTCCCACTGGCTACCATACGAGTCACTAATGCGTGAACGAAGCGCAAGCCGGGCCGAGACTGGAAAGACTTCTGGCGTGGTGGACAAGACGTCCCGCGCATTATTACGCACAAACTCCAGGACTTGCTCAAGTTCGGTATCCTCCAGGATATCAATCTTGTTCAAGATCAGGACAATTTTCTTGCCCCACTCCTGAATAATCGATAAAAATGCGTGTTCACTCTCAGTAAAGGGACGATCGGCTGAGGTCATGAAGAGAACAAGATCCGCACGGGGAATAAAGTCACGGGTAAGCTCCTCATGACGCCGAATAACCGCGTTCGTACCAGGGGTATCTACAATCGTCAATTGCCGTAACACATCGGCAGGGTAGCTGCGCTCAAGCAGAAAAGCCTCCCGTAAATTATCTTGAGGCTGATCGCCATAACGCAACAACGTTATCTGATCGGTCGTTGGAGTAACACCTTCGGGCAAAACACGCGCACCGAGCAAGGCGTTAATGAAGGTTGACTTCCCCGAATTGAACTCGCCGACGATCACCAGCAAAAACAGTTCATCGAGATGTTCAAGGGCATTTCGTAACGCACGCGCGTCAGCAGGCGCTATATCCCCAAAGCGCTCCAACGCTGCAGCGAGACGCTCAAGCAACGCCCGCAGTTCGGTGTGTAATATTTCTTGCCGTTCAGATAGCAGACGTTTGCGTGTGAGAAGGCTACGCGCTGCCATATATCAAAGCCTCTCCGTTGTAATAATCTTAAACTACCAGGGTTCGCCACTCTACATACTAATCCATCCGCCTGATATAATACCAGGTTATGGCAACGATCACTAGTGTCATGCATAGATAAGGACACTGTTACGGTATATATTCCCAGGGATCAGCCACGAGCGCTTCTCATAGCGGGAAGCACACGACCTAATCTCTGTGGTTCAGGCGTGTTGCTTAAACGAGGTTTGTTCTATTAAAAAGAATGTTATGAATCATGTGATCTAGCGTACAAACATCAGCCGCTGAAGGTGTTATACTTAGGTCATCTCCTTCTCCTCTCTTCTCTTGTCTCAGAGAGTCTGGATATCCTGGCTCTCTGAGACATGTCATAGAACCTGGATACCGAACTGTCGCAACACAAGAGATACCCCGGCTACGACGAGTGCCAGGCCAATCAACAGGTACGGCAGGGCAGGAACCACGGCACGTAATGGGGGTATACTCATTCGTTGTCTGGTCGAGGTCTCGATGCGTTGCCCACGCCAGTACGTTACCCGGCGGGAACTAATACTGTCACCACTCCACATCTGCCACCCCAGGTAGAGCAAATACCCACCACCGCCGGTAAACACAGCCGAGAGTATTGGCCAGGGTAACCGTGTTCCATTCGCAATAGCGGCCACCATAACGATCAGCGCCACCCAGCGCCAATCAAAGCGTAGATTTGACATGACCGAATTCCTGCAAAGTATATCACAGTGCGATCGACACTTTTGCGCATAGACCGAATCCATGCCAGAGATGCTGGTGTGTCTATCACCTTTTGCCCGTCCGCGCTAGAGTATAAAGATACATCGTTGACATCGCCAGTACCATGCCAGCGACACACGCATAGACTGTTATCAGGATGATGCTAATCTATTATAACGTAGATTAGGGTTTGTATCACATTTGTGATTCACACGAGGTATGCAGGCGTATGAACCAGACGTCTTTTGCACCTGCGGCAGCCTGAAAGAGCGTCTCCACTGCGGCAGGCACGGAGAACCTGGGACTCAAGCCACCCTCATTATCCCTGTCATTGACGATCTTCGTTTGCCTATGGTATCATTACAAGCCGATAAAACCGGAGAAAGTGACAAGGAGCATAAAGCGTGAGTGCCAAAATGAAGGTATTGCTCGTTCAAGATGTTGAGAAACTGGGACGAGCTGGCGATATTAAAGACGTAGCTGGTGGTTTTGGCCGCAATTATCTGATCCCCAAAGGTCTGGCCGTACTGGCGACTCGTGGTCAGGTGCGTCAGGCAGAGGAACGCCTCAAGGCCGAACGGCGGCGCGCTGAAATAGCCCGACGTAATGCAGAAGCATTGGCAGATCGTATTAGTGGCACGACACTGCGGTTTGTGGTGCGTGCTGGTGAGTTGGATCGGCTCTATGGTTCGGTCACAAATGCGGATGTTGCTGCGAAATTGCAGGAACAACTGGGGATCGACGTGGATCGCCGCAAAATCGATCTTGATGATCCGATCAAGCGTATCGGCGTATACCCGGTCAAGATACGATTGGGCTTCAATCTGGAACCACTGGTGAATGTGGTTGTTGAGTCACTGGAGAGTGAGTCGTCTCTTCCTGGTTCCAAACTGCCTCCGCAGCCTGAACCATCGGCGACGAGTTAGCTGATACACATCATCATCATTCATATGGATCAGGCGGTTCACGTGACTGCGTACCGCCTGTAAATGAATCAAAGGAGACGAGCGCTGCGCAATGTGCCTGGCATTATGCCACAGGCACATTGTTATTTTTGAGACTGGTTGTGGATAACCTCTGGATGATGAGCGGATTAACGCTCGTAAGCTGTGGATAAACTGCATGGAGCGATCCTTACCCGCGGATATTAACGCTGAACGGGCCGTTCTCGGTTCGGTGATGTTGGAACGCGATGCCATTATTGCGATTGCCCCGTGGTTGCCGGCCGATTATTTCTATCTGGAGAAGCATGCCTGGATCTATGGGGCGATGCTGGCATGCTACAATCGGCGCGTTCCACCAGATCTTTCAACAATTGCGGATGAATTGCGCCGCAATGACCGCCTCGACCTAGTGGGCGGGATCATGTATCTTGGTGAACTGGTGGCTGAGGTACCGACGGCCGTACACGTGGAGTATTATGCCCGGATTGTCGAACGGACTGCTATCTTGCGACGTTTGATCGAAACGGGCGGCAAGATTGCCCGTCTGGGCTATCAGGAAGAAGAAGAGTTAGAAACCACGCTCGACAAGGCAGAGGCTGAACTGTTTGCGGTTTCCCAACGCCGCATCGGCCAGGATTTTGTCCATATCGGCAAAGTCGTTGATGAGTATTTTGAACAGATCAACTATCTGAACGAACATCGTGGCGAGGTCGGAGGGTTACCAACGGGCTATCGCGATCTGGATGAGATTACGGGTGGCCTGCAGGCATCGGATCTTATCATTCTGGCGGCACGACCGAGTGTTGGTAAAACGAGCCTGGCACTCAGTATTGCCTATCATGTGGGGCTCAAGCACAACACGGTCGGTATCTTTAGCCTGGAGATGAGCCGGGAGCAACTGGTACAACGGATGATCGCTATGCATACGGGTATCGACACGCAGCGGCTACGAACGGGCAATATACGCGATCACGACCTCCAGGCAGTGATGGATGCGATGGGTATTTTGTCTGCTGCTCCCATTTATATTGAAGATACACCTGGATTGAGCATTATGGATGTGCGCAGCAAGGCGCGGCGCCTGCATGCTGAAGCCGGCATCAGTCTGCTGATTATTGATTATCTGCAACTCATGCAAGGCCGACGTACAGACAATCGGGTACAGGAAGTTAGTGAGATTAGCCGAGGGCTGAAGGCGCTGGCGCGTGAGTTAAATGTGCCCGTGATCGCGTTGAGCCAGCTCTCGCGCGCGGTTGAGGGGCGTATAAACCATGTGCCGGTATTGAGTGATCTGCGTGAGTCTGGCTGTCTTACTGGTGACACACGGGTGTATCTGCCCGATGAAGGAATCTATCGACGGATGGATGAACTGGTTGGAACTCGTGGATTCAATGTACTGGCACTGAATATGGAGTCGTGGTACGTCGAACCAGCACCTGTGTTGAAGGCTTTTGCGACCGGGCACAAACCAGTCTACTGGATAAAGACGAGAACCGGGCGGGCCATTCGAGCAACCGCCAACCACCAGTTTCTGACGATCCATGGCTGGAAACGGCTTGACGAATTGGAATCGAGCGAGCGCATCGCCCTGCTTCGTCAGCTTCCTGGTTCATCGTCCACGACACTCGTTCGGCCAGAACAAACATACGCTGGTTATTGGATTGGTAACAGATGTATCTTATCATGTCAGCCGATTTACAACACGACGCAAGATGGCACCCGTGCAGAAGCGGTTGATCATCTTGCCTTAACAGTGTCTGGGACGACCGTCCTATCACGTATGGCTTACAAACAACTGTGGTATCCGGTGTCTCTCAGAACAAGGGGCCACGCGAACCAGCCCCCACCCCTCTATCCGACCCTTGCGGCGGGGAAAACCGGAAGGGCTGAGGTATACTGGGATACCATTGTTGCGATTGAATTCGATGGCGTTGCTGATGTGTATGACCTGACGGTTGATATACATCATAATTTTGTTGCGAATGATTTTATCGTTCACAACTCGATTGAACAGGATGCCGACATTGTGATGTTCATTTATCGCGAAGATTTGTATGATAAAGAAACCGACAAGAAAGGCATTGCCGAGATCCATATTGCCAAGCATCGTAATGGCCCGCTCGGTGTGGTGCCGTTACGCTTTGAGGCCAATACGACACTGTTTCAGAACCTGGAGCGCTATCGTGTTCCTGAAGGATATTGATAGCGTTCCGGCAACAAAGGGTGGGACGCAGTATACCACATCCCACCCCTACAAAAAACCAGCATATGCGCGTCGAGGATGATATCGATGGTATTTTCAAGACGCCGGTAACATATTACGCCGTTGTGAGGGACGCCGCCACACATAGTTACGCATCTGACTGACCAGAATATCACGGGTCATGCCCAGCTGGGCCTTCCAGGGCGCGGGAGCCATCCGCTTATGCATATAGCTATCAAATGTCAGGCGCTGCACGTCCTTGTTACGGCACATTTCGGTAAACACTTCCATCTGGCGCTCATTGCCATAGCCCCAGGCCTGCAAGAAGCGCAAGAAGGTATACATGCTGCCATAGCGCCGCCACCACTGCTTCTCATAGGTGCGCAAGTTTGCAGCGCTGGGAGCATCAAGGTATTGTACCAGGGTCTGGGCGGCCATTTCCCCGCTCTTCATCGCCCAGTAAATCCCTTCACCAGAAGTATGCACCACCAGTCCTGCCGCATCGCCAACCAGCATCACTCGATCAAACGCCATATGCTTGCGCGGATCCATCGGAAGCGCGTGGGCTTCGCGTAGCAGCAGCTTGCCACCATCAAGGGCGCTGCCCAGGCGTTGCTTGAAATTCTCCAGGTACTGCTTAATCCCTCTGGTATGTGCCGGGCCAACACCGACACCGACCGCAATATGATCGCGCTTGGGAAAAGCCCATGCATAGAGATCGGGGCTGACCTCATGCCCTAAATAGAGATCCGCCGTATCTTCCCAGCGTGCCATCTGTGCGGGTGGCAACGCAATACGTTCTTGAATAGCTACTGCACGTGGCGGTGGTGCCAGTCCGAGCAAACGTGCCGTTGAGGAATAGGCACCGTCGGCACCGATCACCACATCGGCGCGCAACCGTTGCTCCTGGCCTTCCGGGTCTTGATACACCGCTTCCACGCCCGTAGCGTGTACCTGCAAGCCTGTCAGGGTACCCTGGATCAATGTAGCGCCACGTTCCTGGGCCCGTTCACGCAAAAAATGATCAAAAACTTCACGCCGCACCATCGCCACATAGTCATCAGTGCCGGGATTACTGCCTGCAACGGGCACATGGGCTTGTTGATCGCTGGGCGAAACCACCAGACAGTTATGGATCTTGCGATCAATCAAGTGTTGGGGAATATCAAACTCGTGGAATGCAGCCGGTGGAACTGCGCCACCACACGGTTTTGCCTTCACCAGTTCACGCTCCAGCATTACCGTTTCAATTCCCGCTGCACAGAGCGTTGTTGCCGCTGTTGCCCCGCCGACCGAGGCACCAACAACCAGCACACGTTGGGCCATGCGAACCTCCTATCCAGCCAGACCAATAGCCGCTGCGAGCATACCCCACACATAGAGCATGATCGCGGTCGCGTTAAAGAATACCGCATTATTTTCCGGGTCACGGATAAAACGTACATAGGGCACACCCTGAATCAGCAACAGCAGCAACACAACACCGGCAGCGATCCAATGGCCCCATACTGCTAACGCTATTATAACCGCAATCTGCGCAATGGCCATTGTCCATACGACCAGCCATGCCGCTTTTGCGGTACCATATTGTACCGGAATGCTGCGAATACCCATCCGTATATCACCCGTCATACTCTTAAAATCATTGACGGTCATAATCCCATGGGCCCCGATGGAATAGAACACCGCGATGAGCGCACTTTGCCAGGACAGAGCCGCCAGCGCTGCATGACCGGCAACCCATGCCAGACCTTCATAGGAGAAGGACACCAGTGCGTTGCCAATCCAGCCATTCCGCTTGGCCCGTATCGGTTTCATGCTATAGGCGAGCGCAAAGAGGAAGCCAATACCAACAAAGAGAGCCACTTCACGCCCCATCCAGAGCGCAATGCCACAGCCGATCCATGTGAGCACAATGGTCGTGATCAACACATGCCGCACACTGACCAGTCCTGATGGAATAAGTCGTTGAGGTTCGTTAATCGCATCGACTTCACGGTCACAGTAGTCATTGACAATCTGAGATAACCCGCATAAGATGGGGCCAGCCATGATCATACCGATCAGTAAACGACTAATTGAGTCAACCGACCAGCCCAGTGCACCACTGGCGATCGCACCACACATGAAGGCCCATGATGCAGCAAACCAGGTGACGGGCTTCATCAGCATAATGGTACGACGAATCAACATACCAGCACCTGCAACAGGCGATGCAGCCTGTGACGTAGCCGACGGTGCGGCAACTGGCCCTTCGCGGAGATCCATCAGCAACCCTCCTTTAGGAAATACAAACAGAAGTCGGTTGTACATCTGTTGCCAGTTTATCTTGTAACGTATAGTCAGGTTAATACTAACCCGAATATCGTTGCACAACACCAGCAATCATTATACAACCGACTCTCTCGCAATGAGTTAGACGGAACCCCTATTGACCACGAATTGCGGGCGGGAAGATAGAAACACCCGCATCGCCCTCTGGTACCGCATCCGCATTAATGGCTGCTCGAGGAATAGCATTGCCTTGATGGCAAGTATAGCAACCAGGGATTGCAAAGTATTGACCATTGTACTGCTTCAGATATTGCTGGTTGACTAGCAACGGCCCTTCGCCCTGAACCGGTATATCTTTCGGAATAATGTTATAGCGCGACCAGTTCTCGGCCATCCAGGTTGTCAACAACAGCATACGCTGGGTCTTAAGCCGTTTGACTGCATATTCTGGAGAAGGCAGGTTGCCAGGAACGGTCTCTTCGTAGGCATAGAAATTGCGCGAGTTATGACAGTACGTACATCCCTGACCAATCGACCAGCCCATATAGTTCATTGCACCCTGGCTGATGTTGACCTGATCCTGAGACGGGCCACGCCGCTCATCGTCCTCATAGGTCACGGCCAGTGTCCCTCGACCACTGGTAGGATCAGTCGGATCGTACGGTGCCCAGACTTTATAGTTGAACACTTTGTACAGGATAGCTTCCTCAAGCGGCACGAGACCCCGTAGCTCGGCGGGCTTATCAGCTTCATTGAGAATCACCCGCCCATTTTCATCTATTGGGGTTACATTGACGCGAATGGGCTGATTCATGCGTTCAAATTCCGGCCCCCACGCAGGCATGTTCACCGGTTGCCCATAGTGGCATGTTGCACACTGGACATAGTTGTTCTGCCAGCCTGGCAGATTTACGATAAAGTTCGCATTGATGTCGTTTACCAGGAGCAGCATCAAGCGTCCCGATATCTTTTGTGGATAAGCATCCGCTGCAAAGTTGTTAATATCGTGGCAATACTGGCACCCTACACCCAGTGCGCCCGACACATACTGTTGCATATAGACCCAGATCTGAGCAGAGGTCATATTGCGCAAGATCTGCACATTTTGTGGCTGCGGATACTGGGCAATATACTCCTGACCAGCCTGCACACCTGCCTGCCAGGCCTCTGCACCCATCCAGACCTGACGGTTATCGCCTTCTGGAACTCGATTGGGGGCAGCGTTCACAATACGTTTCACTTCGTTGCTGAGATCATAGGGGGCTGCGGCCGCAATAGCGGCTGCCCGTCGTTCAGGACCGCTCGCAAGCTCGTAAATCCAATAAAATGTTGCCGTTGTAATGATTGCCACAATTGCGCCGACAACTATCGAGATAAAGACCGCAATTTGACGATCACTTGGCCCTTGTTGCTCTTGCATATGCAAGTCTCCTCAATTCCAGGTTAGAAAGCAGCGCTGACTCACCCATTATCTTATCCTGGTGGTCATGCCGCCTCTACCACAGATTAACCAATGGTGGAGTGAAGGTACACACATTTCAGCCATCCGATACGACATCGCCTCTACACCTGCACAATCATCTACGCGCTACAAGCCGTTGATAGATTGCGTAGCACACCAGACCTTGACGCGCCTACGGTTCTGAGCTTTTGCTTATTATACATCCAACTATTCATTTGAGTCAATACAGATGACCGTGCAAAGACTTGCGTATCCTGGTGAAAAACACGCAACCGCCAGCACGTCCTGCTGGCGGTTGTACGGTGTCTACACACACGAGTAACTATCGTTCGTTTAGATCATACCACAGCAGGACAGGCCAGCAACAATTGTGTTAATCAGGGCTTCTGGCTCGACTAACACTGGATCGATCCAGTTGAAGCGGGGCGAGCTAAGGGTGATAAAGTGAATAAGCAGACCAATCACTACGCCAAGGATGCTAAAAACGATAGCATTCGTCCGAACATTACTACGTGAAACCATAATACACACTCCTCCTTCTTACGGCAACGATGCTACAGTATTCAACCCTAACCACGGCCGCCAGATGAAGCACAGGATGTGAGCCATAATCGCGATGACCAGAAAGCCATAGATGGACTTCACAACGATGTCGTGGATCAACCAGTCCTGGTTGTTGAACAGTGAACGCCACTTCGGTGGTACCAAATCATCTTCGTCACGCATGGATAAACCTCCCCATAGTACAACACTACACCTGAAGAAAACCGGCTTTATAGATCCTGAGACCTCATATGCGTGAGAATTAAGCTTGTTGACGTACACCCTCTACACCCCACTCTGTGCCAGTATCAGCAGTTGGTGCCGCTTGTGTCGTCGTTGTTTAATCCTCAATCAGTGTTAAGGCCATTATATAGGAGTCAATAAAGTTTGTCAATAGTCAATTTTGCTTTTGCGCAAAAACTTTTTTGCCTGTTCTTACCATTGGTCAGGAACATCCCGGTTACCAGAAGTTACAGAAAAGGTTATTCTAAAGCCATATTTGGTAAATCAGTGCAGGGGTGATCGGGTTCCAAATAGGGGAAAAATCTACATTCCGCTGCTCCTGAAATTTCTGGATTTTGGGGATTTTTTGCCTGGTAGGTACTTTTTGCGTCCCGATGATCGTAGCTGGAAACAGCACTATTTGCAATTTCAGTGAAACGCTTACCCATAGCTGCTGCTGTTTGCTCTACCCGATTGTCTATTTGTCCATCGTAGCAGGAGGACGGTGCGAGAGTTGCAAGGCGATGTCTCTATGGCTCATCACGCCCTGGGTAGGGACAGATGCTCCTGGCTCGCTGGACATGCCCTATGGCATCTATCCAGTTGTGGGGGCGTGACGGGTGTGGGCCTCCTGAGTGGGCAGCCAGCTCCGTTCGGGCACACGGAGCTGTGCCCGCCAGTGGTTCCTGGGCGGAGTGCCTGGTTGTCGTGGCGAGGAATGTCCTGAGTGTCGTCCGGTCGTGCTTGAGGGCACGGCGGGTGGAGTCCAGGGGTAGCCAGCTCCGTTCAGGCACGCTGGAGCCGTGCCCTCAAGCGGCTCCTGGGCGGAGTGCCTGGTTGTCGTGGCGAGGAATGTCCTGAGTGCAAACAGATGCCCCTGGCACGTTGGAACTGAGCACTACGGTAGCTTGCTGCTCGCTGGCGTTTTGCAGCAATGTACACACAAAAACCCGGATCTTCCGGTTTCAGATCATATTCGCAGAACGAATACACATCTAGAAAAAACCGTTTGAACCGGGATTTCGCAGATATATATGGAAGTTGATAGTTAGCGAACAGTATAAATAAAAAACGAGCGCACAGGGCTACCCGTATTCAAGATGTGTGCGCTGCAACCAGTGTTATAAGGATGCCGCTGAACTTGAGCGACGATCTCTTACATCAAACCACAGCAGGACAGGCCAGCAACAATTGTGTTAACCAGTGCTTCTGGCTCGACTAACACCGGATCGATCCAGTTGTAGCGAGGTGAACTCAGTACAATGAAATGAATGAGCAACCCGACAACCACACCGAGGATGCTAAAGGCAATAGCATTCGTCCGAACATTACTACGTGAAACCATGACAGAAACCCCTTATTTCAGCTTAAACAAAGGTACACAATCACAAACGTCGGCTTGAACTGCCAATGACCAGAGCACCTCAGGGCAGTGAAGCAACCGTATTTAGTCCCAACCACGGCCGCCAGACGAAGCATAGAATGTGAGCCATAATCGCGATCACCAGAAAGCCGTAGATGGACTTCACGACGATGTCGTGGATCAACCAGTCCTGGTTGTTGAACAGTGAACGCCACTTCGGTGGTACCAAATCGTCTTCGTCACGTATTTCCGTTGCCATGGATTAAAACTCCTCATAGTACAAATACTATCCGCAGGACACAAACAAAATACCACAATAAGGTTGATAGAAAAAGAGGTTACAGTTATGGATGAACGCCAGTATGTACACAACGCACATACTTTAACTGCCTGCTTCTTTTTCTGTATGTCGATAAAATCCTGGAACCATATTCACTGAAAGAAGAACACCGATCACAACATGACATGCCCTCTGTTCCATTCCTGGCTATTAACGGCCTTTCCAGTTCATCGTGTTGTCTTGGGTGTAACTCTCCAATCAGTGATGTAGCTATTATATAGAAGTCAATAAAGTTTGTCAATAGGTGATTTGCTTTTAGATAAAAAGTTCTCACCCTACAAGGAGAACATTGTGAGGTACGGATGATAGTTGTAATCTACTGATATCCCTTCACAAAGCTTTTTTTGATATTCAGAACAGGGAGATTGCCGGGTCTATCGGGCGCTTCACAGGGTTCTGGGCATAGCCAGTATTGCTGGATTTCTGTACAATTTTGCTCACCAGGCACTTTCTGGTTGCGTTCAGGAATTGAACCGGTGGTCATGGCGGTATTTGACGAACGCCAGTCTTCGGGTCAAGATGTTTAATACTGAGTGGATATGTCGATAGATTGTGGTATCATGAAGACATGGTTGACGAAGGGAGGATATGTGACGCTACTGCTCTTGATACGTCATGGGACAAACGATTGGGTTCATGGACGGCTGGCGGGTTGGACACCCGGCGTGCATCTGAATGAGGCCGGACGTAGTCAAGTACAGGCACTCAGTGAACGTCTAGGGACGTTACCGATTGCTGCCATCTATAGTAGCCCATTGGAACGAACGTTAGAAACGGCGCAGGCGATTGCTGCGCCCCGAGATTTGACGATTAAGGTGGTAGAGGATCTGGGTGAAGTACGTTATGGGGAGTGGACCGGGGGAGAGTTGAAGGAGTTGTCGCAACATGAGTTATGGCCGGGGGTGCAGTTTTATCCGAGTGGCACGCGCTTTCCAGGTGGAGAAACATTGCTCGAGGTACAAACGCGTGCCGTAGCTGCCTTAGATGCCCTCCGTGTACAGCATGCCCAACAGATCTTTGCCGTCGTTTCCCACGCTGATTTGATCAAACTGGTCATCTCGCACTATATTGGTATGCATATAGATCTGTTTCAGCGCCTGATTATTCATCCTGCTTCCTTAACGGCCATTGCTTTTGAGCGTATGGGCCCACGCTTGCTTGCCTTTAATGATACCGGGTCACTTGATCATCTACGGCCTGAGCCAGCAAAGCCAGGAGAGCCAGCAATGGCGGCTGGCACTGCACATCACGATCCGTCCGCTACGACACCGACGACAGGAAAGGCAGACTGAGCGTATGGCAGAATTTACCTTTGATCTGGAGGCCGTCCAGCGTATCACGGCCGGTGCGGTTGGCAACCCGGGTCAGCGGGTCTTTTATGTGCAGGCGCGACGGGGAAATCGGCTGATTTCCTTGCTGGCAGAGAAGGAGCAGATCCGGGCACTGGCTGATGCCGTGTCGCAGTTCCTGGATGATCTGGCCGAGAAAAATCCGGGACTTTCAACAGCGGACGATATTCTGGTGACGAATATGGGGCTTGAAGAGCCTCTGGAGCCAGAATTTCGGATTGGACAGATGGGCCTGGGATATGATCATCAGCGGGATATGGTTATTCTGGTCATCCAGAGTATGGTCGATGAACCAGACGAGACTCCGGTGACGGCCCGCTTTTCTGCCACGCGGATGCAAATGCGGGCACTCAGTGTCCATGCGGCGCAAGTGGTGGCTGCTGGTCGTCCTATTTGTGGTAATTGTGGTCGTCCAATTGATCCAGGTGGTCATTTCTGCCCGCAACGTAACGGACATGGGCCAGTGAGTGTATAGTACAGGATAACCAGGGTATATTACAGGTACGCTCTGGTACGTTTATCGAATCAGGTGCATATGGCAAGCAATTTGCGGCAACAAGAAAGCATGGATCTGGCTTCAACCCTGGAACTATTATCTCGCGGCACGATCGAGATAGAAGGCATGCTGCCCTACAGTAGCAACTACACCTTATTGGCCCGGGTTGCGTATCAGGGGATACAGGCGCTGGCGGTATATAAGCCTTGTCGTGGTGAGCGTCCGCTGTGGGATTTTCCGCGTGGAACGTTGTATTGTCGTGAGGTGGCAGCGTATCTGGTGAATGAAGCGTTGGAATTTGCGCTGGTTCCGCCCACGGTGATCCGCGATGGGCCGTATGGTATTGGTGCATTGCAACTGTTTATTCACCATGATACCGAGGCCCATCTGTTTACGATGCAGCAAGAAGGTGGCTATGAGGATGTACTACTGCGTCTGGTTGCGTTTGATTGTCTGATCAATAATGCAGATCGCAAAAGCGGGCACTGCCTGAAAGGGATGGATGGCCGCCTGTGGGCGATTGATCATGGGATTTGCTTTCATCATGAGCATAAACTCCGCACGGTTTTGTGGGATTTTGTTGGACAACCTCTTCCCGCAGAGATTGCAACGGCGCTGCTTCGTTTGCAACAGCGTCTCGATTATCAAGATAGCCTGACCGAGTCACTGACCAGGTTGTTGGATCGAGCGGAGATGCGCGCGTTCCGGCGGCGGCTTGATACCCTGGTAAAGACGAGAGTCTATCCAGCTCCTGGCCCCGGCCCTAATATCCCCTGGCCCCCCATCTGATCTCACCTTGACAAAGCTCCCGTTCTTAGGATAATTGCGATGCAACATTGCAAGAATGTCAGATGTATGCATGAAAGGAAATGGGGTTATGAGGAGCAAGGTAGAAAATGTACGCCTGGTACTGACGAGCCTGGTGATGCTCATAGCACTGCTGCTGGCCGCCTGTGGTCAGAGTCGTACTGGTGGCAGGACAGCATCGGTGGCAACATCGGTAGCGGTACCTGATACGATGGGGGTGACAACAGATACGCAGGGGATGCCGATGACTACGTTAACGATTGCAAATCAGGGTGAACAGTTGCTGTTTGATAAAAAACAACTGGGGCCAATCCCGACCGGCAAGCAGATTACGCTGAAATTCACCAATGACTCGACGATACATCAGCATAACTGGATTCTACTCAATACTGATGATCCGGCAGTTGCGGCGGCTTTTGATGAGGAGGCCGCGGCAGCGGGTGAAGAGGCCATGTATCTCCCTGCCGATACCTCGCTGGTGCTTGCCAGCAGCCAGTTACTGTCACCAGGAACCATTACGAGCGATACCATTACCTTTACCGCACCGGCACCAGGGAGATACATTTATATCTGTACCGTACCTGGACACTATGGTTCGGGGATGTGGGGCGAGTTGATTGTAGTGCCATAATCAGGCTATCAAGTAATCCCGCACGATCTGTCTGACGTTTGAGCTATCGCTGCGGATGCAGGAAGGAACCCGAAGGGCGCAAAGAAAGGTACCGAAATGAAGCGGGGGCGGGGCCTGTGGCTCCGCACTCTGGCCAGCTCAGGTACCACTTGATCGGCTACACATGTGTGGATGTGCGGCTTTGAGAGCATCCCGAATCTAGGAAAATTCGCGCTCGGCAATGTCACTGCGATAGTAGCGACCGGGGAAGGTAATACGCTCGGCATTGACCAGCGCCCGACCACGAGCGCCATACAGCGTGGCTGCCAGTGCCACTACAGTCAAGACGTGACCGCCCGTGGTCGTCATTGTTATATCTTTACCGCTGCCACCAGAGAAGGTTCCAAACAGAGAAGTCGTTTGACGATGCATGCCGGAGTGATAGCGCAGACCAGCCGGATTGTACGTCTGATCATGAAAGATCAAAACACCGGAATCAACATCAGTTAGACCGCGAATCGGCCCACCGACGGCGAAATGGTGGGGATAGCCCTGAACTACCAGCCCGATACCCACACTGGCTTCATCGCGCCAGTGCAACGGTGGTACCCGATCCAGCCGTCTGGTGATCATCGCTTCAATAATCGGCAGCAGATCATCCTCCAGACGGGGCAACACCACCTGCGCCTCCATGTCACGCAAATTACAGCGGAGCGCAATAATGCGTGGCCCATGCTCGGTAATAATGCAGTCGATGCCCAGGATACCCCAGTAGGGCAAATTCTCGCGTTCCAGGGCGGCAACCAGCGGCATCATCAGCCGTTGATGCAAATATGCAGACAATTTATGGGCATAGGCGGAGGTGCTGGTATAGGCTCCCATACCCGGTGCAATCGGCCCCTGGTTGCCTTCTTGCAGGCGGTCATACAGCCGGGTGGGCAGCAATGAGATCGTGGTGCGGCCATCGGTAAATGCCGAAAAGATGACCCGCGCACCGGGAAGGAACTCCTCAATCACTACGCCGTTATTCTGGCCTTCGACCAGATGAGTATGAAAAAGCTCGTGCAGGGCAGACAGCGCGGTATAGCGATCTTCATAGATACCGTCTCCCACGGCAGGATGGTCGGCCTTGACAACAACCGGTAGAGATTGGGCCGCCAGATATTTCTCGGCAGTAGTGAGATTCGTAAACGCACGTCCACGGGCGGTCGGCAAATTGTAGCGCAGCAAAAAATCTTTGGCATAGCAACGACTCTGCTCAAGTTGCGTTGAACGTTGCGATGGGCCATAGACACCCAGATGCATAGCGACCACTTCATCAACCAACCCTGCCCAGAGCGATTCACTGCTGGCGGGCACAATCAGGTCAATGTTTTCATCAAACGCCCACTGGGCAACCTCGGCAGGATTCTGTGGGTTCAGATTCGTCTGAAAGGCAAGCTGGGCCGTCCCACCATTGCCGGGTGCGCAGATGATCTGCTCGGATTGGAGGCTGCTGAAGAGCTTCCAGACGAGCGCATGGGCGCGTCCATCGCTGCCAAGCACGAGTATTTTCATGGTTTTCGCAAAGACAACTGGTTGCGAGCGGTGGTCAACACACTACGCAACAGCATAACGTTCGTGATAGGCCCGGTGCCACCGGGAACAGGGGTAATCGCACTGGCAACCTCTACTGCACTCGCAAATTCGACATCGCCGACAATGCTGCCATCCGGCTGAACATTAATGCCGAAGTCAATCACAACTGCGCCTGGGCGGAGCATTGCACCCGTCACCAGATTGGGGCGACCAGCCGCAACCGCCACAATATCACATTCACGCAGCACAGACGGCAAGTCATGGGTGTGCGAATGGCAGACCGTCACTGTCGCGTTGGCGTGCAGCAACAAAGCTGCCATTGGTCGCCCGACGACCGCGCTGCGCCCGACAACCGCTGCGCGCTTGCCTGCAAGCTGGATTTCATAGCGCCGTAGCAGTTCCATGCCACCAGCGGGGGTGTTAGGCACGAGTGCCGGGCGTCCCTGGGCGATCAAGCCCGCACTAATGGGATGGATACCATCAACATCCTTCCGATAATCGAGGTGCATCACAGCCTGTTCTGCTAACAGCGGCAGGGGCAGGGGCATCTGAATCAGGATGCCATGCACGGACGTATCATTGCTCAATTGCTGAATCGTTGTATCGAGTGCTTCCTGGGTCGTATTCGGCGAGAGATACGTCAGATGAAACTGCATACCCATGCTGTTGCAGAGCTTACGGAGGTTCCGTACATAGCGATCCGAAGCAGCATCGCCCTGAACTTGCACCACCGCCAGTTGCGGTACCGTCTGATAGTGCGCCTTAAATGTGTCCACACTGGCTCGTAGTTCCGTGCGCAACTCGTCGGCAAGTGTGCGTCCATCAAGAATAATTGCAGTCATATCCACTTCAGGTTACAGATGCGCTGAAGAGGTGACGAGGTAACGAGGCGGAACAGACACAATCAACGAATCTGCCACCTGGTTGCCTCCCTCTGTGCATCTTCACATCCTTGTATCGATCGCTGGAACCGGCTCATGAGCACGGGCTACTACTGATTAATGCGTGTACGCACAATTTCAAGGATACCGCGTGTCTGATCTGACAGGCCAATTGACAGATCTTCCATTTGCGCTCGTACCTCGCGCACATAGATTTGATCTTCGAGACTGGTCAAATTGATCTCGACATTGAGCAGGGCACTCTGTACCGTAGAGCGTGCCAGGATGGTGGCAATCCCAATATCGCTCACCAGGAGCCGACTACAACGATTGGCAAGCGTGGTGCAGAACGGTAGCAGCATAGTCGCTGCACGCGCAACCCGTAGCGGAATCTCGGTTGCATGACGGGTGACCGTCTGGATGGCTGCTTTGCGACTGGCGGCATCGGCAGCAGTCGTTTTTGGTAGCTTGTAGGCTGCGGAGAGACGCTTGAAAATCTCAATATCGTCCTGTGCCAGGCTTTGAAATTCGCGTCGTAATTCCTCAGACTGAACTTGAATAGAACGAGCTTCTTCCTCAAAATCGGTATTCGCCTTTTTGCCTATAGTCAGCGCACATACCATGCTCACCAGACCAGCCGCCATTGCACCAGTTAGCGCCGCCACGCTGCCACCACCAGGTGTTGGTGCGCTTGATGCTAATTCATTGAGAAAAATGTCAATATTCTGTTGACCTAATATATCTGTCATATTATCTCCTTATTGTGATGATCGACGACTCGTGGCACACAAGACAATGCAGCAGGATGGTGTACCAGCACAACCGTGAACCGCCACCATACCTATTATAGCAGTCTTGTTGCCAGGTTGGTATGACACGTTTGTACTATCTTGTATAATAAAGGTTATTCCGATTTGTTTCATCGTGTTACGCTTTATCGCTTTCGGACGCGATGAACGCAATCGGAGACTCACTCTATACTGCTGTGACGTTTGTCCTCGTTCCGATGGGGGAGTGGGGAAATTCTGGCCCTGACTGGCGGTTCTTGAAGTTGCGGGGGCCGCAGGCCCCCGCAACCCCTGCAGGCGACCGTTCCTCAGAACGGGTACCGCTGATCAATCGAAATAACCTTATAATATCATAATTTGGTGCGGATCTGCTTTGTCATCCCGGTTCAAGCAGACGTTCGCCAGCGGGGGTTGCGGGAGAGGCAGTACCTCTCCAGTGTACTCGATTGGAACGGGTACACATTGTCACCAGACACCCCGTTGATCGTATCCACAGTCAACAAATGGGCAAAGGCGAGATACTCGTTATGCGCTTCTCCTAGGCATCCCTCCTCGGAAAGCTTTACGCGATTGGGCTTCCGGGTATAATGGTGATGTGTAGCCATGTACAACGTTGTGCACCGTCGTGTGTGATCAGATATTGCCCAGAACTGTTCCAGCGTCTGGCTGAAGGTTGGCAGCATGATGTGCAGCAAGTACGCATCCTGACACGATATTATGCTGATCTTCTGGAGCAGTCTCCACGAGCCTGGAACAAACCGACGTCAAAGGTGATGCCGAACCTGAGAAAGGGAACTGTATGCGTACCGTTACTGGACACTTTAACGGAAATGTAGTGGAGTTATTGGAAGATGCGCCCGTTAATGGGCGTGCCTATGTTCTGGTGACATTTTTAGAAGGTAGTCTGGAAATGGCGGCAGCGCGTGGCTTACGGACGCAACGCGATGTTTTGCGTGCCCCTAATGAGTATATCCGCCATGGCGAAGACTCATATGGGCGGTTTACAGTCGGTTCGATTATGACACATGATGTAGTCTCGCTTCCGGCATCCGCCAGTGTCGCCTATGCCACCCATGTGATGCGACAAAAAGGGATTACCAGTGTGATCGTTGAACCAGATAATAGTGGTGAGTGGGGTATTATGACGATGCGTGACGTTCTCAAGCAGATTGTCGGCACCGATAGTTCTCCCGAAGATGTCACCGTAGGGGCAATTGCAACGCGGCCACTCATTTGTGTTGCACCTGAGACCAGCCTGCGTGATTGTAGCAAGTTGATGGTAGAGGCCAATATTCGCCGGGTTGTGGTCAAGCAAGATGATCGCCCGGTTGGAATTATCAGCGACACCGATATCTTTCAGTTCGTTGAGGCACGTGGCTGGGGGCCATCATAATAAAATGTACAGTGCCAGAGGCAGGCTGGTAATCGTTCTGGTTTGATCTAGTGAACTTTTCAGCCTCACGTCGATTGTTCGCATCCCACCCAGGCAGATGGAATGGATACCTACGAAGTCAAGTCCACAAACCAGAGCAAGGTTTATGTGGATGTCAACACCAGCATGGTGATATATGCTAAATTGAAGGAACTGGCGGTGACACAGAGATTGTTCAGCTCTCAGCCGCTGAGCAGCAACAGTTACTGACCGGGCTGTCCTAACTTGGCGCGGATGGCGAGCAAGCTGACGCCGATGATGATGACGATGATTAAGATGAGGGCAGGATGAACCTTGGCCAGCGAGTTTTGCGGGATCGCAGACCCCCGCAAAACTCGTGAAACGCCTGTAAGGCGCATTGTTCCTCGAGAGCAGCCTGGTCAACCACTAGCCCATGTTGGCGATCAAGGCATTGGCAAAGGCCGATGTACTGGCCTCTTTTGCATCACTCATTTGTCGTGCAAAGTCGTAGGTCACTACCCGGCTGGCAATGGTGCGTTCGAGGGCACTGATAATCAGATCGGCGGCCTCGTTCCAGCCCATGTAGCGTAACATCATATCGCCGCTCAAAATCACACTGGTGGGGTTGACCTTATCCAGATTGGCATATTTGGGAGCGGTACCGTGGGTCGCCTCAAAAATAGCATGGCCAGTAATGTAGTTAATATTGCCGCCCGGTGCAATGCCAATACCTCCCACCTGTGCAGCCAGTGCATCGCTGAGATAATCGCCATTAAGGTTAAGTGTGGCAATGACATCGAAGTCTTCTGGTCGGGTCAGCACCTGTTGTAGGGTAATATCGACAATCGAGTCTTTGACCAGGATTTTGCCGGACTCAAGCGCCGCGTTTTGTTCGATGTTGGCTGCAGCCTCACCTCGTTCGCCCCTGGCTCGCTCCCACTGCGCCCAGGTATAGGTGTAGTCGCCATATGCGCGTTCCGCCAGATCATAGCCCCAGTCACGGAAAGCTCCTTCGGTAAACTTCATGATGTTCCCCTTGTGAACCAGGGTGATACTGCGGCGATGATGGGCAATTGCATACTGAATAGCCGCTGCAACCAGACGTTCGGTACCAGCACGACTCACAGGTTTAATCCCAATCCCCACTTCGATCCCCGCATCGGCAGGCTGCCCGGCCAGATCGAGAAACTCGCGCACCTTTTCGATCGTACCAAACCGCACTTTGGCAAAGTCCTGGGGACAATGCGTCTGCAGAAAATCCAGCACCTGTTGCGACTCTGGAGTGCCAGCTCGATACTCGATACCGGCATAAATATCTTCGGTGTTCTCACGGAAAATGACCATATCAACTAATTCTGGTCGCTTTACCGGTGAAGGCACGCCCTCAAAATAGCGTATCGGGCGCAAACAGACATACAGATCCAGAATTTGACGCAGGGCCACATTCAGGCTGCGAATACCACCACCAACTGGTGTGGTGAGAGGCCCCTTCAAGCCCACCAGATAGGTTTGAAAAGCCTGAACCGTCTCGTCTGGCAACCAACTACCTGTTTCCCGAAACGCCTTTTCCCCCGCCAGCACTTCCATCCACATCAATTTGCGGCGGGAGCCATAGGCGCGTTCAACGGCAGCATCAAACACGCGTACACTGGCACGCCAGATATCGGGCCCCGTTCCATCACCTTCTACGAACGGGATGATCGGTCGCTCAGGTACATGCAATCGCCCATTATTGATAGTAATACGTTCACCGTCTGGCACTGCATACGGCGTTACAGTCATAGAGTCCTCCCTAATTATTGGAATCCTCATCTTAGCATAATGAGGGTGATTATACCATCATGTTGGTTCGGCAGCAGGGTTTTCCGCCGCACACCTCATTTTAGAGGTTGCTTTGACACAGCCAGGGATTGCGGTATAATTTAGATAGACTTTAGTTTCGAAACAATTTGGTGTTCTTAAGCTGTTGCGATACGGAGTATCCTATTATGCTTGCGGACTACTTGCCGATTCTGGTACTCTTTGTTATTGCGCTTGGTATTGCTGCGCTCGTCATTCTGCTTTCTTCCCAGCTGGGGCCGCGCAAATTTACCGCGCGTAAGTTAGCGCCGTATGAGTCGGGGATGGAGCCTATTGGCCCGGCCCAACGACGTTTTGGCGTTAAATTTTATGTCGTCGCCATGCTCTTCATTGTGTTTGACATTGAAGTTATCTTCCTGTTCCCATATGCCCTGGTCTTTCGAGAGCTGGGTTTGTATGGGTTAAGTGTGATGGGGTTCTTCCTCATAATTTTGATTGTTGGTTTTGTGTATGAATGGAAGAAAGGCGCATTGCGATGGGAATAGAACAGAAGGCAGGAGATTTAGGGGTCATTACGACATCACTTGAGACAGCAGTGAATTGGGGTCGTACCAATGCGATGTGGCCACTCCTGTTTGGTCTGGCGTGTTGTGCGATTGAGATGATGAGTGCACAGGCCAGCAATTATGATCTCTCGCGCTTTGGTATGGAATTAAACCGGCCTTCACCGCGTCAGGCCGATCTGATGATTGTTGCCGGGCGTGTTTCGCGTAAAATGGCCCCGGTGGTGCGACGCCTGTATGATCAGATGAGCGACCCAAAATGGGTGATTGCGATGGGCGATTGTGCCTCCTGTGGTGGGGTGTATAACAACTATGCAATTGTGCAGGGGGTGGATGAGGTTATTCCGGTTGATGTCTATGTCGCCGGGTGTCCACCACGTCCCGAAGCATTAATTGATGGCATCATGATGCTGCACGAGAAGGTGCGCCAGGAAAAGGTGATTGACTCAGGGAAGCGCGAGCCGATCCATGTGAAGAGCAATGAGTTGATCCAGGTTACACTGCCTAGCAAAAAAGTATGATAGTCAGGCTGGTTAAGATCCCTACTGGTGATTCGACATGGTCGTGCTGTTTGCCTGGAGTTGTCCTGTTCATCAGGGTACATAGAACTGGACATAACCGCAATCGTAAGCAGATTGCCCGTTCAGCTATTGTTGACTCTGATGCCATTTACGGCTCTGTCATACAGAAAAGTGCAAACTATGGATAATGTAATCCTATCACAGCGTTTACGCGAAGCTTTCCCGCAGGAACTCACGAGTATCAGGGAGTTTCGCGGTGAATTGCACGTGGTGGTACCCCGCGAACAACTGGTAGCAGTGGCGCAATTTCTGCGGGATACGCCAGAGTTACGCTATATCTATCTCGAAAACCTGTGTGGTGTTGACTATCTAGGCCGCGAACCACGCTTTGAAGTTGTCTATCATCTGCTCTCGTTGTCTCATCGTCACCGTGTATGTCTTAAAGTAGGCGTGCCCGAGGCTGACCCGACGGTGCCAACGCTCACAAGGTTGTGGCCGACAGCGAATTGGCAAGAACGTGAGGCCTATGATATGTTCGGGATTATCTTTCGCAATCATCCATCACTCGAACGTATTCTAATGCCGGAAGATTGGGAGGGGTATCCGCAGCGCAAGGATGTCCCTCTGGGCTATGAGGAGGTCGCATTTACGTTTAACCAGGATGAAATCTATGCCCAGAAACATTTTGTGAAGGAATGATGAGGCTGACCCTGACCCGAAAGCTGACCGAGATGGCTCTTAGGAGGAGCGCATGACTGACTCCTGATTAGATTCCTGTTTTTTCTAGAGGTTTGTATGACAACATTAACGGTACCCTCTCCTCGTGAAATAATCGAACCTGCCCGGAGTGGCCAGAAGGAGACAATGGTTCTCAATATGGGGCCGCACCACCCCAGTACCCACGGCGTGCTCCGCCTGGTGCTGGAGCTTGATGGCGAAGTTGTGGTTAATGTGGCCCCCGATGTGGGCTATCTCCACACCGGTATCGAGAAAACGATGGAGAGCAAGACCTATCAGAAGGCGGTCGTATTGACCGATCGTACTGACTATCTTGCGCCCCTGTCGAATAATCTGAGTTACGTCCTGGCTGTGGAAAAGTTGCTGGACTGTGAGATACCGATACGGGTGCAGACGATCCGGGTCTTGTTGACCGAGTTGACGCGGATCGGGTCACATCTGGTCTGGCTAGGCACCCATGCACTCGACCTGGCGGCGATGAGCGTGTTCCTGTATGCCTTTCGTGAGCGGGAGAAGATCCTCGACATTTTTGAACTGGTCAGTGGGGCACGCATGATGACCAGCTACTTCCGTGTGGGTGGGCTGGCTTATGATCTGACGGATGACTTTTTACCCACGGTCAAGCACTTTCTTGACCATATGTCAGGTCACATTGATGAGTACGAGGATCTCCTGACCAGAAACCCGCTATGGCTGGAACGCTCGATGGGTGTGGGGGTGATTAGCGCTGAAGATGCAATCGCCTATGGGTTGAGCGGAGCCAATTTGCGTGCTTCGGGGGTAAATCTGGATATGCGGAAACTGATCCCCTATTCTGGCTATGAAACCTATGACTTTGATGTGCCGATTGGTAAAAACGGTGATAACTATGACCGCTATCTGGTGCGCATTGCCGAAATGCGCCAGAGTCTGCGCATTGCCCAGCAGGCCCATCAGCGTCTGGTGGATATGGGACCGGGGCCGTATGTCACGGCTGATCGCAAGATTGTCCCGCCACCGAAGCACGAGATTACGTACAGTATGGAGTCACTGATCCATCATTTCAAGCTGTGGACCGAGGGATTCAAGGTGCCGCGTGGCGATGCTTATGTGGGCATCGAGTCACCTCGGGGTATCCTGGGCACCTATGTTGTGAGCGATGGTGGCCCTAAACCCTATCGAGTTCACTTCCGCGCGCCTTCGTTTATTAACCTGCAGGCACTACCGCATATGGCTCGCGGGCGCCTGATGGCCGATCTCGTGGCATTGACGGCCAGTCTTGATCCCGTTCTTGGAGAAGTTGATCGTTAAGAAGAGGAAGAGGAGGAGATAGCCCATGGGTCAGCACTATTGTCCAGTGTCTGTTTGCCTGGAAGTTGTGTCTTGCCCGGCGGCTGTAGCCTGGAACATGCTATGCTAAAAGATACACATACCGCCGAGATCGAAGCTATCCGATCTCGTTATGCTGATCAACGCAGTGCGGTTTTACCACTGCTCTACATTGCGCAGGATACGTATGGCTATCTCAGCCCTGATGTTATCCGTGAAGTTGCTGATATCCTCAGTATGCCCTATACCGATGTGTTTGAGGTAGTGAGTTTTTATACCCTCTTTTATGAACGTCCAGTTGGCAAGTGGGTGGTGCAAGTCTGTGATGATGTGCCGTGTTGCTATCTGGGAGCCGAGGAGGTTATCGCGGTGATCAAGCGGCAGCTTGAGATTAGCGAGGATCAGAACACGCAGGATGGGATGTTCACGTTACAACGGGTGAAGTGTCTGGCGGCATGTGATCGGGCACCGGTGGTGCAGGCGAACCTGGAGTATATCTATGATGTCACCCCGGAGCGCGTGGATACCATGTTGCGTGAGCTACGGGCGCGGGCCGAAAGCGGTGAAGTGTTGAGTATTTCTGGCCATGCTGCTGAGGATTATGAGTTTACTACCAACGGCACCTTGCGTTTGATTGAGCGTCGGCTGGGTGACATTCCAGGATCGGCCACATCAGGGGTGCATCGCCGTGAAGCCCACAAAATCAACACGCAGGTTCAGCAGAGTGCAGTGCCAGAACCTGCTCAGGCTGCGGCAGAACAACGCATTGCTACCGAATCGCCTGTTGCGCCCTCACCGGATCGCTCATCGGCAGGGGCACATCCTGACCCGGAATATGAGCATGGCAGTGCTACATCTGCCCATGCTGCCCAACAGGATACACCAGGTGCAGAAGGCGAGTCTGCTTGACGATGATCTTGAACCGCGTGAGGTTGCTCTCTGATTTAGAACATGACACGGAGCGTTTGTCTTGTTGTCGTAACAGCTTCAGGTGGGTCAGTATGCGAGAAACGACTTACGTCGTTCCGACATTCCTTGCGCTACAGCTATGCGACATCAGTTGTGAAGAACCGGGGTTCAGATGAAAGCCGCTAGCTCCGTCCAGGCCAGAGCCTGGACACCAGCTGGCAATGACCATAGACTTGCTGTAGAGGTTGTTATGACATATAGAACGTGTATCCGTTCAGCGTAACGCCTTCAGGTGTTTCAGGGGATCGGAAACGACTAAATTCGTTACGGCCTACCGTCTTTTCTTATCTAAATCTAAGGTTGTGACTACGTCCTGGTACATCGAAAACAACTAAAGTCATTTCTGTTTTTTGATTGTACTAGCAGGTACAGTTGTTACTACGTACCTGTACTATAGAAATGGAGCGCTGTATGGCTCTCTCTGAATATATTGTGCTACGGGATGTACAGATACCAGATATTGCTGATTTTAATGTCTATTTGAAGCATGGGGGTTATGAAGCTTTACGCTATGCACTGAAGAACAAAACTCCAGGTGATATTGTCACTATGGTGCGCGATGCGGGCTTGCGTGGGCGCGGGGGGGCTGGATTTCCTACCGGTGTTAAGTGGAGCTTTTTGCCCAAAGGGGTGTATCCGCGCTATTTGCTGTGCAATTGCGATGAGAGTGAGCCAGGTACCTTTAATAATCACCAGATTATTGATCGTAACCCGCATCAGTTGATTGAGGGTATTATTATCTCGGCCTATGCTATCGAGTGCCATACGGCCTATATCTACACCCGCGGCGAATTTGCGGCGGCGGCGCGCACGCTGGAGCATGCAATTGCACAAGCCTATGCTGCCGGGTTCCTCGGTAAGAATATTCTCGGTAGCGGCTATGATCTCGATATATATGTGCATCGCGGTGCCGGAGCCTATATCTGTGGTGAGGAAACGGCGTTGATGGAGTCGCTCGAGGGCAAAATTGGGCAACCGCGTCTCAAGCCCCCTTTTCCAGCCGTGGCCGGATTGTATGGTAAGCCGACGATTATCAATAACGTTGAGACGTTGATTAATGTGCCGCCAATTGTGCAGAAGGGCGTAGCCTGGTACCGCAGTTTTGGTACCGAGAAGAGTCCTGGTACCAAGGCTTTCTCGCTGTGTGGGCATGTGAATCGACCTGGTAATTACGAGTTGCCGTTTGGCGTACCGTTGCGCGAATTGATCTATAGCCCGGAGTATGGTGGTGGAATGCGCGAGAATCGTCCGGTCAAGATTGTGGTACCGGGTGGCGCTTCAGCCCCCTGGCTCACAGGCGATCAACTCGATGTGCCGCTGGATTACGAGTCGCTGGCGGCGGCGGGGACAATGCTTGGCTCCGGGGGCGTGATTGTTCTCAACGATACGGTCAGTGCGCCGCACGTCGCCTACAAAATGGACGCGTTCTTTAAGCATGAGAGTTGTGGCAAGTGTACGCCCTGCCGGGAAGGGACTCACTGGCTGGTGCGGGTATTGCACCGCATGACCGAAGAGCATCATGGATACCCGGAGGATATCCCGACCCTGCACGATATTTACCGCCAGATGGCTGGCAACTGTCTGTGCCTCCTGGGTGAAAGTGCGGTTATGCCTATTAAGAGTGCGCTGAATCTCTTTCCAGAAGAGTTTGAAACCCTGGTCAAAGTCCAGCACGCTGAACATAAATTAGAATTGACCAGTCGCTAGTACACTTGCCGGCTGTGAATATAAGCCAGCTTACCCCAGGGTGAGGGAGACATGCCTGAGATAAATGTGATTATAGATGGAGTTCCTGTCACCGTACCGGCGGGGACGAATGTGGTGGATGCGGCACGCATGGCAGGTATTTCCATTCCGGTTTTCTGCTATCATCCACGGATGAAACCGGTGGGTATGTGCCGCATGTGCATGGTTGCCATTGGTACACCCAAAGTTGATCGGGCAACCGGCCAGGTCGAGAAGGATGCTGAGGGTAAACCGATTATTACGATGATGCCCAAACTGATGACCGGTTGTACCACGCCTGTCAGTGAAGGGATGGTCGTGTTGACCACTACTGACGAGGTGAAGTTTGCCCAACGTGGTATATTGGAGTTTTTGTTGACGTCGCATCCGCTGGACTGTCCAGTGTGCGATAAAGGCGGCGAATGTCCACTCCAAAATCTGACAATGGAGTGGGGGCCGGGTAATAGCCGCTTTGATTACAGCGACAAGGTTCATTTTGAAAAGCCGGTGCCGCTGGGTGACTTGATTTTGCTAGATCGTGAACGTTGCATCCTGTGTGGTCGTTGCGTGCGTTACCAGGATGAAATTGCGGATGATCCAGTGCTGGGCTATGAAAGTCGGGGCCGCAACTGGCATATTATCAGTAAGAGTGACCCACCCTTTGATAGTAAATTTAGTGGCAATACCACTGACATTTGCCCGGTGGGAGCGCTAACTACCGCTGATTTTCGCTTTCGGGCACGAGTATGGGAACTGAAGTCGGTACCATCGATCTGTATCCATTGTCCAGTCGGCTGTAATATTGCGCTTGATATGCGCCACGACCAGATCAAGCGGGTGATGCCGCGTGAGAATGGCGCAGTCAACGATATCTGGATTTGCGATAAGGGTCGCTTTGGGCAGCGGTTTGTGGAGAGCAATGAGCGCCTGACAAGGCCGTTGATACGGCGTGATGACGAGTTCATAGCGGTTACCTGGGACGAGGCGTTGCGCGTGGTGGCTGAGAAGTTTGCGGCAATCCAGCGCAAGGCAGGCGGTGAGGCACTGGCTGGATTGGCGAGTCCACGCCTATCCAATGAGGATTTGTTCGTTTTCCAACGCCTGTTTCGCGAGGTGCTGCATAGCCCGAACCTGGATCACCGCGTGGGTATGCCCGGCGAGCCACATGCAGATAACCTCGGCGCTGAATTAGGCGTGGGTAGTGGTACCAACTTGATGACGTTGGGGAAGGGTACAACGGTGCTGGTACTGGGCGCAGACCCCGAAGAAGAAGCGCCGCTGTATAAGCTGCGTTTGCGCGGCATTGCCGATCGTGGTGGTGAGTTGATAGTTATTAACCCCCGCCCGACCAAACTGGAGCGTTCGGCAACTCACAGTCTGCGCTACCGTGCCGGTAGTGAGCTACAGTTCACGCGAGCGCTGTTGACCATGGCTCTGGCCGAAGTTGATGCCCAGCAGCGCACGCCGGATTTCCCTGGTCTGGATGCGTTGCACACAATGCTGCAATCGGTCTCCATTGATGCGGCAGCCGAGGCAGCAGGTGTGACCGTTGAAGCCTTGCGCACTGTGGTGCAGCGGTTTGTACAGGCCGAAAACGGGATCATTATGTATGGAGCCGATGCGTTTGCGGCTGGCCCGATGCTGACCCATGATCTGGGTAGCTTGGCGGTACTGGCAGGTAAGGTGGGCCGAGCGAACAGTGGCTTGATCCCATTACTGCCCGGCGGCAATGCACGCGGTGCGCTGGATATGGGTGTGCGTCCCGATTATGGCCCTGGTTATACGTCACTGTCGCAACCCGGCTTGAGTGCCCGCGAGATGTGGGGGGCGGCAACCGAGGGTCGCGTGCGGGGCATGTATGTGATGGGCATTGATCCCGCCAGTGATTTTCCAGCCAGTCGGTCGGCGCTGGAGGCGCTGGAGTTTCTGGTGGTGCAGGATATGTTCTTGACTGCCACAGCGCAGATTGCAGATGTGGTGCTGCCGGCCGCCTCGTTTGCTGAACGTGATGGGACGTATACCAATGCCGAACGGCGCGTGCAGCGGGCGCGTCAGGCACGTCCTGCCCCTGGTATGTGTCGTGCGGATTGGACAATTGTGCAGGGTGTAGCTCAGGCGCTGGCCGGTATGCTGGTGTCTGGAGCGGCGGTGAGTTCGGCGGCGACAGAAGGCTACTGGTCGCACGATGGTAGTGAGCAGGAGGGGGTATTGCGCAATGGGCAGGCCTGGAACTATATCACCGTCAGTGATGTAGCTGAGGCAATTGCGCAGACCGTACCAGGCTATAGTGGTATCACGCACACTAGTCTAGCACGGACTGGTAAGGTTGGCCCGTGGGGACGGCAGACAAACGAGGCTTATTTCTATGACGGCACCAGTTATGAGAATACTGAGGGGGTTGGTCTGCAATATCCGGCCCTGGTTGAGCAGCAGCGCACAACCTTTACGCTGGAGACAGCGCCAGTTGAGACAGCACCGATAGATGAGCGCTACCCGTTTGTCTTGCTGGTACAGCGGTTGCTATACGATGCCGATCCATTGTTGCGTAACTCGCTGCTCGTGTCACATATACCAGCGCCGTATGTTGCCATCAGCACCAATGATGCCCGACGTCTGGGCATTCAGCCGGGTGAGCGTGTACGGGTATCATCGTCGGCAGGTGCTCTGGAATTACCGGCACGGGTCGTGATCGATCTGCTGGACGGCAGTGTGTTGATCCCGGCCCATCTGTCCGGGGCACCGCTCTCAGTGGTGCAGACTGGCCCACGCACGTATGTAACGCTGACAAAGATCGAGCCGCGATAGAACTGGTTGTCCGTAGTGATGTGTGCGCGTACTCTGTTGACACGAGGTTGTGATGAATATCTTGATTCTGCTTATCCAGTGTCTGGTGCTAACCCTGGGAGTTACCACAGGCTTTGCCTATCTGACATTGTTTGAACGGCGTGTGTTGGCCCGCCTGCAAAACCGGGTTGGTCCCAATCGGGCCGGGCCGGCCGGGTTACTTCAACCCGTTGCCGATGCGATCAAGCTCTTTTTCAAAGAAGATATTATTCCCAGCGCAGCCGATCGCTGGGTCTATCTGATTGCACCCGCATTGGCGCTAATACCGGCTATTATTATCTGGGCGGTGATCCCGGTGGGCTGCTGGAACATCAGTGGCGACTATCGCGCCTGTTTTGATCCGGCGCTGAGCGGTGAACTCAACAATGTTATGCAGGTGGCCGATATGAATGTCGCCGTGCTGTATTTGCTGGCGGTGACATCGGTCGGGGTGTATGGTATCACCCTGGCCGGCTGGGCGAGTAATAACAAATATTCGATGATCGGCAGTATTCGTTCTTCAGCGCAACTTATTTCCTATGAACTTGCACTGGGACTGGCAGTACTGGGTGCGGCGATGATCGCCGGTACGCTCAGTATGCAGGAGATTGTGGCCAGCCAGGCCGGGATGTGGGCAATAATCCCCCAATTTTTGGGCTTCGTGGTTTTTATGGTCAGCGCTACCGCAGAGGTGGTACGCGCCCCCTTCGACCTGGTAGAGGCCGAGCAGGAGTTGACCGGCGGTTACAACACGGAGTATGGTTCGATGAAGTTCGCTTTGTTCTTTATGGCTGAGTATATCAAGTTGATTGCGGTGAGTTCAATCGCCGTGACGCTCTTCTTGGGGGGATGGCGCTTTCCTGGCCTGGAAACTCTGGGCGGAATGGTGGCCGAGTCAGCTGGCCCAGGTATGGCTGCCTTTGTGGTAGGCATTGTGTCGCTGCTTTCCTTCCTGGGCAAAGTGGCATTCTTCCTGTTCCTGGCTGTCTGGATTCGCGCTTCCTGGCCACGCATTCGCTATGATATGCTGATGGATCTTGGCTGGAAGCGATTGTTGCCCCTGGGTCTGGTCAATGTGATCATGACAGCTTTCGTGGTGGTGTTGATTCCCAATCGTTGGATTCACAGTATGTTGTTGTTTTTGTTAGGGAGTGCTGTGCTCTATGTGACTGTCCGCTATGGACAGGCAGCGCGCCCGCGATCTTCGATTGAGTTTGCGCCGAGGGAGCCATTGCCATCAGCGAGTGTTGAGCAACAATTGTCATCATGAGATGAGATCTTAAAAGGAGCAGTAGGATGCTAGGTGAACTATTCAAAGGACTACGTACCACGTTGCGCTACATGTTCGAGCAACCGGTTACGGTGCAATACCCGGAGGTGAAGCGGCCGGTTCGTGAACGCTTTCGTGGCAGACACGAGTTGAAGCGCTTTGAAAATGGTCTGGAGCGTTGTATTGGGTGTTCACTCTGCTCGGCGGCTTGCCCATCTGATGCGATACTGGTTGTGCCGGCTGAAAACGATCCTGATCATCCCATCTCGCCCGGTGAGCGCTATGCCGCAACCTATGAGATTAACATGTTGCGCTGTATTTTCTGTGGCTACTGCGAGGATGCCTGCCCTACCAATGCGATCGTCCTGGAGCATCAATACGAGCTGTCATTCTATGATCGGCACGCATCGATCTATACGAAAGACATGCTCCTGGTGCCACCGGATCAGGGCCATGGCAAGATTCCGCCTATCCTGGAACAACTGGGCAACAAACGGCCCAGTCCGCCGGCTCAGATTGATTTGTAATCAAGGCGTGGATGATCGGCTGTAATATTATCGCCTGGTAATGCAGAATGAGTGACCCGCATAGGCTATTGTATTGTATGGCAGCCCGCCCCGTTCGATTGCGCTGAAAGCTTATCCTGAGTGTAGTCGAACGGGGTAAGCTTGTCACCTCTGGTAATTTTCCTCTCCTGCATTGCGGGAGGAAGGAATTGTTACCGGGCTATACCTGGAGAGCCAGCATCTATGTCGGTAATAAATGACCCACTGGCTTACCGGGTGGTCTGCAACCACGCCTCCAGGTCAGCCAGGCCGGTGAAGTCCAGCAGGGCATCGGCCAGTTGCTCCAGTTGCGCCATGGTCAACTGCTGTATCCGGGCGGTCGTTTCGGGCGACAACTCGCCACACTGCCGCGTCAGTAGGCGCTGAATCAG
>DAOTWD010000062.1:0-9802 GCA_034435975.1 Chloroflexaceae bacterium | reverse complement strand
CGCGGTAGCGCGTCCCTCCGGGGCGCGGGGCGGGCGTTGGTGGAGCGGGCTGAGCGCGGTAGCGCGTCCCTCCGGGGCGCGGGGCGGGCGTTGGTGGAGCGGGCTGAGCGCGGTAGCGCGTCCCTCCGGGGCGCGGCGCGCGGGCATGCCAGGTTTGTCCACCGTCAACAGCGGCCGGCGGGCGATGAGGCGCCCGGCGTCTTCGTGTTGGTACGTTCTAACGTTCTAACGTTGATACGCAGATGCCTTTGCCCCTTTGCGTCTTTGCGTTAAATCAGATGGCCGTGCGGCGATGAGGTTTTTATTGAGAAAGGACGTGACATGCGTTATGCCATATTGAGTGACATTCATGCAAACCTGCCCGCATTGGAGGCAGTACTCAACGATCTAGAAACGCAGGCGGTGACGGCGCTGATCTACCTGGGTGATGCAGTGGGCTACTATGCCGATACGGCTGCCGTGCTGGATGTGCTGCGCCAGCGCGTCACCCGCTGCGCGTGCCAGGTTGATGGCGTCTCGACCGAGGCAGCGCTGTGGGTGGCCGGTAATCACGAGTGGGGCGTGTTGCAGCGCATAGAGCAGCGCCTGTTCAGCGCCGGGGCACTGCTGGCGCTCCAGCGCACTCAGGCCGATTTGACGCCAGCCGATCACGACTTGCTCGCCCGCCTGCCCGAACGGATCGAACTCGATCTGGACGACGGTCTTTCGGCCACGCTATGCCACGCCACCCCCACCGACCCGGTGGGCATTGCGGGCTATATCGAGAACAGCGAGGACGCCCGCGACGCCGGGCAACACTTCACGACAAAGCTATGTCTGGTGGGACACACGCACTACCCGCGCATCTGCTACGAAGAGCAACCCGGTATGGGCGGCCTGTGTCGCTGGGACGTGATCGACGTATTCGAGGCCATGCTACCGGGCGGCCAGTACCAGATTGGCCCCGAGCGGCTGATTCTCAACCCCGGCAGCGTCGGCCAGCCGCGTGACGGCGACCCGCGCGCAGCCTATGCCATTCTGGATACCACCGAGCGCACCTTTAGCGTGCGCCGCATCGACTATGACATTGCCCGCACGCAGGCCCGCCTGCACACCTGGCTGGCCGACACGGCCCCCGACCTGCTCGCCGGCCCCGGCGGGCTGGCGAGGCGGTTGGAGCGGGGGATTTAGGATACTGTGGATGCTCCATTCATCACCCTATATGCAGCAACGCTTGAACAAGAACAGTAAGGAGACATATCCATGACCTATGCACGTCGCAGAAAAGACAAGAATACCGATGACATCCCTGCCCTGACCGCCACCTTTACCACGCCCTTCGTCATTGCGGGCGTAGCGGCGATCATGATCTGGGCCGTGTTGAATGGCTACCTCTTGCCCACCTGGGCCTGGATCAGCGGTGGCATCCTGGCGGTGGCGCTCACTGCCGTGCAGGTACCGCTCTACCGCGCTCTGATCGGCGGCAGTATCTCGCGTCCGGGGTGCCTGGCCGGGTTGTATACCTATGCCGTCTGCATTGTGCTGTGCTTGCTGCTGCTGTGGCAGGCCGGCCCCGATGGCCTGCTGATCGGGGTGCTGCTGACCCCACTCTGTTGTTTTGGCATCGCTTTCCTCGTCACATCCCGTGAAACGGGGTCGCCGGGGCGTCGCAGAAAAAGGAGATAACCCATGGAAATGCTCATTGTCCTGGCAATCATCATTGGCGCGGTCGGGTTATTTGCGGTCTTGAGTCAGGGGGGCAACCAGCAGCAGGCGCTGGCCGTGCCATCGTTCGCGGGCGGTGTGCTCATTATCGTGGCCTTCTTTGGCCTGCCCTGGATCCGCCTGACCGGAATCGGGCGCTACATACCCGGCCTGAGTACAACGATGCTCCCACCCGAAATTACCAATCAGATCGGCGATCCGGTCGTGCTGGACACGATCCGGGACATGCTCAATGGTCTGACCAGGGTCACCGGCTGGATCCTGGCGACCGGACTGCCGACGGTTGATCGGGGGTTGCAGTTTGTGCTGTTCTTTGTGCTGGCGGCGGGTCTGGTGGCCCTGCTCGGCGGCGTACTCGCTATTGCCGGTGGCTCGGCGGCGCGCATTCTGGCGATGATCCAGGCCGGCTGGTGTGGGCTGGCGGCCGTGCTGTTGTTCTTTGCCATGGGCCGTATCCGCACCTTCGGGCTTGATCTGGGCCTGGTTTCGCACCTGCTGGGGATGCTCGTCCTGTCGGTGGGCATCGGAGTGTGGGCGACGCTGCTGGGCCTGCTATCCGGTGTCGGCGGCGGCGTGTTGCTGCTGACCAGCAGCGGCGTAACCACCAGGAATGGATCGCGTCCCCATAGCGCACCCGCCCGCCGCAGCCGCCTGCGCCCAGGCCGCAGATAGGAGCCAGCCCATGCGCCCACGCTCGCGCCCGCCTACCCATACCCGCCCGCACCGCCGATCCTCCCGCTTCTCCCCCCCGTGGACGGGTGGGGTTAGGGGGGGGCGCAGGCAGCCACAACGCGGCCCATGTCTCGTTCGGATGATCGTTGGCACCGGGCTACTGCTGCTGCTCCTCGCCGCCGGCTGGTGGCTCTGGCCGCAGGTGGCAACGCTGGGCCAGCGCAACGGCGATAGCGACGCCGTACCCGGTGCTACGGCCACCGCCACTAGCGCCGCCGTTGCACCAGGCATTGTTGCCACCGCCAGCGTGCCAGCGACGGCCACCGCGATCGTGGCAAGCGTACCGTCAGGGCCCACATCCACCATACCCGCCATCAGCAGCATTCCGCTGGCGATGGACGATCCCGACCTCGCACGGCTGATGCTCGACCTGATCAACCAGGATCGGCAGGCGCATGGCTTGCAACCGGTGGACTGGGACGATCGCGCCGCGTATGCCGGGGCGTTGCACGCAGCCGATATGGCGGCACATAACTATTTTAGCCACTGGAGCCGCAGCGGGCATGGGCCGGAGTATCGCTTCAACCAGGTTGGCGGCATGGATAACGTGATGGAGAACATTTTTACCCAGTGGTATCGCTTTGACGATGGGCGGCCAGCCCCGATTGACGACTTTGGCGCGATTGTGCGCCGCGCCCAGGCCGGGTTGATGGACAGTCCCGGCCATCGGGCCAACATTTTGACGCCGGAGCATACCCACGTTGGCGTTGGCTTTGCCTACAACCCGGAGACCGGCAGCTTCTACCTGGCGCAGCAGTTTGTCAATCGCTACGTGGTGCTGCAACCGCTGCCAGCGCAGGCCGCGCTCGGCGCGAGGTTGCAGGTGGTGGGCGAACTGCTGCCCGGCGCACGCCAGCCGAACATCAACCTGACCTATCAGCCCTTCCCGCAACCGATGACGCTGGACGAACTGAACGCGACCAGCAGCTACCGCCGCGACGCCGACATTTATCAGGCGCTCAACCCGGATACGACCGCTGATGGGCGCTTCACCGCCGAGGTCGTGCTGGATCATGCGGGGCAGGCTGGCCTCTACAGCATCCGCGTCTGGGTGGACGTGCAGGGCCAGAGCGTCCTCGCCAGCGAGTGGCTGATCGAAGTGCGTTAATGCGTGGGGTGTTTGCAGTCTGACTGGTACACAGGGTTACACCTGCGATCATGATCCGTGTCGAGGTTTCTGCAACCTGTAACCTGTAAGCTGTAACCTGTAACCTGTAACCTGTAACTTGTAACCTAGAAAGGTACGATTATGCCTCGTTACACCGGAGGTCTCTCTTCCAGTACTCTGCCCATGTACCTGACCATTCTCGGTCTGGGGCTGATCCTGGGCATTGGTGTGGCGTTCTTACGAAGTTGTAATAATAGCACGGGCGGAAGGGCGGTTTCGCCAACGTCACCGATCTATATTGTCACGGCCACCCCGTCGCCAGCGGCAGGCGGCGAGACGGGTGGCGGCCCATCCACGCCACCGATCATCCTGCCGCCACCAACGCCGGTGCCATTCCGGGTAGACCGGATCAATCCGCTGGTGCTGACGCCCGACGAACGCGAATGGCGCGTCACAATAACCGGCCATAATCTGGCAGCGGTGAACGAAGTGGTGCTGCAACGGGCCGACAACCGTTACGACCCGCTTCTGCCGCAGCGCATCCGCCATACGGATCAAGAGTTAACGCTCGACCTGTCCGAACTCCGCCCACGCCTGACCGGCGCCGAGACTTGCACGATCATCCTGAACGAACAGCGCGTGGGCAGAATTGATGTCCGCAATTTCATCCGCAGCGTGCGCGTAGCCGGTGTGCGGCAGGCGTATAAAGATCGTGATCCACGCCTGTTTTTTGAAGGACGCAGCGGCTTCGGGGCCTTTTTGTGGAGCGAGGCCAGCATGCAAACGAAGGTATCGGCCCACCCGCAGCCTGGTCATGTGGTGATCAGTCAGGATGACACGCTCGAAATCCTGGCCGAAGCCGACCCGCTGGCAGAGACGCCGGTCTATCACGTGCAGGTGCGCACCAACCGCATTGACGGCCCGGAGATGGCGGGCAAGCAGGGCTGGATCGCCCGCTGGCTGGTGGATGATCAGGATGTGCCGCCGCCACCGACGCCCACACCCACCGCAACGCGCACCCCACAGCCGACTCGCGTGCTGCTGGACTTCTGGATTGACCCGCAAGTTGTCGATGATCGGCGGAACTGTGCGCCGGGGCAGGCGGCCTCCTATATTGGTGGCACGGTCTATTATCCAGATGGCACGGTCAGGTATGATGCAATAGTGGAAGTGCGACCGAGAGATGGCCACCGTGCCCCAATTCGCCAGCCGCGTGGCTCAAAAAACTATGGCGCACCCAGCCTGAGTTGCGGCTGGTGGATTGTCGAACTGGTCGCAGTTGGCGACACACCGTTGACAGGGATTCAATACGAGGTGTTTGTCACCGGTGATGCGGATAGCGGCGCAACGATTGACTTCCGCCAGCGTTAGTGGTTGACCACTGTGATGGTGTAGGATAGGGAGTAACGACGTTCGTCGTTTCTGAGCCATAGCAACGACGAACGTCGTTACGACATGCTCTGTATATGGGTGCTGCAACGCTCTGCCCATCCATGTCATGGTGAGCGCCGTCGAAGCATCTGGCGGCAGGAGCACTGATAGAACAAGGCAACACGGTGAGATGCTTCCTGGGTCAGCATGACATGGGTATTCATGGACATGCAGCGATAAACAAGGCAACACGGTGAGATGCTTCCTGGGTCAGCATGACTTCGTTGTCGTACCATGCCCATCCATTGTTCATAACAGGATTTACGCGGTGTGCGTCCATACCCGCAATACACCCTGCTCGATCGCGATGATGTGCGGGTGGCAGCACGGCCTATTCGTTTATTCGTTACCCATTCGTTGACCGGGGTCGGCTCGCAAGCCAAAAAATGAGGGGCACCGTGTACGTCCTGTTCATGATAGGCAAGGCAACCCGGTAAGATACTTCCTGAGATGGGTGAACGACCATGAAACCAACACCCTTCACCCTGGCTCACGACGCGCTGCTGCGCCCGACGCGCTTCGCCACCTACCTGGAAGGGGGCTGGCCCAACATCCGCCGGGCGGCGCTGGCGGTTGTGATCTGGCTGGGTGCGCTGCTGATCTTGATCGGCGTCATCCTGCCGCTGCTGCTACCGCTGTCGCCGATCAGCCTGATCCTGGCGATCATCCTCGCGCCCACTATGGCCATGATGCCGGCCGGCATGGCGATAATCATTGGCAGCAATACCTATTCGACACGCACCAATACGTTCTTCTGGCTGCTCCGCTGCCAACTGGCAGTCGCGCCACCAATGGGACTGTTGTTGCTGTTCGGCACCAGCAATCTGCCGCTGTTCGCGCCGTGGATGCCAGTGTTGGTGATTGGCTTCTTGTGGCTGATCGGCCTGTGGACAGGTGGAATCCTGAGCGTCAAGCTCATTGAGCCTTCGGTGCGCGACGAAGCCGCCGCTGTGCGCTGGTTCGTCGGTGGGGCCGCCCTCGTCCTGGGCGGGCTGATCTGGTGGCTTGCCATCACCAATCCGACCGACATTGGCCTGCTTGCGCTGATCCTGATCGGGCTGAGTAGCGGTGTGTTGCGCCCGTTGAACTGGCTGTGGGCCGCGCCGCTCAGTCTGGCACTGGCGCTGGCAGCGCGTCTGGGTGTGCCTGCGGAACGTCTGCGGCACTGGCACCCGGTCACGCTCGATGAACTGGTTCTGTTGCCGCTGCCCGGCCTGCGCTACCTGCTCTGCCGGGCCTGCGCCGACGATCTGGAGCAGGGCGCGGAGTGGCTGCTCGTCGTGGCCGACCATCCGGGACAGCGCGGGGCGGCGCGGCGGGCGCTGGATATGATTATTGCCCAGGGCACGCTGGCGCATCTACTGCTCTTCTGGCTCAGTACCTGCCGCGAAGGGCGCACGCTGTTGCAACGCTATAGTGCGCAGTTACGTCCCGCGCACCCGCTGATTAGCGCCTATGCCGCACTGAGCAGGGGCGTCGAACCCGCCGCATGGCCGCAGGTTATTGAGCAACATCGCGATCACCTGGCGGCATTGCACACACTACCCGGCACCGAGGTGCTGCTGACGCTGCTCGATCTGGGCCAGGCTGCACTCGCCGCCAGCCGCTGGTCAGAGGTCGTTCAGACTGCTGCTGCATTGCCGCGCCCGCACGCACCGCCTGCGGTTGCGCCTGACCCGCTCTGGACAGCAGTGATCGAGTTGCAGGACTGGCTGGCGGCCCCGGCTCCCACCCTGCTGGCCGAGAGTCATACTCTGGCGCGGGCACTGTGGGCCGAAGCACAGCAGCTGATCGAGCAGAATATGGATGGCAAGCCCGGCGAACCACCGCGACTGGCCTGGCCGGCTGACCTGCTGGCCGCTGCCAGCGAACACCTGTTATTTCTAATCGAGATTGAACGACGCCGAGGAGCCTGGCTATGTTGAACGACTACCACGAGTTGCTGATTTTCTTCACCCGCAGCAAAGATAGTGCGCAAAAGGAAGAACAATATCAAGCCACTGTACGGCAGAAGGGCTTGCTCGGTGAGGGTGGCCCCTTTGTACCCAGACAGGAAAACAAAGTAAGCATCGTCGATGTGCGCGAGGTGCAGAAGGAGTATGAACGCCTGCTCCGGGATTACCAGGAACTGGCTCCAAAAGGAATATCCGTTCATCCACCGAACCCACAGCGCTTGCTCAATCTCGGTCATCGCGTCGCAACGGTGTTGCCAGAGCAAACACGGAAGAGTGTGCAGCGAGCGTTGAACTACGCCCGCGATACAGAGCGTGGCCTGCGTATCATCCTGGAGTTTGACCAGAACGCCCTGGCGCTGCTGGGCGTCCCCTGGGAACTCCTGGTTCTGTCGCAGACGACCACTACTTTTGCTGCATCTGCGCCAGAACCTGTTCCCAGTGGTATCCGACCAGTTGTGGATGCTTCCGCCTGTCCAGAGGCTGCTTCGTCAACGGCCACGGATGCGAATACCGTGACGGCTGCGGCTACACCCACCTGGGCCGCCGATTTTGCGCTGTTACGCTCCAATGTCAGCCTGGTGCGCCAGGTGCGGGGCATCGGTGAGGCCAGGCCGCTGGATCTGAACCGACCATCGCTACGCCTGCAAGCATTTGTTGCCCAGCCGGAGGGCGAACAACCGATAGATGCGCAGTCTGTGAAGCGGGCGGTCGAGACGGTTGGTGCCAGTGCCGGGCTGTATTCCGGGCCTGATACGCTGGGACATATGCAAGAACGGTTACGTAAGGATAGACCAGAGATTGTGCACATCCTCTGTCATGGTGAACACAGCGACGATGGCCGTGTTATGCGCAACGATCTCCTTTTCACCCACGGTGATGGCCACCCGCGCCGTGTCAGCGTGTTTGAACTGGTGCCGACGCTGTCGCTGGCAAAGGAGTTACAACTGGTTGTACTGCATGCCTGCCACAGTGCCACGCAGGCAAGTGACAGTGGGGCACAGAATGAACAGGCTGCCGAGACCCCACGCCTGGTCAGCGAGAGCATTGCGCTGGGCGCACTGCGAGCCGCCGGCGTACGGGTGGTCGTGGCCTTTCAAGGCGAGGTGGGCCAGGTGCCAGCCACGGCGTTTATGACCATCTTTTATCAACATTTGTCCGATGGGTATACCCTGGATCAGGCCGTGGCCGAGGCACGCATCGCAATGCAGGCCAACGCGGGCAGTGCCGACTGGAGCCTGCCCGTGGTCTATCGCGGCCACGCCGAACCAGAGACGGCGACGCCGCTGACGCGTCTGGCGGATCAGGTTGAGATCTGGCTGGCCGATCCGCGCTTTATGTGGACAACGCGGGCGGGCCTGGTTGGGCTGGCACTGTTGCTGCTGCTGGTCGGGTTGATCCGCTGGGTACTCCTGCCGCCAATACCGCTACCACTGCAACGCGCCGACCTGCAGCCACTCTTGACGGTCTGGTTTATGCTGGGCCTGCTCAGTCCCGCCATTATCGCAGCGTTGCATCACGGTGTACGACTCAGGCAAGATCTAACCGGCAAGCTGCGCCAGCAGGCGCTGGTGTCCCAGTGGACCGGGGCCTATCTGGGCTATATGATCTGGAATATGGTTGGTCTGGCATCTGGCGCGATCCTGGTGCTGCTCGATCTGTCTGGCTTGACGGCAACACGGGAGGTGCAGATCGGCTGGCTGGTGGTCACGGTGGTCAGTAGCTGGTTCATCAGCTATGTTATTGCCCGCCGCATGGTCAAAATTTGCCTGGCGCAGGCACCCTACAACCCTGAGTTGTTTGATCCGCGTGGTCAGTGGATCATCTTCGTTGGAGTTCTGTTGATCCAGGGCATACCCCTTGCTGGAGTATGGACAGACAACCCGGAAGCTGCGTGGTTTCTACACCCCGTCAATGCGTCTTTCATCTTTGCTATCGGCTTGCTGAGCATTGCCCACTGGCTATTGCGGGATGCGAATTAAGACCTGATACAGAAATGGGCCGACGACGCGAGGAGGCGAGGAGGCGAGGAAGCGAGGAGGCGACGATGCGACGACGCGATGGCTGCTTTTGTAACGCAAAGGGGCAAAGACATTTGCGTTAGAACGTTAGAACGTACCAACACAAAGACGCCGCGCGCCTCATCGCCCGTTGGCCACGGTTGATGGTGGACAAGCCTGGCACGCCCGTGCCGCGCGCCGGAGGGACGCGCTACAACGTGCCGCGCTACATCAGCCGAACCAGCAGCGCGTGCCGCAACAAGCCACCCGCTATCAGCGGGGATGATCAAGCCGGCCTGCTTCCTTACCCACATCGCCAAACCCCGGCCGGTGGCAACCACCGCCGGCCGATGTTCCGCCACAGGCGCAAGCCGCAGCCGCTCGCGTGAACCCGGCGCTACCGATAGTACTGCATCGCCGCCGCCGTGCGACTACTGACGCCGAGCTTCTGGTAGATGGTGCGCAGATAGTATTTCACGGTCGCATAGGCCAGCGTGAGTTCCGTCGCAATCTGGCGGTCGGTCTTGCCCCGGGCGACCAGGGCCAGGACGCGCTGTTCCTGGGGCGACAGGGCTGCCCGGCATGGTGGCATCATCTGGTCGTGCATGAATGAACCTCCCCTCGTGTGTGCATGCAGCGTTCAGCGCTGAGGGGCCGGGCGTCTCATCGTTGCGTCCGGCCCACGCTGATACACTGCTGGTGGGCATGTTCCAGACGGCACACCCATTGTGCGAAAATGTGCCCACGTACTATCCATGTACCGAAATGGCCGGTTTAGCGTTTGCGTTTTTGGGGGTGATGTGTAGTACGGCGGTCCTGTATGTCGGTAGGAATTTAGTTCAGGGGGAGGTAGGAGTCCCGATGAGGTAGACAGT
>DAOTWD010000061.1:0-76846 GCA_034435975.1 Chloroflexaceae bacterium | reverse complement strand
TCAGCCGCGTTGAGCGCTCGCTTGAAAATCGCCAGTTCATCAATGACGATGTCACTGTCGTACCCAGACGTGGTGAATTGGCCGATCTGTAGCACCGATCCAACGTCAACCGGTAGGAGCGCCGTGTTGGTCGTGGCAACCTGATCACCATTAATATAGAGGGTCTTCCGGCTGATCTGAGAGTTCCATGTGACCACAAAGTGGTGCCAGCCAGCACTCAGCGTATCTGGCACGGTCAGATCGTGACGGTCAGCTTCACCACTCTGGGGTGTCGTCCAGAAATTCCAGCGTGGTGCGTTATCTGGGCCGAGCAGATCACGCCGCAATGCCAGTGTTCCAGTATAGACCCGCTGATCGTCGGTCGGGTTGGCACTGGCGGCAAATAGATAATGACGGTCGATCGGACTGGTGGGATAGCGGTCGGGTAGCCTGGCCCATAGACTTATGCTTCCGGCATCCAGGTGCAGATTGTCGCGGATGGGATAGGCGAGGCCAGCACCGGCAGGTAATGTGAGCGCCTGGTCGTAGCGACCGGAGACAAACACCGGTATGCCGGTTATATGCGGTACACCACCGCCAACTTCTTGCAGGGTGTGACCATCAAAGCGCGCCAGAAAGAGCAGGTCAGCGGGCGGATTGATGCTCAGGGTCGCAACAGGTGGTTGATGATCGGGCAGTGTCAGATGGGGAAATGGATGATCACTATCGGGTGGCGTGAAATCATACATACCTTGCAAACCGGGGTGCCACAGCCAGCCACTGACTTCGCAGCCGGCATAGTACCCACACGGATCAGGGCCAGGGCCGTACCAGCCATAGGGGTCAACCTGGCGTCCATGGCGGCGTACTTCAAAATGCAGGTGCGGCGAGCCATGCACAAACCCGGTAGCTCCACTGGTGCCAATCATGTCCCCGGCGGTCACGTAGAGGCCATAGTTGCTGTCAATGCGCCCCTCAAAGATAGGGGCGAACTGATCGAGATGCCAGTAAACGGTTTCGTACCCGTCCTCATGCAAAATGACAACCCCGTTGCCCCGGTGGGTGCGTGCATAGGCCACACCCGGCGCAGCAGCCAGGATCGGCGTTCCAATCGGTTGATCGGGGAAATAATAGTCGTGCCCGTCATGTCCATTGTATTGGACATCGCGCTGGCCGAGATAGGTGATCACCACATCGTTGCCATCCGACCCGATGTCAACCGTCGGATAGGCATGATCAAAATAGGCCAGATGCACCACGCGGATACCAGATGGCCATGGCAGTGTCAGGAAGCCAGTATGGGCTGCCATAGCCGGTGGTGGCACCAGGTCGGGCAGTTCGTTGTTGAAATAGTCCTGAAAAACCTCGCCAAAGCGGGTAACGAGGGTGTGCCACTCGCGGGCAGTACGCCCAATTGCCAGAAAGCGCTGCACAGCAACCCCCTCCGGTGCCTGTTCCAGCGTCAGCGTCAGCGTGGTGCCGTCGGTAAAGCGCAGCGTGGGCGGGCGTTCATAGGGGCCAAGCCCGGCTCGCAATTCACGGCTGGCCCACTCAATTTGTGCGGAAAAACCCTCCGGCCCGGCGTTGCCAAAGGGCTGGCGCAACGCACTGGCAGGTGGGTTGCTGGTACTGAGCAGGGCGTTCACGGTTTCGAGCAGTGCCAGGTGCAGCCGTGGGCTGAGGCCATAGTACAGACTGCTGCTCTCGATAATCGTCGCCGCTGTTTGTTCCTCAGCATAATGCTTGAGCGGGCCAGGCTGCGCATCGAGCAACTCTTGAACGCCCAGAGTATGGCCTGAAGGAACCAGCAGGAGTGACGTATCGGGTGCGGCTGGCGCAGCAACGGCCAGGACAGATGGCCTGGCACGTGGTATGTACCCGACGCTGGTTAACAGTGTTATCAGGATCGTGTGCAGCAAGCGGGTGTAGAATGATTTCAATGTAATGTACTCCACGGCGAAAGAGACTTTTCATAGCCAGATTATCGTATCATGGTTCATGAACAGTCGCAATATGACGTATGGTTCAGATCATTCCCGGCAACCTGTGTCCAGGTGCGTAACCTGGAACGCTCTACTGCGGTTTATATAGGAGAGACTATCTATTTACCTTGCAAATTATGTATGAAATGCAAGTGTATTCTTTCTTTATTCGAGAGCGATAGTGGTGGGTGTTTAGAGCCTGTCTGCAAAGGTGTATAATGTATGTGCGGAGCGATGTTCTTTCCATGTTCCCTTTTCAGACAGGCTCTTAGCGAATTGCCATCATCGGTTGCGAAAATCGCATTGCACTGGAACGATTCTGCGGCGAACTCAATTGAGCGTGCCATTATCCGGCAGCCAGTAATATCGGTATGGGCCATCTGGTAGGACGACGCCCTGTTACATACCACGAACGTAGGAAATGACACATGTACACTGAGCAAAAAAGCTATGCCGATCTACAAGCCGAAAATACCTACCTGCGACAGCAACTGAACCTGTATCGTAGCATTGTGCAGCAACTTCCGTCGGGTGTGTATGTGTATGAACTCGAAGACCTGGAGGATGATCGCACCCTCCGTTTGATCGATGCCAATCCCGCCGTTGAGCAACTGATAGGCACACCGGTGACGGATATTATTGGCAAAACTCTGGACGAGAATTTCCCCGCTGCGCGCGCCCAGAACATTCCCCAGTCCTATGCTCATGTGGTGCGATCGGGTGAGCCACTGGTGATCGATCAGATTACCTATGAAGATGCACACATCTCCCAGCGTATCTTCAAGGCAATGGCGTTCCCCTTACCGGATCAATGTGTTGTGGTTCTCTGCACCAACATTACCGAGCACGTCTGGCGGTCAGAGGCGGTGCGTTTTGTACAGCATGATCTGGAACGGCGGGTGCAGGAACGTACCATCGAGTTATTACAACTCAATCACGCCTTGCAGCAACACATTATCGAGCGCGTGCGCAGCGAAGCACGAAATCTCGCATTGTTCAATATTATTCCCGACACGATCTTCCACCTCAATCGTGAGGGTATATTTCTGAATTATTTTCCCGCCGATAACTTTGACCCTTTCTTGCCACCACAAAACTTTTTGAACCGAAAGATACAGGAGGTGCTGCCATCTCCGCTTGGACAGCAGTTGTTCTCGCTCCTGCAGGAGTCACTACGCAAGGGTTGCCCCACGATTTATGAGTACAGCTTGCCCCGGCGTCTGGGCGAATATCTCGTGCAAGAGGGACTGGTTTCGGTTGAACAACTGGGTGAAGTGTTGTTGGAGCAGGAGCGCTTACGGCAGGAGGGCCAGAGCGTGTTATTGGGTGATTTGCTCGTTGATGCAGGGTATTTGACGCCGGATGCGCTTGGCGCCTGCCTGGAGCGTCAACTCGTCAATGGTGATCTATGTTTTTTCGAGGCGCGCATGATGCCCAGCAGCAGTGATGAGATTTTTGTGATTGTGCGTGATATTACCGAGCGTAAACAGGCTGAAATGCAATTACGGTATCACGCGAATCTCCTTGATAGTATCTCCGATGCGATCTTCTCGGTGGACAATACCTTCACCATCCAGAGTTGGAATCGTGCTGCGAGTATCATCTATGGCTGGCAGGCAGAGGAGGTGCTGGGCAAAAAGCTGCAAGAGATCGGTTTGTTCATGTTTGTTCAGAATCACCATGAGGTGCTGGCGCTGGATCGGCTGCTGCAGGATGGGCAGTGGCGTGGTGAAGTATCCCAGTTATGTAAGGATGGAACGCCGATTGATGTGTTTGCTGCCGTTTCCGTGCTCAAGAATAGTGCCGGGCAACCAGTGGGAGCAGTGGCGGTTCATCGTGATATTACCGAGCGCAAACGGGCCGAACAGCAACTGGCAGCAGCCTATGCCCGGCTTTCGGATTTGAATATTCGGCTGCGGCAGCATACGGATCTCTTGCATACCCTGTTTGATGGCCTGGCGGATGGCTTATTACTGCTGAATAGCTCTGGTGTTGTCCAGACGATCAATCGATCGCTGGCAACTTTGTTGAACGGCATTCCTGATGTGCTGGTGGGGGTAGATTGGGTTGATTTTTGCCACAGGGTGCATCCCTGGTTTCCTAACCATGTTTTGTTCCATACCATGCATGATCGTCGCTCCCATCATCGCCGCGAACGTATCACCTTACCTGATAACCAGGTGCGCATTATGGACATGCACACCTTTCCGGTTCTGAATGAAGATCAGCATATCGGGCAGATCATTTTGCACGTGGTTGATGTTACCGAGCGGTTGGAATTTCAAAGGCTGGCAACAGAACATGAGACGTTTATTGCCAGTGGCAAACTGGCGGCGACGGTGGCTCATGAAGTGAATACGCCCTTGCAAGCCATTCAGAATTTCTTGTATCTTGCGCGGCATGCCTCGGATGCCAGGCGCGATGAATATCTGACGCTGGTTAGTAGTGAAATTGAGCGTATCAGTCAGATTTTGACCCAGTTGCTCGATCTCTATCGCGATAGCCATATGTGTGAGAAAGTGGACATAAATGCGCTGATCAAGCGTATCCTGTTGCTGGTGAGCGGTACATTGTCGAAGAATCGAGTACTTGTTGAGCGACTGTTTGCACCGGATCTCCCCATTATTTCTGGTCGGAGCGATCAGTTGACTCAGGTGTTCCTTAACCTGATCATGAATGCCATTGATGCCATGCCTGGCGGCGGCATCCTCCAGATACGTAGCTATCTTACGGTAGACCCATCGGCCCATACTTGCATCGGCCTTGATTTTTCGGATACAGGCGTTGGTATCAGCGAGAGTGACCAGACACGCATTTTCGACCCTTTCTTCACAACCAAACCAGACGGAACAGGTCTCGGGTTAGCGATCGGTCGCAAAATTATTGAACAACACCATGGAACAATGAGTGTGCGCAGTAGTCCGGATAGCGGAACAACTTTTACGATCACCCTGCCCATCCATAATGACGATGACCTTGAATCGCCAGAGCTATAAATGACAACCTTACACGGTGGCTTGAAACCCCTCCGATTGTACCGGAGTTTGCTCTGAGCCGAGTCGAACGGGGCAAATAACAGGACGTACGCGGGAGAGAATGGATCCTACAACATGGCGGGTCAGCCATCCACGAATAGATAGAGCCACGTAACAGCAGAACCTTTGTCTAAACTGGAATGGAGTACTATGACGACACGTATCTTAGTAGTGGAAGATGACACCATGACGCGCATGTCAATGGTCGCTATCCTGGAAGCGGCCGGGTATCATGTGACGGCGGCAGCCGATGGGGAGAGTGCGATTGTACTGCTACAACAGGCAGTAGCGGAAGAGTGGATGTATACGGTCGTTATCACAGATATCTGGATGGGAATGATCGATGGCATCGAAGTCTTGTATGCAGCCCGCCGCAATACGCGTCCACCGGAAGTTATTATTCTGACCGGCTATGGCACGATGGATACCTCGATCGCCGCGCTACGGGCAGGAGCCTACGATTATCTGATTAAACCCTGCAACCCGGATGAACTTCTGGCCTATGTAGCGGGGGCCGTTGAACGGCATACATCCGAGAATCTGCGTGATGATGCGATGCGAGTCATTAACCAGGCAGTTGAACAATTGCAGCATGGCCAGCAAACACCGGATTCAGCAACTGAGGAGGCGTTGGGGGATCGGAATCTACCAGAACGCTATGTTCGCATCGGCGATCTGGAGATAGATATGTTCCGCCGCACGGTCATGCGTCATAATCAACTGTTGCATCTGACGCCGACCGAGTATAATCTCTTGAGTTGCCTGGCACATGTACCAGGATGTGTGGTTGAATATGCGGACATTGCCTATCATACTCATAAATATAGAGCTGATAAACCCGAGGCGCATTCTTTACTCAAAACCCATATTCAGAACCTGCGGCGCAAAGTAGGCGCAGGTTATATCGTCAGTGTACGCGGCATCGGCTACATGCTGGTAGATCCTACTGCTGAAGGAATGCACGCTGAAAAGCAGCAAGGTATGTGTGTGGTAGAACCTGACCGACACGATCAAATGCAAAAAAGCGATATATACCAACAATGCTGATATACTGGTATGACGCATCAGCCCCTGAAGGCTAAAGAATGATCTGCAGTGACACCACATGGATTCTGCTCCAATCATCTGTTCGATTTCTGCTCCAAATCTGTCTGGTGTCCTGTCTTCTCAAAAGGTTGAGAGATAGGTATAATATTCCCCCAGGCCACTCACCTGAACGGGTACCATTGTATATGGTTATGATGTGCAGGATATAGCTGGTTATCGGGAGGAGATGGCAATGACCGATTGTATTGTGCTTGTTACAGATCATCCACTGCAAACCCGGAAACTGCAACTGGAGCTGGAAACGTATGGTCTATCGGTCAAAATGGTCGAGAGTTGTCATGCGCAGGATATATCGTTTCCCTACCAATCTGTACAGGCTATTGTGCTGGCGATCGATGTTCTCGAACAAAAGGGCTACACTCTGTGTGCGACATTGAAAAATAATCCACGGACAGCGCATATTCCGATCATTCTCCTTTCCCATTCAGATACAGCTAGTGCGGTGTGGGCCGCGCTTCGGGCTGGTGCTGAAGACTACATTATTCAGGATTCATTTGCTTCCTATAATGTCGTTGAGTCTCTGCGCAGTCTCAAGATGATCTTATGATGTACGCGGTGGCCTGGGCAACTTGCCTTTTCACCTGGCGCTGAGACCTGGGGGTTCAAGCGGCTGTGTACGTCCTGTGTCAATCTGGCCTGGTAACAGCCTGGGTTGAAGCGTATATGCAGAGGGGCATGCAGGTGCATGTCCCTCTGTTTATATTTTGTCCAGAAATTGCAGAAATTTTGTGCAGGGAGGTCAAGCTGTCAATCAGGGATTCCCTGAAATCTATCCTCAATCTGCCCGATATTCCCTCTCGCCAAAACCGCATTTATGCGGTAAAGTAGTGCAAGGCACGTATATATGAGGAGCATTGTATGAGTCATGTGCTGGTCGTTGATGATGTGTATAGCGTGCGATTGAAAACCGAGCTGGTGTTGCGCAATGCCGGGGTGTTTAAGGTTCACTCGGTTGGTAGTGGTGAAGAGGCGCTGGCACTGATAGCTCTGCAACCACCAGATGCGGTTGTTATGGATATTGTAATGCTGGGGATGGATGGGATCGCAACACTGCGTGCGCTACGTGCGCATGGATTTCATGGCCCGGTGATCGCCTATACCGCCCGACGTCCGCGACAGCCAGGGGAGTTTGAAGCCCTCGGCTTTGATGCCTTTGTGTCCAAAGCCGAGAATCTCAATCGGTTGATTGCTGTCCTACGCATTTTGCTGAATCGAAAAGTACGCAGTTACCATATTTGATGAGTTGCTCCTATGCGCCGCATGGCATTTACTTGAATACGACCTGTATTATATATGTGATTGACCTGGCATTTCACTGCATAGATTTCTGTAGTGTGAATATGAGCGCTTTCCTATCGTTTGCTGGTTGGTCTGGTTGAACTTATCTGAAACATCCAGGAGGCACAAGTATGAAATCATCAACATCTAAAGACCGGGTTGTCCAAGCTGCCCAGAAAAAAATCGTTGGCTTACGGCAGCATATCGCACGGCTTGATCACACCAATGCACAGCTGGCACAACACATAGCCAGTCAGGTAGCTCATATTGCCGCAGATCAAAAGTGTTCCGATCCTTCCTTTCGTGTTGCTTCGGAAGCGCAACCGTATGGTATAGAGCAAGATATTGTCACTGCGAAGCAAACTGAGCAACGGTTGCAGTCTTTGTCTGAGCGACTGGAGCAGGTACTCCGAACTTCATCATTGGCAACGATTGAGATAGATACACACGGCGTTATTCGTCGTTGGAATCCCGCTGCCGAGCAGTTGTTCGGGTGGAGTGCAGAAGAAGCTGTGGGTCGTGAAGCATTGCCGCTGCTCGTACCTGGTATTGCCGTCGAGTATGTTCAAGTTATTCTCAAAGCCATGGCACACGGCCATATCTTCAGCCGCCAGAGTGGCAGCAAAACAAAAGATGGTCGTACCATTACCTGCCAGTGGTACAATACGTTGATCTATGATGATCAGGGCCGGGTGCTAGGAGCTTTGCTGCAGCTCGAACAAACAGGAGCAGACCGGCAAACGTCCCCAGAAGCTGGCCTGTGCAAAGCAGTTGGTGACAGTACCTCTTATCTGGCACATGGTATGCAGGTGGACTCAGCCGGTCATTATAGGAACTGGCTATAGCTGCATGCTAGATTCAAGTCAACGTGTGTGGTTGTTCAAAAGGCTTGAATTCAGTCTAAGAAGATACCCGTGCCGCCCATATGAGTTGTTTCGTCTTTTTTTCGAAGCCTGCGTCCTTACGGGCGCAGCAACTGCCTTATAGCAGATCTGCATGGAGACGTGAGAACGCTTCAGGACTGTCGTGAATGCATAACATAACAGGATGAGAAAATAAAAATAGTATGAATCTCTGTTTGTGTCAGATATAGCAAGCCTATCCCAATGGTACATCGGCTTCCCGGCTTTCGCCGGGTAGAAGCGGGATCCGGCGAAAGCCGGGACTCTAGTTGTGTACAAGGCATTCAGGATTGCTATACTTCATCTATCCCTTCAGGCATGGTAATGCTATCTGGTGTAACAAGCGTCGGAACGACTTCAGTCGTTCCAGACATTCCAAACGGCCAGAGTCGCTATGATGTATGGCTCACCGGTAAAGTAGCTGAAAGTCATACCTTGCTCCAAAAAACAGAAAGGCAACCTCCCATGACACTCAAAGGTGATCTTATTGATTTACCCTTACTGGACATATTACACATTTTTCAACGCGATGAGCGCGATGGCCGGCTGTCATTATTAAAGGGGCGGGAGCGAGCAGTAATCTGGTTTAAGGCCGGTCAGACCATCAATGCGCTCCTGATTAGCGATGATGCGAAACAACCACCGCGGGTAGGCGAGGAGGCCATCTTTGCCCTGGCGCACTGGCCCCATGGAAAGTTTCGGTTTACGCCGCTGATCGCCGAGGATCATGATCGCGTTACCATCACCCGGCCCACGATGCAACTGATTGTCGAGATACTGCAACAACGATCCAGAACCTCTTTGCAACATCTGCCACCTGGCCTGACGATGGAAACCACGCTACGTGCCCCACTCCAGATGATTGAACTGGGGACACAGATTGAGCTTAGCCCGATGGAACGCACCATTTTATACATACTGCGTCAGCAACATACTCCGGCCCAGATTGTGGAGCAAACCCACCTGACGCCAGAGCAAGTCATATGCGCTATTGCACGGCTAATCGATCTGGGTCTGGTCGCAACGGTAACACTGGCGGATTTGCCCGATCAACAACTGGTTGCCCCCGTGCCGGTACGTGCAAAGTATAATCCGACCAGTAAGCTGGTACGGGCGATCAAGCGGCGGCTTCAGCAATTGCATGCAGCCTGATTATACCAGGCTTTACTTATGGCAACCTACAAGATCGTTGTGACTGGAACCTACGCGGCTGGTAAATCCGTGTTTATTCGTAATGCCAGTGAGATTGAGGTCGTTGAGACCGAGGCTCCGGTCTCGGATCCGTATGAACGGCAACTAAAGGCATTTACGACGGTCGGGCTTGATTTTGGTGTGCTACACATTGATAAAGAGCATCATCTTTTTTTGTTTGGCACGCCAGGTCAGGAACGGTTTGATTTTATGTGGGAACACCTGGCTATTGGCTGTCTGGGGTATGTGGTGCTGGTGGATAGCTGCCGCCCGGCTGATTTCGGGCCGACATCCAGACTGATCCGACGCTTTGCCGAGATTACGTCGGCACCTTTTGTGGTGGCAGCCAATAAACAGGATGCGCTCGGTGCCTTACCCCCGGATTATATCCACATGCGGCTGGGTCTGCCGGATTCTATTCCTGTGCTGCCCTGTATTGCCCACGAGATGTCGTCGGTGCATGCCGTTCTCTTTGCTTTACTTGACCGTATTGAAGCCTTGAGTGCTGCCGCGCCTGATGTTGGTGATGCATCATCACCCGATTAACAGCGGATATGCAGTGCGTGGGGCACAGGGCAACATGACCGGTCAGCCGTCCATAATAGAGCCACGCCTGTGGCTACGAAGGTAATTCATACACAAAGAAGCTGTCCTGGATCGTCTCGTCGGTACTCCTATGGAACAGCTTTAAAGTTCATAAAGTGGTAATCGTCATCAGCAATACAGTGGAGATACCTACATGATTGCAATCAATGGCTATACTGTACAGGATGAACTGGTTGCGTTGCGACAACGCATTGCAGAACTGGAACATGCACATGCAGCTCTGACTCAGCAATTAGCTAGCCTGAAGGGAGGGTGCTCAGGTAACCATGAACTATCAGATCCGGCAGGGTTACACGTTGACCGCTTTTTTGATCTCTCTTCCGATATGCTGTGTACTGCCGGAATCGACGGCTATCTGAAGCGGGTGAACGCATCCTGGGAACGTGTGCTGGGTTTTACCGCCGCTGAAATGTATGCCGAACCGTTTTTAAGCTTTGTGCATCCCGAGGATCAACAGGCTACGGTTGATGCCATCAACCATCTGAGACAGGGGCAGCCAGTGGTTACGTTTGTCAATCGGTATCGCAGCAAAGATGGTACCTATCGTTGGATTGAATGGATGGCAACCTATGATCCAGTACACGATTTGATCTATGCTGTAGCGCGTGATATTACCAACCGTGTCCAGATGGAAGAGGAACTGCGTATTTTTAAGGCGCTGGTAGATAATGCACCTGATGGGGTTGCTGTAGCCCGTCCTGATGGCACGTTTATCTATCTCAATTCTGCCCAACGCAAACTGTTGCAATGGGAAGAACAGCCAGGCTCTACTATGTTTGAGGCATTTGACCAGAACGATCATCAGCACATTGCGTATGTCGCGCAACAGGTAACCCGTGGGTTCTGGCAGGGAGAGTTGATCTGTCAGCGGCGCGACGGGACGTATTTTCCGGGCCTCATATCCGCGTTTGCGATCACTGACCAGTCTGGGCAGGTCATCGCTCTGGCAGCAATCAACCATGATATAAGTGCAATGAAGCAGGCTGAAAAGGAGCGGGCGGCCTTGCAAGAACAGGTAATTGCGGCCCAGCGGTTGGCCCTGCGCGAACTCTCGACACCGCTGATTCCATTGAATGAGCAGGTGGTAGTCATGCCACTGGTGGGCGCGATTGACACGGCGCGGGCACAACAGATTATGGAAACATTGCTCGAAGGCATTGCCCGGCATCAGGCGACGGTCGCTATTCTGGATATAACCGGGGTGCAGGTGGTTGACACGCAGGTAGCGTATGCCCTGATCCAGGCAGCGCAGGCGGCGCGGTTGCTTGGTGCCAGGATGGTGCTGACCGGTATTAGCCCGGCTATGGCGCAAACCCTGGTGCATCTTGGGATTGATCTGCAAGGAATTAGCACCCGGCGCAGCCTGCAAGACGGTATCGTCCTGGCATTACGCATTGGAGCAAACGAAAGTCAGGCTGCATCAACCGCGCGATAGCCGCCATGTCCACCTGGATTAAACACATCCGTCAGGGCATGAATGAGCGCGCTGGCAAGTTGCATCTCGGTGCGAATAATCTCCAACAGCACCTGCGGGTCGCACTCGTCCCACTGCTCGGTGAGATCGGTAATGCTGGTGCTGACCAGATGTATCTGGGCTACCTTGAGTCGCGGCCCACTATCGGTGTAGAGCCGGCGTACCTCAACCGTTGGGGCCTCGAGTGCCGCTGCCTCAAGGGGATAAAAACGCCGAAACGTAGTCATAAATGCTTTTTGAAATAACCGCACCAGTTCATAGTCGGTCTGTTCACACAACCCATGCCCATTGACCGTATATGTCCAGACCAGCTCCAGTGGTTCGGCAGGAATGTCCCGCCCTTCAGCCCGGATCTGGTGCAATGCTGACCAGGTGAAGCTCACCTCGACCCAGGGCGGCATATTTTCGGCGGTCAATGGTTCAGGATGATCGGGAAACAGTTCAACCCGGTAGCTTCGATCATGGGCATCCGGTTGCACACTCTCAACCACTTCGTGCTCATGCAAGCCAGCGGTCATCCATGCTTCCTCTAAACTTGCCACGAGGTCTTCATAGGTCAACATCGCGACTCCTTGTGATCATATCCCTGAGTCAACAATGCCAGGAGATATACCAGTATTGTACTGCCCACGGTGCATTGTGGCAACTGGTGTAGCAATTCTATTGCAATGGTGAACCGGGAGACCAGGCGAAAGCCAGGACGGAGCAAGACCCAGGCAAAAGCCGGGACTCTGGTGCTGCACAACTGATGTCGGCCTGTTGTCATGGTGCCAGTAGCCCGGATAGTCGTATGCTGGCACCATTGTGATCCGGGCCGGGGTAACAGCACGCTATCATTTGACTATTACCAACCTGGATGGTTGTCAAGTTTTTCCGTAGGGTTGTGAAATCTTTCTCTGGAGTAGATAGCTCTTTTTTTCACAACGCGGCGATGCGTGCTATGCTAGGGAGTGTACAAAGAGGTACACTGTTATGAAAAAGCGAGGTCGCTATGTTTTCCAGAATTCTCGTCGCTGTTGATGGCTCAGAACACGCACGTCGGGCGCTTGAGGTGGCTATCGATCTGGCAAAGCGTTATCAAGCCACGCTCATTCTCATGCATGCATTCCCCCATGTCTCGGATTTCCTCGGTACGCCCTTCTATGAGAGTATGGTCGAGTCACGCATTTTGATCGGCCGCTCATTGTTAGAGTCGTTGCGGTCGCAGATTGGCGATGCGGTTGCAGTCGAAGAACAACTGTTACAAGGGCCACCCGCGTCTGCTATTTTGCGGGTCGCAGATGTTGAGCATTGCGATCTGATTGTGATGGGATCACGGGGCCATGGGCAAATTGCTGGTCTGCTGCTGGGCAGTGTCAGCCATGTAGTCACGCAAAAAGCCCCCTGCCCGGTGATGGTGGTACATTAGGCCTGAATGCTGCACGCTGGATTGAGTACTGGACAGAGAGTCGGCGGCCAGTGCCTGGCGTGGGTACTTGAACAGGACTGGATGGACGCAGTCCATCCAACGGTGCGAGGACTGGTGCCAACGCTATCGGCACCAGTCCCTGGGTTAAAATTGCCGGTTGATCAGCGCATGCGCTCCGCCAGGTAGGTGCGCAACTCGGCGATGGGTACCCGCTCCTGATCCATGCTATCGCGGTCGCGCACCGTCACCGTCTGCTGCAGCACCGGCTCTTTGCCCTGGCCCAGCGTGTCAAAGTCAACGGTGATACAGAAGGGCGTGCCGATCTCGTCCTGACGTCGGTAGAGCCGCCCGATCGCCCCCGTATCATCATAGATCGTGCGCATAGTGCCATCAGCCTGCAAATCCTTGCGGATCTGGCGTGCAATCGCCACAATGTCGGGCTGGTTGCGTTTGAGTGGTAGCACAGCCACCTTGATCGGAGCCAGCGCTGGTTTCAGATGCAGCACCGTGCGAAAAGCCTCGTCCAGTGCCGGTTCAACCTGTCCACGCAGTTTTTTGCCCAGTTCAATGCTGCTTGCTCCTGGCATATCAAGCAGGGCTGGAATCTGTGGGAATGCTGCCGGTAGATCCCGGCTGATCGCTTCACCGCGTTCCAGCAGAGCATCGCGCTGCTCAGCGGAGATCTTCTCGTTGCGATCAACGCTCTTGAGGAAAGCGGTCAATGCCTCAGCCACTGTGTGCTGGCGTTCCGGCCTGATCGCCTTCACCTGCTGCTCATCGTAGCCCTCAGTCAGCAGCGCCAGTACCCCTCGATCCACGCCGGCCGATGGTTCGATCACAAAGGGGACAATATGCTGGTTCGTGGCCTGGTCAAAGTAGGTCAGTCGTTCGGTGCTGTCATTGTTCGGGATCACCCGTGCGGTCAGCCCCAGGCGCTCTTGCTCTTTCGAGTGCGAGCCGAGATCGTAGTCACTACGGCTGGCGATACCTTCTAGCTCCTCAAAGCCGATTGGAAAACGATACATCAGGTCATAGGTTGCCTTGGAATAGTGTGCCAGTTCTGACGGTGGAACGGGATAGACGTGCAGGTTATCGCTGCTCAGGCCCAGATTACGCCACCAGGCCAGCCGTTCTTCCAACCAGCGCTCGTGCCAGGCATCTTCCTCGCCGGGACGTACAAAATACTCGATTTCCATCTGCTCAAACTCGCGCACGCGAAAGATAAAGTTGCGCGGGTTGATCTCGTTGCGGAAGGCCTTGCCGATCTGCGCAATCCCAAACGGCAGTTTGCGGCTCGTCGTCGCCAATACATTGCCAAAGTTGACAAAAATGCCCTGCGCCGTTTCGGGCCGCAGATAGGCGAACGAGTCCGCATCGGCCACCGGGCCAACCTGGGTTTTGAACATCATATTGAATGGGCGTGGTTCGGTAAACTGGCCTTCGCATTCACCGGGGCGCTTGCTGGGATGCCGCAGACAACGCGAGTCATGCAGTCTATCAGCACGAAACCGGCCTTTACACACCAGGCAATCCACCAGCGGATCGACAAATGTCTCCTCGTGACCAGAGTATTTCCAGGTAAGCCGGTTCATAAGAATCGCCGCGTCGAGGCCCTCCATATCATCGCGTTCATAGACATTGGCACGCCACCAGGCGGCCTTGAGATTATTCTTCAGCTCCACTCCGAGTGGCCCATAATCATACGTTCCCTGTAGACCTCCATAGATCTCACTGCCAGGAAAGATAAAGCCGCGCCGTTTGCATAACGACACGATCTGATCCATGGTGACTGCCGGCATAGGTTACCTCCCTCCGATAACTGACACGCGTTACGCGTTGCTTGAAATCCACTGCTCTTTTCGCCTGCGGCCGCGTGGAAGCGCTCAAGCGTTCGACCCCTCCCCTGCGCGTTGAGCCGTAGAAGTGCTCAAGCGCTCGATCTCTCCTCTGCTTGAACGCTCAGACTGCTCCCTTGCTTTGAAGTATCGCTCTGCCGAAGGCGAAAAAGACGTCTGGGGCGAGCGATCGCATAACGTATGTCAGTGATAATTACCCTCAACAAAAATCCCCAGGCGACGGTTCTGTCGCCTGGGGACGCAATTTATCCACAGCGATACTGCTGGACATACAGCGCGGTTCCACCCCAGTTAGCAACCAGCGTTTGCTGCGTTCGACTTTGCTGCGTTCGACACTGATCACCTGATCAGCGTCCCACGTCGCCGGTTACTCCCTCATTCCTATACGGCTCCACAGTGCCCTTCCCCTGCGCCCTATCACCAGGCTTTCACCTCTCCTGGTTCGCTGTAGACCGGCCTGCCGGGTACTCCTCTGTTTCAACGCCGCGTTCTGCTAGCAGTATAGCATGCTCACAGGCCATACGCAATGCCCATACAGCAGGGTTGTACCGTCGTTTTAGCGGTCAACCGGAAGATTCTGTCCATTCTGCTGCCCATTTATATGCGCTGTATCCTGAGACTGGTTCGGATCCTGGCGAGACAAACGCCCATTGCTGGCGGTGCCGCCCTGTCCATGCGAGAGATGGGTATAGATCTGCGTCGTTGAGATCGAAGCATGCCCCAGCAACTCCTGTACCTGACGAATGTCGGCCCCATTGCTCAACATATGCGCTGCAAACGAATGGCGCAGGGTATGCGGTGTGAGATCGTCATAGCCCAGATCCTCAGCATAGCCTTTGAGGATTAACCAGAACCCCTGACGGGTGAGCCGCTTACCCCGGTGGTTGAGAAAGAGCGCCTCTGTCGGTTGGGATGCACTGCGCGCCAGTTCTGGGCGGGCCAGATCAAAATACTCTTCCAACGATGTCACTGCCGTGCCATTGATTGGCAGTGTACGCTGGCGATCACCTTTGCCGTGGCACTGTACGATTGGGGCAGCCAGATCGATGTCGGGCATATTCAGGGCTACCAGTTCACTCACGCGCATACCGGTGGCATACAGCAATTCGAGCATCGCCTTGTCGCGTAAACCTTCCGGCGAAGAAGAGCGCAACGGTAACTCCAGCAATTCATCAACCAGATTGACCGAGATAGCACGCGGGAGAAACCGATCAACACGTGGTGTGTCGATCTTGCTGGTGGGGTCAATGTCCATAAAGCCTTGCTCGATCAGATAGGCATAGAATGCCTTGACCGCTGCCGTGCGTCGGGCCATGGTCGAATTGGCATAGCGTCGCTCGCGGAGAAAGAGCATAAACGCCAGCATATCCTCACCGGTCACATCCGTCCAGGTGAGTACTCCTCGTTCACGCAAAAACATACGGAGTTGTTCCAGATCCGTGCGATAGGCAGCGATAGTGTTTGAGGTCAGACCCCGTTCACTGGTTATATAGACCAGGAACTGCTCTAAAAAATCTTGCATAACGCCAAATCCCTTATACCTGACGATGCTGTCGCTGGTACGACCAGCAGCATGCCCTGTTGACTATGGGTTTCGATTAATTTAATCATCGGCAAGTGCTGGTTGCGTGTGGTTGCCGTGGCGCACGCCATTCCAGGCTAGATCGGTATCTGGGTGGGGCGGGTGGCTGGTGCGCAGTCTCAACTGCGGCTTGCCATGCAGGAACGATTGCTACCGCGGTTGGTGTTCGGTGCGGTATAAACCGCTATCCGCATGTGACGGATAGTGCATACTATATTTTCAACCTGTTCATCTGTCAAGTTTCCCGTATGACGCTGCTGGTCACGTAGGATGCTGGTACCAGCGTCGAATATCCGTATCAGGACGGCACGTGCAATCTCGCTAAAAGGGGCTGCAACCTGCACGTATCTGGCTGCGTATGCTATACTAGAACGGTAATTGTTCAGGGGAACGTTAGCCAGTTGGGGTAAAGATCCGCAGGCCCATACGCATCAATGTACGCCTCCGGCTGGAAGTTCAGAAGCTCAGGATATCGGCATTGAGTATTGACCGCGAACGCTCACTCCCCGCTGATGCAAGTCCGGCTGGATGTTCAGAAGCCTACGATATCAGCATCAAGCAATAACGTAGATCAGCAAGGAGATTTTGTATGCGGCTTCGACCCGAAACCTGTCCCAGCTGCGGTGCGATATTGCCGCACAAGGGGCCTTGTACTTACTGTGGCGCAACAGACTATGCTGTCAACTGTCCCAACTGTGGTGCCCCCCTCTCATCCGAGGGTACCTGCCAGAATTGTGGCGCAACGGTGCAGGGTTTCTACAGAGGGCTTAATCTTGGACGTATTGATATTGCTCACGCGATTGACCAGGGACTCGACTACTATATGCTCCTGGGTGTGCCGCCCACGGCTGATGATACGACGATCAAGATGGCCTACTGGCGACAGTGGCGCCAGTTGCCCCCCAACAAGCAACGCCTCCCGCCACGGATAGCCTATCGCTTAGAATTGCTGAAGCAAGCCGGGCAAATTCTGGGCAATACCGAGTGTCGCCAGCTCTACGACCAGTTGCGTAGGGAACGGAGTGCGCGTCAGCCAGTTCAAGCCGATGCATATACACGCGGCCTCGCCTGCTATCGCGCCGAAAAGTACGACGATGCAGCGCGTTTGTTGCGCCAGGCATACCAGGAACACCCCGCGCAAGAAGAGATTGCGATGAGTTATGCGTTGAGCCTGCTCTATGGCTGCTCGCTGGCGAACCCACCGGATTGGCGTGTGGACGAGATGCTGCGGGTGCTGAACCAGGCGGTACAGCGCCGGTCGGTCAGTCCCACATGCCGTTCGCTTTGTACCCTGGTCTATGCCGTGCAACATTATAACGAGGGTCGGGTACTCCCTGCGCTGCAGGTGGTTCAGCAACTCACCGAGAGCACGCCTGCCTGGCACCTGCCCTGGATTATTGGCGGCCACTGGTTCTGGCTGGCAAAAGATATGGGTACGGCGCTGGCGTGGGCCGAACAGTCGCGCCGTCGTCAGCCAGCCGATACATTTGTCAGGCGATTTCAGCAGCAATTTATCGTTGCACGTCGGGTGGTACCAGATGAGATAACGCGGGCGGCCCACGAAGCGGCGCGTCTGCTTGGTGATGGAACCGCGCCGGCGGCCATTGAGCGTACCTGGAGCGAGCCAGTAAGCGGAGGGCTGATCTATGAAGCTGATTAGTGTCCAATCCTTGCGCTGTCCATCCTGTGGTGTAGCCTACCAACCTGGCGATCAACGGTGCCAGGCTTGTGGTACAGTCTTGCCGTCGCCAGCAGGTGATATGGTTGCCACTCCAGTTTCGGACGGGCGTGAGAAACTGATCGATTATTATGCCATCATTGGCTGGTATGATCATGAGCCACCCTCACAACAGGAAATCAACCAGCGGTTTTTAGACGAGCAACTGAGGGTAGCCATGCAGGTTCATCTGTCAGCCACCGAGCGCCAGCGCTGGTTAGAAGAGCTAGAGGTTGGGCAGTGGATCTTGAGCGGCACCGCTAGCCGCTGTGCGTATGATGCGTTGCTGATGGCTTTTCGGCGCGGCACGTTGACACCTGGTCATTTACAAACATTGCGGGAATTGCAGCAGCGTGCCCGTCGTGAGTTAGGCTATCCTTCGGCAGATGAGCCAGCGAGCGATCCGATGGAACTGTTGCAACAAGGTGTGGGCTATCAAGCGCTGGGCATGCACAAAGAGGCAGCTGAGGTACTCCAACAGGCGGTTGCAGCCCTGCCCGACTCGCCCGAGGCCCACTATCGCTATGCGCTGGCGCTGCTCGAAACCCAGGAAGGACTTTTCAAAAGCCCCCATATACTGCGCCAGGCGCTCAGTGGCTTCCAAACGGCGGCTCGCCTCGACCCGAATTTGCTCAATGTCCAGGCCTATGTTGCGCTCACCGAGGGTTTGCTGGCACGCGAAATGGGTGACCAGATACAGGCATATCAGGCATTGCAAGCGGCTGTTCGCCTCGATAACACGCTTGGCATGGCTTGGCAGGTACTCGCCATGCTCGAACTGCAAAGTCAGCATTACCCGGCTGTACTACATTGTTGTCGCCAGGCGCTATGTTGCCCAGGTGACCACGAACACTCCTACATGTTGTTGGCGGCCGCTTGCTGGAAGATGAATAAGCAGGATTGGGCCTATGATGCGGCGCAACGGGCGGCGGAACTGCGTGGTGGTGGCTGTACCCCGCAGCAGGTCTTGCAAGAAATACGCGAGCGAACCTGAGACCGTTGCTCTACAGCCCATCGGTGGGGCCACAGGAACATCTCATGTGGGCAGCAGTATCTTCATACCTGCATACCTGGTCGATGTCGTCTTATTTTTTATGGATAGCAGATGGAACCGGAGCACGAGGTGGCACAAAGTGGGCCAGCACAATACCGACTTCAAACAACACATACATCGGCACGGCCAGGAGTGCGAGATTGATGGGGTCGCCGGTAGGCGTGATAATTGCCGCCACAATCGTCACAACTAACACCGCATAGCGCCGATAGGCGCGTAGTTGTTGCGCCGTAACCACACCCAGGAGCGCCAGAACATAGATAATCACCGGGAGTTCAAACACTATTCCGTTAATTAACAGCAACAGCATAACGATCCGAATAAAATCCGACAACGTTGGCTGAGCCTGGATCAGTTCTGATTGACCGAAGTCGATCAGGAAATGGATCGCCGTGGGTACCATCACAAACCAGCCAAACGCAATCCCTGATAGAAAAAAACCGGTGACGAACGGCAATGCGATAAAGATCGCTCGGCGTTCTCTATCTGTCAGGCCTGGCACCACAAATGCCAGCACCTGATAGACGATCATTGGCATCGCCAGAATAATCCCGATCGTCAGCGCAACAGTCATATAACTGGTAAACTGCTCGGCAATTTGCACCGCCTGAATGGGGGGATAGGGTTTATCGGTAGGAGCAAAGGTTCGGATCAGAAAATCAACCAGGTTTACTGGGCCCAACACCAGGAACAGACCAATGATCATCCCCACCAGCACTCCAAGCGACGCCAGGATCAAGCGCTTGCGTAGTTCAAGCAGATGCTCAATCAAGGACATCCCGCCCGACTGTTCATCGCCGTCAGCTACCGGCTGCGTCGGGAGCACAGGTGGTTGGCCACCCTGATGGCCATTGCGAGGAGTACTGACTGATCGCTGGTTGGATCCCATTCTCTGAGCGTGAACAGTGGTGCCAGTCGGTGGAACGGTGGCAGAGGAGGCCGTTGTGACCTCTGAGGTCAAGAGCAAGCTCTGCAATAGTGCATCCGCATCGAAATCGCTGCTCGTTAGCCCTGGTGGTGGGGGATGATTGCGATCATTGGTCATGACGACCTGACTTCCTGCTCTGTCGAAGGTTCAGCCGATGAAGGGGGTGCATCTAGCAAACGGTAACGCCGTAACTGGGCCTGAATAAGCGCCACATCCTTCTGCAAGACCTGAAGTTGGGCTGCCAGGATCGCCAGGTCAGGTACCGTTTCGGTTCCAGTGGCTCCAGTCGGCGGCACCGGTTCTGGTGGCGTAGAAAGTGGCGTAGAAAGATGATCGGTAGCGACATTGCCTGTTGCTGGCGGCGTGACGTCTGATGTTCTAGGAACAACGGTTCGTGGTGGCTGGGCAGCGGGTTGCATATTGGTCGCGGGCTTGATGGAAGGAACCGTGGTTGAGTCAGGTGAACCCGACAGCATAGAGCGTATTTGCTGATTCAGTTCAGAACCTTCCTGGGAAAGATTGAGTTGCTGCTGCGCACGCACAATCTCGTCGCGCAACTCAATGATTTCACGTTGAAAGTCCTTACGAATTTCCTGGATCATGCGCGCTTCTGGCGATTGATGCTGCCAGGCCAGTATTTTCGCCACCAGACGGCCAAGCAGACGCCCGATTTCTGGCAGGCGCTCTGGCCCAAACACAATAAACGACAGGATCAAGATCAGGAGTAACTCAATTGGCCCAATCCCAAAAATTTCCATACTCCTGGATAATGGCCCTCATGCGCCAGCCAATATCAATGTGGCACTGTTTCTGCAATCAGGTGGAACATCATAAAGTATACAACACCATGAAACGTCTGGATCGACCATATGGTTACAGGCGTACAGGTTGCGAGTACACGCTCTACCCTATGACTGGAAGCCGTGCAGCTTCACAGGCACAGGTTGCCGCACGACCTCGACCGGCGCTGTTATCAAGATGAAATGTGTTCTTCCAGATAATTCAGCGCATCACCGAACGTAATAATCTTTTCAGCATCTTCGTCTGGAATTTCAAGACCAAATTCTTCTTCAAGCGACATGATTAACTCAACCAGGTCAAGCGAATCTGCATTCAAATCCTCAACAAAGGATGCAGATGGGACAACCTTACTCTCTTCAGCTCCGAGTTGCTCAACGACTATTTTGCGCAACCGCGCTTCTATTTCAGGCGAAGCCATTGACGACCACCTTTCGACAACAAATAAAAATGAACCCGACTGATACCATAACACACAGCCCGACCTGTAGAGTCTGGTTACTCTTCATCGGGTTCGGAGCTATGCTGACTTACCACCGTACCAAGGACACCATTGACAAAGCGACTGGAGTTATCGCTCCCAAAATGCTTTGCCAGTTCCACGGCTTCATTGATCACCGCCTTTACCGGTGTCTTTTCAAACTCATCCAGCAACAACTCAAACAGCGCAATGCGTAAAATCGCCTTGTCAATGCCCGGCATCTGAGGCACCGGCCAGGTTGGGGCAGCTTCTTCAATGATTCGATCCAGATAGGGACGATGTTCCCAGACACCAAAAACCAGGCGTTGCAAAAAGCGAACCCCATCAGGCGGAAACTCCTCTTCATGCAGTCGCCGTTCCAGCACCACATCGAGCGAGTGGTCGGTGAGATCGACTTCAAAGAGTATTTGCAGCGCCGCAATGCGGACACGGTGACGGAGACTAGCCACGATCTACCTCAACATCCTGTACGTAGACCCTGATCTCATCTACCACCATGCCCACCAGTTCCCGAACGGCAGCGACAACGATTGTCGGCACAGCCATATTGGGTGCCAGCAAGCTCATAGCAGGCCTGACAACCAGATCGCAATTGGTGTGTCCATAACCATTGGGAACCTGCACCAGTACTGCTTGATCGCCGGTTATATCTCCAGGTAACTGCCCGGCCATTGAAAGCGGAACATGATCGGTACGTATCCTCCCGGACGCTGCATGGAACGGGCGAGTGATTAGGGTTGTCAATACCTGGGGCGCTATCGTTACGCTACCCCTAGGTTGCGACGATACGGTATGGATCATTTCAGGAGATGCGAACAGATGCTTCCCGTTCTTTCCACTCACGTAAGAAATCGGCAACATAATGGATCGAAATATGACCAGAACGAAATACCGGATCATCGATCATAGCCAGTTGGAAGGGAATGGTTGTTTTGATCTTGCCGGTAATGACATATTCTGTGAGTGCACGCCGCATCCGATCCAGTGCTTCATCACGAGTATCCCCCCAGGTAATAATTTTGGCAATCAACGAGTCGTATGAACCTGGGGGCCTATACCCAGAGTAGAGATGCGAGTCAACACGGACACCAGGCCCACCAGGGGGAAGATAGAACTCCACTTCACCTGTTGCAGGCAAGAAATCGCGTTCGGGATCTTCAGCGTTAATCCGGCATTCGATTGCGTGCCCACGTATTCTAACGTCTTTCTGTTCTAGCGTCAAGCGTTCGCCACTGGCGATACGGAGTTGCCACTTTACCAGATCCAGGCCCGTTACGCTCTCGGTCACCGGATGTTCAACCTGAATGCGCGTGTTCATTTCGATAAAGTAAAAGTGCCCATCAGGATCCATCAGAAACTCGAGGGTGCCCGCATTGACATAATTGATGGCACGTACACCGCGTAGTGCCGCCTCGCCCATACGGGCACGCAACGCCTCATCTACCACTGGTGATGGTGCTTCCTCGACGATTTTTTGATGACGGCGTTGTGCCGAGCAATCCCGTTCACCGAGATGAATACAGTTCCCATGGCTATCGGCCAGCACCTGTATCTCGACGTGGCGCACGTGGGGCAGATAGCGTTCAAGAATCAGGTCACCGCGCCCAAACGCCGCTTCGGCCTCGGCACGTGCGGTAGGAAAAGCACGTTGCAACTCGCTTTCGTCCTGTGCAACACGCATGCCGCGCCCACCACCGCCACCACTGGGCTTGAGCAGGACGGGATAGCCAATCGTGCGAGCCACTTCGACCGCCTCGTCCAGATTGCTCAACTCGCCTTCCGAACCTGGAATGATCGGCACGCCCGCTGCGCTCATAGTCTTGCGTCCAATCGCCTTATCACCCATCAGGCGCATAGATTCAGGGCCAGGGCCAATAAAAATGAGATTACACTCGGCACAGGCCTCGGCAAAATAGGGATTCTCGGATAAGAACCCATACCCAGGATGCACCGAGTCACAACCGGTAATCAGTGCTGCACTGATCAATGCCGGCGGATGCAAATATGAGCGCCCCGGCGTTGCCGGCCCGATACAGACCGCCTCGTCTGCCAGACGCACGGCCAGCGAATTGCGGTCGGCCTCACTAAATGCCACGACACTCTGGATACCCAGATCACGACAGGCACGCACGATCCGAACAGCGATTTCTCCTCGGTTGGCAATCAGAACTTTTTGTAACATCTACATCACCATTCCACCATCAACAATCAACGTTTGCCCTGTGATATAGGCGGCAGCATCAGAAGCGAGAAAACAAACAAGGCCCGCTACATCCTGCGGATTCCCCAGACGCCCCAATGGAATAGACTCGCGGATGGTGGTGCGAGCCTCGGCACTCAACACATTGGTCAACTCAGTCTCGATAAATCCCGGTGCAACGGCATTGACCGTAATGTTACGACTGGCCACCTCGCGTGCCGTGGCCTTAGTAAACCCGATCATACCCGCCTTGGACGCCGCATAGTTAGCCTGCCCTGCATTACCAGTTAATCCAACGACCGAGGTGATGTTGATAATCCGCCCGCTGTGGTGTTTAATCATCGGGCGCAGCGCAGCTCTGGTACATAGATATACACTGCGCAGATTGGTCTGGATAATATGATCAAAATCCTCTTCCTTCATTCGTAACAACAGCGTATCACGTGTCGTGCCCGCATTGTTGACCAGAATGTCGATGCGCCCATAGTGATCCAGGGTCGTCTTAAACAGACGTTCCACCCCCGCCGCTTGCCCTACGTCAGCCTGTACAGGCAGCGCTATGCCGCCCATCGCGTTAATAGTCGCCACCGTCTCGTTTGCGGCTGCGGTATTCTGCTGATAATTCACGACGACAGTTGCGCCTGCTCCCGCCAGCGTGGTCGCAATAGCGCGCCCGATACCGCGTGCGGCACCGGTTACCAGCGCCACCCGCCCTGTCAGATCAATCTGCATGCTCAACTCTTTGCCATCTCAAATAAAGTCTGTCCATCAATAGCCACAATATAGCGTTGCCCACGTGCCGCTTTGAGGGCGTCAGGCGTAAACTCGGTCGAGGTTATCACCAGGCCCTTCTTAATCTCTCGTCGACGCATATCTTGCACCAGACTCTGAACGGTGCCGGGGCGTACCTTGTCAGCTACTGATAGGCGCAATAGATAGATTTCGCCCTGGTATTCCAGTTCGAGATCCAGGTGTTTATCTTTATCAATAAACCGCCAGTCTCTGAAAGTAAAACCGTTCTTTTTGAACAGATTCGCCACATAGGTGCCAAGCTGGGGGAGTGATAGACCGCGCAGATCCTCAAGGGTGCGGACGGCACCCGGTCGCTCTAAACGCCCGCCGCGTTCCATAATTTGCTGGCGCGTCTCACGGTTGCGCTGCTCAGAACGTCCTGACATCACTGTAGCAAAGGTAGGAAACGGCAGTAGGGCAAAGGCCGAGAAGGAAAGATAGAGCAGGATCAGCTCGCCGCTTGTAATGGGTATGGGTTCGGCCCCTGGCTCGACCGGTGCTCGATAGGCCGGCACCATCCTGGCATCGCCTAGCAACGCATAGATCGAGACAATCATCATGCCGATCAGAAAACCAGTGACGCCTAAGATGAGACCGTGTAACAGTAACTGGCTCTTGACGCGGCGTCCGAGATATAGCCCAGCTATCACGGGCACAACACCAGCCAGTGCTTGCAAGACGTTCTGGGAGAGAAAGAGGATACACCAGCCAGTTGCCATAATAGCTGCCAGGCCCAGGGTCTGACGCCACTCTATTGCCGCAAATGCCATGCGGAGGCGGCCTGACACCGTCAGGTACGGCATCTCTTCTGTATCGGGCTGCTCTACAGCGTTGATTTCGGCTGCGGTATCGGTGCGCCGTTGTTCTTCACGGACATCAACCATCATAACTTCGGGCTCCCACCTGTAGCTTAAGAATCAGGTTCATGCACAAATAACTCTTCTAATGCCTCGCGCAATTTGCCGATGTCCGTAAAGGAACGATAGACCGACGCGAAACGAATGTACGCCACCTCATCCAGTTCACGCAGGCGCAGCATCACATGATCACCAATAGTCGAAGACCGCACTTCGGTGTCTTCAAGCGACATCAACGTTGCCTCAATATCATTGATCATCTTTTCCATCTGCCGGGCCGAAATCGGGCGGCGATAGCAGGCAGTGCGGATACCGCGCACCAGTTTCTCACGATCATACGGTTCACGCTCACCATTCTTCTTGACCACGGTCAGGCTGACCATCTCGACGCGCTCATAGGTTGTAAAGCGGCGCTCACACCTCCGGCACCGTCGCCGCCGCCGAATGGTATCACCATCGTTGAGCTTGCGCGTATCAAGCACATCGGTCTCGGTATGTTGACAAAAAGGACAACGCATATCCCGCACCTGGCCGACAGGCGTCAATCATATGCGAGGTGTCACTCTGAACCGAATCTGGTTGCGAGTGATCTTCATACGGACGACACACTGACGTTGGATAACGATACTGTGATTATAGCATAGCATATAGTTTGCGCCAAATCTTACCGTACATGTTCACATGTCCTGAGAGCGCAGGCATCTTGCCCTCGTATCTCATATATCCTGGGAGCACGGGCATCCTGTCCTCGCATCCATCAGCGCAACAAGGAAGGGATTCCCTAGCTCCCAGCATGCATGCTGGTTTATCCCAGGTCTGAACAGGGATACTTCACCCGTCACGCCGCGATCAACATCCGCAATCGGGCCGCCTGTCAGACGGCCTACGGTGTCCAGCCTTCGGGCTGAGGCACAGGGTTACGCGCTTTAGCCGAGGGTTATCTTGATACATTGCTTGACAAACAAGACAGAACCTGCTACTCTGCAGAAAGCAATGACTCTCGGGGCGTGGCGCAGCCCGGTAGCGCACCGCGTTTGGGACGCGGGGGTCGTGGGTTCAAATCCCTCCGCCCCGACCAGGTTCTTCTTCACCTGCGGCACTATACCGCAGATATGCTGCACGACTGTTTCTCCTTGTGACTACGATGGTTTTCTTGCCAGGCCCCTGATCGCGTTGAGTGGCTGAAACGCGGAACACTAGATGGTTATGTGCCGGCCATGTTGCGGTTCCCTCGGCATGATCACCAGCAATATGGGAGCGTGTCGCTCTGAGGCACAAGGTCTCTCAAGATAGCACTGGTTTCCTCGCGTTCAGCGGTCTACTCTGTATGTTGAGTCGGCTGGTGTCCCACAGGCCGTGTCGCTTGCATCCTGATAGATGGAGCCGTCATTGTGCAGTATGGTATCATCCTGGATAGCAAAGACTGATCGTTGCTAAACGGTTCCAGACTGATACCTCGTGTGGAGGCGTACCAGCTGCTGAAGCATTGGAATACACAGAACATCTATGTCAATGAACGAGAAATTCTATTTTATCCGCCAGTTAGGGCAAGGATTTGATCGGATTGGGGCAATTATTCCGACGTCACGCTATGCTGCTCGCGCTATGTCCAGCGAGTGTTTTCGGTACCCTGGCCCGCGCATACTCCTCGAGGCCGGGGCGGGAACCGGCGCGATTACCGCCCAGATTGTGCGCCAGCTCGGCCCGGATGATCGGCTGGTTGTGTGCGAAATCAATCCTGACTTCGTGGCCTATTTGCGGCAGCGCTTTGAGCGTGAGCCGGATTTTCAGCGTGTGCGCGATCAGGTAACACTGTATGCAGCCAGTGTCACCGATATTCAGGGATACGCCGAGTTTGATGGTATCATCTCGGCCATTCCGTTTACCAGTTGCCCTCCGGAACTCATCGAGTCAATCCTGGAGCACTATCGCACCTTGCTCAAGCCCGGCGGTACGCTGACCTATATTGAGTATGCCTATCTCCGCTGGATGAAACAATACATTGTTACTGGTGCAGCCCGTGATCGAGCACAGGCGGTGCAGCGCATCCTTGATCATTATATTCAGAGCTACCAGTTTCGCCGTGACCTGGTCTGGCGGAATGTGCCACCGGCCTGGATTCGCCATCTGCGCTTTACCGAGGCCCCGGTCGCCCAGGCAGCCACACTGCTGCCACTCGATCATCCCCACCGTATTGCTGTAGGGGATCTAGGGCTGGCCAGCGATGCACTGGTGCCTGTGATCACCCTGAGTGCGCTAGGGCACCTGTTACGCCAGCGTAATCCAGGGCTGGCAAAGCTGTTGCTGTTGTGCGCAACGTTGTTGATCTGGTTCTTCCGCGATCCGGCGCGGCAGATTATTCTTGATCCGGCAGTCGCCTACGCTGCCAGCGATGGTCGGGTCATCTCCGTTGAGTATGTGCGTGATCCATGCCTGGGAGACACCGAATGGCTACGTATTGCCGTCTTTCTGTCCCTAACCGATGTGCATATCAATCGGGCACCTATTGGTGGCAAAGTGGTCAAGGTGTTTGATGCACACGGGGGATTTGTGGCCGCGAATATGCCAGCCGCAGAACAGAACCTGGCCCGTTACATGGTATTGGAAGGCATCCATGGGCCGTGTGTGGTGGTTCAACGTGCTGGACTGGTGGCGCGCCGGATTGTTAGCTGGGTCAAGCCGGGTCAGTTGCTGGCCCAGGGTGAACGCTATGGACTGATCTGCTTCGGCTCACGCACGGATATCTATCTCCCGGCGAACCAGGCCCAGGCTGTCGTTACTCCAGGTGACCGGGTGCAGGGGGGCACGACCGTACTCGCGCGATACGTTGATGCAGCCATATAGCCGGGCCGGTGGTGATATACATCAATCCAATGATCCAGATCGTCCACGAAAAATGGATCAGCATCCCGACAACAATCATTGGCCACACCAGCGGTGGTAATTTGCGTATCTGGCTGAGTTTTGGGTAGGGAAAGACACTTACCATCAACAACGCCAGCAGTACGACCAGCAGCACCCCCAGGGCTGAGTCGAGTTGGGGAAAGGCTAAATAGGTGGTTGCCACCACTGCGGCCACAATCGTCGTCGGCATGCCTTGAAAATATTGGGTCGAAGGTAAGCTGACGTTAAACCGTGCCAGACGAATGGCTCCCGACAACACGTACAAGCCGCTGGCACCAGCGAGCATCAGGACGTGCATACCGGGTTGCAGCCAGTAAAAAAACAGCACCGCACTGGCGATGGTAAACGAGGTCATATCCGCCAGCGAGTCAAACTGGGCTCCAAACGCACTGGTGACGTTCCAATGCCGTGCGAGCAGGCCGTCAACCGCGTCCAGCAGCACACAGGCCAGCAAACACCAGGCCGCCAGCGCCATACAATCAGCCACGGCCAGCAGCAAGGCCGATAACCCAAGCAATAGATTGAAACTCGTAAAACCAGATACGATCAAGAAGCGAATGGTTACGGGTGCAGCAAAGCGATTCAACTCTCGACCTCCACCATAACGACAGCGTTCATGTTTATCCGGTTCAAAAGACAAACGACAGGAGCTGTCATAAGCGCTGTCGTGTTGTGGCCAATCTGATGTTTGACCTGGCTCAGGATACTTCATGGTATTGCCAGGATCCTGTGGAACATTGTACCACAAAACTTAGCAGAAACTTAACAATAACTTAATAGATCAAGCCTGCATGACGCGGAAAGCACTGATACTCCAATGCGACTTCATCGCGGCCGGGGTGTGGGGGCCTGGTGCGAAGAGAGGGGAGAGGAACGAGAAGCGAGAACCCGGGCTTCTCACTCCTCACTTCTCTTCCCTCACTCCTCCCTCGGAGGGGCGAAGCCGCGCCGATCCTTCCTATCCAGGGATAGCTCGTTGGAGTACTGAGCTTCTAAGCACACAGCGGTCTGAGCGCACGGGGTTGCGCTTTGTGCTGAACAGGGTTCCGCTGTGTGCGCAGACCGCTTTTCGCTTTAGGGAGCAGCACTAACGCTTTTCAGCTCCTGGATTGACCGGGGCGCTCTCCCAGGCACGCAAAAAATCTAACGCCTGCTCTGACGTATGCAGGTAGGCAAAGCGCGCCACCTGGCGGCCAACTTCCATCAGTCGTTGTTTCAGTACGGGGTGTCGGGGTTGACCGGTGGCATCAAATGCTTTCCAGGCTTCGGGTACCGCTACCTGTTCGGGTACCACCCAGGCATGCAACGCCCGCCCGATGTTGCGCAAGCTATTCATGGCATCGACTGCGCCAACAGTGCCGCCTGAAACACTGACCAGGCCAATCATCTTGCCTTCAAACTCGGCAAAACCCATGAGATCGAGCGCATTCTTCAAGACGCCACTCATGCTGTTGTGATACTCTGGCGTTCCCAGAATAATGCCTTGCGCCTGTCCTACATCAGCACGCAAGCGGAATACATCGGGGGGATAGGCACTCTCATTCTGGTTGCCGTCGCAAAAAACCAGGTGATACTCACACAAGTCAATCAGGTGAATCTGTGCCCCGACTTCCTGGGCACCCCGCAAAGCAACGTGCAGAGCCATGCGGGTATAGCTGTTTGAGCGCAGACTGCCGCAGATGCCAATCACCCGCAGCGCTGCCTCACGGCGCTGTATCGGCTCCATATGGATTTCTTTCTATCAGGTTTCAGGAGAGCTTTGCTCCTCTACTTCATCTAAGAGCCTGTCTAAAAGGGGGCGGTCTGGAGAGCATGGCCCTCCAGAAACGCTGTTTCTGCCCGCCGCACGGCGGCAGGCAGGGAAAAACCATGAGGAGCAAAGTCTCTCACTCACCCCCTTTTCAGACAGGCTCTAAAGAAACACGCAGTACACAAAGAAGACCCCTGGCGTGCCCCGATTTTCGTTACAGGCAAAAATTGGCACACACAGACATACAGTGTCTACCGGTCTGTGGAATGCCAGAACCCTCCTTGCAAGGTGACCGCGTACCTTGTATCTATAGAGGGATCCATTGTATCTGCATCTCCTCATTTTGTAATCTGACAACACTTGCAACAATGCGTTGTCTATGGCACCATATGCCCTGCTGGTGAACCAGCACAATATGGTATCGCAATCCTAAGTCAGTCGTGGAGAACCGGAGTCCCGGTTTGTAACTTGCCGCGTCAAGCGACAGTCATATTGTAGCGTATTGTGAATCGGTCGTGAAGAACCGGAGTCCCGGCTTGTACCCCTGGTCTCACTCCGTCCAGGCTGTAGCCGGGACTCCAGCTAGCCATTGAGGTTGGATTGCTCTCTGTATCATACACTGATACTGGTCGCTTCAAATCTGACAAACGATGAAAATCGGGGCGTAGGCGCTACGCCCTCTGGTGAGGAGACGCTATGTCTGTGACTGCTGCCCATTGTCGTCTATCTATGATCCTGATCCTCTTGTTTCTGCTCATCACGTTCAGCCCCCATCTGACTCCTGCGACAATCCATGCCCAGGATGCAGACACCGATCAATGGTTTGCCGAGTTCTACTGGCGGCATCACGGAATACACACCCTGGGCCGGGTGCATACGCCAATCCTTGAAGTCGATGGTGTACGGGTGCAGTACTTCGATCAGGGGCGGCTGGAGGATCATCGCCACCTGACCAGCAATCCGGCTGAGGCGGTGGGGCATACTCCGCTTACCCATATGCTGATGGCCGACGCGCCATGGATGCGGATCAACGGGTTGCCAGTGACCTATGGTATGCTCCGCGAGCAGGCTGGCGCAACCATTCCGGCTCCGGAGGGATTTGTGGGTGGCACGCTGGCGTTGCAGGATCACATCTTTGTTCCCGCCAACTATGAGCTTACACCCGGCCCAGGCTACCTGGTACCTCATCAGTTCTGGACGTACATGAACCGCACATCGCTTTTTCCCGGGGGCTGGATGCATGGGGTTGGCTTGCCACTGACACAGCCTTTCGAGGTAATGGTTGCCACCGCTGACGGTGAACGGTCATTGGTGGTACAGGCGTTTGATCGCACGGTGCTGCTGCTGGATCTGGCCGAGCAGTACGACTGGGCTGTGCGCCGGGCGCATATTGGTACTGATGCGACCTGGCTCTATTACGGCGAACCACTGGCTGCGGCCTATCCTGTCGCGCCACCCGATCTCTATCCAGATGCACCGAAACGGATCGAGGTTGATCTGCAACGGCAATGGCTGTGGGCCTACCAGGGCGATGCACTGGTTATGGACGCACCGGTCTCGACGGGCAAGGATGGGTTTGAGACACCGCCTGGCCGCTGGCGGATCTATGACCGCTATCGGCTACGGCGACTGCGCGGCAGCTATCGCGGCGAAATGTGGGATGTGCCCAATGTGCCGGCGGTGATGTTCTACTGGGGTGGCTTTGCGATTCACGGGGTCTACTGGCACGACCGCTTTGGCACGGGCGAGCGGCATAGCCATGGTTGTGTCGGGTTGGCTCCGCACGATGCGTACTGGCTGTTTGACTGGGCGCCGATCGGCACCCAGGTGATTGTCCGCTGATCAATCTGGTGGTCATGAACTGGTACTACACGCTCTATATAGCGATAACGTTTGCATCAGTCCTTGTTCTAGGCCTGTTATCGATCTATGTCTGGCAGCGACGCCATATGCCGGCAGCCAATAGCTATTTCTGGATGCTGCAACCGGCGTTGGGATGGATGTTGTTCTTTGGCCTGGAATTGATCAGCAATAATCTGGAACTGATGCTCTTGTGGAACATTTTGCGCTTCTGCTTTTCGGTCTTTGTCGGGTTTACCTTTCTGGTGTTTGTTCTGGATTATACAGGCTGGTATACCTGGTTGCGCCCACGCCCCCTGTTTATGCTGGCCGTGGTACCGATCTGTTCGTTATTGTTGACTCTGACGAACTCTCTGCATGGCTGGATGTGGTCTGATTATCCCGTGTATCAGGCCGGGCCATATTTGTTTCCCAGGCGTATGTTTGGCCCCTGGTTTTTCATTCATATCACCTATACCTATGTTCTCTCTCTGGTGGCCTATCTCTTGCTTGTTCATGCCGCGCTGACGTTTCAGCAACCCTATCGTCTCCAGGCTATACTGCTACTCATCGCCTGTCTACCGGTCAGTCTGGCGGAAATCTTGCATCGAGTGCTTCCGAATCTTATGCTGTCACCGATGCCAATCGGCTATGCTATTTGTGGCCCGATCACTGTCTGGGTATTGTTTCGACATCGGTTGTTGGATCTGGCCCCGGTCGCCTATCATGTGCTGGTGCAAAGCTTGCCTGATGCCGTAATTGTCCTCAATGAACAGCAGCGTATTGTCAATGTCAACCCGGCCGCCGAACACTTTCTGGGTATTCCACGCAAGATCGCCATTGGTTGCCCGGCGCTTGAGGTGCTACCATTGCGTCATACCTGGGAACAGTATTTGCACACGCAACATATCAACCATATTGAAATTAAGCATCGTACTGACACCGGGTTGAGAGTGTACGATGCCTTGCTCTCGCCGCTGCCTGGACGACATATGCAGATCACCGGGCGCGTGATTGTCTTGCGCGATATAACCGAACACTACCGTGCCGAGGAGGCATTACGCAAATTCTATCGGACTGTAGAGCAAAGCCCGGCATCAGTGGTAATTACCGATACACAGGGGAAGATAGAATATGTCAATCCCAAGTTTACGCAGGTGACTGGCTATACATTTGCAGAAGCATACGGACAAAATCCGCGTATCTTAAAAACGGATCGTACACCGCCAGAAGTATATACCAAGCTATGGGCAACAATTCAAGCTGGCCATCCATGGGAAGGAGAATTTTGTAATCGGAAGAAAAACGGTGAATATTATTGGGAAGCGGCTTCCATCTCACCGATCTTTGATAGTGATGGTACGACGACGCATTTCGTGGCAGTCAAAATAGACATAACCGAACGTAAGCATGCCGAGGAAGCGTTGCAACGGAGTGAGGCCAATCTGGCGCGAGCACAAGAAGTTGCCAGTCTGGGCAGTTTTCGCTACTATCCTGCCACAGAGAAGGTGATTTTGTCCCGCCAGTTCTGTCGTCTGGCTGGCTTAGGTGCTGCTGAACAGTGTTTGCCCCTGGCCGGTGTACGTGCCTTGATTCACCCTGATGATCGTGATTCCATACAGCAGGCTTTCTATGCAGTTTTAACTGGTGGCATGAGTACTGCGCTGGATGTGCGTATGATTCGTCCTGATGGAAGCGTCTGGCATATCCATAGTCAGTTTGAGGCGGTGTATGATACGCAGAGCCAGATGGTTGAAATATTTGGCACTGTGCAAGACATTACCACCCGCAAACTGGCAGAAGAAGCATTGAAGGATGCCCACGACGCGGCTCAGGCTGCCAATAAAGCCAAGAGTACTTTTCTTGCCAGTATGAGCCACGAATTGCGCACACCTCTGAATGCTATTCTCGGCTTTACCCAGATGTTGCGTCAGGATGCCGGTCTGTCGGTTGATCAACACGAATACCTCGATATTGTGCATCATAGTGGTGAGCACTTGCTGGCACTGATCAACGATATTCTGGATATGTCAAAAATTGAGGCCGGGCGTGTCACGCTCAATGAGACGGAGTTTGATTTGTATCACCTGCTGGCCGATCTGTATCGTATGTTTCAGATGCGGGCGTCGCAAAAGCGTCTGCGGCTCAACTATACCTATGCCCCGGATGTTCCGCGCTATATCTGTGCCGATCAGCTCAAACTACGGCAGACATTGATCAATCTGCTCTCAAATGCGATCAAATTTACGTCCAGGGGTAGCGTGATGCTGTACGTTATGTTGGATCACGAAGGACAGAGAGCTGAACTCTCCGGGCCACGCGACTGTCAGATCATTTTCGAGGTGGAAGATACCGGGCCGGGTATTCATGACGAGGAACAGGAACAGATCTTTGAAGCATTTACACGGACGAGAGCGAGCGAGCATTTACAGGACGGGACAGGGTTAGGGTTGGCAATTAGTCGCACCTATGCACGTTTAATGGGTGGCGATCTGACGGTACAGAGCGAGATCGGTTATGGCTCACGCTTTACCCTGCGCATTCGGGCTAGCCAGGCTCTTGATATGCTATCGGAAGCACCGAATGTATCCCGGCGGGTATTGGCGCTGGCTCCTGATCAGCCTAGCTATCGTATTTTGATTGTGGATGATGTAGGGCATAACCGCCGACTGTTGAGCAGTCTGTTGATGCCGCCAGGCTTTGAAGTCCAGGAGGCCAGTGATGGTGCCGAGGCGCTACGCGTGTGGGAAACATGGCGGCCACACCTGATCTTTATTGACATGCACATAGCAGTACAGGACGAGTACACGCTTATCAGACAGATCAAGACGGCGACATCTGAACCAGCAACCGTGATCATCGCGGTCATGACCAGTGTCTTTGAGGAGGATCGCCTGGTGATGCTGGCAACTGGATGTGATAGCTTGGTGTATCAACCATTCAAGGCCGATGATATTTTCGACGTTCTACAACGACATCTGCGAGTACCCTATGTCTATGCCGTCGATCACCATACCTTGCCGATCATTAGCAATAGAACCGACACGGAAGCACATTTGTCGGCAACCGCGCTGGCAACCCTGCCCCCAGAGTTGTTGCAGCAGTTGGAAGACGCCGTCCTGTTGAGCGATCTGACTCTTCTGACAGAGCTGGTGCAGCAGGTCGAGGGTCATAATAGCAATCATGCTCGTCAACTCAAGACATTGATCTACGATTTCCAATATGAGCGTATGCTTGAGCTTATTCAGGCTGCACGAAAAATGAGTCCATAGCGCTTATGCAACTATCACCAGCGATAGGATAGAGCAACCCGGCATGACATGAGTCGTGAACCACAGCACGGGAGGAAAGGAGGGAGGAAAGAGGAAATAGTGCAGTGCTTCAACAGATCCTTTCTCTATTTCCTATTTCCTATTTCCTAACAATAGACAATGCATATCTTACATGTTGTTCAAATCTACTGGCCGGCACCCGGTGGCGCAGCACGCTATTTTGTTGAAGTCGGCGAACGTCTGGTGCGTGAGGGCCACCGGGTGACCGTCTTGACCACCGATGCTTTCGATCTGGAGCATTTCTGGGCCAGTGGTCATCGCCATATTTCCGATCGGGTCGATTCGCATCACGGTGTCCAGGTGTACCGCATACCCGTCCGGCGCCTGGCAGGGCCACCGTTCCTCTATCCACTGTTGCGGCGCTTCATGCTCGAAATCTCGCAACGTGCCGGATCGCGGCGCTGGGCGGTACCGCTGTTGCAGCGTATGGCTTGTCTGACCCCCCGCCTGCCAACGCTGCGTGCCTATCTCCAAACCGCACCCGACCTGGCCGATGTGGCGCTGGTGCATACAACGAATATCACGCTGGACTTTGCCATTCTGCCGGTAATCGCCTGGGCCAGGCAGCGCGGTATCCCGCATATCTGCACGCCCTTTGTGCATCTGGGTGAGCCAGATAACCGGGATATCCTGCGGTATTACAGTATGGCGCACCAGATTGACCTCTTGCGCCACAGTGCCCTGGTGATTACGCAGACCGAGCGTGAACGGCATTTTCTGCGCGATGCGGGCGTTCCCGATCCGCTTATGCGCACCATTGGGGTGGGCGTAACGCCCGCAGAGTTGATGGGTGGCGATGGTCAACGCTTTCGGCGGGAGTACGCTATCACCGGGCCACTGGTACTGACTATCGGTACAGCGGCCTATGACAAGGGTACCATGCATGTTGTTCAGGCGATGCAGCAGTTATGGGCGCAGGGCAGCCAGGCAACCTGGGTGCAGATTGGCCCGCTGATGAGCCATTTCGAGCGATTCTATGCCAGCCTGCCCGCTGCGGTACGCCAGCATATGCGTGTTCTGGGCTTTGTCTCCGATCAGATCTGCCGCGATGCGCTGGCGGCCGCCGATCTGTTTGTGCTCCCGTCACGTACTGACAGTTTTGGGATTGTCTATCTGGAAGCGTGGTGCTATGGTGTGCCAGTCATTGGCGCCTGGGCCGGTGGTGTCCCGGAAGTCGTTCGGCATGGTGAAAATGGCGTGCTGGTGCCGTTTGGGGCTGTATCAGAACTGGCCGCTGCCATTCAGCGTCTGTTACGTGATCGTTCTCTGGCACAGGCATTGGGCCAACTGGGGCGTACACATGTCTTACAGCATATGACCTGGGAACATAAGTATGCGCAGGTGCGTGAAGCGTATGCACAGGCGTTGCAGTTAGGGGCGGTGCAGTGGCAGACGGCCAGGCGTGGACATAACGGGGCACCGCGCTGCTGTGCCCATCCTTCGAAGCGGTGAAGAAGCGGTGGATCTTGCGCCTCGTGCCGCATGCCTCGTACATCTCCCCAGCCCGATAACATAACACCAACACGATACTAACATTTTTCTGATTCGACTGTGTTATGATATGGAGTAGTTAAAATCTCGCACAGAAGAGGAAATCTATGTCTTTTAATATAAATCGGTTTACCCAGAAATCACAGGAGGCCATGGTTGCCGCCCAGAATCTGGCCGAGCGCAATGGGAACAGCCAGGTTGAGCCAGAACACCTGTTGCTGGCGTTGCTCGAGCAGAGCGATGGCGTGGTACCCCAGGTCTTAAGCAAGCTGAACCTGGCCGTTGGTGTGCTGAAACAGCAGGTGACGGCCGAAATCAACCGTATGCCGCGGGTGAGCGGGAGTGGTGTGCAGATCAATATCTCACCCCGCCTGCGCACCGTGCTGGTGCGGGCGCACGATGAGCTGGCGCAGTTTGGTGACGAGTATGTGAGTACCGAGCATTTGCTGCTGGCGCTGCTCGATCATGCCGGGGGTGGGGCCGGGCGGGTCTTGCAGCAAGCGGGCCTGACTCGTGATAACCTGATGCAGGCGCTGCGCGAGGTGCGTGGCACCCAGCGGGTTACCAGCCCTAACCCGGAAGGCACCTATGCCGCTCTGGAGCAATATGGGCGTGACCTGACCGAACTGGCGCGGCGTGGCAAGCTTGACCCGGTGATCGGGCGTGACGAGGAGATCCGGCGTGTGATCCAGATTCTCTCGCGGCGCACCAAGAACAACCCGGTGCTGATTGGCGAGCCGGGCGTGGGAAAAACAGCGATTGTCGAGGGCCTGGCACAACGTATTGTGCGTGGCGATGTACCTGAGTCGCTGAAGAATCGGCGTGTGGTCGCTCTGGACATGGGGGCACTGATTGCCGGGGCCAAATATCGCGGCGAGTTTGAAGAGCGTCTCAAGGCCGTTCTCAAAGAAATCCAGGAGCGTGACGACATCATTATGTTCCTGGATGAACTCCACACCGTTGTCGGGGCGGGTGCCGCCGAAGGGGCCATGGATGCGGGCAATATGCTCAAGCCTATGCTGGCGCGCGGCGAGTTGCACATGGTAGGGGCCACCACGCTTGATGAGTATCGCAAACACATTGAAAAAGATGCTGCCCTGGAGCGCCGGTTCCAGCCCGTCCTGGTCGATCAACCCGGTGTACAGGATACCATCAGCATTCTGCGGGGCCTGAAGGAGCGTTACGAGACCCATCATGGTGTGCGCATTACGGACAGCGCGATTGTGGCTGCTGCCGTGCTGTCGGATCGCTATATCTCGGATCGCTTCTTGCCTGATAAGGCGATTGACCTGGTGGACGAGGCGGCGGCGCGCCTGCGTATGGAAATCACCAGCGATCCCCAGGAACTGGACGACCTGAAGCGGCGCATGATGCAGCTAGAGATTGAGCGCGAGGCCTTGAAACGCGAGAAAGATCAGGCCAGCCGCGAACGTCTGGAGAAGCTGGAGCAGGAATTGGCAAATGTGCGTGAGCAACGCAATGCCGTTGAAGCCCAGTTGCAACGCGAGCGCGAGGTACTCGACCGTATCCAACAGATCAAGGAGGCGATTGACCAGACACGGGTGCAGATTGATCAGGCCCAGCGGCAGTATGATTACAACAAAGCCGCCGAGTTACAGTATGGCAAGTTGACGGAACTGGAAAAGCAACTGGCTGAGGCTGAATCACAGCTGAAGGCCAGCGGCAACACCCTGCTGCGGCAGGAGGTGAGTGAGCAAGATATTGCCGAGGTGGTCTCGAAATGGACAAACGTGCCGGTCAGCAAGCTGCTTGAGGGCGAGGTTGAGAAGCTGGTCAAGATGGAGCAGCGTCTGCATCAACGGGTTGTTGGACAAGACGAGGCGGTCGTTGCCGTGTCCAACGCGGTGCGCCGGGCACGGGCTGGTCTGCAAGATCCCAATCGCCCGCTCGGCTCGTTTCTCTTCCTGGGGCCGACCGGTGTAGGCAAAACGGAACTTGCGCGAGCACTGGCCGAGTTCTTGTTTGATGACGAGACGGCCATGGTTCGGCTCGATATGTCTGAGTATATGGAAAAGCACACTGTTTCGCGGCTCATTGGTGCTCCACCGGGCTATGTTGGCTATGAAGAAGGCGGACAATTGACCGAGGCCGTGCGGCGGCGACCGTATAGCGTGGTGCTGTTCGATGAGATTGAGAAGGCGCATCCCGATGTATTCAACGCGCTCCTGCAAATTCTGGATGATGGGCGCTTGACCGATGGGCAGGGACATGTTGTCAACTTCAAGAACACGGTCGTGATTATGACCAGCAACATTGCCAGCCCGATCATCCAGGAGCTAAACCAGAGCGGAGCCAGCCAGGAGGCCATTCGGGTGCGGGTGATGGAGGAATTGCGCGCCACGTTGCGCCCCGAATTTCTCAACCGCATTGATGACATTATCGTCTTCCGCCCGTTGAGCCGCGAACAGATCGCCGAGATTGTCGAGATTCAGCTGACGCGACTACGGCAATTGCTGGCGGATCGCCGCATCACGCTGGAACTGACCCCGGCGGCGCGACAGCAACTGGCAGCTGAAGGCTATGATCCAACCTATGGGGCGCGCCCGCTCAAGCGTGTGCTGCAACAGCGCATCCAGAATCCGCTCGCGCTTAGTCTGCTGCAAGGCGAGTTTCATGAGGGCGATACTATTCTGGTAGACGCTGCACCGGATGGGGAGTATATCTTTACACGCGGTGGCTAGAGTGGCAATACACGCTTTACCGCCGGGTGCGACATCTGCGTCGCACCCGGCTATTGCCGTTGATCCGACTCATATTTCTCCTTGAGTCTGTTGCGCCTTCATCGTGTAACTTGCACCATGAACAAGGTTTACCCGATCGCTTGAATCCCATGACCTCTTCGCCTGCGGCAACGGAGAAAGAGGGGCGAACGTCTGCTCGCCCCTACTTTTTTGTAGCTCTTTACGACAACGAGACTTCATCGCGCCTGGTTGCTTTCTGGTGGTTTCGGAGTGGCGAAGCCGCGCTGCGCCTTCCTACCCAGGAGATGTCTCGTTGTCGTACTATGTTCACCAATTTGCCGCAGGCGAAAAAGACGTTTGTTTCGAGCGACCACGTCTTACCCTGATACCGATTCAGGATTGCTATACTAACAACCATTGCCAGGCGGAGCCATCCCCCGCCCGGCCGCACTCCTTGCCTATCGACGATTACCCATGATGCGCAGCAGCAGCAGGAAGAGGTTGATGAAGTCCAGGTAGAGCATTAACGCGCCCAGGATGGCAATGCGCTGCACCTGCGACTCTTCGCCGCTGGAGTTCATACTCATCTGCTTGATCTTCTGCGTATCCCAGGCAGTCAGGCCGACAAAGATCAGAATCCCGGCATAGGTCGTAATCCAGTAGATCAGTTCGCTCCGCAAGAACAGGTTGACCACTGATGCGATCAGAAAGCCGATCAGCGCCATGAACAGGATATTGCCCATGCGACTCAGGTCGCGTCTGGTGGTATAACCATACACACTCATTACGCCAAAGGTCGCGCCTGTCACAAAGAAGGTTGAGGCAATTGAGCTACTGGTGTAGGCCAGAAAGATGATCGACAGCGTTATGCCATTCAGAGTAGCATAGGCCAGAAACAGCCCCGTTGCAGTACTGGCGGCAATCTTGCTGATACGGGCACTAAGATACCAGACCAGCGCCAGCTCGCCAATAATGATCCCAAAAAACAACAACTGATTACTAATGAGTGCCATTCCCAGCGGAGTGCTGGCAACAAACATGGCAATTGCACCCGTAGCCAGCAGGCCTGCCATCATCCAGGCATAGACACGGGTCATAATCGATTGCTGCTGCAAAACTTCTGTTGGTGACGTGGTGTAGGGTGTGTACGACATAGGTATTCCTCTCCTTCGTTTCATACAAATGTGAACTGAAATCGGCCGGAAGTATGCTGTAAGCCTCGGTCAATACGATAGGAACCCGGAGTTCGGGGTGAAACCAGGACAGAACATTACCCGGCTGAAGCCGAGATTCTGGGTTACTATACAGCAACCACGTTCCTGTCCTCAAACCGCCACTGGTGTGGTATCATCCTTAGAGGGACGGGCAAAACCAGACAGCTTGTTCTGTTTCTATTGTACATCAAAATGGGGAAAAGTATGTGCCTATGAGCGAATTGATGGAACCGCTTGAAACCCTGCTGAACCAGGCTGAAGGGCCAACGCTGGCGTTTATGCGCGAACGCTGCAAGCTGGATGACCTGGCTGAGACACTGGTGGCAATGGCGAATGGACAGGGGGGAACAGTGCTACTGGGCGTCAGTGGTCGTAACCGTACCCGCATCGATGGATTGAACGATGTAGAAGCGGCCCGCGACCTGGCACTGGAGGCAGCGCTGATCTGTACCCCTCCGCTGGTGTTGCCGCTCCCCCAGATTGTCACCTACCAGTCGGCGACGCTGCTGCTTATCACCGTACCGCCGGGATTGCCGCATGTCTACAGCTTGCATGGCAAGTATGTGCAGCGTGAGGGAGCCACCAACCAGCCACTGATGCCTGATGCACTGCGCCGCTTACTCCGCGATCGGGGCGAGGTGAGCTGGGATCGTCTGGCACGTGAGGATGTCACGCTGAACGACCTGGATACCAACAAGGTGGTGGCCTATGCACGTCGCATTGGGATTACCATCGATGGCAATGCCTTTGACTTTCTGTTTCGGCGCGGCTGTCTGGCCCGCGCCAGTAATGGTACCGATTATTGCCCAACCAACGCTGGCTTGATCCTGTTTGGCAATGACATTGAACACTACTTTCCCCAGGCCGAAATCACGCTGGTGCAGTATCGGGGCCGCGATCTGGCCGACGAGTTTGAGCGCGAGGATGTGCGCGACACGTTGCCAGAAGCCGCCCGGCGCGCTGAACGCTGGCTGATGGAGCATATGCGAAAGGGCAGCCGTATGGTAGGCCTGGAACGGCAAGACTGGACGCAGTTCCCGCCCGCTGCTGTGCGCGAAGCGTTGATCAACGCGATTGCCCACCGCGACTACGGCGTGCGCGGCGAGGGCATTCGTATTGCCCTGTTTGCCGACCGGTTAGAGTGCTACTCACCAGGCCGATTGCCCGGCCACGTCACGCTGGAAAATATCGTGGCCGAGCGCTTCAGCCGCAACGAGGCACTGGTGCAGGTGCTGGCCGATTGGGGCTTGATCGAGCGGCTGGGCTATGGCATTGACCGCATGATCCAGCAGATGGAGCAGGCTGGTCTGCCACCACCCACCTTCCGTGAGACGGCCGCCGGGTTCCTGGTGGTGTTACAGGGCCAGGTGTTTCCAACCAGCGTCAGTGAGGTCGTGGATACCCAGGAGTGGGTGCGTATGGGCCTGAACGAGCGCCAGATTGCGGCGCTGCTGCACCTGACCGAACATCGCCGTATTACCAACCGCGACATGCAAGAACTAGCGCCAGACGTCAGCGCAGAGACCATCCGTCGCGATCTGGCCGATCTGGTTGAGCGCGGTCTGTTGCTCAAAGTCGGTGAGAAACGGGCAACGTACTATATTTTGAAGTAACGCGAATGCACGGCGGCGCATCTATGACAGCACCAGATGGCCTTCGCTGCTTGACAGGCTGACATCTTTCGAACTGGCCGACCGGGGTAGATACCAGAGTTGGTGGGGCAAGACCGGGATCGCAATCCGTTTGCTCCGATGCAAAGAGCTATTGAATCCTGGGGTGTATGCATCAGGTACAAAAAGAACTCGCAGGTCATTGGCTTTCTCAATGACCTGCGAGTGAGCCCGGGAGGTGCGTAGAAACGATAGCTAACGGTATCTCATCAGCATAGAACCGCCGATGTCACCCGACGGTGTGTGTGGGAGGATGCTGATGAGAGCGGAGGACCGTCAACCACGTTCCACATATGCCTTATTCTATCAACGCTGGTTACATACGAGTAACGAAGATTGTCCCGTAGGTGTAAGAAGGAGAGTGCAGCACGGGCCACCGCTCACCTTCGCCTTCCGTCCCGCAACCGCAACCAGCGCTGCCTGAGATAGGAGGATGTCGCCCCCGTGCTGTGCCCCTCCTACGTCCAATTATTGTGAAGGAGGGAACCAGGTGCCAGAAGCTGATCCGGTTGTAACGCCTGCTATCCATCAATCCGATTCACCACGTCAGGTGTTGTTTCTCTGCACGGGAAACTACTATCGCAGTCGCTTTGCCGAATTGCTATTCAACGCCCGCGCCCGCGCCACTGGTTTACCCTGGATCGCTGATTCACGCGGGCTGGCATTGGAATTCGGGATCGCCAATGTGGGGCCGATCTCGCGCCATGTCGTCGAGGCACTGGCTGCTCGCGGGATTGCCGTCGATGCCGAGCCGCGCTTCCCGCTGCATCTCCAGGAAGACGAGCTGCACGCTGCACACCTGATCATCGCGCTCTGTGAGCATGAGCATCGCCCACTGCTCACCGAGCGCTTCCCGGCCTGGCCGGATCGGGTGATGTACTGGCATATTCACGATGTGCATGTCACGCCTGTCCCAGATGCGCTGGCTGCTATCGAGGAGCAGGTGCAGCAATTGCTTACCACGTTGCACTCCGGGCGCTCGATAGGGAACAGGGGACAGGGAACGGGGAACCAGGCTGGTTGGCTCTGACCCCTGTCCAGCGTGCGAGGATGCGAGGACGCGAGGACGTATGGATATGCGCCGCGCACGCCGCACGCCCATGTCGCGCCCCAATACCAGGCGTAGGGCCCGGCTCCGGCGTGCCTGCGGCCGGGCCATGTTCACCGCTCGGGCGGGACGCGGCGCACTGCAAGGTGGCATCCCCTCCCCGACGGGACGTGCCCCTCTGGGACACGCTACCACGCCGCGCCCCAGAGGGATGCGCCCCAATACCAGCCGTAGGGCCCGGCTCCGGCGTGCCTGCGGCCGGGCCATGTTCACCGCTCGGGCGGGACGCGGCGCACTGCAAGGTGGCGTCCCCTCCCCCCTGCGCCCCGGAGGGACGCGCACCCAGGTTCGCCCTGCCACACCTGTGCCCCGGAGGGACACGCTACCGCGCCGTACGCCTTGCGCTGCGCCGCATCGCCACACGCCGCATCGCCGCACGCCGCACGCCTCATCGCGTCCGCGCCTCGTCGCGTCTTCGTGTCCTCGCATCCTCGTATCCTCGCGTCCGTGCCTCCGCAGCAGCCCCTCAGCGCTGGATCAGCGGCAGGTATACCCGCGACTCGCCAGTCACGACGGGTGAGCGCACCTCCTGGATGACCTCGTTGGAGGTACTGGACGCATAATCATCGTCGCCCTGATACACGACGGTGATCGTATGCTGGCCTACTGGCAATGTCGCTGTTGTCAGGTTGGCCGTGCCATTCGTAAGCTCCTGCGTTCCCAGTTCGGTGTCGCCGTTGTAGAACTTGACCGTACCGGTGGGTTTGGGCTGGCCTGCGGCGGCCGCTACCACGACATTGAACGTAACCGTCTGGCCCAATGTCGCTGGATTGGGGGCAGCCGTCAGCGTGGTGGTGGTTGGCCGGCGTACCACCTCGTGCGTCAGTTCCGCCGAACGGCTCGTCGTGTATGCGGCGGTGCCCTCATATTCGGCCCAGATCTGGTATGTGCCCAGCGGCAGACTCTCGATCAGCACCGCCTGACCATTTGTCAGACTCACTTTGCCACCCAGCGGTTGATTACCACTATAGAAGGCAACCATACCAGTTGGTCTGCCATCACCCTCAGTTGGACTTACGGTAGCGGTGAATGTCACCGGTTCGCCGTTTATGGATGGGCTGGGATCGGCAGTGATCGTTGTCCGGGTCTGGACTGGATCGGGCAGGCGCACCACATAGTCCATCACCATCGAGAAACCGCCCTGATAGATCGCATCGCCACTGTAGTCAGCCGTAATCCGGTAGGTGCCCACCGGAAACTGGCGCGTACCCGGTGACCAGGTGGCACGGCCATTCTGAAGTTCAATGTTCTCTGCCAGTATATCCGGGCCATTTTTGATCGTAATGCTCCCGGTCGGTGTACCTTCTTCTTCACCGGTAACAGTAATCGTAAAAATGATGGGCTGACCAAATATGGCCGAACCGGGTGGGGTAACCTCAATCGTCGTCGTGGTTACAATGCGATCTTCCACCACCTGGATCACCGCCTCGTCCTTATCCTTATCGGTGGTGCTGGAAATATAGTAGTCATTGCCAGTATATGTGGCCGTGATCAGATACTCGCCCAGGGGCAGTTCAGCGGTTGTTGTGCTGGCAGTGAAATTGTCGGCAAGCGGAACGGTTGCCAGTTCCTCGGCCCCGTTGAAGAAGGTCACGTTGCCTTCAAGTTTTTGATCGCTTCTGCCCAGGCTTTTTACCGTAGCGGTGAACGTGACCGTCTGCCCCAACCGCGATGGATTGGGAGCGGCGCTCAATGCAATAGCGGTCTCGACTCCGACCGTGACGCGCTGCTCGTCCTTGCTGGGCATATATTGGTTGTCACCAGCATAACGAGCGATCAGGGTATAGCGACCGGCGGGTAGACCGGATATGTTGAGACTGGCTATGCCTTCGCTATCAAGAGTTCTTCTGCCCAGTTCCTCACTACCACTGAAGAACGCCACGCTCCCTGTAGGTTTCTGCCCATCAGAGGCGGTCATCTCCACCTTGAGTGTGAGTGGCTGTTTACCGGCAAGTTTGTCGGGTGTTACGGTTAGCTTCAGCGTAGTGCTGGTGCCGATCACGGTCACTGGGGTTAGGGGCTGGGCGTTGGTGCCATCGCCCAGTTGCCCGCGAAAGTTCGATCCCCAGCACTTGACACCGCCGTTTACCAGAGCGCAGGTATGTTCACTGCCACCTGCCAGTACAGCCGGTTTGCCGAGGTTCTGTACGGCTACGGGAGCCAGTTTATTGACCTGCGTGCCATCGCCCAGCTGTCCCCGGCCATTCGCACCCCAGCAGGAGGCACCATTCACCGTGGCTGCGCAGGTGTGGTTCGCACCCGCGCCCAGTGGTACGACGGCAGTGAACTCGGATATCGTTACCGGTTGCAGCTTTGATTCTATCGTGCCATCGCCCAGTTGCCCGCTTGCGTTCGCCCCCCAGCACTGAACGCCCGTGTCTGTCATGGCACAGGTATGGGTTGCGCCAGCGGCGAGCGTACTGACCGTGCCGCTCAATCCTCCTATCAGGACAGGCGTGGCACTACTGGTCGTTTGCTGATTGCCCAGTTGTCCACTGCTGTTTGCACCCCAGCAGCGCTCACCCGTGTTGGACAGCACACAGGTATGATCGGCACCCGCGACCAGCGCGGTGACGCCGGCTGAACCCTGGACGAGACTCGGCGTCGTACTAAACGTCGCTGTCGCACCGCCCAGTTGCCCATTGTTGTTGCGTCCCCAACAGTAGACACGACCATCTGACAGCAGGGCACAGGTGTGGTTATTGCCTGCCGCCAGCGCAGTGACAATGCTGCCATCGGGCAACCCAACCACTGCTACTGGTGTCAGACGTTGTGTGGTGCTATCATCCCCCAGTTGCCCATAGGTATTATCGCCCCAGCACCGCACGCCGCCACTGGCAGTCAGAGCACAGGAATGACCCGCGCCGGCTGCCAGGGCGGTGTTGAGTGGACTCATACCACTGGACAGCTCCGATACTGCTACCGGGGTGGCACTATTGGCAGTCGAGTTATTGCCTAGTTGCCCGCGATTGTTATAGCCCCAGCATTTGACACCACCGTCAATAATAGCACAGTTGTGTTCGGTACCAGCTGCCAGCGCAGTGACGCCGGAACTCAACCCCTCCACATTGACTGGCACCAGCCGTGCCAGCGAGCCATCACCCAGTTGCCCGCTGTTGTTTGCACCCCAGCATTGCATACCGCCGGTGTTAGTCAGAGCACAGGTATGACTGGTACCGGCAGCGAGGCGATTCACCCCACTGCTCAGGTTTTGTACTGGCACGGGTACAGTGCTATTCGTTGTTTGTCCATTACCCAGTTGTCCCGTGTTGTTCAGCCCCCAGCACTGCACACCATTTGCAGTCAGGGCGCAGGTATGCCGAAAGCCGGCTACTATCACCGTTGCGCCACTGGTTATATTTGATACCTGTACGGGGTTTGGACTGTTGGTGGTTGAGTCATTGCCCAACTGCCCAACCCGGTTATCGCCCCAACACTTGACTCCGCCATTCACCACGGCACAGGTATGATCAAAGCCCGCGGCAAGCGCACTGGCAGTACCGCCTAGATTCAATACGTTCACGGGTATCGGGCTTGGGGTGGTTGTATTATTACCCAGTCGTCCCCCGCCATTACTGCCCCAGCACTTGACACCACCGGTATCAGTCAGAGCACAGGTATGACTCGTTCCGGCCACCAGCGCTGTGATACCGCTGCTTAAATCGGCTACATCGACCGGTGTGGAACTATTTACGGAAGAATTATTGCCCAGTTGTCCACTGCCGTTTTCGCCCCAGCACTTGACGCCACCGGTTGTAGTCAGGGCACAGGTATGGTTGGCACCGGCAGTCAAGGCCGTCGCCTGAGTGCTTACATCACTGGTTAATCCGGTCACATCGACCGGTGTGGAACTATTTACGGAAGAATTATTGCCCAGTTGCCCACTCTGGTTGTTACCCCAGCACTTGACACCGCCATTCACCACAGCGCAGGTATGGTTGTCGCCCGCTGCCAGTGCAGTAACACCGCTGGTCAATCCCGAAACATTCACGGGTTGCAGCCGTTGCTCGGTCGTCCCATCACCCAGTTGCCCGGAGGTATTATCGCCCCAGCATTGCACGCCGCCGTTGATCACTATACAGGTATGCTTCTCGCCGCCCGCGACCAGTTCTACGCCGCCCGCAGCATGTGCGATCGGTTGCTGGCCGGGGGGCAGGCCCGGTAGCGCCAGCAGCAGAATCAGCCATAGAATGCCCCATCCTGCGCGTAAGTTTTTCTTTTTTGTGGTTTTTTGCCGCATACTTCCCTCCTGTTGTCTCACCAGTATATAATAGAGATATGGTACCAGCATAACCACCCAGTGTAACCAGTTCATTACCAGGCGTCTTCAGGGGACAGGTGTGAGGCGTGAGGCGTGAGGCGAGGATGCGGCGAGGCACATCCCAGTGGTGGGCAGATACGGCACGTCCTTGTTTCAACGCAAAGTTGTAGCGCGTCCCTCCGGGGCGCGGCGGCGGCACAGCGCACCTGGTGCGTGCCCCTGGTGCGCGCCCCTCTGGGGTGCGAATAGAATAGGTACCCCGCGTCCCGACGGGGCGGTGCACCCGGCACGACCGCAGGCACGCCGGAGCCGCGCCCTACAGCGGGCAGCGGGGAGGCGTATCTCTGTAGCGCGTCCCTCCGGGGCGCGGCGGCGGCACAGCGTACCTGGGTGCGCGTCCCTCCGGGGCGCGGCGGCGGCACAGCGCACCTGGGTGCGCGTCCCTCCGGGGCGCAGGTGGGCAGGGCGAACCTGGGTGCGCGTCCCATCGAGGCGCGGGCGGGCGGGGCGCACCTGGGTGCGCGTCCCTCGCGGGCGCAGGTGGGCAGGGCGAAGGGCGCACCTGGGTGCGCGTCCCTCCGGGGCGCAGGGCGGGCAGGGCGAACCTGGGTGCGGGGTGCGTGTCCCTCGCGGGCGCAGGTGAGCAGGGCGAACCTGGGTGCGCGTCCCATCGAGGCGCGGGCGGGTAGCGCATGCCCGGTAGTGCGTCCCATCGAGGCGCGGGCGGGTAGCGCACGCCCGGTAGCGCGTCCCATCGGGGCGCGGCGCAGCGGGCGTGGATGGGGGTGCCGCCCGCGCCGTGCCATACGGCTTATGTGACACGAGGGGCACGAACCTGTCAAAGCCCCAACGCCCCTGGATAGCGCCAGCGCAGATAGTGCTGGCCCACGTTACCCATCTCCACCCGCCAGGCGGGATCGTTGGCCGGAGTGTAGGTCAGCACGCGCCGCTGAAAGGCCTGCAGCAGCACGTCCTGCTCAACCCCGCCCACCAGCGTGCGTGCCCAGTATGGCTCGCTGATCGGCAGGCCCACCACAAACAGCCAGTCGATAATCGGCCCCTGACGATAGTCTCCGTCCACATAGATCAGCCCTTGCTGGGTAAAGAAATCGGTAAAGACCTGCGGGATATTATGCCCCAGTTGCTCATCATAGGCATCCAGTGTCACACCATAGCGTGCCAGGTCGGGAGCGTCATAGGTCTGCCCATCGGCGGTCAGCACGCTGGTCACCAGTTCACCCTGACGGTGCGGGGCTGGCTGCGCGTTGAGCGGATAGGCTACCGTGCGCAAGGAGCGATAGGTCGGCGCATTGGGATTCGTCGTCTCCGGGTCGCCCGCCACTGCCACCGTGGCCGCCTCGCGTGGCTCGAAGTCTGTATCGCCCACCTGCAACTGCCCGCTGATCAACTCGATCACCAGCAGGCCATTGGTGACATACCAGGCATCGCGGGGAGCGGCGGGATTGCTGATCTCCATGCGGCTCTTGTCGAAATATTGCACCAGGCGCGTGCCGCCCGGTGACTCATGGTATACCTCGTGGAACCCGCCCGTCAGCGGCTGGTTGCCCCAGATCCACGAACGCGGCTGCAAGTCGCGCACCGCCCGCGCCACCGGCAGATCCGCGCGTTCCCAGACGATGCGGAACGCGCCATCGCCAAAGAAGCCGGTAGCCGGAGTCGGCTCATTGGGAGCGTTGCCGGTGGCGGATGTGCTAACCACTACATACTCCTGGTCGGGTTCTAGTCGCAGCACCGCCTCGGATGTGGGCGCGCCGCCATTGACGCGCACCTGTGTCGCGGTGCCGATTGGCCGCAGCCGCACATTGAGCGCCCGGTCAGCCTGCAGACGATAGGTCATCTGCGCCACATCTAGATCGAACTGCACCAGCGCACCTTGATAGCTGAAATTCTGGATGCCGTCGTTCGAGAGATCCTGGAACGGATGTGGCTGCACAATCAGTGCTGCGGGCGTCATCGTCAGCCCATAGTGCCCGCCATAGACCGCCAGGAACCAGGCGGCACTGTCCCAGGTACGGCCACCATCGCCACTGTTGCCAGGGTCATAGCGCGCATTTGGGCCAGATGCAAACTCCAGCACTGGCGGGTCGGTCGCCCGCGCCATCGCGGTATAGGCCTGGAGCACCGTGTTGGCTGCATCGGGGTAGCCTGCTGCGGCATAGGCGGGTGCCGCCAGGCCAACGATCCATGGGGCGCTGGCATCGAGCATCCACAGCGGCACGGGAGGGTCAACCACGCGGCGGGTCTCTGGCTCATAGCCGCCCAGCGTCAAGCGCATGGGCGTCGGGGTATCGATCAACTGCGGCAGTAATTCGTACAACGTCGTCACCAGCGTTGTATAGCGTGCGCCGTCCTCTGGCGCGATCAGGCCGCTGCGTAGCGCCGCAAAAACACTGTAGGTCTCCAGCAACGTCACCGGCGGGCCGTTGATCTGATGCCAGGCAATCGGCCAGGGCTGATCGTCCAGCCAGTAGCCGCCCTGTGCCACCGGGCGGTGAAATCCAGCGCGCAGCTGCGCCGCCCGCTGCTCCCAATCGCTCCCGTTGCCACCGATGGCCTGCTCCAGCTCAGCCAGCTCGCGGAAGGTGGCATAGAAGCGGGCGATGGCATAGGTATGCATCACCGTTTTGTACAGCGAGTCATAATAGCCATAAGGCCAGTCATCGCCATCGGGCAACCCGTCGCCGTCGCTATCAATCTGTACCATGCGCATACCAATACGCTGAACCGTCTCGCGGTACCGCTCATAGAACGCCCGGTCACCCGTCTTGGCAACATAGACATAAACCGCGTGGATCAGGTTGGGCAGGCTGTCCCAGGCCTGGCGGTTCTCGTGATACAGTCCGGTGGGGTAGACATAGATCGTCTCTGGCGCGACACCATCGGCGCTTACGCGACTCAGGAAAAGCTCAATATTTTCGCGCAATACATCCATATTGCCCAGCGCATAGCCATAGCCGCTGATCGCATAATCCAGATCGCGTGTCCAGGTGCTGTTGGTGTAACTGCGCTGGCTGGCACGTAATGCCCGCAACCCACCGATGGAGATGATATTGGCCTGATAGCCATTTGCCAGCAGCAGCGCCTCGATCTCTGGATCGTAGCGGGCAGCAGCGTTCCCCGCGTCGCGGGCCACAAAGGGCAGTGGCGGCAGCGTCGCCGCCACCAGCGTCGCTGTCGCTTCGGGTGTGACCGTCGTCGTTGGGGAGGATGGCACGGTCGGACTGGGGAGCGCGGTCACGGATGGTGCGCCCCTGGTGGCCGTCGCGTCAGATATGCTGGCGATGACCGCTGTGGACGGCAGCACCTCTCGGTTGCTTCCCAGGTTACATCCGGCAATAATAGTGATCAGCAGCAGCAACCGAGCAAACCCTGTCGTTATCTGAATATGTCGCATTCTTTCCCCGCGGCTATTATAGTCCGCAGATTACGCAGATTACGCAGATTGATTTTAACAAATCTACCTAATCTGCGGAATCTGTCGTTATCTGAATATGTCACATTCTTTCCCCGCGGCTGTTATCGTCAACAGATTACGCAGATTGATTTTAACAAATCTGCCTAATCTGCGGAATCTGCGGATAATACTCCTTGCGTTGGAACGTTGGCGCGTTGGAACGGGTCAATGGTTCAACGCGAACACGGCACGAACGCCATGACATGCGCCGGGCTACCCGTTCCCGCCTGGACTTTCAAGGCACCAATGACCACGGTCGTACCCGTTGCGGGCAATTGATCCAGCCCGGTCAGGTTGGACAGTAAAAGGACTGGCTGCTCGGTCTGCTTCCCGTCGTCAGTTGCCGCACGCGATGGTATCATGACGGCCGGGGTATCGCTGCCCAATCCCTGCACCTGACGCTGTGTGACCAGCCAGGTCGCTGCCTCGGTACTGAAGCCAGGTACCACTGGCACCTGGCGCTCGTCCCGGTTAAAATAACGCTCCGGCTCGTCCCAATGGCGATCCCAGCCAGTTGCCAGCAGCACCAGTGCACCGGCCGGAATACGTCTGTGCCGCCACTCCCAGGCGCGAATGTCGGCCACCTGCACCATATAGCGCGGATCGTCCTGTACCTGATCGCGCATATCCAGCACGACCGCTGCCTGTACCAGATCACGGGGCGACATATGCTCCACCGATACCAGTGGCTGCCCGGCGTGCGGCAGATCGAGATGTGTTGCCCGCCGCAGGTCGATCAGTAGCTCGCGCCGATCGTCGGGCGGCAGCACCAGCCGGGTCATGGTTGCCCCGTCTGACTGTGCCCCATCCGCCGGCAACACGTGGCTGAGTTCAACGATTTGCGAAAAGGTCAGCGTCTGCGGTGCCGGGCGCAACGACGGGCTACAGGCGAGGCAGAAGAGTAGCAAAGCTTTTAAGCGCAAAGCACAAAGCGCAAAGCGCAAAACAGGTCGCCATTCTCGCGCTGTGCGTTCCCTTTCTGCTCGAAACCCTATCACGCCTCCGGGAGGAAAGCGCAAAACAGGGGAGTACGGAAAGAACGTCCGCAGATTACGCAGATTTTTTTTAAAAACAGCGGGAGGCCAGCGACACGCACCTCGTTTAAGCGCAAAGCGCAAAGCGGAAAGCGCAAAACAGGTAGTTCTTTCTCGCTTTGCGCTTGTCCTTTTCACTCCAAACCACGTCACGCCTTAACACCCCCTGTTTTCCGCTTTCCGCTTCGACCGCAGAAAAAGCAGAAAGCGCAAAGCACAAAGCGGAAAACATGGCACCATTCTCGCATTGCGCGTTCCCTTTCTGCTCGAAACCCTATCACGCCTTAACACCCCCTGTTTTCCGCGTTGCGCTTTGATCAGCGTTTCAACGCACAAACGCCAGCAGTGCGACGAACAGCGCCGGATAATACAGGTAGGGCCACAGCACGGGATTAAAGACCATAAACAGCAAAAATGCCGCCGTTATCAGTGGAGCCAGTGTACGTCGATCCGCCTGCCAGTGCCAGTAGCCTATAACCAGCCCTGCCAGCAGCACCATTTGCAAAGGCTTCAAGATAGCTTCCAACCCGCGCCGCCAGAACACCCCGCTAAAGCCGACCATATGTGCCCAGGTATGCCCTAGTTCCCACCCCATACGCGGATACAGGTCGTTGTCGTTAAACCAGCGCCAGACACCAAAGAGAAACGATTCCGGTGACCAGAGCAGAAACGGCAAAATACATCCCGCCGCCACCAATCCCGCGCTCGCCGTGAGCCGCAATGCCGTGCGCCAGCCGTGCCAACGATACCAGGCCAGGAAGACAAACGGTGCAATGATCGTCACCAGTGGCGTGGCCGCTGCACACAGGCCGAGTATTCCGGCGGACAGCCATATCCGCCCTGCCAGCAGTAACCCCAGCGTCAACGTCAGCATCGCCCATTGCACCGGGGCCGTCGTTGCAAGCGACCAGTTCAGGCTGGTTGGCAGCAGGAAGACCCAGGCCCAGAGCAACAACGGAATATTAGCAAGCGGTCGATGCAACTGCTGTGTATCATCTGTGCGGTTGCCAACACGATAGAACCACAGCAGCGTCGCCCCGATGCCCAGCTCATAGCCCAGATTCGTGAGCCGGATATCCAGACTGGCCAGATAGGGTGGCAGATAGGCCAGCCAGGTCAGCGGTAGGTACGTCAGTGGCAATTCCCAGGGCATCGCGTAGATGGTATAGGGACTCTGCCCGTTTAGCAGGTTGGCAAGCGCGTTCTGGGCCAGCGGCAGCATGTCGCTTCGTTCCGGGTCGAGCGGCACCTGCGTATAGCATACCAGGCGCGTCATACTGCCGAGCGCCACTGCACCTGCTAGGAACCAGCGTGTGGATGGGGGACGCACCAGTGCAGCGCCGAACGCCATAGCACCACCGGCAAACAGCATGAGTAGCCCGGCATGGCCGCCAGGTGCCAGAAAGACCAGCACATCACGCGCTGTGGCGATCCAGGCCAGCAACAACAACCCGATCAACAGCCTCACGCCCAGGCGGGGATAGCGGGTAGCGTCAGCCGAGCCTGTCGCCAGTCGCCTGCCGCCTGTCCCTACACGGGCTGCCAGGATGATCCAGCCGCCAGCAATGCCCACCAGCACCAGTCCCCCCGCCAGTGCCAACCGCTGCCCCATCAGGTGACTCAGCCCGTACACATGCAGCGCACTGGTGACATCGAGCGTCAGCCCCAGCAAGATCGTCAGCGCGGCGGCGTTTAAGCGCAAAGCGGTCGGAGCGCAAAGCGGTCGGAGCGCTTTGCGCTCCAATGCTGGAATGCTCCAACGCTCCCACGCTTCAACGCTCCCACGCTTCAACACTCCCACGCTCCAACGCTTCAACGCTCCAACGTTGGAACGCTGTCCGCTGTCAACTGTCCGCTGTCCACTTATGGAGTCGCTTCGTCGCTTCACCGGCTTACGACCACATACTCTTGATCAGGTTGCAAAATAACCAGTTCCTCGGCACGCAACGGGCCGTCATTGACCTGTAGTTGCGTGGCCTGACCGATCGGGCGCAGAATGGCGACCGTTGCCCGATCAGTACGCAGACGATACGTCTGGTTCGCAGCGTCGAGCGCCAGTTGCAACACAGCACCCTGATAACTAAAATTCCGCACCCCATCATCAGGTATCGTCCGAAACGGATAGGGCTGAACGATCAACGCCTCGGGTGTCATCGTCAGACCATAGTGCCCGCCATAGACCGCCATAAACCAGGCGCTGCTGCCCCAGGCTCCCCCGCGTCCCTCACGCCCGGAGCCATCAACCGCCACCAGTTGGGGAATGAGATACGCGTTGTCTTCCGCAGCGGCTGTATAGGACTGTAGCACCATATTCGCTGCCTCGACATTCCCAGCGCGGGCATAGGCTGGCGCGGCTAACCCGACGATCCACGGCGCACTGGCGTCAATTTTCCATGGCTCGCGCACCACATCGCGCAGCGATCCGGGAGGATAGCCATTGAGCGCCAGCCGCATCGGGAAAGGCCCGATCATGAGATCGGATAAGCGTGCATTCATCGCGCTCATCAACTCCGGGTAGCGTTCATCTGTGGGGACGATCAGCCCGCTGCGCAAGGCCTCGAACACGCCGAATGTTTCCAGCGTACGCGACGGTGCCTCACCAGGATTACGCCAGGCCGCTGGCCAGGCCAGATCACTGAGCCAGTAGCCGCCCTCGTCGGCTGGGCGATGGAACGCTGCCCGCAACCCGGCCGCCCGCTGCGCCCAGGCACTGCCATCTTCCCCAATCGCCTGCTCCAGTTCTGCTAACTGGTTGAACGCGGCATAGAACTTCGCCAGCGCATAGGTATGCCGCACACTGTTGCGGATCGAGTTGTAATAGCCATACGGATAAACATCTTTGTCCGGCAGCCCATCATCGTTCGTATCGAGTTGCACAATCCAGCCACCGATCCACTGGCAGCGTTCACGATGCGTGCGGTAGAAATCGCGGTCGCCGGTTTTGGCGACATAGGTGTAGATCGCCTGGATCAGATTGGGCATACTATCCCAGGCCTGATTCAACCCGTAGCCCGACTGGGCATTATACACATCGGGCACAATCCCGTTGGGTTCGACATCGTCCAGAAATAGTTCGATATTCTCGCGCAACACAGACATATCGCCCAGAACATAGCTATAGCCGCTGCTGGCATAATCCAGGTCGCGTACCCAGGTGTGGCGCGTTGGTTCAAACGGACTGGGTTGTAAACCGTGTCGCCCGCCAATCGTAATCACGTTGGTGCGGTACCCATTTTGCAATAACGCAGCTTCAACGGGTGGATCATACTGCGCGACAGCGTCACCCAGTTCGCCTGATCGATGGCGTACCGCCCGATCAGCTGACTCGGCGGCAATAGCAGCCCGCTGTTCAACGAGTGCCTGGGCCGTCGCCTCAACCACCGCCGTTGCGGTTTGCTCCATGGCTGCGGCTTCGGCACCGGCAGTGGCCGTCTGTGCAGCGACCGCCGTCTGTGCGGCGGCAGCGTTCGCTGTCTGCTCAATCGCAGGAGTTGGCGTGGACGTCACCTCCGCTGCGCCGCTCGTTGTATAACCAGTGTTTGCCGGCGGCCCGTCGGTATCAACCCGATCAAACAGGCCAGCGATGCGCAGATTCGGGGTGATCAGGATTACGGCGAGCGCCACCAGCGCAACGGCAATGATGCCGATGCCACCGATAACCAGACGTTGACGCGAACGGCCGGACGGCGGTGCGGGTGCCGGCGTCGAAATCACAGGCGGAGGCAATGGTACCCCACTGCCTGGCACCGACGCAACCGGCCAGGCAGCCGGGGGAATACCACCATAACGCGCCGGATCGGTAGTCAGGGCCGCAGTTGGTTCGCCTTGCATCAAGGTGTTTGCTTCAGGTGTTACCGCCACTGACCCGGCGGGCAGCGGCTGGCTCACCGCTGGTACATAGGCAACGGTTGCGTGATGCTCCGGTTCACCGGCATGCGCATCAACAATGGTCGGCGGCAGGACAGTCGGTGGCACGGATGCCAGGCCTGGCTGCTGGAGCGCTGCCTGCAATGCGGTTCGTAACGCCGCCGCGCTATCCGGTCGATCACTGATGCTGATCGCCAGCGCCTGCATAAACACCGCGCTCACGGCAGGCGGTACCTCGGTGTTGAGTTCGTGGATGGGAATGAGCGGATCGGGGGTGTGGTTGAACATAGCATCAATCCGCGCCAGGGCATCAGCCGGCGCGGTGCGGGTCAGCAAATGATACACCGTCGCACCCAGAGCATACAAGTCGCTGCGTGGATCCGTACCGGTACCGCGGATCTGCTCCAGCGGCGCATATTGTTGCGTATAGCCATAGATGCTGGCCGTCGTTGACATGCGGGTATGCAGCGAGGCACTGCCTTTCGCCAGCCCAAAATCGAGCAGAATAATCTCGTTCCGGGGCGTGAGCTTCAGGTTCTGGGGCTTGATATCGCGGTGAATAATCGGATTCGGCTGCGTGTGCAGGTAGTCCAGCGCATCAAGCAACTGATCCGTCCACTTCAGAATCGCCGCATACCGCAACTCTGCCTGGCGACGGGTGAGCATAATCGACAGATCATCGCCTGGAATAAACTCCATCACCAGAAACTGCCCCTGATCGTCAGAGAAGTAGTCCATCACCTTGGGCAACGTCGGGTGACGCAGGTTGGCGAGCATTCGTGCCTCACGCTCGAAGGCCTTGCGCAGGGTAGCAATGTACTGCGAATCGACGTCTGATTCCGCACTGAGCAGCGCAGTATTAACTATCAGCGTCTGCTTGAGGGCAATCGTACTGCCGAGGCGTTCATCAATCGCCTCATATACCGCGCCCATACCGCCACGGCCGATCAGCCGCACAATCCGGTAGCGGTCGTGTATCAAGGTATCAGGCAACAGTATCATAGACATTCTCGATCGTGCGTACCAGGTTTTGTACGTAAGCGGTTTACTAACGTGTACAATGTCAAGTTAATTGGCTCAGCTTCTCCTATCCAACCTGATTATACCCGAATTATCGAGATTTATCACATAGGAGCGCAACCGTGGCGATACCGGCAGTGATTGACAGGAGGTACGCGGTGCCTATCCGTAACCGCAAGAACTGCCATTGATTCCCATCAACTGGAGGTGATGGCACGGCCTGTTCGTGCATGAAGTATTCATATTCGTGGTCGCATGCGTGGTTTTATTCGTGAATCGCTGACCTGCTATGTTGCTCCATCCATACCCCACCGTGTACCGCCTGTGATTGAGATGTGGCAATAATGTTTGAGCTAATAGTCCTGCTGACCCTGACCCATGAGTACTGGTTGGGCATAGGCCTTTTTTTCTATGCTTTTTGAGGTGTTGTCATAAACGCATTCTCTCGGTATACTTGGGGTGGTTACGGTTAATTCGATACAGCGGATGAAGCTACCAGGAACGGGACTCCTCGCTGCTGAAAACTGGTTCTATTCAGCCAGTAGAGAGTACATACGGGTGGCTTACCGCACCAGTCTCTCTGGTCAAGCATTATTGTAGTAAGGATGAAGCACGTATGGGTGATGAAATTAAGGCCGATTACGAGCAACTCGAACAGATCGCCAGTCGTTTTTCCAACCAGGCCCAGGTGATTGAGCAGTTGTTGGGAACCCTCCGCTGTAGCATGCAAAATCTGCAGGGTGGTTGGATCGGACGCGGTTCGGATGCATTCTTTTCCGAAACGGATGGCGAAACGTACAATATGTTGTCTATAGATAAGCTGTCGTTATTGTAGTAGTAGAAGGAGTACTCCCCATGCGTCTTTCACGTACACTCTTGATCCTTGGTCTCTGTGCGATTGTGCTGGTCTTTCCGTACACCGGCATTCAGGGTGCCCCGGCTGCGGCGCCCCGCGATTCGGTGTTCGGGGTGAACAGCCACATCGCGTCGCGCTACCCTGATCCGTCAACGGTCGATCAGCCCGCCGAACTGGTGGCCCAACTGGGTGTGGGGTGGGCGCGTGAGGATTTTCAGTTCTCTCGCATCCAGGAGCAGCAAGACGAGTTCTTTTGGGAATTTCATGACAACACCGTCGATGCCTTGACCAGTCGTGGTATCTCGATCCTGGGCGTTCTCAATGGCCCGACACCCGCCTGGGCCAGGCCAGGTAGTCCGACGAGTGATCCTGATTTTTATCCGCCCGATCCCCAGCTCTTCGCCGCTTTTGCGGGTGCGGTCGTCGATCGTTACAAAGATCGCATCCAGTACTGGCAGGTCTGGAATGAGCCAGATAATACACTGTACTGGAAACCTGAGCGTAATGATGCAGCCTATGCCAATCTGTTGAAAGTAACCTATTCCGCAATTAAGACTGCCGATCCGAATGCGCGCGTGCTGGTGGCGGGTACGGTCTCGCCGGAGCCAGCCGTCAGTTTTCTCCAGGCCATCTATGATAATGGGGCATGGAACGCGTTCGACATTCTTGCTATCCATCCCTATACCGACCCGAAAGGCCCGGAAGAGGGGGATATTGCCAGTGCTGGCGTCGGGGCCGTGCGGGTACTGGCGGATCGCCTCGGTTCCAAGCCGATCTGGGCCACCGAATTTGGCTGGTCAACTGGCATCAGTGGCCGTGGGGGCGTGACCTTTGATGAATCAACCCAGGCGAACTACCTGGTGCGTGGATCCGTTCTATTGCGCGAGGCAGGAGTGGAGCGCGTGATGATGTACAACCTCCGCGACGATACGCATCAGATGTATGGGTTGATCAGGCGCACCGGTTCTGGTACCGACTTCAGCCAGCAGAAGCCGTCGTATCAGGCATTCAAGACATTGAACCAGCAACTGGCCGGAGCCACACCGGCCGGGATGATCGATCTGGCGCAGCGCAATGTGTTGTGGGACGTTGAGACCTTCGGGTCATGGCAGCGCGGGGTGCAGGCGAATGGGACGTTTACGCACAGCAGCGCCCAGGCGCATGGTGGACGCTATTCAGGTCAGTTAAGCTACAATTTCCCAACCGCCGGGAATGACTATGTGGTCTTTACCGCTGGCGCTCCCATCCCGATTTCAGCCGGTGCCAGTCAGGTCGGTATGTGGGTGTATGGTGATGGGAGTGGCCATGCGCTGAAGGTCTGGCTGCGCGATGCCGAGGGTGAGACACTCCAGTTCCGGCTTGGATTTGTGGGCACTCCCGGCTGGAAGTTCCTCTCCACAGCGATCAACGTGCCAGTTGAGTCCTACAATCGCATCAGTGGATCGGGCAATCTGCGCCTCGACTTTCCGGCCAGCCTGGTGGCGCTTGTGCTGGACGATGAGCCGGATTCGTTTACCGGTAGTGGGACGATCTACCTTGACGATATTACAGAATTGTCCGGGCCGGAAGCGTATGGGGTGCGCTTTAACAAAGCGGGTGGGATTATTGATGTCTTGTGGGCACCCCAGGTAACCGAGATTACGTTGCCGACGAATTCAGCGCAGGGCACGCGCGTAGAGCTATGGGGCGAAACGAAAGCTGAACGTGCCAGCGGCGGCCAGTTTCGCTTCGCGGTCGGCCCGAATCCGATCTTCCTGAGCCATACGCCAGGCCAGGGACAACCGCAGCAACCGCCGCCGCAACAACCGCCGCCGCAACAACCATCACCACAACCAGTGCCACCAGATGGCCCGCAACGTTGTTTTGACACAACCGGTTTCTGCATTGCGGGACGCATTCAGCAGTACTGGGAGCAGAACGGCGGACTGGCAGTCTTCGGCTATCCGATCAGTCCGCAGCAAATTGAAACAGTGGAAGGCAAGGCGATCCAGGTGCAGTGGTTTGAGCGCAACCGGCTGGAGTTGCACCCAGAGAATACTGCACCCTATGATGTGCTGATCGGGCGTTTAAGCGAGATGCGCCTGCTGCAACTGGATCGCGTCTGGCAGCACGAGTCGCGCGAAGCCGGGTCACAGGCGGGCTGCCTCTGGTTTGAACAGACCGGGCATAACGTGTGTGACCAGGGGGCTGGCCTGGGCTTCAAGACCTACTGGGAGCAGAATGGTCTGCAAGATCCACAACTGGACCGCTTCGGACGCAGCCTGGCGCTCTTCGGGATGCCGTTGACCGAAGCACGGCAGGAGACGAACGCCAGCGGCGATGTGGTGTTGACCCAGTGGTTTGAGCGGGCACGCTTCGAGTGGCACCCCAATAATCCCGACCAGTTTAAGGTGCTGCTCGGCTTGCTGGGCAACGAGATCAAGATGGAGGAGCAGAGGAGATAGGAGATAGGAGATAGGAGATAGGGAAGTTGCCCCATCTCATCGCAGGTTGTACGTAGGGGTACGGCGCCGTGCCCCTACCGGGCGATCCTCGTCTCATGCCTCGTTGCCTCGTCGCCTCACGGCGGCAGACGCCTCCGCGCCCTGGACGCGGCAACTAACCACAATCGTTGCGTCTTTGCCTCTTTACGCCTTTGCGTTAAAAAAGCACCGTCATCATCGCCTCACCAGGTTCTTGCCTCGTCGCCTGGCCTCGATGTGCGTTGAACCGCAGCCGGGCGCAGCCGTGGGCGGACAGGGCACGGCCGCAGGTATCCGGTTGCCACGGCTGCGCCCCTACATGCACGTGCCGCACCCCTCCTCGCCTCCTCGCCTCCTCACATCCTCGCCTCCTCGCCTCCTCGCCTCCTCGCCTCCTCGCCTCCTCACATCCTCACCTCACATCAAGGTATAATACCAGGGAGGCATTCTTTAGCCTGTAACCTGTCACCTGTAACCCGTAGCGTAAAGACAAATGGCAAAGATAATGGTTGCGATGAGCGGTGGCGTGGATAGCTCGCTGGTAGCCGCGCTGCTCCACGAACAGGGCCATGCTGTCACCGGTGTCACCATGCACCTGTGGGAGGGTGATGACGAGGGTCTCTACGAGAGCCAGTGCTGTTCAATGGAGATGGTCGCGGGAGCGCGACGGGTATGTGCGCAACTGGGCATACCCTACTATGTGTTTAACTATCAACGCGAATTTCGCCGTCACGTTATTCAATATTTTCTGGATGAGTATACTCACGGCTACACGCCCAACCCGTGCCTGGCCTGTAACCGTGATCTCAAATTTCGCTTTCTGCTCCAGCGGGCGCAGGCTTTGGGGTTTGATTACCTGGCAACCGGGCATTTTGCGCGGATTGCGGCCGGTGAGATCGCACCAGGATCCAACGAACGGCAGTACCGCCTGCTGCGCGGCGTCGATCGCGCCAAAGACCAGTCTTACGTACTGTATATGCTGCAACAGCACGAACTGGCACGGTTGCAATTCCCACTCGGTGCGCTCACCAAGACCGAAGTACGTGCATTGGCCCAGGAGCGCAAGCTGGCAACCGCCTATCGCCCGGAGAGCCAGGATATTTGCTTTATCCCCGACAATGACTACCGCCGCTTTCTGCGCGAAGAGGCACCCCAGAGCATACTGCCCGGCCCGATTATTGACGAAGAGGGACGTGTGCTGGGGCAGCATCAAGGGCTACCATTCTACACCGTGGGGCAACGGAAGGGTCTGGGTATCACCAGTGCCCAACCGCTCTTTGTGATTGCGCTCGACACCGACCAGAACACGCTGATTGTTGGTTCAGCCACAGCCGCGTTGCGCGATACCTTTGTGGTTGAGCGGGTGCAGTTTGTAGACGGGCTGTGGCCAGCGGTGCCATTCACCTGTGAGGTACAGGTGCGAGCGCACGCGGCACCAATCCCGGCCCATGTCACGCCGCTGGCAGAACAACGGCTCCAGATTGTGTTATGTCAGCCTCAGCGCGCCATCACCCCCGGTCAGGCAGCCGTATTCTATCGGAACGACCAGGTGCTAGGTGGTGGGCGGATTGCCCGCACCCCCGGAAGGACGGTGAACCATGCATGAACTGGCACCAGCCACGGCACTATTGCTGTTACTGGCAACGGCCTGCGCCAGCCTGGCCCATGTGCTGTGGGGCCAGCGCTGGCAACAATTACCCTTGTTCTGGATCGCTGCCTTTATCGGATGCCTCGTGGCCTATGGCCTGGGATTACAGTTGCCATTGATGCTGCCGATGCCAGCAGGTGTTCCGATACTGGAGGCTATCCTGGTAGCCTGGTTGCTCCTGATCGTTGCCTCTCGTCTACGAGTATGATATAATCGTTCGCGTAGGTTCAGGGGCAGCCGGTTACGATCATCAAAAGAGATAAAGTACAGTACATAACATAGCGCGTCAGGGTGGTACTGGTAAGGGAGTATCATTGTGTTCCGATGGATCGGCATAAGCATCGCGATCATCTTCCTCATTGTTATAGGATTTATCGTTACAGCCGCATATTTTGCAGTGTTTCGGGAAATCTCACGTGATATAGCCATTGTCGTCCTGGCTGTATTGCAAATGATTATGACTTTGCTCTTGATCGTGTTGCTCCTGGCGGTATTGTATATTGTCAGGTCACTCAACCGATATACACAGAATACGCTGATGCCGAACATTAACGATGCGAAGGCAAAAATGACAGAAGTTCTTGATCAGGCACGTGAGATTACCGGTGAGGCGCACGAAACCACCAGCACAGTTTTAACTACCACCACGTATGTAGCGGAACACGTTGTTTCGCCCTTTATTCGGCTCTCAGGCCTGATTGTGGGGGTGCGTACTGCTGCCCGTGTGCTGGCACAACGGGATATCGGAACGGATACGAAATAAACAAACTACCAGCACCCGGTATACCTAGTTTACAGTAGTACCTGTTTGCTATTGTTGTTTATGCCGTACCGTGTTATGATAAAATCTACACACTGTCGTTCTCGGTATAGATCTGGTCGTTGACAGAGGTTCAGATAACGAGTGGATTATCAGCAATTTTCATATGGTGGACAGGCAGTGATCGAAGGCGTGATGATGCGCGGTCAGCAGCAAGCAACGGTTGCAGTGTATCGACCAGACGGTCGAATTGCCTATCATCACATTCCAATAGCTCAGCGCGAACGGCAATCCTGGCACCGCTGGCCTCTGTTACGTGGCATTGTAATGTTGTGGGAAGCACTGCATCTTGGTGTACAGGCACTGAGTTTTTCAGCCAGTGCAGCGTATGGAAAAGAAGAACCAGCGGCAAAAGGGGTCACAATTAGTACGTTCCTGATCTCTGTCTCGGTTGCAATTGGACTCTTCTTTGTGGTGCCACTTCTAGTCGCCAGTATCGTCAGTTACCTGGGAGTATCTATGCTCCAGCGTGAAATGCTGGAAGCAATGGTACGTCTCGGTATTATTATCGCGTATATTATTGTGATTAGCCGCTTGCCGGAAATGAAACGAGTATTTGGGTATCATGGGGCAGAGCATAAAGCCGTCAATGCCTATGAAGCTGGTGCAGATTTGACCGTTGAGACGGTACGCGGTTTTTCGCTGTTTCATCCCCGTTGTGGTACCAGTTTTCTGGTCTTGATCGTGCTGGTGAGTTTTGTCGTGTTTCTCTTTTTTGGTGGAATGCCCCTCTGGCTCAGGGGGCTGTCACGGATTGTTGGTGTACCGCTGATTGCAGCCGTGACTTATGAGGTTCTGCGGCTTTCAGCCCGATATTACCATCGCCCATGGGTACAGATAGTAATGATGCCGTCGTTGTTATTGCAACTGTTAACGACACGTGAGCCTGATGACCAGATGATCGCGATCGCCATCGCTGCACTTGTGCCTGTTCTTGCAGCGGATGGTGTGCTGATACGCGAACCCTTAGCAACCGATGAGCAGATACCGGCAACCTCAGTCTGATGTTAGGTATTATGGACTGGTAGCGCCCTGGAGGCATGATAATGGCGCTGGTGGGAAATATCCGAGATTTTGGCCTTTCTGATTTTTTGTACCTCGTTGATCGGGGGTACAAAACCGGGTGTTTACATTTGAGACGGGGTGATGAGCAGGCGATCCTCTACTTTGAAAAGGGGAAGTTGATCTATGCCGCACGGCGCGAAGGCGAGCAGTTGGGAGATATGCTGATCCGTCAGGGGAAGCTAACGCCAGAGCAACTTGAACAAGCCAGACAGGTACAGAACGGGAGTACGAATGGCATGACTTTGACGCAGATCATTCTGAGCGAGAATATGATGTCGCAGGAGGATTTGCAGCAAACCTTACAGACCCATACCGAGGAGTCGGTCTATGGTTTGTTTGGTTGGCCTGATGGGGAGTTCCGCTTTGAGCAAGGTCAAAAACCAGATGTGAATGAGCCGGTCATGCCGGTTCCCCTTCCTGTTGAGAACTTGATTATGGAAGGTGTGCGTCGCATTGATGAGTGGGGGCGCATTAAGGATCGCATTCCGAGTACGGATATGATCGTGAGGTTTCTGGATCAACCTGGAGCGAAAGCAAAAGGGGTCAAGCTCTCACCAGAAGAATGGCGCGTTTTTGCGCGTATTAATGGCAAAGATACCCTTGCCGATATTGCCCAGAAGACCAATCTCAGTGAGTTCGATGTGTGCCGCATTGTGTATGGCTTTGTGACGGCGGGCCTGGTTGATGTCGTCAAAAAGCCCAGACCTGCGCCGCTGTCGTCATCTCCGCGCGGCGCACAACCAATGGAGATGCCCAGGATCAAAAAGAGCCTGGTTTCCCGTATCATCAACCGTATCCGTGGTATGTAGAATTGTGCGCTCCAGCCAGGGCACAGCACCGTAGCGGAGGGCCGGTGTGCAGACGGTAAAAATGGTTATAAGTGGGGCAGTGAACGCCGGAAAGACCGAGTTTATCCGGTCGATTAGTGAGATCGAAGTGGTTTCAACCGAACGGCGTGCCTCTGACGACACAAAGCTCATAAAGAAGGAAACGACGGTGGCAATGGACTTCGGTCGCATTGCCGTCGCTGATGATCTGGTGCTGCATTTGTTTGGAACTCCAGGTCAGAAGCGCTTTGATTTCATGTGGGAGATTCTCTCCGAAGGGATGCTTGGCCTCGTTGTTCTTGTTGATAGTACCCGCCCGGAAACATTTCGAGAGACGAATCGCATCATTGAGTTCTTCACATCGTATCGTGATACCGCCTATGTCATCGCAGCGAATAAGCAAGATCGGCCCAATGCCTGGTCACCAGATGAATTGCGACTGGCGCTACGCCAACCACCACATATAAAGGTTCTGCCATGTGTGGCGTCTCAACGTGAGAGTGTGAAAAACATACTGCTGGAACTGCTCTATGTGATTATGCAACGCAGTGAAGATTAGGCTGGTCTCTGGATGCGCTTCCAACGTTGACGGCAGCGCAAACGGTCACAGGACATGGTATGGTTCCCCGCCTCAACAGATTGAGCTTCCCAATCTGCGTTGCAACGTTGAGGGCCATGGAAACGAAACGGTGACAGGACATATCCCTGTCACCGTTTGCGATCCTGTTGCTGTGCCGTCAGGTATGGCCTATGCATCGGCACGCGGCCCCTATTGTCGTCTGATTCCGGGACGGCCTGCTGTGATTCGTTACCATCCCGCAAACACCCACCTGGCGTTATCAAACCACAGGGTGTGCCCGGCATCCCCTGCCAGGCTGGTCAGTTGAATGAAGCCGTTGTTGTCGTCTGCAAACGCGAATCGACCGAGCAACACCCAGTCGGTTTGTTGCGCCTGGTTGATGAGTATCTCCTGGACACCCTCGCGGTGTTGCACCAGATAACGAGCTGCGGTGGTGATCGGGTACTCATGCTCACAACGTGGCACATGCACATAGACATCGTACATACCGGTCACCGGCAACGCCGGTTGCCAGCGGACACGATGCGTGCTGGCATCTGGATTTGTCGTTGTCAGTGTCCAGAACGCATGCCCGCCCGCGCCACACCCCGGTGGGCTGTGGTGCCAGATACTGCGACTGATCTGGAAGTCGGGACTGCTGGTGTCAATCTCAATATCTGCAACGGCGGGTGGCGGTGGTGGCTCTGTCAGAGGATCGCGTCCTTCCCATAAGAAGGTCACTTCCACCTCGGCCTGATCACCCACGATCCCCAGGTCATCCCACCAGATACCGTCGCCTACATCCATAGCGGTCGGAAAGCGTACATAGCCCTTTTCGGCATACCCCCCATTATGCCGTTCAAAATAGGCGGCATGATCCTGCGGCCAACCGCGCCGCAGTTCAGGAAAGCGTTCACGCTGCACCGACCAGTAATCATCACGTGTGTTCCAGGGGCCAACGTCCCATACCGGAGCTACCACGCTACGACCTTTGTAGGTAATCCGTACCTGATATTCGTGACCACCCCGACTGGAGAGCGAACGCCACGAGGGGAGCGCGACAAATCGGTCACGAGGACGAATGATGTGCCCGTTGGCCGTGCGACCACCAATCATTCCCAGGCGTGTGGCCCGAATGCGATAGGTGGGGGCGACATCGTCGGACAGCGCGTGAAACCGGGCCGGGGCAGCCACTGGCTGTACCTGCACCGCATGCAACTGCGGCCTGGCTGCCTGCGTTCCGAGCAACCTGGCTCGATACTGTGTCTGACGGACACCGCCCGGAAAATCGATGATCGCCCCATTGGTGAGATCGGTTTCCCAGGCAGACCAGGTCTGACCATCGGTACTGGTACGGAGATCAATCTGCACCGCACTTCCGATGGGCACGGTTGCCGTATACGTCAGTCTGACGGCAAAGATGGGCATGGAGAATAACTGCGGTGCAGCCAGGTAGAACCCATAATGCTGATACGAACGAGCGACGACGCGGGGGGGAGTAAAACCGCCCTGCAGTTGCAGGGTACCATCCGCCATGATCTGCACTCCGTTGTGCATGATCTGGCTAGCGGAAGCAGCAGATGCCATCATGGGCGTCGATGAGGCAGCGCCGTTCGGGTACACCATGGCCAGTATCGTCAGCATAAGCAATACCAGCCCGAGTTGACGCAAAACGACACGCATAGTCGTGACCTCCTTGTTCTACAAACAGGGTAGAAAATGCTACACCAGGGTAACGCGGGCTATTATAGCACAACCTGAGAAAAATATGAAATTGATGTGAAACCAGGGGGCTTTTTATTCAACGAGACTTCATCTCGACAGGGGCGGGGGCCTGGCGAGGAACGAGGAGCGAAGAGCGAGAACCCTCGATCCTCCCACGGGAAAGCCGGAGCCGTGCTGCGCCCTCCTACTCAGGCGATGTCTTGGTGGAAAACCATACAAGCATATGTTCCCATCATGCTGAGACACGGCTCTGAATCGATGCTGATGTGGTTACAGAAAGTACCCTGGTACAGTGTGAAGGAAAGGGGAAGGGGTTGGTACCGGGTGGTGAGAAATGTCAGGAGCTAGAGGTGGTCGTGAAATGCAGATGCGTAAGCGCGAAAAGACGTTCCTGCAAACTCTGATGGCATAACGTGATGATCGGAAGTTTGCAGAAACGCACGGAACGAAAAGAGGGGCTAGGCTTTTTCTTTGGGTCTGGCCTTTTCAGGCTCGCGGTCTCTGGCTGGCTCGTGCGGCTTCTCTGACTCATCGTTACTTCTCGGTGCAGTTGGCATCCAGGCACGCATCCATTCGGATTGGGCCTTCAGGGTTTCTTCGAGTGTCGATCCCCATAAGTCAAGAACTTTCTGGGCTTCCTCTTGCCGTTTCTCACCGATCATTGATTGCAGGCGTCGACTGGTACGTTCTGACTCTTCCAGGCGTGTACGCAATAATTCATAGCGTTCCAATAATTCCAGATAGCGATGGCGCGGTACAACCCCCATCATCCGCCACCACTCTTCGATCCATTCAGTAAAGGCTTCGGGTTGTAGAGGCACCATGCCTGGTGGCATAAACCGCATCATCATGCGCATAGTTTCTTCGGATGCGGTTGTTGAGCTACTGAGTGTTTTCATCAAGTGCTGTGCATCCGCGCTACCGCGCATAGCCTCTGACATCAGGTTGAACCAGGCTTCCAATAATTTAGGGGTTAAGGTGATCATCTCTCACTTCCTTGTTATATGTTGTTTTCTGCGAACGTGTATGGGCAACAATCCCGACAATCGGGACACTAACGAGTAGACGGAAGAAGCAGCACATAAGCTACACAGGAAACTTCAGATCACGAACCAGGAGCGCGATCATAGCAAAAAAGACAACGAAGTGCCTCACCGAGTTTGTCTTCAATCATCGCCACCTTCAAGTGGGCGCGATCATAGCAAAAAAGACAACGAAGTGCCTCACCCTGGTAAAGAACAGAGACACTTCGTTGTGTGAACCGGATGTATATCGTTATGATGGTGGATCAAGCTGATTCCAGACATTGGTACCAATGTATCTGCGTTCAAGATGTGCCGGGGCATACGGGCCTGTCTCTCGCTATGATTGGCCAGCCAGGCTCGTGATTCGGTTCTATACGTCTGAGCATGTACCTATCGTCTATTGACCACGTTCCTTGATCCAGTTTGCGATGGTCGGCGCAAGATCACGCTGGGCGCGGCCGCTCACGTACATGCCAATATGCCCAACAGGAAAGCCGATCGCAGTGTAGTCCTGGCTACCGACATAGTGTTCCAGCGCTTTTGACGAAGGTGGCGGTACGAGGTGATCTTTGTCAGCATAGATATTCAGGATAGGCATAGTAATGTTCTTCAGGTTTACCTGCTGACCACCCAGATAAATCTCACCCTTGATCAGCTTATTCTGCTGGAAGAAGTCACGCAAGAATTGGGCATAGGCTTCACCCGCCTGATCCGGGCTATCGAAGATCCATTCTTCCATGCGCAAAAAGCCCAGCAATTTATCCTTATCGTCCATCATATCAAGAACATCGGCATATTTCTGGAAGTTCAACTGGAATGGTTGCAGCATCAAAAAGCCAAAGTTCATAAAATCACCCGGAACATTACCCAGTGCCTTGATCATCAAGTCGGGATTCATGTTGGTACCCCAGATGTTTAACAACCCCTGTTTTCCCCCCTCTTCGCATGCATGGAAATCAACGGGTGTGACCATGGTGATCAGATTCAGGATCTTCTCTGGATGCAGGGCCGCATAGCATAGACTCAATGCTCCGCCCTGGCAGATGCCAAGCAGGTTGATCTTATCTAACTGATGCCGTTCACGTACCACATCCACACAGTTATCAACATACCCATTCACATAATCATCAAGGGTGAGCCAGCGATCGGCCCGGCTGGGATAGCCCCAGTCAATCAGATAGACATCAATGCCCAGTTTGAGCAGGTTACGTATCAGTGAGCGATCCTCCTGGAGATCGGCGACCGCCGGGCGATTAACCAGGGCATAGCAGATGAGCACAGGGATTGGGAACAACTCTTCGACAACGGGTGTATAACGATAGAGAACCAGCTTATCCTCACGATATACTTCTTCCTTTGGAGCAGTACCTACCTGAACATCATCGTGTTTAAGGGTACTCAGGGTTTTAATCCCTTTTACGACCTTCCGATTTATTTCAGTAATTTCGTGGATCGCATCCTCAGGGGTAATTTGCAATGGAAAAGATGTCATGAATTATCTCCTCATGTGACAAAATTTACGCGGCTGACCGTCACCATACGGTTTTAGCCTTCTGCAGATCGGTACTTTTTGCTGCTTCCACACTACTGTTGCAGGCGCAAAAACCACATCCTTCAAGCAAACACGTAACTCGTATAGATACGCGTTGCTATGCAACGAATAGTCCGGTTTCATTTCTACGGTATCCATGGTAACCCATGGCAGGAACTCTGCATAGGAACGTCTCGTGTGTGCAAAGGCACCGGGTGTGTCAGCGATTTCGAGCACAGACCGGTTCATGTTCTCGATCACCCTGCGGTGATCATCGCAGATAAGATATAATACCCACGAGCGGGCGAAACCATGCATAAGAAGCGGATGCAGCAGTTGTTCGGGCCACCACATCCGCAGTCACACCCACGCTCAATCCTGAACGTACACAACAATCGGACAACAGATCAAGCTTCTCGGCGGAGGCAAAGCAACCCCGTTATTCTGCAGGAGCATGTGCCTTACCATTGCCACTGGCTTCCTGCACTTTTTGCAAATCCTTTTTCAATCCGTTAATTTCCTGGCGTAAATCCGCTATGGATGTCCCACTGCCATCGGCGAGTACCGTGCCTTTGAGTGCCTTTTTCAGCGCTTTCACCTCTTTCCGCAGTTCATAAATATTGCGGTGCGCCTCATCGACTTCACTGCGGGTCGGGATGTAACCAGTTTTCAGCACCAGCTCGATGACCTCCTGCTCGTGCAGGCGATAGTTCATTGCGGCATCGAACAATCGACCTTGAACATTCACGTAGTGTTCGGAGCGAAACACCTTCTCCAGGGACGCATCTGCCGTTTCTGTCCACAGGCGCATCAAGTCACGCACATTCTTAATCGGGGTGTCCTGTTCACTGCGCTTCACCAGTTCACGCATCACCTGCTCAAAGATGTCGCCCCAGGCTGATGCGAGGACAATCTGATATTCTGTGCTTGCGCGGCGAAAATCTGTCCAGGCATCAAAGGCTTTCAGTACTTTCTCATTGATCTCGCGGGTAAACCCAAAACCAGGACTCTCCACCAGTCTACCAAAGGTGCGTTCATAGGCATCCCAGTAGAGATTGGTCAGTTGTACCAGTTCTGAATTACCTCCCGTGCCAGTCAGTGTCTCACCCAGGTGCCAGGGTGAACGTCGTAACGATGTTAGCCAGGGTTGGGTCAGGGCCTGTAGCTCTTCCAGATAGAGTTTCCAGAGTTCGCCTAAATCCTGGGAAGAGCGCAATAAACCAGCAGCATCAGGGATCAGTTGATTACGTAGACGCTCGACATAGCTCTTTAACACGGCCTGCCAGTCATCGCCGGTTTCGACTTTCGGGAGCATGGCCTTCCAGGCGTCGGATGTCAATTCAAGAAAGCGCATCATCGTTGACTGGCTGGCGAGCAACTGCCGGGATACATTTTTGGAGATAGGCTCGGCATCGGTTATCCACATCTCAACGCCCTGTGTTGCCAGTTTTCGCCACTCGTCGAGCAGACTGGTATAAGTCGTCAAGGGGGCTGGAGCAGTTCGTATTAAATCGTACCAACTCTCCCACAATTTCTTCTGAGTCTCTGCCCATATACTGGTCAGGGTATCGACCTGCTCATTCCAACTCATAGTATTCTTTACCTCCAGCCTTCATGGATGCATAGGTGTAGATCTACACAGATCTCCTCTACGGGCATAATTATTTGTTCGGTTGGCCCGCAGACTGGGCGATACTTACCCAGCGGCGAATCCACTCCGCCTGGGCGTTCAGCGCCTTCTGCGTTGATTCTTGCCAGACCTGCATCATATTCTGGGCCCCCTGTTTATCCCACGTTGTCGCCAATTTCGAGGCGTCGAAGTTGCGCACCATCTCAAACCAGCCCTCCCAGAGGCGCTGCTGCGCTTCTGTCCACTGCTTCATAATCTCCTGACCCTGGTGTGCCAGTTCAGTTATCTCTTTGGGTGCATTGGGGGTAGAGGTAAAACTCTCGACCCACATGCGTGCCCATTGCGCCTGCGCCTCCAATGTGCGCTTCACCGTCTCTTCCCAGGCAGTGGTTGCCCTGGCCCACATCTCAGTTGATTGTGGCCCGCCGAGGTTTTGTATGGCCTCCATCCAGGTGTCGCGCATTCTCTTCTGGGCTTCCGTCCATGTGTGTATCATCTCTTCGGCCTGTTTCGTCCAGTCGCTCATTGTATATCTCCTCCTTGAGTGCTTCAGCTTACCAACAGACAGGAAACACAATCCGCTATAGTAAACGAGGAACCAGGTATTGACAGGTGCAGTCGTGATGCAGGCTGTGCCATCTGGTTACCAGAGTACCGGCTCGTGTTCTCCCCGACGACTACGCCCACTACCAGTAACAGCCCTTACTCGTTCCCGGGTCAACGGAAAAACCTGTTCGGTTTCATCGGTGAGAGGAAAACCGCTATAAATCATAAACCCAATACTGCACTTCGTCAACTTTGGCCAGATCTGGCAAGTTCTGTCAACATGGTGGTCGCATGACTGCTGTCCATCATACAAACTTCTCCATACTGCACTCCGGCGCAGTGGGCCGCTGTCAACCGGCTCTGAAGCCCTGGTGCTCGTTGCGCGCGATGAGGACAAGCGGTCGTCTTTCGGCAACAGTCGTTGACCTCCTGTATAATACCTGAGGATAATCTTTTCTTTGATGATAGACAATGCTATGACCAGACAGCTTCTTTTTCCGCCCGGATTTCTGTGGGGTGCGGCAACGGCTGCCTATCAAATTGAGGGTGCCTGGAATGAAGATGGCAAGGGCGAGAGTATCTGGGATCGCTTTTGTCATACCCGTGGCAAAATCTGGCGCGGCGATACGGGCGATGTAGCCTGCGATCACTATCATCGTTGGGCCGAGGACGTGGCCGCAATGGCGGCGCTGGGGCTGAAGGCCTATCGCTTTAGTTTCTCCTGGCCGCGTATCTTTCCAAACGGCAGTGGGCAACCGGAGCCACGCGGGGTGGATTTTTATCGGCGGCTGGTTGATGCGCTACAACAACACGGGATCGTACCGGTGGCAACGCTGTATCACTGGGATCTCCCTCAGGCATTGCAAGATCGGGGCGGATGGGTGCAACGCGATACTGCGCAGCGGTTTGCGGAGTATGCGGCGTATATGTTTCGCCAGTTTGGAACTGAGGTGCCGCTCTGGGCCACGCTCAATGAGCCGTTTTGCTCGGCTTATTTTGGCTATGGCAATGGCTCGCACGCGCCTGGTATCCGCTGGCCCTGGCATGTGCTCAGGGTGATTCATCATTTGCTGCTGGCGCATGGGTGGGCGGTCGATGCGTTCCGTGATACTATGGCTTCCTCTGGCGCTGGTCAGCCAGCACCAGCGATCGGGATTGTGCTGGTGATCTGGCCGCACCATCCGGCATCGAGCAATGTGCGCGATGTACGGGCCAATCAGCGCGTCGATGGGGCGATGAATCGGATGTTTCTGGAGCCACTCTTTCGCCAACGTTATCCCGAAGATATGCTGCGCCACTTTGGGCAACGTCTTATCTTTCCGCGCATCCGTAGTGGCGATCTGGATATTATTGCGCGCCCAATTGATTTTCTGGGGGTCAACACCTATACCCGGGTGGTTAATGCCGTCAATCCTTTCGATCTGTTTCTCGGTGCACGTCAGGTGGCACAACCGGGGGCCCATACCCATATGGGCTGGGAAGTGTATCCGCCCTGTATCTATGAGGCGCTGCACATGGCTCGCGCTTATACCGATGTTCCGCTCTATGTCACCGAGAATGGTGCGGCCTATGCCGATTATGTGACCCCTGATGGCCGTGTCTCTGATCCTGAGCGCATTGCCTATTTGCAGGCACACCTGGCTGAGGTTCACCGGGCGATCGGTGATGGGGTCGATGTACGGGGCTATTTCGCCTGGTCATTGATGGATAACTTTGAATGGAATCATGGCTATGGTAAGCGCTTTGGTTTGCTGTACGTGGATTATTCGACACTTCAGCGCACCTGGAAACAGAGTGCCTACTGGTATCGTGATGTGATCGCCAGCAATATGCTGGAACTCTAGCAGCGAATTATGCTCACGGCACTACGGTTACGTCTTGTGCATCAATCGCCATTGTGGGTCGTGGCGCGGCAGACTGGTCTGCTAAGACCGGTGCATGTGCGCTGTATCGGAAGTGATGGCGGAGCATTGGGGTGATGCTCCTGACCGGCATACGTACCTTGCAGCTACCGGCACGCCTGTACCTGCTGCATATGGTGCTGCTGACGTTTGGGCTGGCGGTGAACGTGCTGTTGTTCAATCTGGCGATTCCTGCACTGGGCTACAGTTTGCGGTTGCTGGGTTTGCTGAACAGTGTGCCAATGCTGGTAGCCGCGCTCACGACGCTGCCGTTATGGTGGTTGGTAACGCGGGCAATTACGCTACGCACAGCACTGTTATGCAGTGCGCTACTCCAGGCGGCGGCCATTTTAACGGTGGTGCTGGCACCGTCACCCGTGTATCTATTGCCGGGTTTCGCGCTGAGTGGCCCGGCGGGAGTGCTGTTTCAGGTCAGTGCCGCACCGTTTATGATGCGGCACAGCAGCACTGCCGAGCGCAATTTGCTCTTCAGTCTCAGCGCCGGGTTGAATATTGCCTTTGCCGGCCTGGGCAATCTGGCTGGCGGTATGTTGCCGGGCTTGCTGGCACGGTTGCTCGCTGTGCCTCCGCAGAGCGGCATGGCCTACCGTGCAACGTTCTTGCTGGCTGCGCTGTGTGTGCTGGCTTCGAGCATTCCCTTGCTCTGTATTCGGCCTGTACCGCCTCCGCCGCCATCTGCCGCCCGTTCGCTGGCGCCGGCTGGCGGTCGGTTTGAGCGCTTCTGGCCTTCCGTAATCGGGCCACGCCTGCGGGCGAGCATTCGGCACCCGCTGCGGGCGATTCCCGACCCCTGGCAGAGCATGCTGCGGCGCCCGTGGAGCGTGCTGCGCTTTATGGTGACGCCTCTTCTGATCTCGTGTGGGGCGGCCTTGCTGATCCCGTATCTCAATCTCTACTTTCGGCAACGGTTTGCCCTGCCAGATGAGATGCTGGGCAGCATTTTTGCGGCCGTGCATATCAGCACGGGGCTGGCAACGCTGGTTGCGCCCTCGCTGGCGCGGCGATTGGGCAAGATGGGCAGTGTGGCCCTTACCCAGGCACTGGCGGTGCCGTGCCTGCTGGCGCTCGGCCTGACCCCGCTGCTGAGCGTAGCGGTGGCGCTGGCGCTGGTGCGCGGTACGCTGATGAATATGGCGGCCCCGCTCTACGATGCCTACGCGATGGAGCAGAGCGCCGAGGATGCGCGCCCGACGGTGATTGGCTTGATTAACGGGGCCTTCAGCCTGGGCTATATCTTCGGGCCGTATGTGAGTGTGCGGGTGCAGGAGCAGTTCGGCTTTATGCCGCTGTTCTTTATAACTGCCGGGTTCTATAGCCTGGCGGCTGTGCTAAACTATGGATTGTTTGTTCGCTATGAATGGCGGACTGAGCGCTCAGGCGTAGCGTCTTGAGGGCACAGGGGTGTACCTGAAAAACGGAGGTCTATCTTGCAACACCTGACCACCTTCAGGCGTCTGATAAGGAAGAATGTAACGTCATGGGCGCGAAGCATGACGGAACAACTTTAGTCGTTCCCGCGCATCCTTCACAGCAGGGCATGGAGGGACGACATTCGTTGTTCCTTGTGATGTACCGGGGGACGCTGGCCTGTTCGTTGCTCATTCGTTGACAGCAGGTATCATCGGCAGCCAGAAAACGCGGTTCACCACGTAAGTCCCTGTAACATACCTGCGTATTTTTGCATAGAGAAACCCATGGTATCTGCTTTGTTTGTGGACTTATTGCAAGGAGTGATGTATCGTGCCTTTTTGTCATCAATGCGGAGCTGAAAACCCTGACTCAGCGCGCTTTTGCGATCAATGCGGGGCAGCGCTGATCCATGTGACCGGTCATGCGATCCCGCCACCCGCGCCAGTCCTACCGGCGATGGAGGCGACGATTGTAGCGACCCCGGCGGCTACCGGAGGAATGACCTGTCCACAGTGTGGAATGCCGGTTATGCCCGGTGAGGCGTTCTGTGATAGCTGTGGAGCACCACTGTCGCCGCCGGGCCGAGCGGTAGCCAGTAGCCCCGCACCCACTGCGCCGCCGTTTAGCAGTGTACCACCCCAGCCGACCTACCCGGCTCCGCAGCTGGTGGGGATATCTGGGCCACCAGCTCCGGCAGCGCCCGTGCCGCCAGCGTCAGCAGCACCGGTGTCTCCAGGCCGATCAGTGGTACCGGCGGCTCCCGCGGTACCGGCAACACCGCCAGCGCCAGCCCCCGCAGCCAGGCATACCTCGCTCGCTGCGCTCCGGCTTGTGTTGCAGCCGAATGGCCAGATTTTGCCCCTACCGGCGACAACGCGAGCTACGATTGGGCGAGCCGATCCGGTCAGTAACTTCTATCCAGAGATCGATCTGACGCCCTACGGCGCACTGGATCAGGGCGTCGGGCGGCGGCATATGCAGCTTATGATCCAGCGCGGGCAGATCGTGGCCGAAGATCTGGACAGTACGAATGGTTCGTTTTTGAATGGGCAGAAGCTGCCCCCCCACACGCCGCAGCCGCTCCGCGATGGGGATGAGTTGCGCCTGGGGCGGCTGGTGCTGAAGGTGCAGGCGTCCGCGTAGGGGCGCAGCATGGGTGTCCGGTGTGGCTACCGGCATTCGTCTCGCACTGCATGCCACCGTCGCAACACTGTCGGGGCAGCCGCGCCCGTGCCGCGCCCGTCGCCACCCGTAGTAGGGGCGCAGCACGGGTGCCCGGTGTGACCACTGGCCAGCCGTTCCGCAGCCCATACCACCGCCGCCGCCGCGTAGGGGAGCGCAACCCCGTGCTGCGCCCGTCTGCGGGGCAATGGGAGGCGATGGGGAGCATTGCCTTGCATCGCCATGCATGGCTCGCATGGCTCGCATGGCCCGCATTGCCATGCATCGCCTGCATCGCCTGCATCGCCCGCATCGCCATGCATGGCCCGCATCGCCTGCAATGATCGTAGGGGCGACCGTTGTGGTCGCCCGCATCGAACACCCACGAGCGCCATGTGCAGCAACGTGCAGCACTGTGGGACGAGGCATAGCGCTGCGGGCACCCACGAGGGGTGCCCCTACGATCATGGCCCGGTCGTTGGGAGGCGCGGCGGGGCGCGGCAATGTGTGGCGAAGAAACCAGCAGTATTTTTCATGGAAAGCAGATTGTTAAAGGGATATACCTTGATTGCTAGTTGACGACCACCGACACCTCTGGCACGATCGCGGTTGCCCAACCAACATCATCGCCAGGAGGAGCCGATGGACGCCTATTGGAGTATACCTGCTTTTGTCGTGATCGACACGCTGATGGAACGCCTGGGGCATCGCCGTGATGGGCGCGCGCAGGTCCCCGACTCCGAGATTCTGACGATTGCGGTCGTC
>DAOTWD010000060.1:0-45813 GCA_034435975.1 Chloroflexaceae bacterium | reverse complement strand
TAGGAGGTGATTGAAGGGTGTTTTGTACATTTGTACCAACGGCGAGTTGCCATCCACTAAGTGATGCAACAGGTTGCCCTTCACACGAGACAAGAATCCATGGTAGAAAAAAACAGATGATCACAACCCCGGACGCTGCTCCGATAATCTTATTTCCGGTGGGTAGCATATGATATTCCCCTCTGATTCGTGGCCGTTTTTCACCGTCTAATCAAAATCTTTAGAAGTGCCCTTATTATACCACATACGTAAAAGTATAACAGGGCAACGTACAGTTATTGATCGGCGGGATTGCGCGATACCGGTGTCATCAAGGTTACTTCAGTACTGGAAAGCGGGCCGAGAACACCGGGCGGGCGTACCCTTCGTACCCGTTCAGAGGTATAACTCGTGTTCATAATGAAAAAGATGTCATTTGATTGTAGATAACCGCAGCCTTCGTATTCACACCAGTGGCACATACGCACTCAAGGCTTCATTTGCACAAGATACCCGTGCCGTCTGGTCGTCGAGCGTGCGCCGGGGGGCTACTGCTTCTGCAATCCATTCAGGTGGTTCTGCGCCATAACTCAGGCGCAGATGCGATTGCTCGTTCGGTGCCGCACAGAACACGTCACTGGATGTCAATGCCAGGCCGCGTCCAATCGCATGAAAATACAATTCCGTTAACGAGACCAGGGCCTTTGTTATTTTCCCGTAACATCAGCATGCTATAATTCATAGGTGTCATTATTGTTGTGCTGCCTCTACATCGCTGGCACAGGTCACAGTGTTGTGTCTACCAGGCGTCTGCCGCTTACCTATTGGCGTGAATCTTGTAATTGTAACAGCGTTGGGGCGGTGGGGTGCGTTGGGCATCGTTCGCTTCTCCACGCAGGCGAGGTGGGTTATGCCTATGTATGAATACCAATGTGCGGAGTGTTCGGCTACATTTATGCGTTTGCGGCGCATGGATCAAGATGATCGTGAGATTATTTGCCCGACATGCGGCAGTATGAACATTCGGCGTCAAATTTCGGTTTTTGCCACGTTTAGTAAGGATACTGCTGAAAATCTGTCTTTACCACTCAGCAGCGATGGTACGTGTTGTAGCGGCGGTACGTGCGGCTGTTCAGTGCAGAACTAGCTTATACGTTCAGATCTGTCTGGTATTATTCACATTGTCGATCTCTATTGTGTCAGAATCAACTGCTTATCCAGAAGGAAATTCGCTATGAAAGTGTTAGTTCTCACAGCTGGCCTTGGAACACGCCTGCGCCCGCATACGTTCAGCCGGCCCAAGCCACTCGTCAGTGTGGCCGGCAAGCCGATGCTGGCACATATTCTTGATACCCTGCTCACGTTGCCGATCGATGAGTTGATCTTCATCACTGGCTATCTCGGCAATCAGATTGAGCGGTTTGTCAAAGCGAACTATGATGTCCCTTCCCAGTTTATTGAGCAGACAGAACTCCTCGGTCAGGCGCATGCCATCTATCTGGCCCGTGAGGTACTGAGCGGGCCAACGATGGTTGTGTTTGGCGATGGTATTTTTGCTGCGGATCTGGACAAACTGAGCAAAGCCCCGCAGGAGGGCGTCATTTATGTGCAGGAGGTCGAAGATCCCCGGCGCTTCGGGGTGGCAGTCGTTGAGCAGGGCCGTATTACCCGCCTGGTCGAAAAGCCCACCACGCCTGTCTCCAATCTGGCGGTGATAGGGGTCTATTATGTGCCGGAAGCACGGCGCTTGATCGACGCTATTACCGAGGTGATGGAGCGCAATATTCAGCTCAAGGGCGAGTATTATCTGGCCGATGCGTTACAGGTGATGATCGACCACGGCGAAACGTTCCGCACCGAACCTGTCTCGGTCTGGGCTGACTGCGGAACGGTGGCTGCTCTCCTGCAAACCAATCGGTACTTGCTCGATCATGGGCGTACCTATCACAATGGGAATGTACGTGAGTCGGTGATCATTCCGCCAGTCCATATTGCGGATAATGCGGTGATTGAACATTCGGTCATCGGGCCGTATGTGTCGATTGCCGCTGGTGCAAAAGTGCGTGACTCACGCATTCGAGACTCGATTATCAACGAAGAGGCCCTGATCCAGTCAGCCACACTGCAAAACAGCTTGATCGGTGAAAAAGCCGTGGTTGAGGGCAGCTACCAGGAACTGAATATCGGTGATACGTCGGAGTTGCGTCTGCGGTAATGCTGGAGGAAACCGCTCGTCTTATCGATCTTGTCCTAAATCGGGTGCGGCCACAAAACGGTGGTACCAGGGCGAGAAGTGAGAAGCGAGGAGCGAGAGGAGAGAACACTCACTCCGCTCACCTCTACTCGCACTTCTCGTTTGGATTGTATGTCCTGGGACGAGCATCAGCCCGCGCTGGCGTTGCTCGTGATCCCGTGTCGCCCACCCGTTCACAGGCCGGGTGGCGTGTCGCGGAGTATATGCCGAGCGTGATCAGCGTCACGCCCGATCTGGGCCACCAGTTCCGCCACACTGCTGAACTTTCGCTCACCGCGCAGATGGTGGAGAAATTCCAATCGTACCTGTTGACCATAGAGATCGCCACTCCAGTCGAGCAGGTGCGCCTCGACCGTACGGCGTGTGCCATCAAACGTCGGCCGTGTGCCAATATTGGTGACGGCTGGCAGTGGGACATCTGTGATGTAGGCATAGCATGCATACACGCCATCGAGCGGTAGGGCATGCACTGGTGCGATGGCGAGATTTGCGGTGGGATAGCCGATGGTGTGTCCCCGGCGATCGCCCATGATCACCGTGCCCCGCACCCAGAATGGGCGGCCCAGCAAGGGGATGACCCCCTGTACGTCGCCGGCATACAGGAGCTGACGGATCTGTGATGCACTGACGGTTATGTCCCCGATCTTCACGGGATCGACGGTTGTCACCGTGTAACCCAGTTCTTGCCCAATCGCTTGCAGGCGAGCAACATCGCCCTCACGTTTGTGCCCCAGCGCAAAGTCAGTCCCCACATATAATTCGCGCAAAGGCAGTGCAGTGCAGATCTGGCGCATGTAGGTATCTGGCGGGGTACGCATTGTCTCTCGGGTGAACGGCGCAACAATCAACATATCCGGGTTAAACGCGGCAATCAGCTCGCTGCGTTCTTCCAGATTGGTCAGGAGATAGAGCTCACGTTCAGGGCGAAGCACCACATCAGGATGTGGCTCAAATGTCAGCACGGCGCTGAGATAGCCTAGCGTGTGTGCCCGGTCAACGGTGGCACCCACCAGTCGCTGGTGACCGAGATGCATACCATCAAATTTGCCAATCGTCAATACTGTGGGCTGATCTGTCAGCCGCTGCTCAAGCGTGTGGACAATTTGCACAGGTCAGTATCCTTCGTTCCATGATGCCAGCGAGAAGCGAGGAGCGAGAGGAGAGAACCCTCTCTCCTCTCGCCTCTTCCCTGACTTTTCGCCCGTGCCGAGCCTTTCTCCCCAGGCGATGTCTCGTTATCGTACTATTCCATTATAACGATTCCTGGGCCAGCTTTTGTAACTCATACAGTCTGGTCATGGCCTCCAGGGGTGTCAATTCATTAATATTCAGGCGCTTGAGATAGGCGATGATCGGATTGGGTGCCAGATCGAAGAGCGATGGCTGGAAAGGTTCATCCGATGATGCAGTGGCGACTGGTGCTGCGGCTGGCTCTTCAAGGGCAGGTGATGGTTGGGAGCGCGCGCTCGGTTGACCCGTATCACCTGCCATCGGGCGTTGCTCGAGTTCGGCCAGCAACGCGCTGGCGCGGCGAATCACCGGGCGCGGGATGCCAGCCAGTTCGGCCACGTGAATACCGTAGCTGCGATCGGTGCCTCCGCGCCGCAATTCGTACAAAAATACCACACGCCCATCCTGCTCAACCGCAGCCATGTGATAGGTACGCACCCGTGGCAACACCTGCTCCAATGCCGTCAATTCGTGATAATGCGTGGCAAACAGGGTGCGGCACTGCAAGCGTGGCTCATTGTGAATATACTCAACTACTGCCTGGGCAATCGCCATACCATCGTAGGTACTGGTGCCCCGGCCCACCTCGTCCAGAATGATCAAGCTACGGCGACTACTCTGGGCCAGCAGCGCCGCTGTTTCGACCATCTCGACCATAAAGGTACTCTGGCCGGTGGCAATATCGTCCTGGGCACCGATGCGGGTGAAGATGCGATCCACCAGGCCAATCTCGGCCATGGTTGCAGGCACATAACTTCCCACCTGCGCCAGCAGCGTAATCAGGGCTACCTGACGGAGGACGGTACTCTTTCCAGCCATATTTGGCCCGGTAATAATCAGCAACTGCTGTGTTTCGGTATCCAGCGTTGTATCGTTGGGGACAAATGCCGCATCAAGGACCTGTTCGACCACCGGATGCCGTCCACCAACAATATGCAGACTGGTGTTGTCGCGCAGAATCGGGCGGGTATAGTTGCCACGGGCTGCGGCCTCGGCCAGTGCCGCAAACACATCGACTCGCGCCAGCGTCTGGGCGGTTGTCCGCAATTGCCGGGTATAGCCTGCCAGTTCTTCGCAGATGCGCCGGAACGCCTCGCGCTCCAGATCAACCAGTTGCTGTTGCGCGTTGAGAACGATATTCTCATACTCCTTCAACTCGGCGGTGTAATAGCGTTCGGCATTGACCAGGGTCTGCTTGCGTTCATAGGTACGCGGCACCTGGTTCGCATGTGTGCGGGGGATTTCAATGTAGTAGCCAAAAACTTTGTTGTAATCGACTTTGAGCGACTTGATGCCGGTGCGTTCACGTTCGCGCCCCTCCAGGTTATTGATCCAGGTCTGTGCCTCGCGATTGGCAGCCACGATCTGATCCATACGCGCATCAAAGCCAGGACGTATAACGCGACGAGGGGTGTCGCTATCATCGTCACGTAAGTAGTTTGAAGCGCCGAGTAAAGCGGGTGGATCATCGTCAATTGCGCGTTCGAGGAGCGCCAGCACCGCAGCACAGGGATCGAGACCCGGTGGCCGGGGAGCATCGCTAGCTATGACGGCGGGATCAGCATCTGGTGATGGGCGGTCAGGAACGGGTAGGTCATCGTCATCGGCAAACAGGTCGTCGCTGGCCATACGTGGTGCGGGCGAACGGTGCTCGCGGAGCAGGGTGTCACTGGCGGGAGGACGTTGATCGTGAGCTGATTCACCTTGCTCAGCGTCAATTGGTTCCCGTGCACCCAGCAGTGCCGTGTGATCGCCAATGGCCGCAATGACCGCCGGAATGGCCCGGAGTGACTGACGTAATTGTGCCAGGTCGCGTGGTGTTGCCACACTCATGCCCTGCATAATGCGGTTGATCACCCGTTCCATATCGCCTACTGCACCGAGCGCCTGGCGCAGTTCAGCACGCAATAGCGCATTGTCTACTGCACAGGCAACCGCCTCCTGGCGTGCCTGCAACAGCGGGAGATCCAGCAAGGGCTGTGATAGCCAGCGTCGTAGGAGACGCGCTCCCATTGGGGTGCGGGTACGATCCAGCACCCCAATCAAGGCCCCTCTCGTCTTACCGCTGTTGCTCTCCAGGATTTCGAGATTCCGGCGCGTCTGGGGATCAAGAAACATAAACGCACCGGTCGTATAGGTGCGTAGCCCTGTAATCTGCGCTGCAGATGAGCGCTGGGTGGTGTGGATATACTGCAAGGCCGCGCCCGCTGCCCGCAACGCCAGCGGTTTTTGATCCAGACCAAACCCGGCGAGCGATTGCACCCTGAACTGCTGTAATAGTGTGTCGCGAGCAGTATCAGCCTCCCAGCGCCAGGTGGGAACTTCCGTCACGTGGCCGTTCGTCCAACGGGCATGGGTGGCACCTTCCAGTGGACGCGCTACCCGCTCGTGGGGTAAGAGGTGATTCCGCTCATCACGGGTCATGGGGGCCAGGTCACGGGTCAGATGCTTTGTTGCCGGAGCCAGGTGTGGCAGGCGCAGATCGGGATCGTCCGGTACCAGTACCTCGGCCACCTGCAGGCGCACCAGTTCGCCCTCAAGGTGCATAGCGGCCCGCTCACCACTGAACTCAGTGGCAGCAAACTCGCCAGTACTGAGATCGACATAGGCTAGGCCAATCTGCCCTGCCTGAACCAGCACCGCCGCCAGATAGTTATTGCGTTCAGCCGGTAGCAACGCGGTATCCAGCAGCGTACCCGGCGTGATCACCCGTACAATCTCCCGATGTGCTACTCCACCGCGCTGCCGCCCGATCTGTTCCAGGCCGGCCGCGAACACCGAACGAGGGCGAGTATCGCTTTTGCTCGAGGGTGTCTCACTGATCTGCTCCGCCACGGCAATGCGATAGCCCATACCCACCAGGCGTGCGACATAGCCCTCTACGGCGTGGTAGGGCATGCCCGCCATGGGCGCATACAGCTTCTGCACATCTCTGGGGTTTGATTTATCGACCGCGTAGTCCTTACGGGTCAGAGTAACATCGAGCAGTTCTGCCACCAGTTTGGCGTCATCGTCAAAGGTTTCATAGAAATCGCCCAGACGGTAGAGCAAGATTGCATCGGGGTTCTGCGCCTTCAGCCGCTGGTACTGCTGATACCACTCGTGAAGTTCGATCCTGGTCATCGTACGCTGATTCCGTTTCATAGGTCTGTTCTCGTGCTTTATGGTTCAAGATGGTGCTCTATTATAGCACAGATGGGCGCTGGTTGGTTCCCTGATATGAAGCGTTGCACTCACCGCCAGGCCCTGTCCCGGTGCTCGGTCTAAAGTCGTAGTTGCCGGGGATTGACAAAACCAATGATAGCGTGCTATGCTAGGTGCAGATATGTATTCTGCACAATGGAAAGAAAGAAAGGGAGACATGATGGTTAAGGGGTTCACAAAGCTCAATAGTATGAATGGGAGCTTTGTTGTGCTACGTGGCAGGTTGCGCGATGCAACTGCTCCTAACCAGAGTCTGCCCATCTTCCTGAAACGCAAATGTTGACATCATCACCCATTTGATGCGTTAAAGGGCCGTGGGCGACAAACACCAGTGCGCTCACGGCCTGTTGATTCGCAGGCCGTGGTCGTGCAGGGCACCCACGGCTTTTTGTTGTGCATACCAGTAGCAGCGATCCGGTGGGTGTCTTGAAGAAAGATCATGTGATGCAAACTGAAAGACAGAACAGGATGACGAAGGCTCTGCAATGCAGAGATGATCGCAGCGTGGCGCATCTGACTGCACCTGGATGAGTGGATCAGTGCCCGATACCTGATGGGAGGAGAGCTGTGATGATGCTGGAACGTGATGGATCGGTGTTGTGGTACGCGCCGGAAGCTCTGTCCTCGGAGACGATCCATGGCACCGTCGATCTGCCCGCCGATCCGGTGCTGCAACAGCATACCCATATCGACCGGTTTCTCGATCTGGTCTTTGATCCATCTGGCCTGCATACGATGGAAATACAGGTGCGCGAACAGCAACGGAAGTCAGGAATGCATGGATGGGGTCGCTGTGAGGGATGAATCATTGGTAGGACGTATGGACTATGGACAGATCATGGAGAACAGTTTTATGATAGATGTGCAGGATGCGAGTACGCAACTCCTGAAAGAGTTACTGGCACACGAGCCATCCACAAGCAGGTTACGATTACCCCCTGAAACGGCGCTGGAAATTGTTGATGTTGTCAAACAATTTGGCAAGGCACCAGACTCCCGTCATCGCTGGGCGTGGAGCAGTGCTGGTGCACCGGTTGTCACGCGGGCGGTCGATCATATCAGCCTCCATATTCAGCGCGGTGAGATTTTTGGCCTTCTGGGAGCAAATGGGTCAGGCAAATCGACGCTTATTCGCCTGATTTCAACGTTACTGGTTCCAGACAGTGGGACTATTCGCATCTTTGGATATCATGTGCAGCGTGATGCGCGTATTGTACAACAGATGATCAATCGTGTGAGTGTTGAGGCCTCGTTCTTCAAAAAACTCTCGGCGCTCGAGAACCTGATGTATGCGGCGCGGCTGTACGACCTGCCGATCCAGCAGGCAAAACATAACGCGGTCGCTATTTTAACCAGCCTGGGGTTGAGGAAGAAACGGCTCTACGAGCCATTGGAGCAGATGTCCCGTGGTATGCAGCAAAAAATTGCGATTGCACGCGGCTTGTTGACGACGCCGATGTTGCTGCTGCTTGATGAGCCGACGACGGGATTGGATCCTCGTTCTAAACAGGATGTCCAGCGCTTTGTCCTCAATATGCGTGCCCGGCATGACACCACTGTTTTTCTAACCACTCACGATATGGATGAGGCCGATCGGTTGTGTGACCGGATTGCGGTGATTGATAGCGGACGAATTGTGGCGCTGGATACGCCAGCGGGGTTGAAGCGGGCTATTGCCACGCGCAATGGTATAACAGGAGAAGTGACCATGGAGGATGTCTTTCTGGCATTAACGGGTAAGAGTCTGGAGGATGATGATGAACCGATACAGGACTAGGGAGACCAGGTGATGCGAGGAACGGTGCTGCGAGCACAGAGCGGGTTCTTCTGGGTGCAGACAGAAGCGGGCGTGCTGGAATGCCGTTTGCGCGGGCGGCTCAAGAAGGAACGTCAGGCCACAGACATTGCCGTGATTGGCGATACCGTCCGGGTGGTGCAGATTAATCCGCAGCAGGGCGTGATCGAAGAAGTGTTGCCGCGCCGTACCACGCTGGCCCGGCGTACACCTGGCCCGCGCGGTGCCTGGAAAGAGGATGTGCTGGTAGCAAATGTAGATCAGGTGCTGGTGGTCTGCGCCTGTACCGCACCCGATTTTCACCCGCGCATGCTGGATCGTTATCTGGTTATCACCGAGTTTAACGCGCTCGAATCGCTCATTGTGGCGAACAAAGTCGATCTCGTGGGTGAAGCGCATGCCCGCTCTCTGTTTGCCACCTACGAGCGGCTAGCCTATCGGGTCATTTATACCAGTGCCAGAACTGGCCTGGGCATCGCCGAACTTTACGCACACCTGGCAGGACGTGTGAGCGTGGTAACGGGCAAGTCTGGCGTTGGGAAGAGCAGCCTGCTCAACGCCATTCACCCCGATCTGTGCCGAAAAATCAGCGCCGTTAGCACCGCCCTCAACAAAGGTCGGCATACCACCACTGTGGCCGAGTTAATCCCGCTCGCGGTTGAGGTGGGCGGCTATGTGGCTGATACACCAGGCATCCGTGAGATTGGCCTGTGGCGTATTCCGTTGAATGAACTGGACTGGTGTTTTCGTGAGTTTCGCCCGTTCCTAGGCCAGTGTGCGTTCCATAACTGTCGTCATCGCCATGAACCGGATTGCGCGATACTGGCCGCAGTCAAGTGCGGTGATATTACGGCGGAACGCTATAATAGTTACCTGCGCCTGCAAATGGAGGAGACATAGCATACCCGGTTGTTCCATCCTCCACCGAGGCTTTTTTATGCAGTGGACATCGTAGGCACAGTGGCACACACTATATCCTATGGTCTGCTCCGGGCTCTGTGCCTGCTACGGGAGAGGGTTACCACGTGATAGTGCAGGATATGTCGCAATGACTTCCGTCATTGATGCAACGTCAGAAAAGCCGAACATCGTCACGATGTACCCCGCATATTCTATGTGGCTGACCAGTCGGTTCTCATGCGGTCGTTTTGTTGGATATGGTTCTTAGCCAGGAGGGAGGCGTTCGTGTGAACCAGACAACTTTTTCGCCAGCGGCGGGTGAAAAGGCCATCTGTTCATATCACCGCATAACTCCTGACAATTTCTTTCATGGAGGAAAGCATCATCATGCCACCTGTGCGTATTAATGTGCGTGACATCGACGCCATTGAAGATCTCGAGGAACTGGAAACACTGACCGAACTGGTTGACCAGACGCGACGGGGCAAATTTCGACAACGGGCTGAACGTCAAGAAGATATGCCAAAGGATAGCACGGAAGGACGCGCCCGTAAGTTGGAGCAACGACGCAAGGGCAAGGAATTTGCGCGCCTGATCCGCGAGCGCGAGCAACGCTAAAAATGTGCGGTTTCTAATACCCATTTAGTACAGTGTTAGCGTTGGTCTAACAGATAACGGTTACACTCATAATTGTCAGCAACGTATTTCGGCTGATACAGAGGAGAAGCTATGAGATCACGAGCGTGAACAAGACCTGAGTATTTATATGAAGGAGGCACATCCTATGACTGATGTTACCCGGTGGGATCCGTTTCAGGAAATGATGACATTGCGTGATGCGATGAACAATCTGCTGGCTGAAAGCTTTGTACGCCCACAGCGCGGTGTGAGTGGCTATTATGTTCCCCTGGATCTATATGAAACCGAACACGAGTATGTCGCCAGTTTGGCCGTACCCGGCCTCAAACCAGACGATTTTGAGGTTACGATGCAGCAGAACATCTTGAGCATTAGCGGCCATACACAGCCCGAACAGGTGGAGGGAGCGCGTTATCACGTGCGCGAGCAGCGCCATGGCAATTTCACGCGCACGTTGCAATTCCCGACGCCAATCAATGCCGATAACATTCAGGCTCACCTGTCCAACGGTATTCTAACCATTCATGTACCGAAATCGGATGCAGCGAAGCCGCGTCGCATTACGGTGAAGATGAACTAAACTGTCTAATGGCAAGGAGCGATATGAAGGAAGGGCGGGAGCCATGCTTCCGCCTATTTGTGCCTGTTTGTGGAGGGCGGGAGCATGGCTCGCACACTCCACGTTGTGCACATTGTTCCTGCGCCCTTTATAGCGTGATCACCAACCCCTCGCGGGCAACATCCAGGTGGAGCGTCGCCTGCTGGCTAGCCAGCAGGGCACGATAATGGGCGAGGAGCGTATCGAGCTGATCGTCTGTGCGCGTGGGGGCATGATAAAACAGCAGTAAGCGAGACACATGTGCCTGCAACGCGACATACAAGGCGTCCTCCACATGGCAGAACCCATACCTCTGTATCGGCTCATTGCGCATGTAAGGCGCACTATGCACAAGCAGTGTTGCCCCATAGGCAAAAGTGGCGGCCTCGTCCATCAGCTCTGGGGAGGTATAGTTGATGTCGGTAATATACACCAGGCTCTGGGTACCTTCCTCAATGCGGTAGAGCCGAATCGATGTTGCCTCATCATAGGCGAGTGGCCAGGCACGAATGGTTAATCCACCTGCACGGAAGGGGTCAGACGTAAGTGCCTGAAAGATTTGCTCGCCACCCACATTGGCCAGACTATAGACTGGCGAGTAGGTGGGTGAGAGCAAGCCATTACAGATCGCTTCGAGCGAACCACGGGCACTATCCGGGCCACAGATAATAAACCGATTGCCTGGCTGGTGGATGATACCAGGAAAGGGTAGTCCCAGCAGATGATCCCAGTGCGTGTGGCTGATCAGCAAAACCATCTCACCCTGACCCCGTCCAAACGGGCCATGTACCAGTGCATCACCCAGTTGACAGAAGCCGGTACCCGCGTCAATAACCACCAGTTCGCCCTGTGCCCCGGTGATTGCGGTGCAGCAGGTGTTCCCACCATAACGCAGGTAGTCTGTACCTGGTGTAGCAATTGCACCGCGTACGCCCCAGAATCGTACCTTCATACTGTGGTTCCTCTGCGCAATTCCATCCCTTCATAGGCTATCCGCACCTGTAAGCCAGGTGGTGCCAATGCTTGTTGCGTCGCCTCGATAATATCGAGTTCGGTATCGGTACGATGCGGATCGTGATGAAACAGGAGCACCTCATGCACCCCGGCCGCATGGCCGATCTCCAGCGCCTGAGCCGGGGTACTATGTCCCCAGTGAGGAGACTGGACATACTGGCTGGTCGTAAACTGGGCATCATAGATCAACCAGTCGGCATTTCTGGCCAGAGCAATCATTGCTTGCTGCATGTGTGCCAGCGTGGTCTGCTCACGTGCGCTCAGAACAGGAGGGACACCTTTCCAGACGATAAATTCTTCATCAAAGAGGATGGTGTGGAAAGGGCCGGTATCGGGTACAAATGTGAGAATACCCTCCGGGCTTTCGATCCGATAGCCCAGGGCACGATAGGGATGGTTGGCACGAGCAGTAGTGACCAGCACATCAGGCCCCAGATCAAAACACGTATCATCGGTGATCTCCCGGAAGTCAATGTGTGCGCTGATGCTCTCCAGACCGGTCGGTAATAGTGGGACACGCAGGGCATTATCAATGGTCATACGCAGGCTCGATCGTGTGCGCTGCAAGCCATAGACCGTCAGTCGGGTATGCGCATGATAGATTGGTGCAAAGAAGGGAAAGCCCAGAATATGATCCCAATGGGTATGTGAGATCAGCAGGTGAAAATGAGCTGCGGGTGGAACGATGCCATTGATCAGCGCTTCCCCCAGCAGCCGTATTCCGCTACCTGCGTCAAGGATAATGCAAGTTTCACCTACCCGTACTTCGACGCAGGTCGTGTTTCCACCATAATGTAACATTTCGGCGCGTGCCACCGGATATGAGCCACGAGTGCCCCAGATACGAATATGCATTGTGTTATCACGGGTCACAGGTTACAGATCACAGGTTACCGGTTACAGGCTATGGAGTTGTATTGTCCATAGGACATAAATAAACGTAAGCAACAGTAGTATTTGGCATACAGTAAGCCTGGCTCAATTGTAACCCGGAGTCCTGACTTTTGCCGCGACAGCGCGAGACCTGGCCACTGATGCGGGGGAGTATGCCGCCCGCTTTGCCTGGCGTGATCGTCCCTATGCTCCCTTTTTAGACAGGCGCTAAAGGTACTGCTGGTGTTCGTGTGTTACAATAGCGACAGATAGAGAATGTGGGAGGGCTGGTGCAATGATGGCCGAAGGATAGGTTAGGAATGACCACCGTCGTTGCTGATACCGCATCAACGACTGCGGTCAGCCGTACCTGGCAAGATCATGCAGGTGCGCATACTATCATCAGTTTGCCCATGTATACCACTTTGACCTGGATCTTCCGCATCCTCTGGTTCGTCTTCTCCTTTTTATGCAAGGACGGACGCGGCGGTCTGATCAGTGCGCCTTTTCGCCAGCGGCAGAGCGGTAGGGGATCCTCTTTTTTCCACGCGGCCGTAGGCGAACAAGACGTGGTGTATGCGCGACCGTGTCACCGGTGTTCAGCACAAGAACATGCGGAAGGTTCAAGTCGAAACGGTAGATACCTTTCATACAGAGAAAGATGCTATAATTGGGCTACGTTGCTACCAGAGGATAGGGGCCAGATGGGAAACCAGATATCAGATGCACCTCGACCCGTTTCATGGGCACCGATTCTCGACGTGAGCCGGTTCGTCACCAGGCAGATAAGAGCTACTCGTCAGTACGTTGGCACGTTCTCATACGACAGTTGTGGGGTGTTTGCCCACCAGGCTGATGCCCTCGATGGGCGGTGGAACACCCGCGAAGGCGGGCGCATGCTATGCAGGTGGCCTGTGCACCTACGAGCCGGGGCGTGTACGCTGACGGAACCGGATCGTCTGTCGAGATACAACTGTGGTACTCCTACAAGGGACTTTATCTCGGCCGGGTGGTCTCAGAGGGTGGAAGCCGCGCCTTCCGCCCCAGGGGATGTCTCGTTGGAGTACTAACGTTCTAACGTAAAATGGAGTGATAACGTGAATGTTGTCGATTTATTTTTTATCGTTCTTTTCATCGGTGCGCTGGCGCTGGGTTTTTTCTATGGCATGATTCGTCAGATCATCCTGATCGTCGTCTTTTACATCAGTGTGCTTCTGGCAAGTATCTATTTTGGAGCCACGGCGACATTCTTGCAACAACGCTTCAGCACGGATCGTACAACCGCCGAATATATTGGCTTTGGTATTGTCCTGATGTTAAGTTTTATTCTCTTGACTGCAGCCGGGTTCTACACGTTCCGTTATGCTGAAATGCCGGGGCAGCTCCTGTACCTGGATCGTGTTGTCGGGTTATTGCTCAGCGTTATTCTTGGCGCACTGCTGATAGGTGTTTTTTCGGTTTTGCTGTGGGATATTATGATTGTCGCCGGGGCGCAGAACATTGATTCGCCGTTGACCCGTTCTCTGGGGCGGAGTGTGCGTAATTCGTTTCTCCTGCGCTATTTTGCCCAGGTGATCTTGCCTCAGGTGTATCATCTGGTCGATCCGATCCTGCCGGCCGAAGCCGAACGCATTTTTGTAATACCACAGTAACTGCGACAACAACTGGATGTTATGACGATTAGCGAACAAACGATTACAACCCTCGAATTCCCGAAAATTCGTGAACAGCTTGCGCAGTATACTGCATTTTCTGCCTCGCGTACCCTGGCGTTGTCACTCTTGCCCCACACCGATCCACTGGCAGTCGTACGTTGTCAACAATTGACCGGTGAAGCGCGCCAGTTACTGGATGCATTGCCCGATACGAGTATCGGGGGTGCCCGTGACATTCGGAACGCCGTATCGCATGCCGCACGCGGCGGTGTGCTGGAGGCCAGCACCTTCCTGGAGATCGCCAGCACGCTGGCCAGTATGCGCCACTTGCGTGATACGCTGTTCAAACTCAACCCGGACGACTTTCCGCGTCTGCGCGAATATGCTGGCGACTTGCCGCAGTTGCTGACATTGGAGGAGGAAATCGCACGCACGATAGGTGATGATGGTCTCGTTCTCGATAGCGCCAGCCCGGCGCTGGCACGTATTCGCAGTGATGTCCGAATTGCCTTCAGTCGGTTGCACGAGCGCTTACAGGGTTTGCTCCACTCGTCACAGGTTGCTCCGGCACTCCAGGAACCAATCATAACCGTGCGTAATGGACGGTATGTCCTGCCGATCAAGGCCGGGCAGCGCCGGGCGGTGCCCGGCCTGGTGCATGATCAATCAGCCAGTGGTGCTACGCTGTATATCGAGCCGTTGGCGACGCTCGAACTGAACAATCGCTGGCGTGAGTTGCAACTGGCCGAGGAAGAGGAGGTGGCCCGTATTCTGGCTGCGCTGAGTGGACAGGTCGGTGCCGTTGCTGATACCATTGTCACAGGAGTGTCCACCCTGGCGCATCTCGATCTGGCCTTTGCACAGGCCAGATATGCAGTGACATTACGCGGTGTCCAGCCTGAACTGGTATCGAGTTGCGCAGTCCATGCGGGTACCCAGCCACTGGTGCATTTGCGACAGGCACGGCATCCCCTGCTTGATCCGGCGACGGTGGTACCGATTGATGTGTGGCTGGGAGGTGAGTTCCAATTGCTGCTGATTACGGGCCCCAACACAGGCGGCAAGACGGTGGCGCTCAAGACGGTGGGGCTGCTGGCATTGATGGCCCAGGCCGGGTTGCACATTCCCGCCGCTGCACCGGCACGCCTGCCAGTTTTCGACCAGATTTTTGCCGATATTGGCGATGAACAGAGCATCGAACAGAGCCTCAGTACCTTCTCCTCGCATATGACCAACATTATTCGCATCCTGCATGCCATCGATGAGCCAGGGAGCGACTGGCGCGAACCGGCCCGGAGCGATGAACATCGCGTACTGGTATTACTTGATGAACTGGGGGCCGGTACTGACCCGGTTGAGGGTGCAGCGCTGGCCCGCGTGATTGTGGGCCGCCTGCTGGAGCGCGGCTGTCTGGGTATTGCAACAACGCATTATGCCGAACTGAAAGCCTTTGCCTCCAACACGCCGGGGGTGCAAAATGCCTCCGTGGAGTTTGACCTCGAATCGCTGGCCCCGACCTATCGGCTGATGATCGGGGTACCCGGTCGTTCGAATGCGCTGGCGATAGCCGCCCGGCTGGGGCTTGATCCTGAACTGGTCGAGCAGGCGCGTCGCACCATGTCAACGGTCGAGACCCAGGTTGAGGATCTGCTGGCAACTATTCATCGTGAGCGGGAAGTGGCAGCGTATGAACTGCACCGGGCGGAAGAATTGCGGGCCGATGCCCAGAAATACCGCGACCGCCTGGCCGACGAACTCCAGGAATTTGCCACAACTCGTCAGGAACGCCTCGCGGCCATGCAACAGGCGGTTGAAGATGATCTGCGTGAGACCCGTGCCGAACTGCGGCGGTTGCGTGCGGATCTGCGGAGCGCATCGCTGTCTCGGCAGTGGATTGCAGCCGCTGAGCAGCGGATCCAGATAATGCAGACCGAAGTCCAGCAAACCGTGCAACGGGCAGGACGGGACGCGCAATCACCATCCACCGTCCAACCCGTGATCGGTGAGCCACCATGGAAGGTGGGCGATACCGTGCTGGTGCGTTCGGTGGGGTTAACGGGCGAGATTGTGGCAATTGATGCTGACGAGCAGGCGGCGGATGTACAGGTGGGCGGGTTCCGCGTGCATGTGGCGCTCGATGAACTGCGCCGCGCAAAGCGCAATGCAACCGAAGAGCGCCGCCAGCAATATATGACGTCACCCTCGGTGAGTCTGCCTGCCGTGCCTGATGTGGGGATGAACCTTGACATCCGTGGCTGGCGCGCAGCCGAGGCAGTCGAGAAGCTGGATCGCTATCTCAACAATGCCTATCTGTCTGGTCTGGGGCAGGTGCGGATTATTCATGGCAAAGGAACCGGGGCGTTGCGCCATGCTGTGCGCGATATGCTGGCCGGGCACCCGCTGGTTCTGTCCTTTGGTTCGGGCGGCGTGGATGGTGGCGATGGGGTGACGGTGGTACACCTGGTGGAGCGTTAGCCATGTCTCAATTTCTGGTGTATGTATTATTGGTGCTGGCGCTGGTTGTGCCGGTACTGGGAGCGATCGGGTTACGCCTGGTGAGCGCGCGACTCTCCGAGGGTCAGATAGTACGGCATGCTGCCGTGCTGTTTGGGGTGGCGATGGCCAGTGTGTTCACGCTGGCATTGAGCAATGTCACGCACTTACAGGTTGGCAATCTGGTGTTGCTTTTGCCACTAACCGGGAGGGTGGGTGACCTGCCCTTACCGCCCAATATTCCGGTGGCCCCCTTACCGCCGCTCCCCCGCGATTCTCCCCCAATAGTTGATGTTACCGCGACGGATATGGTTGAACCGGATGATGCGTCCCCGACGGTGGTCATCGAAGTCACGGCAACTGTGACTGCAACCGCAACCGTCACGCCGATGCCGGGGCCAGAGCCAGAGCCGACGCTGGAGTCAGAACCAACCCCGGAGCCGACGCTGGAGCCAGAGCCAACCCCGGAGCCACGAACGTACACGGTACAGTCAGGCGATACGCTCAGTGGGATTGCTGCCCGGTTCAATGTATCGGTGTCAGCGCTGCTCGAAGCAAATGGGTTAACCTCAGAGCAGGGCGATGCGCTGCGCCTGGGGCAGGAGTTGATTATACCCTGGACAGGTGACAGGTGATAGGTTTCTGTGCCCTGTTCCCTGGAGGGAAACGAAAGACAAACGATGAAAATAGTTTTCTACATCCTCGCAGGAATTCTCGGCTTTCTAGGCCTGATCTTCGTCGCTGGTGCGCAGGGGCAGGCCTTGCGTATTGTGGTCGGGGTGGTGCTGTTTGCCGCCGCAGGCGGGATGATCTATCTGTCGCGCATGCAGCCGCAGCAGACAAAGGTTATTCAGCAGATTGACCTGAGTGGCGGGGTGAATGTGCAGGCGCTGAAGTGCCGCTCCTGCGGAGCCACACTCAGCGAGAAGTCGATCAGCGTTCAGGCGGGTGCCGTATTTGTCAACTGCGAATACTGCGGCGCAGCCTATCAGTTGGAGGAGGAGATCAAATGGTAGGTACCGAACGTGGCCGCCGCTGGTTGAGCCAGGTGTGGCACGGGTTGTACCGTGATACGCAGGGCTTACTGGCAACCTGTATGCCGCTTGCCGCACCCCGACCAGGGATGTACACCTACCGGCTCAACTCCGATCATGGGCAGCGACGCTTACATCTCCGCGTCGAGCAGGATGGCAGTGGCGTGCTGTTTGTTGATGTCACGGATGTGATCCATCTCAATCCGACCGCTACCCAGATGACCCGTCTGGCGCTGGATGGTGTTGACCGCGATCAGGCCCGAACCATGCTGCTGCGCGGTATACAGGCGAATGACCGTGCCCGGTGTAGCGCAGATTTGACGCAGATCTACACGATGGTAGAGCGTCTGCGGGAGCCAGGCCATGGTTGTGCAACATGCGCGATTGCACCACTCCAGCATACACCTCTTTTCAGCACACCCGTCCATGCGCCCTACAAGGCCGATCTAGCATTGACCTACGGATGCAACAACGCCTGCGCCCACTGTTACAACGAGGCCGATCGGATTGCGATGCCGTCCCTCGAACTGCATGAATGGTATCGCGTGGTTGATACGCTCGCAACAGTGGGCGTGCCGCACCTGATCCTGACCGGCGGCGAGGCCACGCTCTATCCGCACCTGCTTGATCTGATCCACTACGCCGATCAGCACGGCATGATTGTCGGCCTGAATACGAATGGGCGCCGCCTGGCCCATCCTGGCTATGCGCAAGCGCTGGTTTCCGCCGGCCTGAATCATGTGCAGATTACCCTCGGCTCCTGTCAGGCAGAGGTACACAACGCGATGATGGGCGCGAACTCGTTTCAGCAAACGGTGCGCGGAATTGAGCAGGCGCTTGCCAGCGGGTTGCATACGATTACCAACACCACCTTGATGCAGCGCAACCGGGATCATGTCGCCGAAATCATTACCTTTCTGCACACGCTGGGCATTCGAACCTTTGCCATGAACAGCATGATCGCGGCGGGTGGCGGCTGTAACTCACCCGACGCGCTTGCCGTTGAAGAATTAGCACCACTGCTCGTATCGATCCGCGATCAAGCGGCAGACCTGGGCATGCGCTTCCTCTGGTATACGCCCACCGAATATTGCCGTCTGTCGCCGGTTGAACTGGAGATCGGTGCCAGACGCTGTAATGCGGGTGAGTATACATTGTGTGTGGAGCCAGACGGCAGTGTGCTGCCGTGTCAATCGTATTACGTGTCCGCTGGCAATATATTGCACGATCCGTGGGAACAGATCTGGAACAGTGCCCTGTTCCGCAGCTTTCGGGAGCGCATTGATGATCCGCAGCAGTTCGGTCTCCCGCCAGAATGCTGGCAATGTCCCGATTTATTATTGTGTGGCGGGGGGTGTCGGCTCGAACGTGAGGCCAGGAGCACAACAACCACAACGACCATGATCAAGCTGATGCTGCCGGATGCCAGGAGAAAACGAGCCGCCTCTGCAACGAGGCGTGAGGAGCGGGGTTGAACCCTGCCCCTGCACGAAGGAGTTCCAGGCATATGCCGACGAAAGAAGAATGGTTCCGCCGCCTGTTTACGATCCGTATTCCTGGTAAAGGCAACCAGACCGGGGTTGCGCCGGGGTTATATCATGCTATCCGCGAAGCCGATGGCGAGTATACGCGCCTGCATCTGCGCGTTGACCGTGATGGCAGCGGTATGCTGCTTGCCAACTCAACCGCCGCAGCACGCTTATCGCCCGCCGGTGTGGTGATCGCCAGAGCGTTGCTTGACGATGCCGACGATGCGACTATTCTGCAGCAACTGCAAGACCATTTTCAGGGAGCATCAGTGCCAGCGATGCAGAGCGATATCCAGCGGATGCGGGCGCTGCTGGCGCACCTGGTGTCACCTGGCGACAACTACCCGATTATCAATTTCGGAGCCGCATTCGATGTCATTCCCAACATCCGTGAAGGGCAACTGATTGCACCGCTGGCGGCGGATGTGCCACTGACCGAGCCATCGTTGCTCTTGCCGATCATTGATCGGCTGTGGGCCGTGGGGATTCCCCACGTGACGCTGCTTGCACCAGCACATCCCGTGGCTGATCATCTGCTCCGTGCCATTGAACGCGCCGAGGATCTGGGAATGATTGCGGGTGTGCGGGGACGCGGCAGTGATCTCCAGCACGGTACACTGCTCCGTGACCTGGCGCATGTCGGGGTCGATCATATCACGGTGGCGTATGCTGCTGCTGATCCAGCATTGCACGATAGGCTGTGCGGCGCTGGCGATTATACCGCCGTTGAGGATGTCATCACCGGTGCGCAGGCCTACGAGGTTTGCGCGGTGGCCGAGGTGGCGCTGATTGAACCGACATTGGAACTACTGGGGACGACCCTGGCACATTTGCAAGCGTTACACGTGACAAACGTTTCCTTTTTTGCGCTGGTTCAACCCGATGCAGACACGGCGGCCAATCCCACGGCAGCAGCCGGAGTGTTTCCCGCACGAGCGATGCCCCAGGTCGCAACGCAGATCGAAGAAGCTGCGCATACGGCCAGGGTACGCTTTATCTGGCAGCCACCCGTGCAGTTCGATCCCGCGCTCTCGCTGGCGGAACACGTACGTCGTGGCCCACGCTGCTCTGGTGATGTTGCGGTGCGGGTCGAGCCAGATGGCACGGTGATTCCGCCGCGTGGCCCCTATCAGCGTGCGGGGAACCTCCTGCACGATGACTGGGAGACGATCTGGAACCACCCGGCTTTTCGGATGTACCGTGAGCGGGTGGAGACGGCTTCCCGTTGCGACGTCTGTCCCGGCCTGGCAATTTGCGCCGTTGAATGTCCTCGTGAGCCAGTGGGATGGTCGTTGAAGCGTTGAAGCGTTCGAACGTTGAAGCGTTCGAGCGTTCGAGCGTTCGAGCGCAAAGCTTCTAAGCGCAAAGCGGAAAACATGTCGCCATATCCGCAAATTACGCAGATGCGCAGATTTTTTTAGGAACAAAACAAATGAAACACCAACAGTATACAGGCTGGCCTGCACAACGCCCACGGTGGGGCAGGGCGATTCTGATCAGATTGTTTATCCTGTTTATCTGTACCCTCTTCGTTGCCCCTGGCTTCGTATTCCGGCCGCGTACAGCCACCGTGTGGGCGCAAACCTATCGCTTCAACGTACCGAACCTGCAAATGCAGGTGTTTGTGCAACCAGACGCCTCGGCGCGCATTATGTATCGGATCACCTTTGAAAACAGTCCCACGGCCAGTGCGATCGATATTGTCGATATTGGCATGCCGCATGCCGGCTATATCATTGCCAATATGCAAGCCGCTATCAACGGCATTCCCCTGACGACGATTCGCCGTTCGGAATATGTCACTCCCGGTGTAGAGATACCATTGGGGCAGCATGCGATTCAACCGGGACAGCAGGGTACACTCTCCCTGGAGTTTACTATGCCCGACATGGTGTACCAGGATACGACCAACCGCGAGAATGCCTCGCTCCAGATCACGCCGACCTGGTTCGATCCCGATCTAGTCATTGGCACGACCAACCTCCAGATCGCCATTCATATGTTGCCGGACATTCAACCCGATGAGGTACTGTATCAGCATAAAGAGTTTACCAACAAAGCCATTTTTCAAGATCGGGTGGTGGCGGTCTGGGAGTGGCCAGACACGCGGGCAACGCAGGCCCACCTGGTGGGTGTCTCGTTTCCACAGCGGGGCATGGAGCGCGTGGTTTCGCTGAATGCCTTTCAACTGGCAGTCAAGTGGCTTGATGATAACCCGGAGATCGGCATTGTCCTGCGGGTACTCGTTGTCATCGCGCTGGCGGTGGCCTTCTTTCGTTTCACTGGTGGCACGGGTATCTCGGTGTTTGTGGTGCTGGCAGTGCTGGCGTTCTGCTTCTTGAGCAATGCAATGACGTTGCTTGCGTTTCCCCTGAGCGTGTTGCTCATTCCGATCAACGAAGTGTTGCTACAGCGGCGACGGCCCAGAGGCAGCTATCTTCCGGCAATTGTGCAGGTAGAGGGTGGCGGGATCAAGCGTGGGTTGACGGCACCCGAAGCAGCGGTGTTGCTTGAATTGCCGCTCAACAAGGTTCTCACGCTGGTCATTTTTGGCCTGCTGAAGAAGGGTATTCTGCGCCAGATCCAGGATACACCTTTGATCGTTGAGGTGGCCGAGGATTTCTGGGCCAGAAACGCACAATCGGCCAGCGAACGCGAAGCGCAACAGCGTAAGTCGGCTCAAGAACATGGCGTGGTGCTGCATAATTATGAGCTGCCGTTTCTGACGTTGATCGAGCAGCGACGCGGGGTGCCGGTGCAAGAGATTGACTTCAGCGCCCCGATGAAAAATTTGATCGACCATGTTGTTGATCGGGTGAAGAATTTTGATCTGTCGGATACCCAGGATTACTACCGGCGCATTATTCAACGTGCTCTGAAAGAAGCCCAGACAATCGGTGAAATACCAGAACGCGAAAAGGTACTGGATCGTAATCTGGAGTGGATCTTAATGGATCCGGGCTACCGTACGGTACTGGAGCCACGAGGCTATCGCTATCGTCCCATCTGGATCCGTAGCGGGCCGATGAGCGGCAGCCAGGCGTCAGCCGGAGGTGGTCAGCTATCGGGATCGCCACCCGGCCCGGGCGGGCGCACGTCGTTTCGTGATGTTGCCGCCTCGTTTGCCGGGTGGACAGAGAATACGATGGGGGCGATGGCCTCGGCGATTGCGCCCGGAGCCTTGAGCGTCTCGAAGCCTGATGGCGGGGTGATCAACCTCAGTGGGGCTGACAAATTGACGGGCGACTTTTTCAAGGCGCTCGGCGAGTCGTCGTCGAAAGGCGGTGGTGGGGGTGGCGGGGGGTGCGCCTGTGCCTGCGCCGGTTGTGCCTGCGCCTGTGCCTGTGCGGGCGGAGGGCGGTGAGCGTTTCTCTGCCGCTAGCTGAACTGTTACAGCAACAGGCAGACTGGCTCGCACCAGCTCGCTCGCGCCTGCTGCGGCGGGTCGCCATTGCACATCGTCGCACGATCCTCGATCTGGGGGCGGGATATGGCGCGGTGACTGCTGAACTGGTGCGGCGATCCAGCGGGCAGGTGATTGCCTGTGATTGGGCGTTGGGGGCGTTGCGTACACACAGGCAGGACATTGCGGCTGCGCAACGGGTTTGCAGTGACGCACGCCACTTACCGTTTACAGCGGCAACGTTCGATCTGGTCTTCTGCCAGTGTGTTCTGCTGTGGGTGCCGAATCTCGCCCGTGTTGTGGCCGAGATCAGGCGTGTCTTGCAACCAGGCGGGGCGTTTATAGCACTGGAACCAGATTATGGCGGGATGATTGAGTATCCACCAGCGATTGCCACCCGCGATCTGTGGCTGGCCGCGCTGCAGCGTGCTGGTGCCCAGCCATACATCGGGCGTATGCTGCCAGGCTTGCTGGCCACACAGGGATTTACCGTTCGGGTCGATCTGCTCCCAGAACTCCATCCCCCCGCAGACGCACGGTTTGCCTTGCTTCGCGGGTTGCCGCTGACTCGTCAGGAGCGCACGCGCTTGCAACGCATTGAGCGGTACGATGCCGCTCTGTCTGCTGACTGGTCACGGATCGCCCATCTGCCATTTCTGTTGATCACCGGGACGTGTTGAGGCATGCGATGGTTGCGGGCAAAAAGGGAACGCACCTTTTGAGAAAAGAGAAAAGAGGGTAGTAGGAGCATGTTGCAATCTGCCCTTCCAACAGACCTCTATTCCCTATTTCCTATTCCCTATTTCCTATTTCCTATTTCCTACAATAGCGCTTTGCGCTGAGAAGAGAGGAACACAAATCTATGACCGAGATCTATACCATTGAGCGTCCACCCCAGGAACCACAGGATACCCCGCCACCATTGCTGCTCCTGCTGCACGGCTTTGGCAGCAACGAACATGACCTGATGGGTCTGGCACCCTATCTGGACAAGCGGCTGCACATCGTGAGTGCCCGTGCGATCTTTGATGTTGGCATAGGCTACGCATGGTATTATCTCTATGGTGTGCCGGGCAACTTGATTGCCGATGATGCGACCTGTGCGCGGAGCCTTGAGGTGTTGACCGAGTTTATCCGTGATCTGCCGGCGCGAGTAGGCGCGGATCCGCACCAGTTTTACCTGCTTGGGTTTAGTCAGGGAGCGGTTATGAGCCTCAATCTGGCTTTGACGGTTCCCCGGTCGATCGCGGGCGTCGTTGCGATCAGTGGCTATCTGGATGAAGCGGTGCTGCCACGGGTGCACCCCGAAGCCCTCGCCGATCTGCCGGTGCTGGTCATGCATGGCTCCCAGGACGACCTGATCCCCATTGAGGCGGGGCGGGGTGTGAAGGCCTTTCTGGAGACCACACCGGTGCGCCTGACCTACCACGAATACCCGATTGGGCATAGCATTCATCCCGATGGGCTCCTGGTGATCGCACAGTGGCTCAGTTCGCACATAGACCGTCGGGCCAGGGAGGAACAAAATACCGGCTGAACGCGTGCGTTGCGCTGCGAGAGGAAGAGGCCATGTCAACGATACACGTGCCGTTTGGTGATCTGAAACGCCAGCACGCCACGCTCCACGCCGCGCTGCAGGCGGTGATGGAGCAGGTGCTGGTGCGTGGATGGTATATTCTGGGCACAGAGGTGCAGTCTTTTGAGCAAGAGTTTGCGGCGTACTGTGGCACAGACGATTGTGTCGGGGTGGCAAATGGGACGGATGCGCTCTATCTGGCGTTGACCGCACTGGACATCGGGCCAGGCGATGAAGTGATCACGGTTGCCAATGCCGGGACGTATCAGATGGCGGCCATTCTACAAACAGGTGCGCGCCCCGTCATGGTGGACATTGATCCCCACACGCATACACTCGATGTCCACCAGATGGCAGCCGCAATAACGCCGCGCACTCGGGCCGTGCTGCCTGTTCATCTCTATGGTCGCCTGGCGAACATGCCCGCGATCAGTACCATTGCCGCCCAACACGGCCTGGCGGTCATCGAAGATGCTGCCCAGGCCCACGGCGCATGGGCGGTTGATGATCACGGCCAGGTGCGCAAGGCGGGGAACTGGGGCATCTGTGGCTGTTTCAGCTTTTATCCCACCAAGAATCTGGGCGCACTCGGTGATGGTGGAGCGATTGTCACGTCTGATGCCGGGTTTGCCCGTCGCGTACGCCGGTTACGACAGTATGGCTGGAGGAACAAATATGTCACAACAGAGATCGGTGGGCGGAACTCACGCCTGGATGAATTGCAGGCCGCTATCCTTCGTATCAAGCTGGGGTATCTCGACCATTGGAACACGCTGCGCCGCGAGCGGGCAGCCTGGTACGCCGATTTGCTCATGGGCGCACCGCTGGGATTACCGCTGGACGAACCTGGTCATGTGTATCACCTGTATGTGATCACGAGTGATCAACGTGATGCCCTGCAGCAACATCTTACCCTGGCAGGCATCGGCACCGATATTCACTATCCGGTACCGGCGCATCTCCAGCCTGCCTATACCGCTCTCGGCTATCCTCCCGACATCGTGCCAGAAACGTGCCAGCACGCGCAGCGCATTCTCTCACTCCCCCTCTACCCGGAATTAACCCGAACCGAGGTTGAACAGGTGGCTGCGGCACTATGGGCCTATAGGCAGGAGGGGCGGGTTTGAAGCGCTCCCCGCCTCAAAACGGCTCGACCCCCCACTCTGCCAATTCTTCGGCAAAGCGTTCAATGTCGCGCGTGGTACGCAACTGCTCGATACGGGACAGGAGCACCATACGGTTGGCATCGCCCGGTAGGATCGTCCGTTCGAGGTACTGACGTAAGTAGAGCTGCATCAAGGCATGGTGAGCCACGGTGAGAGGCTCACCACGGAGATAGGTTTCAACCGCGTCTGCCAGTGCGCCCGTCTGCTCTTCCATCCAGAAGCGGGGTGCTTTCGGTACGTCGAACGGATAGGGATAATCTGGATTGGCGACAAATACCAGGGGGCCGATGTGCTCCGGTGCTTCGATCATCCAGGACTCCTTCTTGCTGATCGCTACGACGCCGGGAACAATCCCAATGCCTGATACAATCGGGGAAAATCAAAATACGTAGTCATCAGTTCGGTAAAGCGTTCCATCTTGATCTTCTGATGGAAGCGAATGCGGCCAAACAACTCCTCGGCGCGCTCCACCGTGGTCAACGTATCATCGGGCACCACACAAATCGGTACCTGCCGTTCCTCGGCGAGATCGAGGACACGTGGCGATGGGCGGAAGTTGCCGGTGAGAATCAATACACTGGTGCTGGTCTCCAGCGCAACCAGTTGCAAATCGATCCGGTCGCCGCCAGTAATGACGGCCTTGTTGGTGCGCCGCCGGAAATACGATAGACCGGCCTCCGATCCCATGGCCCCGATCATCAATGATTCAATCTCGCGCTGCCCCCATCTGTGGTCGCCAATAAACTGTCCACCAAGATGCTCGTGCAATTCATGCACCGTCACACTGGCGAGCAAGCGGTCACGGGGCATCACGCCCAGCACGGGAATGGAGCGTGCTTCGAGGAACGGAACGACCCGGCTCTGGGCAAATTCAAGGTGTGGTTCTTCGACGTGGTTAATCAGTACCCCGATCAGCCGATCACCAATATACCGGTGTACGGTCAAGATCGTGTCTACTGCCCGAATCGAGGTATACCGGCAGATAAGCAGTGTGGAGGCCTCAAACATATCGGCCACCTGATCCGCGCTGAGATCGACCAGCGCACCTTCTGCCCAGTTATTGGTACCTTCGAGCACCACGATGTCGGTAGCGTGAGCAACTGCCAGATAGGCATCGTGCAAAACACGGGTGAACGCGGGTGCCTGTCCACGCAAAATCGTGTCGATTGTGGCGGGGGTTAGTAACACCGGGGCCACCTGTTCGAGCGGCGTTTCCAAACCTAACGTATCCCGAATAAACGCCGCATCTTCGTCCAGAATAGCGTTGGGAGTATGCGCCACCGACACACTGACCGGCTTCATATAACCGACTGCGAAACCGTCCCGGCGCATACGCTGCAAGAGCCCCAGACAAACGGCGCTCTTGCCAACAAAAGCTTCAGTTGAAGCAACATACAACGCGGCCATACGAAGCCTCCTTGCTCCTGATCGCCAGGAATCCTGTGCAGGATACTGCGGAAACCCGGCGTAGCCTACCCCTGTAAAATAATTCGCGCATCTAATACTATAACACCTTCGCCCCGGTTATGCACAACCAGAGGATTAATATCCATTTCCACAATTTCCGGAAAATCTGTTACTAATTGACTCACGCGCAACACGACGTCTTCCGTCCCGGCAATATCTGCGGGCGGTTCACCGCGCACTCCACGCAACAGCGGGAAGGTGCGGATCGAGCGCAACTGGGCACTGACTTCCTGGCGGCTTATGGGAGCCAGGCGGAAAGCAACATCGCGTAACACCTCCACATAAATACCGCCCATACCTACTGCCACCAGTGGCCCGAATTGCGGATCGCGGGTCACTCCCACCAGCAACTCGCGGCCCTTGCGTACCATCTCCTGCACGAGAATGCCCCAGATGCGGGCGTTCGGGCTATACTTACGGGCGCGATATTCGATAAGTTCGTACGTATCGCGCACACTCGTCGCGTCGGCTATGCCAACCTTGACTCCCCCGACATCACTTTTATGCAAAATATCCGGGCTACTAATTTTCATCACCACCGGATATCCAATGTCTGACGCAATCTGTACGGCTTCTTCGGGCGAACGCGCCAGACGGCTCTGCGGCAAACGCATACCATACGCTTCCATCACCTGTCGTGCCTCAATCTCACCCAGTTCCACCCGTCCGGCCTGCCGTACCTGGGCAAAGAGTGCCCGGACGCGCTCGTGATCAACCTCAAACTGGGCATATTCTGGCTCGGGCTGTTGTTGCCAGGCGCGGTGGCGGGCCATTGCCGCCAGCGCACGCACCGCACGTTCTGGGAAGGGATAGTTGGGAATGCGATGCTGGTTCAGGAGGTCGAGTGCTGGCCCCAGGCTGTATGCCCCCATAAAACTGGTCAGCACCGGCCGGGCGTGACCGGACGACAGATCAATAATAACCTGTGCGGTCTCGGGCAGATCACTCTGGGCCTGCGGCGTAAGCAGCACCAGCACGGCGTCAACGCCTGGATCATCCATAATCGCGCGGAGCGCCACCCGATAGCGATCACTGCGGGCATCACCAATCACATCAACGGGATTAAAGACATTGGCGGTGGAGGGCAGATCGCGTTGTAAGCGCTGGATTGTTTCGGACGTAAACTCGGCCATTCTGAGCCATCCGCTGCGTTCAATGGCATCGGCGGCAATAATTCCAGGGCCACCGGCATTCGTGACAATTGCCACCCGGTTGCCGGTCATCGGTGGTTGATAAGCAAAGGCCAGCGCACAGTCGAACAACTCTTCCATCGAGCTGGCGCGAATAATGCCACTCTGGGCAAACGCGGCTTCATAGGCACTCTCACTGCCGGTCAGCGAGCCGGTATGCGAAGAGACGGCCCGTGTGCCCGCCGCTGTTGCCCCGCTCTTAATCGCTACCACCGGCGTGCGTCGCGTTACTTGCCGCGCCACCTGCACAAAACCCGGCCCGTTCGTAATACCCTCAAGATAGGCCAGGATTACCTTGCTGTGCGGATCCTCGTTCCATGCCTGCAACAGCGTCACTTCGTCGACATCAGCCTTGTTGCCCAGGCTGACAAAGCGCGAGAAGCCAATGCCGGCGGTCTTGCTCCAGTCGAGAATAGCGGTACACAACGCGCCTGACTGTGACATAAAAGCGATCTCGCCATCGTCGGGCATCAGGGCTGCAAAAGTGGCGTTGAGTTTGCTAATCGTATCGATGATGCCCAGGCAGTTGGGGCCAACCATGCGCATATTATAGCGCCGAACCACTTCCAGTAGCTGGCGCTCGCGCTCTTTGCCTTCGCCGCCGACCTCTTTGAAGCCCGCAGTAATGACAATCAAGCCTTTGACGCCCTTTTGCCCACACTGCTCCACAGCCGCCAGTACCTGATCGGTGGCAATCACAATAACCGCCAGATCGATCGGGTCAGGAACCGCCAGGACGCTCGGATACGCTGTCAGGCCAAGAACACTGGAAGCCGTGGGATGAATTGGGTAGATTCGACCCTGATAACCGTGCTCGACAATGTTTTTGAATACCTGATGCCCCAGTCGATTCGGGTTGGGTGAGGCGCCCAATAACGCGACAGATTGAGGAGCGAAGATCGCCTCCAGCATCCCTGCCTCCCTTCAACAGGTCATGAACCATATGTGATTTCAGTCACGTCTATGATAGCTGAATTTAGCACATACGACAAGTGGGGTGCGGCGAGAGGCGAGGCGGCGGGCAATGTTCACATTGCCGCTCATAGCACAGCAACGATCGTAGGGGCACCTCTTGTGAGTGCCCGCATTGGTCTGCATCGCAAGGCAACGATAACCATGCCTGCTATGATGGTCGTTGCCTTATAATGGAGGGTAATGTGCAACCGTGAGTATGGGCCGCATGTCACTCATTGCGCGGCAACGATAGCAATACAGGCCATCCATGGTCGTTTTCCGGGGCAATGTATACTATTGCGGGGCATTGCGGGCATTGCTGCTCATGGCCCGGCAACGATGGTAGGGGTGACTCTTGTGGTCGCTCGCAGCGAAGGCAATGTGGACAGTGTGGGCATGGCGAGACAATGCGGGCGATGCAGGGCCATGCGGGCAATGCAAGGCAATGCAAGGCAATGCAAGGCGATGTGGGCATTGCAGGCACCCATGAGGGTACCCCTACGACATGGCATAGTCGGTGTGCGGCAATGCGGACGATGTTACCTGTTTCCTATTCGGCGAAGCACATCATACTTCTGGCTCGACCCATTGCACGACTGGTTGTGCCTCCTGGTTGTACAGCGGCAACACCAGCAGCCAGTGATCCAGCACGCCCAGCATTGCCAGCACTGCCAGCAGCGTCATCCCCACCGCGCTACTGGCGGGAGCAAGGTAGGTAGCCTGGAGCCATAATAGCACGGCCACCACCGTCGCAACCATAATCGAAGGAAGGAAAAAAGGATTAGAGGGGCGTTGGGCCCAGAAGCTGCCCAGATACCATAAGTGTTCTGGCAGCCAGTGAACAGGCAAGCTGCGTACGCCCAGCAGCACATTCAGCTTGGCGCTTTGCATCAATGCCCAACCCAGAATGATTGTCAGCAATCCGATCTGATTGGCCGCACCGTGCAGCATCCACCACAGCAGCACGATTTCCAGTATCATCGCAATTTCGTGATACAGATGTGTATCGAGGGCATACTTGAAGCGCTGCCAACCCTGCGCCTCAGGTGGACAGGGTTGTTGCCATGGCCCGGTCAGCAAACCGCTGTAAAACGAGAGTTCGTGCCATGTCCAGATGAGCATGCCCGCCAGATATGCCCGGTAGTTCCCCCAGATACTCAGGTCGTTGCGTGTATCCCAGATGTGAAGGTGTGCCAGTACTACTACACTGATCAGCAAGAACAGTACCAGCCGTCGTTGTTCTGGCGTACGGCGATTCAACCAGAGCAAACCCAGTGTCAGGCCACCCCACAGGGCCATAGTGACCAGCACAGGGTACAGATAAATTTCGGCCCAGGTAGCGGTGGGTAGGGACATAATCAACCATTCCAGGTCATACAAATTTTTGACATATAAATATAAACGATCACAAAAATGGTAACATGCTGTGGGGCAACTGTCAATACCAACACGGGAAGTTCGTTCGACTTATGTGAACGTACATCCATGATACCGGCATGTAATTCCGTATCATACCACGCTCCCTTTGAACAACCCCGGCAGCGTGTGGAGCGCCGTGATCGTGCGCGGACCGGGCCAGGTGAGCAGCATGCCATCGCACAGATGAATGCGCTGTGCAGCCACGGCAGCGACCGCTGCAAACGGCGCAAATGCCGTTCGATCAGCCGCAGTGAAGCGGTATGGCTCATCGGGCAACAGGATTACGTCGGGGTTGAGGTGCATAAAGTCGGCTAGATCTGCGCGTGGGTAGCGGCCAGGCAGTTGGCGAGCCAGGTTCTCTGAGCCACACAGCCGCAACAGGTCATCGACATAGGTCGTGCCACCAACCGCCATCCACGGGTCACGCCAGATGAAGACCAGCGTGCGCTGTGGGCGACGACCAATCAAGGATTGTTGCGCCTGTGCCAACGCAGTTTCCAGTGCATGCAGCAGCGGTGCGGCGGTGCGTTCAGCAGCGAGGATTTGCGCCAGCGCGCTCAGTTGCGCCAGTGCATCGGCCACACTCTGAATATCGGTGACATACACCGGAATACCCATTGCCGTCAGCGCGAGCACATCGCGTTCGCGGTTTTCCTCCTTCGCCGCCAGTACCAGGTCGGGCTGCAGGGCGCGGATCAACTCGCGGTTGGGATTCTTTGTACCGCGTACTTTCGGCAGTGATGCCACCTGCGCCGCCGGCGCAATGCAGTAGTCAGTGACACCAACAACGTATGGCCCCAGGCCAATCGCAAACAGATATTCGGTCAGGCTGGGCACCAGCGAGATGATGCGGCGCGGCGGCGCAGGGAGATCAATGGTGCGGTTAAGCGCATCAATGGGCATAGCACCACCTTTAGCGCTCAAGACCGGCAATGATCGCCGGTAGAAACACCGGTAGATCCGCAGGAGTACGTGATGTTACCAGGTTGCCATCCACCACCACAGCCTCGTCAATCCAGACGGCACCTGCGTTCTCCATATCATCGCGGATGGCACCAACGCTGGTGACGGTGCGCTCTTGCAAAATGCGGGCCGATATCAGCATCCAACCTGCGTGACAGATGGCAGCGATCAGCTTACCCTGGTTGTTCAGTTCGTTGACAAAGCGGCGCAGTTCGGGGTCGCGCCGCAACCGATCCGGCGCAAAGCCGCCTGGTACAACCACGCCTGCAAAATCGTTGGCGCTGGCATCTTTGCTCGCCATATCGCTTGTGACCGGATAGCCATGCTTGCTAACGTAGGTCTGTCCTGCTTCTGGCGCGACAATAACCACGTCCGCCCCGGCTTCCTTAAGACGATAATAGGGGTACCACAACTCCTGATCTTCATAATTATTCTCGGCCAGAATAGCAACCCGTTTTCCTTGTAAGCTCATAGCCTCCCTTTCTTTCGCATCGCCCGGCCCGTGAACGAGCGGGCTACTCATTCACCCAGCCCGCCTGCGCGGGCTGAAACACAGGCCACGCAGGCCGCCTTTGTGTCACCGTCGCCCGACGCTTCAGCGTCCGGGCACACTGTAGCACCTTCTCACACGGGCTGAGAAGTTGATCAAGTCCGACCGTTGCAGCCAGATATGGTATATTATAGCCTGATACGCACTTGAACGCGAAAGCAAGCACGATCCAGCAAGAAAGGCATACCAGGAGCGGCTGGGATTGTAACGCAAAATGCGGGCAGTCAGCGATAGTGGGGCCAGGATTGTAACGCAACGGCGCAAAGGGGCAATAGCGCAACAATCCTGATAGGCGTCCGGGAGCGATAGCGGAGCCAGGATTGTAACGCACAGGCGCAACAGCGTTTCTACGTTGGTACAACGTGTCACGTAGAATTAAACTATGTCTAAGGTAGAAGAATGGCAAAAATCCCATCGCACCGAGATTTAATAGTCTGGCAGAAAGCCATGGATATGGTGATGCAAATTTATCATCTGGCAAACTGTTTTCCACCAGCAGAGATGTATCGGCTAACAAACCAGATTACACGTGCAGCCGTATCGGTTCCAGCCAATATTGCTGAAGGCCATGCTCGTTCTACCTTGAAAGACTATGCTCACTTCCTGGTGATAGCAAAAGGTTCACTTATGGAAACCGAGACGTTTTTAATGCTTGCTGTGCGCTTAGGATATCTGGATACCGCACAAGCAGAGCCAACATTAGATCTTATTACGGAAATTAGTAAGATGCTGACTGTTTTACGCAGTAAACTGTTAAAATGAAATTTCTGTAACCTGTAACCTATAGTATGAACGTTATTGAATTCAAAAATGTGAGTAAGCGGTTTGTGCTGCACCGAGATCGGCGCGACTCGATCCAGGAGCGGGTGGCGGGTTTGCTGCGCCCACGCGCCCAGGGCGAAGAATTCTGGGCCTTGCGCGATGTGAGCTTCAGCGTCGCACCGGGTGAGAGTATCGGCCTGGTCGGGCACAACGGGGCCGGCAAGAGTACCGCGCTCAAGCTGATGACCCGCATTCTCGAACCGAATCAGGGCACGGTGCATATGGCGGGACGAGTGGCGGCGCTGCTCGAACTGGGGAGCGGCTTCCACCCTGACCTGAGCGGGCGCGAGAACGTCTTTCTCTACGGCTCGCTGATGGGCTTCAGCCGCCGTGATATGCAGGAACGTATGGACGGTATCGTCGAATTCGCCGATATTGGCAACTTCCTCGACACCGAGATCAAGCATTACTCGTCGGGGATGTACACGCGCCTGGCCTTCGCCGTCGCCACTGCCGTCGATCCCGACATCCTCATTACTGACGAGGTACTGGCCGTGGGCGATGAGGCCTTTCAACGTAAGTGTATGGAGCGCATCTTTCGCTTTCGGCGCATGGGCAAGACCATCGTCTTCGTCTCGCACGCCCTCGAAATCGTGCGCACGCTATGCGATCAGGCGGTGTGGCTCGATCATGGAATGGCGTGTATGGTCGGGCCGGCCGGCGAGGTGGTCGATGCCTACCTGTCCGACGTGAACCGCCAGGAGCAGGAGCGCCTGGCAAAGCAGCGCACCAGTACCGCTTCTGGATCTATGACTGTCGAGCAGGAACAGGAGAAAGACCAGACGCCCTATCGCCGCGGCTCGCGTGAAGTAGAGATTACCCGCGTCGAACTGCTCGACAGTGCTGGCAACGAACGTCCTGTTTTTCAGACGCACGAAGCCGTGACCATCCGTATGCACTATCTGGCGCACGAACCGGTGCCATACCCGGTCTTTGGCATCGCCCTGCATCACGAGAACGATCTGTGGCTGACCGGCCCCAACACCAGTTTTGCGGGCGTGGATATTCCGCTGGTCACCGGCACCGGGTATGTTGACTATCACATCCCGGCGCTGCCACTGCTGACCGGGCGCTATCTGCTCAGTGTGGCTGTGTACGACGAGACGATGCTGCACCCCTACGATCACCATGATCGACTCTACCGCATCGTAGTCCAGAGCCGTGGCCTGCGCGAGCGCTATGGCATCATGTCGCTGGCCGGAACCTGGAACTGGTGCGCCCAGAATGGTCACGCAGAAGCGTGATATAATGGGGCGCGTTGAAGATGTGAGAAGATCAGGTATGCAAGTGACTGAAACAGAGCTGGATGAACTGGTGTATCGACGGGCCATTCGCCTGCTCGTACTGGGCAATGGCAAACATATCTGGGAAGCATCACCCAGTCCCCTGCATCAGATGCTGATTGATGAAATACGGGCAACTATTCAGCCAGTTGCATCTGGCGACATGGCACGTTCCGGATGTGGTTGTTTTCACCTGGCAGATGTGTATATCCGTCTGCCCGATACTTCTCTGGTACGTCCAGATATTGCCATTTTCTGCGAGCGACCGCCGCGTCAGCGGCAGGCCTTGCGGGTGGTGCCGGCAGTAGTGATCGAGGTCATCAGTCCGACCTACGAGGTCAAAGATCTGGAAGACCTGCCACCAGTGTATCTGAGCAACGGCATTCGTGATGTGCTGGTGGTCGATAGCGATCAACAGCGTGTGACCCACTTCCAGCACGCAGGGACAACCGTGTATAGCACACCGCATACAGCACGGTTCGCGTGTGGATGTGAGTGTTTTGTTGGGTGAACTGTTAATATGGCAGCAACAGACAAAAATCACAGGCAGTTTCATTGATTGTGTTTAACGGTTTAATTTTCTTTTTGATAAGTAATCCAAGGGATATCCATGAATTCACAGGAACCATCAAGTTTGTATGATGCTTATTATTTTAGTCATGGATGTGGCATGCCCTATGAACGTAACGAGCATTGGCTAACGTTCTTTGGTGCAATTGCGGACAGTATTGTGCAGGAAATCCAGCCAGACTCAGTACTTGATGCTGGATGTGCAATGGGCTTTCTGGTTGAAGCATTGCGCCAACGTGATGTGGAAGCGTTTGGTGTGGACATTTCTGAATATGCTATCGAAAAAATACATCCAGATATACAACCTTTCTGTTGGGTTGGCTCAGTAGTTCAACCTTTTCCGAGAAAATACGATTTGATCGTGTGTATTGAAGTCTTGGAGCATATGACACCATGGGATGCCGAGCAGGCAATCATCAATTTTTGCCAGCATAGTGACGATATTTTATTCTCTTCTACACCTTTTGATTATAAAGAGGCAACACATTTCAGTGTTCGTCCGCTTGAACACTGGGCCAGTTTATTTGCGCGTCAGGGATTTTATCGTGATGTCGATTTTGATGCTTCATTTATTACGCCCTGGGCAGTTCGTTTTCAACGACGGCGGGACTCTTTGCCACGTATTATTCAGGACTATGAACGTAACTTCTGGCGTTTGTGGAAGGAAAACACTGATCTGCGTAGTTTAACGCTCGATATGCGTAATGAACTTGCAGCAAAAGAAAGACACATACAGTACAGCCAGGAGACGTTGCACGATCAGATTCAGACGTTGCACGATCAGATTCAGGAAAAGGATAGTATTATCGCAGAGTTACATAAAAAAGAACGAGAACAAAGGCAGGCCAGCATTTGTTTAAGCGATCAATTAGTAGAAAAAGAACAAATTCTTGTTGATCGCAATAAAGTGATCAAGGAATTTGGAATGCGCATTGCCGAACAAAATCAAGAAATTCATAAATTGCACAGACTTATGGCAAACAAAGAACGTGCAAACCGTACTATGAGTTTACATATAGATGAAATTGAGGCTTCAATTATACAAAAAAACGAACATATTGCTTACTTAGAACAACTTGTTAAACAAATACAATCTGGCCGAGTTATGCGTTTAATGCAGGCCGTGCAGGTGGCTAAACAGCACGGTTTACGTTCTGGATTAAACGTATTTCGAGATAAAGTGGATGAGGTTCATTCAACAGTGTGTAAAGAACAGCCATCCGCTTTAGATGCATATCAGGTGTGGATTACAGAAAACGAACCAGATGGAACGGAGCTTAATCAGCAACGGTACGAAAGCCAAAACTTTACCTATTTACCGGTGATGAGCATTATTATTCCAGTATATAACCCATTGCCACAGATTCTACGCGAAACTATCGAGTCGGTAGTGGCACAGACGTATATCCGCTGGGAATTATATCTGGTTGATGGTAATTCGGGTGTTCCTGGCGTTCGAGCAACAATTGAGGAGTTTTGTCATCGTGATCGGCGTATTCATGCAAAATATCTTGATCAGAATCTCGGTATCTCCGGGAATACGAATGCTGCGCTATCGCTAGTCCGCGGTGATTTTATTGTTCTGCTAGATCATGATGATCTACTTGCTCCGAATATGCTCTATGAAGTAGTCAAATTACTGCAAACGGACATGGAAGCCGATATTATTTATTATGATGAAGATAAGATATCGGCAGATGGAATGATACGGCGTGATCCCTGGTTCAAGCCAGCAGCCTGGTCTCCTGATCTACTGTTGTCTACTAACTACCTTATGCACAGCGTTGTTCGTCGGTCGTTGTTTATAGATGTTGGTGGGCTTGACTCAGCTATGGATGGAGCACAGGATTGGGATCTGGCGTTACGTTTAACAGACAAGACACAGAATATTGCACATATCTCTAAAGTTCTTTATCATTGGCGGCAGGTTGAAGGTTCAGCAGCACGTGATGCTAATGCCAAACCATGGGCGTTTGAGGCCCAGGCTCGTTGCATTGTAGCGCACTTACAGCGCATAGGAATTGAGCAACCACGAGTTATTTTTCCTGCTCTAGGTCGAGTACGAGTTATCTGGCCAACAACAGGAGCAAAGATTTCAATCATTATCCCTACTAAAGATAAGCCTGAGTTACTACAAGCATGCCTCTCGTCTATTTTGAACCAGACAACCTATCGTAATTATGAAATTGTTTTAGTGGATACAGGCAGTGTTCTTACTGAAACCCACCACTACTATGATCAACTGAACAGTGACTCGCGTATTCGGATTGTGAAATATACTGGTTCTTTTAATTTTTCTGCGGTTAATAATCTTGGTGTCAGCCATGCTCAGGGTGATATTTTGCTTTTTCTTAATAATGACACAGAGATTCTTGTTGCTGATTGGTTGGAAGAATTGGTGGGATGGGTTGAACGTCCCGACGTCGGTGTTGTAGGATGCAAGCTCATCCGTCCCGATAAAACAATCCAGCATGCGGGCATTATTATGGGCTTAGAAGGTCATGGAAGCCATGTCTTTGATGGTAATCATGAGGATTGTTATGGTATCTTTGGGTCGTCTGAATGGTATCGTAATTATCAGGCTGTTACTGGCGCATGTATGATGTTGCGACGCGATGTGTTTGAGCAACTAGGTCGCTTTGATGAAGTCTATCAGGTTGGCTACAGTGATATTGAACTTTGTCTTGCGGCTATCAAAGCTGGCTATCGAGTTGTCTATACACCTTTTGCCCGCCTGTTGCATCACGAAGGCGGAACACGAGGTTTCAAAGTTCCAGTCAGTGATGTCTTGCGTGCGTCAGTACGTCTGTTTTCCTTTGTCGAATCTGGAGATCCATTTTATAATTGCAATCTTTCATACAATCATCGCCAACCAACGCTCGTAAAGCGGCATGAAGAAAGTCGAGAAGAACGCTTACAATCTATTTTGGAGGCGTTTGAATTACGCAACCCTGATGGTGCAGCTTTACCATCGCATGTGTTGTATAACTTATCTTTACAGGGTATGCATATAGCGCCCAATACAACACCTGAAGTTTATTTTGATTTTTATCTTAATACTGATCGAAAATTACTTGTTATTTCTCACGATCTAAGTCTAAGTGGGGCACCACTTATTCTCTATATGCTGGCAAAATATTTGGTAGAGCAGGGATATGTCATTACAGTAGTTGCTCCCGATAGTGGGCCGTTGCATCTGCTATACAATCAGGCGCAGATTGAGGTTGTTATCGAGCCAGCACTCCTCGATGATGCTCGGGTAACATATTCATTATTGCCCAACTATGGTGGTATTCTGGTTAATACCATACTGGCCTGGCGGTCTGTTATTGCGGCACGGGCTTTTCCTAAACCGTGTATCTGGTGGATCCATGAGTCGCAGTTTGGGCAACAACTAGCTAAAAATTATCCAGGTGTAGCGCAGGCATTGTCGTCAGCCCATGCAATTATTATTCCGACGAAAGCTACGGCCGATTTGTATCGTGAGTTTTCTCATCAAACGAAAATCTTCCCTATTCATACTGGCCTTGATCTTGATGGGATACAGGTACAAGCAACCTCATTTCATAAAAATCCAGATAAACTGTATGTTGTAAATGTGGGAAGTATTGAATCTCGCAAGGGACAGGATATTCTCTTGAAGAGCATCGCGCATCTACCAACTGAGATTATCCATCGTTGCGAGTTTTATCTGATTGGGCGCGTTCTTGATTGGGATTTTTATCATCAATTATCTCAGGCAGCACGGCGTATACCGAATGTACATATTGTAGGTGAGGTTCCACGTGAACGTGTCACGGCCTATCTTCAAGCTGCGGATGTCTTCGTTCTAACTTCCCGAGATGAATCTTTGCCAGTTGCGATGTTAGAAGCAATGTATTATGCCAGAGCAATTATTGCTACCGATGTTGGTGGTATAAGGGAAATCATTAACCATGAAGATAATGGTCTGATAGTCAAGTCAGAAAATTACAGAGACATAGCACGTCATCTGGAGCGTCTCTTCTATGACCGGGATGTATTAGTACAGATAGGTAATAAGGCACGAATGACCTTTGAGCAACATTTAACGATGGAGCGATTTGGAACTGAAATGCTCAAAGTTATCAGGCGTGTACTAGCACCTGATTCCTCCGAACTTACTGAACATATGAATTCAAATTCCGATGAACCATGGATAGTTGATGGACATAATGCAAGTTTAGAATGACCCCACAGTTGATTGCATAGGAGATTAGATGCATCATTTAGAACAAACTTGTTGTAATCTCTGTGGTTCAGATCGATGGCAGCATCTCTATCGTAATTTTGAGTTGGACATTATACGTTGCCAGGAATGTGGTTTGACTTATGCTGGCCCGTTGCGATTAACGCCAGCAGCGTCCTGGCAACGTTATAATCCTGATTATTTCTGGTATGAATATCTTCCATCACTGGGTGTGATGCAGGGACAATTCAATCTTGCTGACTTCGATGTGCGTTATGCACCTATGCTTGATCTACTGCAAGGCTATCGGTGGTTGGGGCGATTGCTAGAGGTTGGTTGTGGGGTCGGCTTTTTTCTTAAAGCGGCAGAGCGTGCTGGATGGGATGTTGTAGGACTGGAGGTATCTGAGGTAGCGGTCAACTTTGTCAGGGATACATTGAAACTGGATATTCAGTGTGGCACAGTGGAAACTGTGTCCTTACCACAGGCTACTTGTGATGTGATTGCCATGTTTGATGTTATCGAGCATCTTTTTGATCCACATAAAACACTCTCACAAATCTACCGCTTGCTTCGTCCAGATGGTGTGCTGGTGATTACAACCCCAAATATCAATGCCTTGAGTCACTTTGTTCTGGGAGAGTCATGGGCGGTGCTGAGTCCAGCTGAACATCTCTATTACTTTTCTGAGAGAACACTGATGAAAACATTGCAAAAACCAGGTTTTACAGCTGTAAAGTTTGATCGTTGTTTTACCGGGCAGGGGGTCTATCAGACAATAAACCCCCATCACAATCAAGCCCCCATCGCACCGCGAGCAAAGATCTATACCTGGTTGGTGCAAGATTATGGCTCACAAGTGTTTTGACAAATACAACGGTTAGGTCTCGCTGACACGTTGTATTGTTTAGCTCACAAACCATCTGTTGATAATTGAGGATATGATGCCAACTATTGAGGCGAATCAATTAACCTGGACAAACTATGCCTGGTCAGAACGTGGTGATGAATGGTCACATGCCTGGGGGGGGACTGAATTTCTCTGGTGGGGAACACTTTTTCCGCGCATCCAATCCTTTATTCCTACTGGCACAATTCTGGAAATCGCGCCCGGTTTTGGCCGCTGCACACAGTATTTGAAAGATTTTGGTGCTAATCTTATTGTTGTTGATCTAACTGAACGTTGTATCCAGGCCTGTCAAGACCGGTTTGCAACTTATTCCCATCTGAGTTACTACGTCAATGATGGCAAATCTCTGGAAATGATTCCTGATCACTCGATTGATCTTGTGTTTAGTTTTGACTCGCTGGTACATGCCGAGGCTGATGTCATGGAGGCTTATCTACAGCAACTGGCATGTAAACTGAAGCCTGATGGAGTTGGCTTTATTCATCATTCAAATATGGGACAATTTGTTGATTCTGTGACAGGATCATTGCCCTTTGAAAATACTCATTGGCGTGCTGAGAGCATGACCGCACAATTATTTGAACAATACTGCGACGCAGCCGGATTACAATGCATAAACCAGGAACTTGTTAACTGGGGTTGCGATAACTTGATAGATTGCCTGTCAATTTTTACCTTGCGCAACTCGTCTCTGGCACGTCCAAATAAAATAGTAGAAAATAACGAATTTATGCGCGAGGCAGCCTATTTTTCATTTTTGTCATCTATGTATCATCCTATGCACTTTTCAGGGTTACATCGGAAGCACCAGGTCGAGCCTGTACCATCTGCGCAATCAGTTATGATATCTCAACCTGAAGTAGATCGCAGCTTGTTGATCAAGAAAGCACTACATACCTTTCAACAAGCGGGGACAAAGCAACTATTAATCGAGATATTACGTTATATTCTCTGGTCACTTGATGGGCGTCCAAAGACGGTAAGGTAGTATTTAGATAAGTACCTGCTAACCGTTCAGGTGGTACCTGCGCCGGCGGGGGCGTGGGGTTCACAGGCCCCGCCTGACCACCCGACCTGAATGGTTACAGTACCTGAGCATAAAGTTAATACGTAATAGTAAACTGCTGGCATTTAGTTAAGGATTCGCAACAATCTGTTGCCTTGTGGTACTGTATAGTTGTAAAATGGTGGTTTTATGGTATATTAATTGACAGGTACTCAGTGGTTGCTCAAGCCAGTATTATGGTAAAAATTTACCATTGTGGTAAGGAAAGTTTCGTTTGATACCAGAAACTAGATTTCGTTGAGCCAAATCCACTTCATCAGGCATTAAAGGTTATTCCGATTTGTTTGTCGAGTTGTGATTTAGCTCTTTAGCAAAGAGCTAAACGTGATATGAACGAAGGCATGTACGGTTCTGACTTTATAGCTTGGTGATGTGGTCGCTCCACAAATCGGAATAGCCTTTATTGAAAGGAGTATAGTAGTACTAATTTTTCAGTTTTTTAAAGCGATCAAATGATACTTTAGCTAAAATACTCTTTCTGAATCCCATCAATAAGGTAGCAAGATGACACGAACTACATTCAAGCTCGTAGGATTACTGTTTATGATTAGCATCCTGTCAGGTTTGCTAATCCCGTTCCCGAACAATTTCACTCAGTTTGCCCTGTCTTCAACCGAATCCCCTGGTCACATCGCTTTTCAATCTGATCGCAGTGGTAATGATGAAATATATGTGATGGATGCGAATGGCGCAAATGTGGTGCAACTAACTCATCATCCAGGGTTTGATGGTGCCCCTGCCTGGTCGCCAGATGGTGCGAAAATAGCATTTCAGTCTAACCGTACCGGTAATATGCACATTTATGTTTTGTCTCTGGCGGACTCCTCGATCAATAACCTCACCGGTCAAGCAACTGCTGAACATGTTGATGCTGCATGGTCTCCTGACGGGAGAAAAATCGCTTTTGCGTCTAACCGAGATGGTAATTACAATATTTATGTAATGAATGCTCAGGATGGTTCTGGTGTTGATAATCTAACAGAACAGACAAGTGGGGATAATCACAATCCGGTCTGGTCTCCTGATGGATCGAAGATAGCTTTTCAGACGACTCGTCATCGTAACAGCGAAATCTATGTGATGGATGCAGATGGTTCAAACCAGCGCAATCTGACTAACCATCTGCAAAATGATTGGCATCCCGCATGGTCTCCTGATGGTGCTAAAATTGTTTTTATCTCTGATCGTGACGGTAAATATGAAATCTATTTGATGAATGCCCATGACGGTTCTGGACAAACGAACCTCAGTAATCGTCCTGATTCATATGAGTGGCGGCCTTCATTTTCACCAGATGGTACCAAAATCATCTTCTCGACAGATCGCGATCGTAATCCTGATGGTAGCAAAAATGATGAAATTTATGTTATGAATGCACGTGATGGTTCTGAACAAACGAACCTCACGAATCATCCTGCCAGCGATCAATATGCTGTCTGGGTACGATCATCATTATTGCATCCAACAGTAACGCCCCAACCCACGACGCCCGTGCCGGTAACGCCCCAACCCACGACGCCCGTGCCGGTAACGCCCCAACCCACGACGCCCGTGCCGGTAACGCCCCAACCCACGACGCCCGTGCCGGTAACGCCGTCCCCGATTACACCAACTCCGTTGCCGACTACAGCTATTCCTGAGAGTCCTGATTTTGCAACGTTGGTGTTACGGGATGCCTGGGATATGAATGAGTTCTCAGACATTTCCTCTTATTTGAATGCGTCCGGGCAACGTAACTGGTTGAGTAATATTAAAGTCCAGGATGGTGTCTTTTCAGCGGTTAGCACCGAGCCAAATACATCCTTGTTTACCCTGCTTATGCCAGGATACTCGCCGGAAACAATGTATCTCGGTAGAGATGGTGCCTTGAATCCAATTCCATCAGCAGTCTATCAATGTCTCTTTTTCGCAATGAAAGTAGAATCGGGGCCAGTACAACCTGGGAATCCAGACCAATTTCAAGTTTACTGGTATGCTAACGCACGCTTGGAAGGTAGTCCTCACGGGTTGGCTTTTGGGTTAATTCATCCAGAAGAGGAATTTGCAAATCCTGGAGTACAACCTGTTAATAACTGGAAACTTTATCGAGTAAGCCTTGCAAATCCGGAGTATCCAGTTTCCGGATTTACACCCTGGAATGCCCAGGATTTGTGGCAAGGTTTGATGATACGACCCATTAATAAGGGACAAACGCCGTTTGCGGTTGATTGGGCACGCCTTACTCCTTGTACACCAAACATACATACTGTAACCTGGAATCCTGATGCTAATGTGAATGCCATATGGTTGCAACCTGTAAATACAGGTCGTGCTATTCGTGTTGCGCCTTTTACTGATAAGTATCCAGTGATAGGCATCAATGGACGATCTGGATCCTACGATCTAGATGTCCAGGGACTTCCGCCAGGAGAGTATCATGTTGGATTAGGAACGCTAACTAGCCCACCTACAAACTGGAACCAGGTGTCTCCAATTGTAATCAATCAGACACCAATTGTAACGGTAACAAAACCATCTTTTATCAGTGGTGAAGATTATGCCACACAAACTGGTAATTCTTGGGACTTTGCTGATCCTGAAGATGTTCTGCGTGTTGAGAGTCCGGTTGTTCCAGGTGCTGTGAGTTGGTCGTTTAAGGATAATATGTTGGAAGTAATCTCGCCATCAGGTCCCTTGCCAGCAGGCATTGACACACAGATTTATCTGAATACTCCACAACCTGTAAATGCAACTGAGTATCGCTATCTTACCTTCAGGATGTATACAGAGTGGTTCACTCGCGATGGAGTGCCGATACCCTGGGCTAATGGTCCGCATGGAAAGGTTGCTCGTTGGATCTGGACTATTCCAAGCTTAACTGGACAGCCTGGATATGAGTGTCATATGGTAGGTGAAGATATTCCATTTGATATCGGATGGCGAACATACACAGTTGACTTATATGACGTTGTTGGTGGTGCTGTTGAAGAGATGAGTCCTGTTGGCCATCCACACTGTCCGGCAAGACTACCGTCGTGGCGAACTCTACCGGGACTTATTAAGCAGTTTCGCTTTGATCCCAATGAGAATATCTCTGAGATGGCTGATCAGATAACAGGTGGTGGTCCATTCTATCAACTCATTGATTGGATCAAGCTTACTAAGGTTGATCAAGTTGCCCGTGGCACACCTTTTTTGATTGAGATCACTCTGAATAAACCACTCGATCAGATCCAGAGCCTTGAATACTTTTACACAACTAATCGTAATCAACCTGTGCAACATCGTGCAATAGAAGTAGTTAACGTGGCACAAAAATCTGCTTCGAAATTTACGGTTTTTTTGCCATTGGTGACGCGTGGTAGCTCTGGTGGCTCTAGTGATAATAGTGGCTCTGATAAGCGACCGAAGGGAACAAGAGATGCTGTGTTTCAGTGGGATACAAGGAATGTTGCACCTGGTGAATATCATATCTGTGTAACAGCCAATGATGGGGTAAACCAGGCAACATATTGTAGCGAAGCACCAGTCCAGGTAAAATAACATTTATCATGAGAGTACAGGTATTGCCTTGCTGGTGATGCCTGTACCTCCTGAACTCGATTCCGGTATCATCCGGCTGAATTGATACAGGTGACACAAAATGCCGCCCCATATTTCGATTATTATTGTCACCTACAATAGCGCTGACTGGATTGCACCCTGCCTGAATGCGCTTCAACAACAGGTGATCGATACCTCGTATGAAATCGTGGTTGTTGATAATGCCTCTCAAGATGCGACCATCGCCACTATTCGGGCAGGCTATTCTGACGTGCGACTCCTGGCTGAACCAGAGAACTGGGGGTTTGCCGGGGGCGTGAATCGGGGTGTTGTGGCGGCACAGGGCGCTATTCTAGTGTTGCTTAACCCGGACAGTGTGCCACGGATGGACTGGTTAGAACAGTTAATTGCACCTCTCGCTGATGAACAGGTAGGGGTTGTAGGCAGTAAAGTCCTCGGTCCTGACGGACGTATCCAGTCGGTGGGTACGCAACTTCGTACACCGGTTATGTTAACCGCTCACCAGGGCGATGGTGAACATGACACCGGGCAGTATGATATGCTTACCGATGTCTGGGCGGTTCATGGTGTGGCAATGGCCTTTACCCGTCGCCTCTGGGAAGAACTTGGTGGATTCGACGAAGGCTACTATCCGGCTTATTGGGAGGAAGTTGATTTTTGTGAACGGACACGCCGTGCCGGGTATCGTGTCATTATTGTTCCCCGCTCAATCGTCCAGCACAGCGAAGAGGCCAGCGCAACCGGTAAATATAGCGCTACATTCTACTTTTACTATCATCGTAATCGGTTGCGCTACGCGGCAAAGTGGCTTGACTGGACAATGCTCTGGAATGGGTTTCGGCGTGCCGAGCATATGCGTCTGGCCACGGCACCACTTCTAGATCGGCGAATAGCACGTATGGTCTATGTCGATGGGGTGCCAACATTGACTGCTCTAGATGCGACACAACGTACGGAGGTGCGGGCAGTCGGGCAACAGTTGTATGATGGTACCCTACCAGACGATGAGTGCGCCCCACTGCTGACACTGCTTGCAGAGGCTGAACAAAATAGTGTCCTGAACGAGGTGCTATTTCACTCACAACTGCCGCTGGTGTCCCGGCTACGCACTGCCTGGAATAACGTTGCAACTCGCTGGTATGTGCGACCCTCTTTTGATCAGCAAACGCGCTTTAATCTGGCGCTTGAGCGGGCGACCCAGAAGCTTTTAGCGCAGATCACTGTCCGTGCTGCCGCTGATGCGCTAGATACGGCATTGCTGGCCTGGCGGATCAATATGATCAGTTCTGAGCGTAGCTGAAATGAAAGAACATATGCCCCCTGGCACTGAAAGAGCTTGCAGCCTTGCAACATACTTCAGGATTGCCGAAAATTTTTGTAATATAATCTTTGACTCCACTGCAAAAACGAGTCGACAAATTTTATCCGAATACCCTCCTCAAAATGGGCAAACCTTGATATAATGTGGGCAACCCAAACTTTTGGAGAGCCGTCATGTTTCGCAAGAACAGCCGTCACCTGCAAATC
>DAOTWD010000059.1:0-16827 GCA_034435975.1 Chloroflexaceae bacterium | reverse complement strand
GGAACGTTCGCCTGCCGGGGTTGCGGGGGCCCGAATTTCCCCACTCCCCCATCGGAACGAGGACAAACGTCACAGCAGTATCGAGTGAGTCTCCGATTGCGTTCATCGCGTCCGAAAGCGATAAAGCGTAACACGATCAAACAAATCGGAATAACCTTTAGTCACTGTTCACCCCCCCAACGTCTTACTCCATCCGGCTCCCGTTAGCGGACTCCTCAAAGCCCAGCGCCTCGGCTACAATGTAGAGCGGTCGGTGCTTCACCTCGTCGTAAATGCGCCCCAGGTATTCGCCAATAATCCCCAGAAAGATCAGTTGCACACCACCCAGAAACAGCACCATGACGAGCGTGGTCGCCTGGCCCTCAAAGGCATACACACCCGGAATAAGCCGCAAAATAACCGTGGCAATAATTCCCAACAGACTCAGAGCTGTGACCAGAAAGCCGGCATAGGTGGCAAGTTGCAGCGGCAGGTATGAGAAGCTGGTAATACCGTCAAAGGCAAACCGCAGCATTTTGCTCAAGGGATATTTGGTTTCGCCCACCGTGCGTGCATCACGCTTATAGGGTACCCCGATCTGCCTGAAACCTACCCAGACCGATAGCCCGCGCATAAAGCGGTTATACTCACGCACGCCCTTGAGCGCATCGACCACGCGCCGATCCATCAGTCGAAAATCGCCAGTATCCACCGGAATGTCCACGCTGGTGATGCTGGCAATCAGCCGATAGAAGAACGACGCCGTAACCTTCTTAAACCAGGTCTCTCCGGCGCGCTCGGTGCGCACACCATAGACCACCTGGTATCCCTCTTGCCAGCGGCGGATCAGATCGGGAATAACTTCCGGTGGATCTTGCAAATCCGAGTCAATCACCACCACTGCCTGCCCTCGGGCATAGTCCGTCCCGGCAGTGATCGCAAGCTGGTGTCCAAAATTGCGCGAAAAATTGATAACCTTGACACGGGCATCCTGGGCATGCAGCTCGCGCATGATTTCCGGTGAACGATCCCGCGAACCGTCGTTTACCAGGACAATCTCGAACGGCTCGTTCAGAGGTTCCAACGCGGCCACGGTGCGGCGATAAAATTCGGGCAACAGTTGCTCTTCGTTGAACACCGGCGCGACGACCGAGAACATCGGAGCGGACGAGTTGTGCGGATGGATGGCTTGCGATGCCATTTGTGTAAGTGTCGTCTCCATAGCTTTTTTCCTTATACTGATGGCAAGTACCGGTTCCAGTGAAGTGTCTGGAAGGTCAATACCTGTCCGGCGTTTCTCAGGTCTGGCGGGGGCCGGCGGCCCTTGCCAGAACCCCTGGGCGAACGCTCCCTGGAACACGGGCGCGATAGCGAACCATATCTTCGCATTCTACCAGTATTGTAACATGCGGAAGCATAGCATGGCGGTCGTACGCAACCGGACTATACACAGTGGCAATCAGCGGGTACCGGTGAACGGGCCTGTCCGTTGCAGCGGAGGGGCTATGGGGTGAAGCGAACCGTGTGTCTTTCCCCGTCCGGCCACACTACCGGGTGGAACGGGAAGCATCAGACGGACAGCCGGTGTGCATGCTGGCAACCGATCTGCTGGATCTTTGTTCTGTCATATGTGGAAAAAGTACTTTACTATAAACACAACATTATGGTATTGTAGAGGTATACAATTTTGTTCGTGCCGGACTCGGAGTCCGGCAGCAACAATGTGGGTATAAGCTTATTCAAGAAGGAGGAACCACGTTGTATACTCGGATACCGAACACTCCGTTGGGTCAATCGTCAGGAGCATGGTACGGGATTGTCGGAATTGTGTTGGGACTGCTGTTAATGGTTGCGCCGGCACTGTATAACGTTGACGCTCCGGTGGGGCATCTGGTTCTCACCGGCCTGATCGTTGCGGTCTGTGGGGCAGTAAGCGGCTTTGGTACGAGCTATCTTCGCACCACAGCCGTACAGGTCTTTGGCGGCTTGATGGCGCTGGCCGGATTGTGGGCACTCATTTCGCCGTTTCTGTTTGGTTATCCGCTCGCAAGTCCGCTCCTGCGGATGGTCGTCATTATCGGGATTGTCACCGCAGCGCTGGCTGGCTATGGATTGACCAATCAGACCCCGGTGGCTGATACAAGCAAAACGTCGGCGCAGATCTTTACGGCTACCTGGAAGGGATGGCTGGGGATTCCCGGCATTGTGGCCGGCCTCGGATTGATTATCTCCGCGCTGCTGTTCACCGGTGAAGAGCAGGCTGTGCTGGGCCGCAACACGATGCTGATTGGGGCGGTCTTGCTGGTATTGAGCGCGGTTGGCGCGTTCGGGGTCGATTATCTGCGCAAGCAGGTGCTGCAACTGATTGGATGGTTAACCATTCTGCTGGGACTATGGACGATCATCAAGCCGTTCGTGTTGTCAACCCCACGGGACAATCCGCTGTTCGTGATCACGATCATTACCGGAGTGGTGACCGTGCTGGTTGCCACCTATGCGTTGCTCACCGTACCACCGGCAGACGATGAAGCGCCGCTGCTGGCGGAATTGATGGGCAGTGAAGCGCTGCGGAGCCTGGATGTACAACTCAGCCTGTTCGGAACGGTACTCGGCCTGCTGCTGCTGACCGTGGCAATGATAATGCCAGTTGACGCTATGAGCGATGCTATCAGTCAGAATGCGATTATTACTGGCGCGGCGATCGCGCTGTTCAGTGCGTTGAGCATCCTCGGCTATCGCTATGTCCGTGTTGGACTGGGGCAACTGCTGAGCGGTTTGATGGCACTGGCCGGTATCTGGGCTATCGCTGCCGCTTTTCTCCTCGGGTATGCTACAGACAGTGTGTTGTTTGGCCTGAGCATTATCACCGGCATTGCTACCGTGCTGCTGGCCAGCTATGTGCTCGTCACCGCACCTGCTACCGACAATTTCGGTGCGTTTGCCACTGATGTCTGGAGATGGCTCCAGACATCAGTGCAGACGTTGTGGGGACAGGCCTTCGACCTGCCTCGCAGAAGCGAATAACGGGCAGAGAGATTCGGCCTGCATCGGTTGTGGAGAACCAGTGCTCAGACTTGAGTCTGGACGCTGCGAGACCCGGACTCACGCCTGGACTGGGCTGTACAACTAATGCAGGCTTGCTATCGAGGAAGTACAGCAACACGATTTCTTACAACCAGGGAACGCCGAGGAACACAGAAATGCGATTTCCTCGGCGTTTCTCTGCGTCCGCCAGCGAAAAGGGCATGCATTGCACGCCACTGCGTCACTTGTGTCAGGTATACGAGTGACGCGGTGGATGAAAAAAGCATTTCTTTCATGCTGCCATAGGCGAAAATGGTCAACAGATGACCCACCACGATGCACCTGGAGTCACGGCTCCTCCAAACCACCTCACTTGAACGGTTACTTTAGTATTGACAAATAATAATAATATGTATAGTATAATATTACACACTTACGCAATAGGATGTCATCAAACCATCAGTACCTGCGATGCGCAGTATACCCTGCTATATCGCTGGTCTAGCGCATGTTATCAGTCTGGTTATGGTACACCATCTTCAACAGATACCCTTTTTTTATGATCTCGATGCGTCGGCGCTCACGATGATCGAGCAGGCAGCGCAGACGTGCCTGATTGAACGCCATGCCTTTTTCTTTCACCAGGACGATCCGGCCACCCACTTTTATCTGCTGCTGGAGGGGAGCGTGCGGCTGATGCAGGTGACCGCCACGGGCGAGCAAGTCATCTTGCGCTTTGTGGGGCCGCAGGACGGCATCGGCATCATTGCCGCACTCGAACAGGCAACCTATCCCCTGGCAGCCCAGGCGGTGCATGACTGTGTGGCCCTGGTATGGGATCACGCCACGCTACGGCAATTGATTGAGCGCTATCCGGTGCTGGCATTGCGGGCATTGCGTCTGGTTGCAGGACACCTGGTCGAACTGCAAACACAATACCGGGAACTGGCGACCGAGCGCGTCGAACGGCGTGTGGCGCGGGCACTGGTACGACTAGGGCAACAGGTCGGGCGCAACGTTGAGGGTGGGATCCTGATTAACATGCCGCTTTCGCGCCAGGATGTGGCCGAAATGACCGGTACCAACCTGTATAGCGTCAGTCGCATCGTCAGTAAGTGGGAGAAACAGGGCTTGCTCGAATCACGGCGTGAACGGTTGCTGATCCGTGAGCCGCAGCGTCTGGTAGTTATTGCCGAGGATATGCCGCCAGAAATCCCTGCTCCTCTCCGGTAAATGTTCGGGATCACCAGAATACTACAGAACATATCAGCAGAATCCACAGGCAAACCTGAAAAAAGAGGTACATGGTTGCACTTTTGCAAAGACAGCGCCGTTGATCTGGGGTATGCTAACTGCCATATCAATAACGGAACGAGAGGAACGGTCAATGAGTGTACCGAACGAAACAGGGGTAGCGCTTCCCGGCGAGGGACTGAGTCTGGAACGTATGCCTGGCCACTGGCTGCTGGCACGGATGGGCAAACGGGTCTTGCGTCCTGGTGGTCTGGAGTTGACGCGGCAGATGCTGGAGGCGCTCGCTATCCGGCCTGAAGATGCACTGGTTGAGTTTGCCCCCGGTCTGGGAGTGACGGCACAACTGGCGTTGCGTTATCGTCCTGCATCCTATATCGGGGTCGAGCGTGATGAGGCCGCTGCCGTTACTGTGCGGCGCTCTTTGAGTACTCCCCAGCAACGCTGCATCGTCGGGCGGGCCGAAGAGACCGGGTTGCCCGTTGCCTCAGCGACGGTGATCTATGGTGAGGCGATGCTCACCATGCACACGCCCGGCCAGAAAGCGGCGATTATCCGCGAGGCATGGCGCGTGTTGCAGCCAGGCGGGCGCTATGGCATCCACGAGTTGTGCCTGGTACCAGACACGCTGGACACCGCCGTAAAGGAGACGATTTTGCACGATCTGTCGCAGGCCATTCATGTTGGTGCCCGACCATTGACGGTGTCGGAATGGCGAGCGGTTCTGGAAGCCGAAGGGTTCCAGGTGCAATCGGTTGCTACAGCACCGATGCATTTGCTGGAACCGCGGCGTATGATCCAGGATGAAGGGCTGGGGCGGGCACTGCGAATTGCCTGGAACATCGTGCGCAACCCTGCAGCACGTCGGCGCGTGCAGGCTATGCGCCAGGTGTTCCGCAAACATCAAGCCCATCTCAGTGCGATTGCACTGGTGGCACTGAAATCTGAACAATAGAAAGGGCGCTGGCTATGGACGCAACGACATTTGTCGATCTGGCAACTCAGGTGGAGATTCCAGCTAATGGAACGATCAGTCAGACGATCTACCAGGATGCGCAGGTAAAGGTGGTACTCTTCGGCTTTGCGGCCGGGCAAGAATTGTCAGAGCATACGGCGAGTATGGCTGCGATCCTTCATTTCGTGCAGGGTGAGGCGCATGTGACACTTGGCACGCAGGACATTGCGGCACAGGCCAACACCTGGATCCATATGCCGCCACACCTGCCGCACAGTATTAGCGCCCGAACCCCGGTGATCATGCTCCTGCTGCTGCTCAAATCAACCGCATTGCACGATGAAGGGTAAAGCAAACAACGGGGATCGCAACACGGCATGGTATGCCCGTTGTGTCAGTCTCGCCGGCATCACGCTCTTGCTGGTGCTGTGGCACCTGGCATCGCTGGTCTATAATCCCGTGGTGTTACCATCACCGTGGGCGACGGTCAGCGTACTGGTGACGTTAACCATCGAGGGTCAGGTCATACCCACAGCACTGATCACCACCGCACATGCATTAGGCGGCTTTGGTCTGGCCGCTCTGCCTGGCAGCATGCTGGGCATTGCAGCCGGGATCAATCTCTGGGTGCGCTGGCTGGTATGGCCGGTGGTGACAATATTCCAGGGTATTCCACCGATTGCCTGGATCGTCCTGGCGCTACTCTGGTTCGGCATGGGTGGCGGTACTCCTGTGTTTACGGTGGCGGTAGCCACACTGCCAATCGTGTTCGTCGGAGCGCTGGAAGGTACCCGCACCGTTGACCATACGCTGCTGGAAATGGCCTATGTTTTTCGGATACCGCGCCGTATGTTGATCAGCGACATCTATTTACCGCACCTGCTGTCCTACCTGTTCCCGGTGATCATCGCCGGGCTGGGTATTGCGTGGAAAGTGGCGTTGATGGCCGAGTTATTGGCCGCAAACAGCGGCATTGGTGCCAAGCTGGGAATGGCACGTATCAACCTGGACACGGCGGCGGCGATGGCCTGGATCGCGGTTGCGGTACTGCTTATGTTTACGTTCGAGTATGTGGTTCTCCATCCGCTCAAGCGCTGGCTGGAACCCTGGCGTCAACCAGCACCGCTCATGGATATGCCGGTTGACCGAATGAACCACGTCGTGCGTTCTGAACTCGTAAGGTAGACCTTCAATGCTGACCTTCAGCAATATTTGTCATTGGTATGGAGCAACGGTTGTTGTCGATCAGATCAGCTTCCAGGTAAAGCCGGGGCAGGTCGTCGCACTGACTGGCCCATCGGGGTCTGGGAAAACCACGCTGTTGCACATTGCAGCCCAACTGATAACACCGGCGCAAGGTACCGTTGAGAACCAGTTTCGCCAGACAGCGTACATGTTTCAAGAGCCGCGACTGTTACCCTGGCGCACCACAATCGACAACATTGCTCTGGGCCTCAAAGCACGCCGGGTTAGCCGCACAGTACGGCAGCAGATTGCCTGGAACCTCGCTGAACGCCTTGGCCTGGGAGCAGCACATGCGCATTATCCGCATCAACTTAGTGGGGGCATGCGGCAGCGTGTAGCCCTGGGACGTGCGCTGGCGATCAATGCCGACCTGCTCCTGATGGATGAACCGTTCAGTGCCTTAGATGTTGGACGCCGCCGCGAGTTACAAGACCTGCTGCTACGCTTGCTGGCTGAATATGGCCTGGCCGTTCTATTTGTTTCGCACGATCTGGCCGAGGCAGTACGGCTTGGTGATGAGTTGCTCGTGTTGTCCTCCGCTCCCGGGCGGATTGTCTATCGCTGGCAACAGGATTGCCCGCCGCCGACACGAGATGATCGCTACATTTACGCCACGGTTGCGGCACTGCTTCAGACACCATCCGTTATGTCAAGTTTTGGGGTACACAATCACCAAGGTGGTGGAGCCTGATGCGCTAACTCATGGTTGATCACGATGATGTTGAAGTATACCAATGGTACATCGGATTCCCGGCTGAAGCCGGGTCGGTGTTGCCGCAGACCACCGCATGGCGACCGCACTCCATATCCGGACTATTTTTTCAACGTTCATGAGCCTGGATCTCAATCCGTCCAGGCTCACGCCTGGACGCCAGGTCTCCACCACATGTTTACTGTGGTTGACCACTCATTACCGATCAGTCCGGGTTGAACATAGTCAGATTTCGACAGGAGCACTACAAAATGAGTCACCAATTCACGCGTCGGCAATTTTTACAGCTTGCAGCTACTGCCGGTACTCTGACAGCGTTCGGACTGACGGGCTGTACCCGGCAGACATCCGAAACGCAGGCAGTACCGCTGGAGCAACTGGTTATCAAAGGGCCGCCAGCCCCACCGTCGATTTTGCTGGCCCATGTGTCGCGGCAGGAGCGGCTGACTGCTCTGGTGCCAGAGGTTCAGTTTGATACCTGGGCGAATCCAGATCAACTGCGAGCCGAGGTAACATCAAACGCACTGCACGTGACGGCAACGCCCACAAATGTGGCAGCGAATCTCTATCGCCGTGGAGTGCCGGTGCGCCTGCTGAATGTGACCGTATGGGGGATGCTGTATGTCTGTGCAGTTGACGCAAGTATCACCACCTGGAATGACTTGCAGGGAGCGCGGATTGTCATCCCCTTCCGCGGTGATATGCCCGACCTGATCTTCCGTTACCTTGCGCGTGCGCACGGGCTGGATGTTGATCGCGATTTGACGCCCCAGTATGTCTCGGCACCGATCGAGGCCCTGCAACTCTTGTTGGCCGGGCAGACACAGGTAGCTGTACTGAGTGAACCGGGTGCGACTGCCGCGCAGATTCGTGGGCAGCAAGAAGGTATGACCATCCATCGCGCGCTCAATCTTCAGGAAGAATGGGATGCCGTTACCGGGCGCGGCCCACGTATCCCACAGGCAGGTACGCTGGCTGTAGCCGCTCTGGTTGATAACTATCCCGACGTTGTGGCTGCGATCCAGGACGGTCTGTACGAGGCCGTGGATTGGTCACGCCAGCATCCTGAGCAGGCGGCACAACTTGGCGCACCATTACTCGGCTTGCAGGAGCCAATTATCGCCCAGTCGCTGCCACGCATGCAGCTTGAGATGGTACCCGCCACCACTGCACGTGATGATCTAGAGTTCTTCTTCAGCCGTCTGAAGGAGTTGTCGCCTGATGTGATCGGTGGCGACTTGCCTGATGACACATTTTATGCGGCATAGTGCGGTGTGATTATGCTTTACTGCGTCGTTGAGAGCTAACGCGATGCCAGCAGCATTCCCAACCCAGACGGTGCGCCTGCGCCTGATTGCGTTACCAACCGAACATGGTGGATGGGCTTTCCTCATCGCTCCTATCCTGACGGGCCTGTGGATTAGCCCTACTGTTGCAGGGGGGTGGCTAAGTCTGGCAGCCCTGGGGGCCTTTCTCACCCGTCAACCGCTCAAACTGGCGTTGGGCGACTGGCGACGCAGCAAACGCTATCCACGCACGATCTGGGCTGAACGGTTTGCCTGCCTCTATGCCATACTATCCTTGCTGGCTGCCAGTATCGCTCTGTGGGTCACAGACCATGCCTTCTGGCTACCTCTGCTATTGGCAATGCCTCTGCTGCTCGTGCAACTGTTGGCGGATCTGCGACGCCAGAGTCGCACCCTGATCGCAGAACTGGCCGGCGCAACCGCGCTACAAGCAATAGCCGCAGCACTGCTGCTGGCAGGCGGAGAGGTGTTGGCTTCGGCACTGGGGTTATGGGCAATACTCTCGCTCTGGGCGCTCACCAGTATTGTGTATGTGCGCACCCGGTTGCGTCTGGCACGTGGTCAGGCTACCCGACGTGTACCAGTTTATCTTGTTCACACTGGTGCATTCGCGCTTGTGGTCGGGTTTGCGTGGCTCGGTCTGATCTCCTGGCTCGCCGCGACTGCCGCCGGTCTCCTCGCCGTCCGGGCATGGATTGGCTTGCTACCGCGTAGCCTGAACACACCCACTCCAATCGTCGGGATGCAAGAGCTGGTGGTCGCGCTGTTCACGGTGGTGCTGGTTGCTATGGGATGGCGTTGACGGATGCTGACTGCCGACCGCCAACCACCCACTACTGCATGTGGCCGGCGATCAGCGATCAGCTTAGACTCGCTCCAGTTTGACCAGTGTCTCAAAGAAGACCACGCTGGCACCAACCTGATCAGTCAAAGCCGTGTTTTTGAGAACAGGATCGGTACGCATGGCAGCATTGAGATGCGTCCCTCTGGCACGCTGTGGATCGGCCTGTATACGCTCGCCGTCGATAATGATATCGTTTGCACCATACGCCCAGTGGCCAAACCCAACAGCAAAGCTGGCTGTGCCCGGCCGAATGCCCTCAATTACTTTGACTGACAAGATGAGCTGGCGGCGATTCCCATGGCCCAGATCCCACTCGCCATCCGGGTTGGAAACCGAACGAACCCGAACGCTATCCCCATCGTGCAATCTCAAGCGCTCCGCGTCGAGCCGATTGAGCAACAGCACGTTTTCGGGCAGTATATTCAACAGCCAGTAGTTGCTGATAGTGCGTGACTTGGTGGTTGTAATATCGCGGAAGGTAATCAGCCGCAGATCGTGGCCCTCATCATTGATCGGGTTGCCCATACAATCGGTGTAGGGTGGGAAGAAGCGTGGGATGCCGCTGAACAGAGTCGGGGTCATACCATTGGTGGCTGTAGCAGCCTTCTCGCTATAGAGATTGACCAGCTTGCCATACTTATTCCTGACCTGCTCGTTCACATAGGCTTGATCGAAGTTTTCAAAGCGCCCACCACGGTTGAGCACATAAACGACCTTGCGCCACCATGCTTCGCCACATGCCTGTTTCCAGCGCTCGACCTCAAATACACTGCGTGGCAAGTGGCGGCGTGCCTGGAGGAACAGTGCCACTTCCTCATCACTGGCATCGGGTACTTCCTGACCGGGTTTATCTCCTGCCGCCACATTCGCTACCATTTTTAGGTAATACTGGTCAAAATGAGTGAAATCCTCACCTGGAGCGAACCCATCACGTCCAAAACCGGTCAAACCGAGTTCTACGCCCAGTGCCAGCAGCATGGTCTCCAGCGAGATGGGCATCTCCACACCAGCTACAGAGACAGTTTCGGGAATAGGTGCAATCGTTGGCTGGCGGATAGGCTGGATTTTGCTTGAAAAGGAAGGGTGGCTGCCGTGGAACTCCCAGCGCTCCAGATAGCTCAGGTCGGGAAAGATGTAGTCAGCATACATTGAGGTCTCGCCAACAACAATGTCATTGGCGATGAACAACGGCAGTTTCTCGGTGTCCATCAAGATCGGAATGAGCTCATTGCCACCGGGCAACGCATACACAGGCGATCCCATATAAAGTATCAGGCACTTCACCGGATACGGATACTGGTCACCAATACTGGGAATAACTTCCTGATAGATGTCGCTGGAGAGCGGGTACCACGGGCGTCTGGCGGGATAACCCGTAAACAGAGTCGTCTCTTCATACATCATATCGTGGCGGATGCTGGTGACACCAAAGGCGTTCAGCTTACGCGGATGCAGGGATTTGAACAGAAAGGGTTGATTCTCGTTATCGCCAGTGATGTTCCACGCACTGGCCGAAATGAAGCCACCCTGCCAGTCGTAGTTGCCGATCAGCAGATTCAGCGCGTTGAAAGCAAAGCAGTTATAGAATCCGTTGGTATGCTGGCTGACACCCCGGTGAATATCGGCAACCGCACGCTTGCCGTGTGCTGTGAACTCGTGTGCCACCGCGACAATGTCCGCGGCTTCCAGTCCGCAGATCTGCGCCCACTCTTCGACGGTGTGTTCCTGCGCCGATTCGTAGAGCAGTTGCAATGACGACTTGACCTGAACTGACTGCCCGTCGGCGGTGCGTAACGTGGTATCCACCAACAGATCGCCCTCAACCGATTGGGTGTCGTCATTCGGATCGACGGCAACAGGCTTGCCGTTGCGCAACACAACGAACAACTCATAATCATAGGTGCTACCATCCTCAGCGTTTCGTTGCTGAACGGGTGCCACATCAATCTCGTGCGCCCGCAGGAACTTACCCGGCTGACCGTTCGCGTCGATCACCACCAGCCAGGTGGCATTACACCAGGTCGGCTCGCCCGTGGACTGGGCGGCGGCTTTGTTGGCGTTGGCAAGGTAGCGTGCGTCATAGCGGTCGTTCTCGATTATCCAGCGGATCATGGCCAATGCCAGCGCCGCTTCCGTACCGGGCTTAATGGGCAGCCATTTCCAGGCTTTTGAAGCCGTTTTGGAGAACCGCGGATCGACCACTACTATCCGCTGCCGGCCCTCCACAATATTCTGCGTGATGCGTACCGAGCGTCCTGGAGGGCCATAATTGCCCTCAAAAGGGGATGCACCCACAAAGAGGATGAACCGCGTGTTTCCGGTGTCTGCCTGCCAGTAGAACTTCTTGCCACCCGTCCATTTGACTGTCCGGGCCTTCGCGTCATAGCCCCACTGCTCGCTCATCGCTTTGCCAGTGAAATAGAGGCTGCCCTGACAGACCGTCGTGTGCCCATGGGCATTCACCGAGCCGAACGCATCCCGCACAAAGCGCTGAATAAAGTCTCCCCGCCCGGCCTTCAAGCGCCCCCAGTTGAAGACCAGTTGATTGTTTTTGGGCCCCAGATCGGGATGATCAGGGTCGATCAGCGTGTCTAGATGCTCGCGGTACTTTTGCTGGAAGGCGCGAATAGCATCCTGCACGGCGCTTTCGGGCTGTTGGCCGCTACGCACGCTGGTGATTATCTTTTTAAGCGCGGCAACATCGGCGGCCATCGCCTGCGCAACCTGTGGATCGCGCAACGCCCAGATCTCTTGCAACCCGGATACATGCCGGTTCTCCTCGCCAGGGACATCTTTGAACAGTTGCCCGCCCTGAACAATCTCCTGGATCGCCTGGTCGAAAGGGATGCTCACCCACTGGTTCTCGCCGCGTTTGCCCGCCCGTTTGAGGACAGTACGGATGCGATAGGGGTCGTAGACACTCTGGAGACCTGCCTGACCCTTCGGGCAGATCGCACCGTCAATCGGTGCCGTCATCACAGGCGATGTTTCGTATGGCAGATGCGGCCAGAGAGTCTGTGGGGCACGCGGGTTGCCGTCGATTTTGACAGCCACGCCATCGTGTAGCTTCACCTTAATCCCACAGCCGGTATTGCACTGCAAACAGACCGAATAGAGGATGTTCTCCGGATCGGCATACGGATAGTCCCCCGATCCCTGGAACGAATCTCTTATCTGTTGATAAGAACAACTGCCCAGCAATGCTGCCCCACCCGTGAATGCACCGATTTTCAGAAACTGACGCCGACTTGACGACATTCCAGAATCAGCCGCTTGCTTATTCTGCCGCGATTTTCGTCTAAACATTGGTAGCACCTCCTACATCTTGCTTGAACTGTTGACCAATCACGCGACTCTGCTCCGGCACGACTGGTATCGTGTCAGCCGTACCACCGTCGTCTTCATCATCTTTGAACTGCTCGCCAATCTCGTGGAACAGTGGTAACAGCCGAAACATGATGCTGAACGGAAGTACCACCAGTGCAACGCCACCAATGCTGCTGGCCCATTCCCAGAAACTGGGAAAGTAGGAGTATGCCCAGCGTGGTTGATTAATCACATGGTCTAACCCTGGCAGCATGGGAACAATGTAGGCCGGCACCACCAGATTGAAACGTACGGCGACAATGCCAATCACCGCACTCAACCCCCCCAGTCCCAGCCAGAAGGGATTATGGCGCATACGTGGCAGCGTAACCAGCAGGATGGGGATCAGGATGCCCACCAACATCTGCCCAATCCAGAAAGTATAACGAAACTGACCAAACAGGAGCGCATGGTAGACCTCCAGATGCTCCGGGATGTTGCCATACAATCCCACCAGCAACTCCGCTGCTATCAGGATCAGGTCGATCCCAATGAACAGCAGCATCAGGTTGGCCAGGCCGCGCGTGATGCCGAAATGCTCCTCATCTTTACGCCCAAAAAAGCCATAGAGGAAGGTCATCAGGGCAGCACCACTGGCAAGCGCCGAGACCAGAAAGATGATCGGAAACAGCCCGGTGTACCAGTATGGCTTGGCAAGTACGACCGCGAAAATCGAACCGGTGCCACCATGCACAATAATGGCGACAGGAACACCAATTATGCCCAACGTCTTAACCCGACGCATACTCTGTGTGTGACAATATTGATACTCACTCTGCTGCTGCGGGCAACGGAACCCCAGAGAGACCACACGATAGAACCACCGTCGCCAGCCAGTCGTGCGCAGTGCCAGATCTGCCAGGTCGCAACGCATCAGCAGCCAGAGTTCTGAGGCCAATACGGTAATATAAAACCCATACGCAATCACTTCCCAGGCCAGCACCGAGGTATAGTTCCAGCGGGTGAACACATACCAGAATCGCCAGGGATGCCCCAGATCGATCCAGACAAATAGCATACCCGCCACCAACGCAAACAGAGCTGAGAGCAGCGCCATCCGTCCTGCTTTTTCATACTGTTCCATACCAAACACATAGATCAAGGTAGACAACAAAAATGACCCGGCCGATAGTCCGATAAAGTAGATGTAGAACGCGACCCACATACCCCACCCCATCGGGCTGGTCAGCGTCGTAACTTTCAACCCTTCTACCATACGCACACCCAGCGCAATCAGCCCGATGATCGACAGAATTGCGAGACTGCCATAAAAGAGCGTTTGCATCCAGCGTGGCCGTTGTGTGGTAAGGTGGGGGGCGATCGTGTTTGCATCCGTCCTCCACGCGCCAGATTGGTGCGTCACTTCATCCGAAGTGAGATTGTATTCCATTGTGACACCTCTATCCTTCCTTTAGATCAGGTAATAGGCACTCGGCTCAGTGCCCAACTCCTCTTTGAGTCGCATCACATTGGGTGACGCAATCAACTCTGAAACCAGGTTAGCGGAGTCGTTTGCATCGCCAAAGAATGTTGCACGCCCGATACAGGTGGTCACGCATTGCGGGAGCATGCCCTTCTCAATGCGGTGCTTACAGAAGTGGCATTTGCGGGCGTTGCCCACTGGCGACTGCCGACCCTGTCGTCCTCGGAGTTGACCATATTCGGGACTGGCGACCATGTCATATTCGGCGCGATGCGGCGCGTTATCGCTGTGATATTCGCCGAAATCAAACGAGCGTGCGCCATAGGGGCAGGCCGTGATGCAGTAGCGGCAGCCAATACACGCATCATAATCAATAACCACGATTCCATCAGCGCCCTTCCACGTCGCATGTACCGGGCAGACTGGCACGCAGGGTGGGTTCGCGCATTGTAAACAGGGGCGGGGTAAAAAGCGCCGGGCGACATGGGGATAGGTGCCAACCTCTTCTTCCATGACCGGGCGATAGAGAACACCCGGTGGTAGCGCGTTCTCGGCGACACAGGCGATCGTGCAGGCGTGGCAGCCCACACACTTGCGCAGATCAATAACCATTATCCAGCGCCGCTGCTCCATTGGCTTTTCCAAAGCGCGTTGCAGATCACGCATCATACGCATCAAGACATCCTCGCCAGGTTGCGGCGGCGGCAATTCAGGCAGTTCCAGCGTTTCAAGCCTGGACGCAGCCGCTTGCGCCTCCCTGGGTTGGCTAGACCACAGCGCGAGCGTCAGCCCGGCCAGGACGTTCTGGGTCATGTGCTGCAACGCCTCGCGTCGTCCAACCAGATTAATCGGTGCCGATTGTGCTGGCGGCGGGGCCAGTTGTGTATCAACTCCCGCCCCCCCGCTCCGATCTGCCAGCGGTTCAACGCTGGTCTGGCTCTCTGTGGGCTGGAACGCATCCGCCATCCTATCCCAAACTTCGCGCTGTTGTACATACTTTTCCATAGCAACTTCTCCTTCCTGGAGGCTGGGCAACACCAGTGTGCCATACGACCTGGTTTGAAAGAGCGTCAATCGGTCAACAAACCAGGGCGACGTTCAGACCAGCCAGCGGCCTGGCGACGGGGAATCCAGCGGGGCCGGAACAGGCCCATACGCCGTAGCCGTGGATATCTGACGGCCATAAACCAGCGTCCGAATCGTAGCAGCATGCCCAGTAAATAGATGGACAGGGCGAACGGTGCCAACAGATTCACGAAATCAACCAGCATGTGTTTTCCTCCTGACGTTCCAATGACCTATAAACCATGGGGTACTTCCCCAGCATTGAGCAGCGCTAGCACAATCCGGCGGGCATAAGGTAACGTCAACCGGGTATCGGCAGTGTCCTGGGAATTGTCGTGATCATGCATGATCACCACGTCCCATGGTCGTGCTACCGTAGACCAGGCGTTCCAGGCCCACCAACATTGAGCGTATGACGAAGGCAACGTCACACGCTATAGCAATCCTCAATCAGTTGTGAAGAAATGGAGTCCAGGCTTTCGCCTGGTCTAGCTCCGTCCAGGCTTTCGCCTGGACTCCCGGTTTACAATGACAAAAGGATTGCTATATATAACAGGACTTACGCGGTCGCTCGAAGATCACGTCTTTTGTGCCTGCGGCAGCATGGAAGGGACTCTCTTTTGGTTCCACATTTTCGCCTTCGGCGAAAATGTGGAACCAAAAAAAAGAAAAAGTACCGCTCTGCCGAAGGCGAAATCTATTGGGTGATGAACGACTGCGTAAGTCCTATATAAGACAAGGGCAACCGTCGCGTTGATCGGCCATACCGCATGCAACGAAGCGTCCCGCATCGTGTGCAAGGTATGCTGCTTGTGGCGCTCATGGTGACATAGGCATCCGCGCCGCAAAACCTTCGCTGGTAAATCAGATTCGAGTCTAAAGCCTGGGTAGCGCTTCTGCCAGTAGGATTGCTCTATCCTAAAAGCGCTATCTAGCAAGCTTATCTCAATTGTAAACTGGAGTTCAGCCTTTAGACTAGGCCAGACGAAAGCCTAGACTCCATTTCTTCACAACGGATGTAGGATTGCTATAAGTCCTGGAATCCTGCTTACAACGAACATAACGATCACGCTATGATAACATATTAGGCAAGAATTGTTTCTGGCTCAGTGTTAATGTAGCATGGCATATATCACTTGTCAATAGAATTACCGCATCTTATAACACATTAACCAGAAATTGATCACATATATAACCATAATATTAACAAATAATTTTCAATTAAATTCCTTGAAGGTTTAATCACAAGCTTGATTTGATAAGAGTATAATCGGTTTATTTCTCTTTGTATATTACTTCACACACCTATTACTGCCCGTCCTCAAGCGAATATGCAACTATTTTATGTTGTACATTTATTCACACTCATTATTTGTGGTATTTTGTACAGGTACGGGTATAGGGAACCGTTCAGATGAGGGTGGTTTGGAGGGCCGTGCCCTTCCAGGCGGTTCTTTTTCGGCCCATCGTGGGGACTTTGCCACCACAACGGGCCGACAAGCGGGGTTCGCGGGGGCCTGCGCCGTCCTGATGAGCTGAATCGAGCCGGAACATTGATCGCATGCATGGCCGGGTGAAGCACTGAGGCACGGCAGGAGATGAACTGGCCTGCTGCCAATTCTAAGGGTGGGAAGTGACAGATGTAGTGACGACTTC